>NZ_PTQX01000003.1:0-439261 GCF_002943475.1 Limnohabitans sp. TS-CS-82 | reverse complement strand
CGTACTCAACGTGGGCAGTGTTGATCGTGATACCGCGTGCTTTTTCTTCGGGAGCCGCGTCAATTTGGTCGTAAGCCTTCGCTTCGCCGCCAAACTTGGCCGACAGGATCGTGGTGATCGCTGCAGTCAAGGTTGTTTTGCCGTGGTCAACGTGGCCAATCGTGCCGACGTTCACGTGCGGCTTGGTACGTTCAAATTTTCCTTTTGCCATTTTTCGACTCCGAAAAAAAATAAGTCAATCACAAAAATTTGGTGCCCTTGGCGGGAATCGGACCCGCGACCTCTCCCTTACCAAGGGAGTGCTCTACCACTGAGCCACAAGGGCAAAAACTCTGACCGCCAATCAAACCAACAAAAACAACAATTGGAGCGGGAGACGGGAATCGAACCCGCGTCATTAGCTTGGAAGGCTAGGGTTCTACCATTGAACTACTCCCGCATCTAGCCAGAAACCGGCTTTAGCAGCTGCAGGATCACCTAGGCAACGCTTGTTGTTTTCGCTGGTGGAGGGGACTGGATTCGAACCAGTGTAGGCGTAAGCCAACAGATTTACAGTCTGCCCCCTTTAGCCACTCGGGCACCCCTCCGGCGAACCTCAGACTATAGCAGAGTTTAGAGGCTCGGACCCGATTTTGAATAAATTTCGCTCATAACGCCCAAGACATGGGTTGACGATGCTGCGCCAACCAAGCCGCAGCTTTTGAAAAATGCCCACAACCAACAAAAGGCTGTGGCGGACGCAAAGCAGACAAGGGCGAGGGATGATTGGCAAGTAATACCAAGGCATCACGCACCGACGCCTGCGCCCCCCCGACAGCCGCCGAGGCAACTTGGCGCGTTTGCATCTCAATCATGGGCGCCTTCGCTTGTGCATGCGCACCCCACAGCATGTAAACACAAGCTGGCGACGTGCGCGCCACTTGAGCAAGCAAGGCATCCGTCAAAGACTCCCAACCGCGTTTGGCATGGCTGGCTGGTTGGCCCTGCTCAACCGTCAAGCACGTATTGAGCAACAGCACCCCGCGCTTAGCCCACGCTTCGAGCGAACCACTTTGAGGCGGCTGCAATCCCACATCTCTTTGTAACTCTTTGAAAATATTGCGGAGCGAAGGCGGCACTTTCACACCAGGCGCCACTGAAAACGACAAACCCTGCGCTTGATAAGGGCCGTGATACGGGTCTTGCCCAAGAATCACCACACGCACACTGGCTAGCGGCGTCAGCAACAAAGCCCAAAGTGGATGTTCGGGGTACACGATGGCGCCAGCAGCCAAACGCGCTTTGACAAAAGCAGCCAATGACTGACCTTCTGAACTGCGCCAAAACGCCTCTAGCGTCGGGCGCCAGTCATCATGTACAGGCCAAGACTCGGGCGACCAAGCCTTGAGATGCGGCCCCACACTGAACGCCGCGCCACCCTCCAACGCGTCACCAAACAAATCGCGGGTCATTCCCAGCCATCGCCCACTCAGGCGGCGAACAACTGTGCCAACGCCACACCTGGATCAGGCGCACGCATGAACGCCTCTCCCACCAAAAATGCATGCACATTCGCGTCGCGCATGGCTTGCACGTCACTGCGTTGCACGATGCCGCTCTCCGTCACCAACAAGCGGTCAGCAGGTACATCCGCCAGCATGCCGAGCGTGGTGTCCAACGAAACCTCAAACGTCCGCAGATTTCGGTTGTTGATCCCGATCAGCGGTGTTTTCAACTTCAACGCACGCTGCAATTCAGGCGCATCGTGCACCTCGACCAAAACAGCCATATCCAAACTGCGCGCAATCGCTTCAAACTCAGCCATCTGAGCATCGTCCAAACAGGCTGCAATCAACAAAATGCAATCCGCCCCCATCACGCGTGCTTCGTAGACTTGGTAAGGGTCAACCATGAAGTCTTTGCGCAACACGGGCAAATCGCATGATGCTCGCGCTTGCTTCAAATAATCCACACTGCCTTGGAAAAAGTCTTTATCTGTCAACACCGACAAACAAGCCGCGCCGTGTTCGGCATAGCTTTGCGCAATGTCCGCAGGAATAAAGTCTTCGCGAATCACGCCTTTAGACGGGCTGGCTTTTTTGATTTCGGCGATCACCGCAGGCAAACCCGCTGCGATCTTGGCGCGCAAGGCGCCCACAAAGTCACGGGTCAGCACACGACTCTCAGCGTCAGCGCGCATGGCTTGCAATGATTTGCGCTTGAGCGCTGCAGCCACCTCTTGGTGTTTGACTTCGACAATTTTCTTCAAGATGTCACTCATGCTTGGCTTTCTTTTCGCTTTCGGGCGACTCATTCTTTAAAACATTCACAAACACGCGGTGCATCACCACGCCGACCACCACAAAGCCGACAGAGACACCGATGGCAATCCAAGCCTCTGGGTTATGCCACATCGTTCAGAGCTTAGACAGACAGGGCATGGGCCGCGGTGACCAATTGATCCAACTTGGCTTTGGCCGCACCAGAAGACAAAACCTCACGGGCGCGCGCAATACCGACCTCCATGCTCTGCACCACATTGGCAGCATACAAAGCCAATCCTGCGTTGAGCACCACGATGTCACGCGCTGGGCCAGGCTGGTTATCCAGCACGCCCAACAACATCGTGCGCGATTGCTCGGGCGTTTCCACACGTAAAGCGCGGTTGCTGACCATGGAGAAGCCGAAGTCTTCCGGATGGATTTCGTACTCACGCACCTCGCCATCCTTCAACTCACCCACCATCGTGGATGCGCCCAACGACACCTCATCCAACCCGTCACGGCCATAGACGACCAATGCATGCGCTGCACCCAAACGTTGCAAAGCGCGCACTTGAATGCCCACCAAATCGGGGTGAAAAACACCCATCAAAATATGGGGCGCCCCAGCGGGGTTGGTGAGTGGACCCAAAATGTTGAAGATGGTGCGCACACCCAGCTCTTTGCGAACAGGTGCCACATTTTTCATCGCAGGGTGATGGTTGGGCGCAAACATGAAGCCGATGCCCACCTGTGCAATGCACTGCGCAATTTGCGCAGGCGCAAGGTTGATGTTGACCCCCAAACTCTCCAACACATCCGCGCTGCCACTTTTGCTGCTCACGCTGCGACTGCCATGTTTGCTGACCTTGGCACCCGCCGCCGCCGCCACAAACATCGAGCACGTTGAAATATTGAACGTGTGCGAGCCATCGCCACCCGTGCCCACGATGTCCACCAAGTGGCGACGATCGGCGACCTCCACCTTGGTCGAAAACTCCCGCATCACTTGTGCGGCAGCGGTAATTTCGCCAATCGTTTCCTTCTTCACGCGCAACGCGGTGATGAACGCAGACATCAACACGGGCGACATTTCGCCCGCCATGATGAGCCGCATGATGTGCAGCATTTCGTCGTGAAAAATCTCACGATGCTCAATCACGCGTTGCAGCGCTTCTTGCGGGGTAATTGCATGGATGGCTGTCATGTCGCGCCTTTACAAAAAGCTCTTGAGCATGGCGTGACCGTGCTCCGTGAGAATGGACTCGGGATGAAACTGCACCCCTTGAATGTCAAGTTCGGTATGCCGTACACCCATGATTTCGCCGTCATCGGTCCACGCCGTGACCTTCAAACATGCCGGGCACGATGCGCCCTCGATCGCCAAGGAGTGGTAACGATTCACCGTGAATTTCTCAGGCAAGCCAGCAAACACGCCCTCTTGCGTGGTGGTGATGACGCTGGTCTTGCCGTGCATCAACGCTTGTGCCCGAATGATCTTTCCGCCAAACGCCGCGCCAATGCTTTGATGCCCCAAACAGACGCCCAAAATTGGCAACTTGCCTGCAAAGTGTTGAATAGCCGCGACCGAAATACCGGCCTCAGCGGGTGAGCAAGGTCCAGGAGAAATCACCAGGCGATCGGGCTTGCGCGCAGCAATGCCTTCCAGCGTGATTTCGTCGTTGCGAAACACCTCAACCTCAGCACCCAACTCACCAAAATATTGAACGATGTTGAAGGTAAAGCTGTCGTAGTTATCAACCATCAAGAGTTTGATTTTTTTCATGATGTTTACTCCAAACCTTCTTCCACCAACTCACTGGCACGCAACAACGCACGCGCTTTGTGCTCGGTCTCTTTCCACTCCAACTCAGGCACAGAATCGGCCACGACACCTGCCGCAGCTTGCACATACAAGGTGTCGTTTTTGATGATGCCGGTACGAATGGCAATCGCCACGTCCATGTCACCCGCAAAGCTCAGGTAACCGCAAGCGCCGCCATACAAACCGCGCTTGGTGGGTTCAAGTTGGTCAATCAACTCCATGGCATGCACTTTGGGGGCGCCGGTCAGCGTGCCCGCAGGGAAGGTGGCTTTGAGCACATCCATGCTGGTGAGCGGCTGGCCATCTGCGCCATCGAGCAACAAACCTTCCACGTTACTCACGATGTGCATCACATGGCTGTAACGCTCCACCACAAACGCCTCGGTCACTTTGACGCTGCCAATCTTGGCAATGCGACCAATGTCGTTGCGGGCCAAATCGATCAACATGACGTGCTCGGCACGCTCTTTGGGGTCGTTGATCAACTCAACTTCAGCCGCCTTGTCCGCCTCGGGGGTTGCACCGCGTGGGCGCGTGCCGGCCAGCGGACGGATGGTGACTTTTTGGCCTTCGGGTGTGGACTCTTGGCGTACCAAAATCTCGGGCGAGGCCCCCACCACATGGGCATCACCGAGGTTGTAGTAATACATGTACGGGCTAGGGTTGAGCGAACGCAGCGCACGGTACAAGGACAGCGGGCTGGCTATGAACTTCTTATGAATACGCTGGCCCACTTGCACCTGCATGAAGTCACCCGCCGCAATCAAATCTTTGGCGCGCAACACAGCGGCCAAATAATCGTCTTTGGCAAAGCTTCGCTCTGCGGGGTGGCTGGCGCAGGGCGCGATCGAGGGCGCTTGCGCAGGCGCTTTCAAACGCTGTTTGAGCTCAGCCAAACGCGCTTGCGCTTGTGGGTAAGCATCGGGCTGCGCAGGGTCGGCGTACACGATGAGCGAGAGCTTGCCTGACAGGTTGTCAATCACGGCCAACTCTTCGGTTTGCAGCAACAAAATATCTGGCATGCCCAAGTCATCAGGGGGACAAGAATGCACCAGCTTCTTTTCGATGTGACGCACGGTGTCGTAGCCAAAGTAGCCCGCCAAGCCACCGCAAAAACGGGGCATGCCGTCTAGCAAAGCCACCTTGAAACGCTTTTGATAGGCCGCCACAAAGTCCAGCGGATTACCCGCAACGGTCTCGACCACGACGCCATCGGTCACCACCTCGGTCTTCGCTGCTTCGCCAAAACCGCTGGCGCGCAACAAGGTGCGTGCGGGTAAACCAATGAAGCTGTAACGCCCAAAGCGCTCACCGCCCACCACGGATTCCAGCAAAAAGCTGTGTTTGCCGTGATCTTGGACATGCGCCAGCTTCAAATAAAGCGACAAAGGGGTTTCGAGGTCGGCAAATGCTTGCGCCACCAACGGAATGCGGTTGTAGCCTTGTTGGGCCAATGTTTTGAATTCGATTTCGGTCATGGTGAGCCTCCACAGCTCTGCCCCGTGTAGATGGGGCGTTCATTCGGACAGGTGCTGAGGCAAAGGCCATGCATCAGCGCGGAGCACGGCTTCAGTCGCGTGCGTTAGACGAGCTTGAACAACGGCGTACGCCAGGGCCAAGCTCCCCGGTCGTGACAACCTGTGACAGTGCTGCGATGAATGAACATGAAGATCAGTTTAACAAAGGCTCAGCACGACAAGCTCAACGCACCCAGAATTTGGGTCAACACGTCGACATGCGCGTCGGCATCCACCCCATCGACGGGTTCGCCGTGGTTATAGCCATAGCGAACCAGCACCACGGGGCAACCCGCGGCCCGTGCAGCTTGGGCGTCGTTGCTGGAGTCGCCCACCATCAACGTGCGCGCTGGCTCGGTGCCTAATATGTCGCAGGTACGTAGCAAAGGCAGCGGATCTGGCTTTTTGCGGGCAAAGCTGTCACCCCCAAAGACATGCGAAAAATACCGATCGAGGCCTTTCGCTTTTAACAAGGGCTGGGCAAACGACAAAGGTTTGTTCGTCAGACATGCAAGCGCCAAACCCGCACTGCGCAATTGCTGCAAGCCCTCGGCCACACAGGGGTACACCTGCGCAAACTCACCATTGATCGCCAAATAGTGGTGCTGGTATCGCAGCCAAGCCAACTCATACAAATCATCCACCGTGCGGCTTGCGCACATGCGCCCCGACGACTGAACTTCGGGCAAGGCCAATTGATGCGTCAGCACGGAGCGGATCAAATGCTCGGAACCCTTGCCGACGGTACGCGAAACCAACGCACGGGTGACGGGCGGCAGATCCAAGTCTGCGAGCGTGCGATTGAGCGCGACCTCAAAGTCGCCTAAGGTGTCGACCATCGTGCCGTCCAGATCAACGATGGCTGCTCGCAGTGTGGTTGCGTGAATTTTCATGCGGAAAGTATCTTTGAATGCGGAAATAAGAAACTGGCCAACTTGCCACAACTTGAATGAGCGTCAGCAATGTTTGTTGCAATTTGAAACACTTTTTTATCACATCCTAGGGTAACAACTGTCTAACTGTGAGGTTTTATAGGCTGAAAATATTTATCAATTGAACGAGACGTGCCACCACACGCAAGGGATTGTCAAACCATGAATTCACGGCAAACTTCGCCTCGTAGTGTTATCAGTGCCTACGCTCAAGGTGCGACCTACAACAGCCCCGAACATGAGGCCATCATTGCATCATCCCGAGAGCGATCAAGAGCGTATGGACTTGACAACGTTGACGCCCCAGACTTCAGCGGAACTTCACGTACAAACCTCACTGCACTCTTAGAAGAGAACCATTTTCTGTTCCAGCATGCAGCCCCCGTGATGGAAACGCTGTACGAGCAGATCGTCAATACGCAGAGCATGGTTCTGCTGACCACGCGTTCAGGCACCATCCTTCACTCGTTGGGCGACACTGATTTTTTAGAAAAAGCAGCGCAAGTGGCCTTGGCACCCGGCGTGGACTGGTCAGAAAAAAGCAAAGGAACCAACGCCATTGGCACAGCTTTGAGTGAAGGCCAAGCATTGGTGGTGCACGGCAACCAGCATTTTTTACATTTCAACCATTTCCTCACCTGCTCTTGCACACCTATTCTTGACCCTCACGGCGATGTCATCGGCGCACTTGATGTCACCGGGGACTATCGCAGCTACCACCAACACACCATGGCGCTGACTCGCATGTCTGCGCAAATGATAGAAAACCACATGTTTGCCGATGTGTTCCCCACCGAGGTGCGGATTCATTTTCACGCGCGACCTGAGTTCATCGGCACGATCGTTGAAGGCATTGCTGTATTTACCACTGATGGACGGTTTTTGTCAGCAAACCGCAGTGCACAGTTTCAATTTGGCATGTCCATCAATGCTTTGCGCGCACACACGTTTTCGTCGCTGTTCGGCACTGGTATTTCCCAGTTCTTTGACAAAGCACGGTCAGCCAACGGGCAGTCTTTCAATTTGTGTCTTCACGACGGCGTCAGCGTCTGCTGCAAAAGCGATCTCAAATTTAACAGCGCGACGAACCATTTGTCACGCATGTCTGCCGAAGCAAACTCAACCCCACCGGTCTATAAAAAACGCAAGGATGAAAAAATCCCACTTTCAAGCCTTCGCTACTTAGACACTGGGGACCCTCAAGTGTCAGCTGTGGTGAAAAAGTTACGCATCATTCAAGATCGCGACATTCCGATCATGATCTTGGGCGAAACGGGCACAGGCAAAGATTTGCTAGCGCAAGCCATTCACAACGACTCCAAACGTGGTGCTAAAAATTTTGTCTCCCTCAACTGTGCTTCTATTCCAGAAAGCCTGATTGAGTCAGAACTTTTCGGTTACGAAGAGGGGGCATTCACAGGCGCTAAGCGCAAGGGATCAACTGGCAAGATTTTGTTTGCCAATGAAGGCACCTTGTTCTTAGATGAGATTGGTGACATGCCTCTGCACCTGCAAGCGCGGCTGCTGCGCGTACTGCAAGAGCGCAAAGTGAACCCGCTGGGGTCGGGGCGAGAGGTCGAAGTCGACATCACCATCATCTGCGCAACCAACAAAAACCTGAAGGACATGATTGCCAATGGCACCTTCAGAGAAGACTTGTATTACCGCCTCAATGGCTTGGTGGTCCAGCTTCCTGCTTTGCGTGACCGCACAGACTTGGATGTGGTGACACAGAAAATTTTAGGTAACGTGTGCAGCGCAGAAAAACGCGTTGGTGTTTCACACGATGTGATGCAGCTATTTCGTCGCTACAAGTGGCCAGGCAACTTTCGCCAACTCTTTAACCTGCTTCGTACTGCCGTCGTTATGGCAGAGTGCGAGGGTGACATTCAGATTCACCACCTGCCCGACGACTTTTTGTCTGACGTCCAGCAAATCAATTCAGCCCCCTCCCCTCAAGTTGTACGCCACGCAATGCCTGAAGTTTCGCAAGCTGAGGCCTCACCGGCAGATCTATACGACCCACAAACTTTGAATCTGGAAAACGTCGCCATAGATGCCATTGCGCAAGCCTTGCGCACCTGCAAAGGCAATGTATCCGCGGCAGCCAAGATGTTGGGGGTCTCGCGCAACACCATCTATCGTAAAAAGCACCTATTGCCTAATGACCTTTGAGCACATTTCAGATCTCGAGCATCAGTCGCCTTGGGAATCTTGCACAGCCAACTCATCCAACTCAGCTTGTGTAAACACACGTGAACGGGTGTGAAAAGCTTTGCCCTCAGGACCTTCTAGCGAAAACGTTCCGCCTGTACCTTCAATCACGTCAATGATCAGCTGCGTGTGTTTCCAATATTGGTATTGACTTTTACCTATAAAAAATTCGCAATCCCCGATTCGGCCCAGAAATACATCACCTGCGCCAATCGTCAGTTCACCGGGTAAATAACAATTTGCAGCGCTGTTGTCACAACACCCACCAGACTGATGAAACATCAAAGTCCCATGCTTCTTTTTTAAGAATTCCACCAGCTCCAGAGCCGCTGGCGTTGCTACGACTTTTTCAACCATCATGCACTCCTGTACTAAAAGCGCGTGGCGAGTTATCGCCACGCGAAATTCATGTCCTTCGGTTTATAAATTTAGAAGAAGCCCAGCTTGCTCTCGCTGTAGCTGACCAAGAGGTTCTTGGTTTGCTGGTAGTGGTCGAGCATGACCTTGTGGGTTTCGCGGCCAATGCCGGACTCTTTGTAGCCACCAAACGCAGCGTGTGCTGGGTAGGCGTGGTAGCAGTTGGTCCACACACGACCGGCCTTGATGGCGCGGCCCATGCGGTAGGCCACGTTGCCGTTTCGGCTCCACACACCAGCGCCCAAACCATACAAAGTGTCGTTGGCGATTTCCAGGGCTTCGGCTTCGTCCTTGAAGGTGGTCACGGCCAACACGGGGCCAAAGATTTCTTCTTGGAAGATGCGCATTTTGTTGTGGCCCTTGAACAAGGTGGGCTGCACATAGTAGCCGCCTTCAAGGTCGCCGCCCAGGTGGGCTTGGTTGCCACCGGCCAGCACTTCAGCGCCTTCTTGCTTGCCCAAGTCCAGGTAAGACAGGATCTTGGTCAGCTGCTCTTTGGAGGCTTGTGCGCCCATCATGCTATCGGTGTCCAGCGGGTTCTGGTGCTTGATGGCGGCGACGCGCTTCAAGACACGCTCCATGAACTTGTCATAGATGCTTTCTTGGATCAGCGCACGCGATGGGCAGGTGCAGACCTCGCCTTGGTTGAAGGCAAACAACACCAAGCCTTCGATGGCTTTGTCCAGGAAGCCGTCGTCCTTGTCCATGATGTCGGCAAAGAAGATGTTGGGCGACTTGCCGCCCAGCTCCAAGGTGGCGGGGATCAGGTTGTTGGCGGCGGCTTGGGCGATCACGCGGCCTGTCGAGGTGGAGCCCGTGAAGGCGATTTTGGCGATGCGCTTGCTGGTGGCCAGTGGCATGCCGGCTTCGCGGCCAAAGCCGTTCACGATGTTGAGCACGCCAGGGGGCAAGATGTCGGCGATCAGCTCGGCCAGAATCAAGATGCTGATGGGGGTGGATTCAGCGGGCTTCAAGACCACGCAGTTGCCAGCGCCAATGGCGGGGGCCAGTTTCCAGGCGGCCATCAGGATGGGGAAGTTCCACGGAATGATCTGACCGACCACACCCAGGGGTTCCTGGAAGTGGTAAGCCACGGTGTTTTCGTCGATGTTGGACAACGCGCCTTCTTGGGCACGCAGGCAACCGGCAAAGTAACGGAAATGGTCGACGGTCAGGGGAATGTCAGCGTTCAAAGTTTCGCGGATGGCTTTGCCGTTGTCCACGGTTTCGGCATATGCCAGCAGCTCAAGGTTGGCTTCGATGCGGTCTGCAATTTTGAGCAACATGTTGGCGCGGGTGGCCGCGTCGGTCTTGCCCCAAGCGTCTGCGGCAGCGTGCGCGGCGTCCAGCGCCAGCTCGATGTCGGCGGCGTCAGAGCGGGCGGCTTGGGTGTAGACCTTGCCGCTGATGGGTGTGATCACGTCAAAGTACTGGCCTTTGACCGGGGCCACGAATTTGCCACCAATGAAGTTGTCATAGCGGGCTTTGTATTGAACTTTGGCGCCTGCGGCGCCGGGTGCTGCGTAAATCATGAAGATCTCCTATAAATGTTGAACGTCTTGCGAGACGTACTTCATTTCCGCAGCAAATATGCCAACACAATAAAGCGCAACAACACCCACAACTGCACCAGTCTGAAGCAAATTTCACCCTGATTGCAACAAGTTTCAACCCAAGGGTTGTCACAGTGCGCCATCGTGGTACGGCAAACATTTGCATAAGTCATGACGCCGTAAATCTACAAAACTGCAGATTACTCAGGCCCGCAAAAAAGGCCCCGAAGGGCCTTTTTTGAATGATGAATGCCAGCGTCTTTATGCACACTCAAGGAGCCACCAAAGTCAGCCCGCGTTCACGGTACATCGCCAAGAGACGCCCATCGGCTCGCAGCTTTTGCAACGTACTTTCTAGCGCTTCTGCCAGCTGCCTGTTGCCAGACTTGACAGCCATGCCTATCGGCCAACCATTGTCGACCAAGCCTGGCAACGTCAGTTGCGTCAACCCAAACCCAGCAGCAGGCCGACCAGCAGCTTTCAACGCAGTTTCAGCTTGGGCACGGCTCACATACGCAGCCGCGGCCTCGCCACGCACCACAGCGTCTGCGGCCAACAAGCCGGTTGGAAACATGCGCACTTGTGAACGTAAACGTCCTCCACCAAAACCGATCAATGTGCTAGCTGCACCGCTGCCTTGTTCCGCAGCCAACGGTAAATTCTGCAGATCATTGCCCGATTGCAAATGAGGCAGGCGATCCAACGCATGGAAAATCACCAGCACTTCACGTGCGTAAGGGGCAAATATAAGAGCCTGACGGTTTTCGACCATCAAAAACTTGTCCACCGGCACATGCAGCATGACGTCGGCGGGACCGTAACCCAAGTAGTGACCTCGCCAAACCATGTTGCGCAAGTCGTCGTTCATTTTTTCACCGGCATCAAAAGGCAACAAACTCAACTTCAAGCCCATCTCGGTAGCCAATGCATGCGCCAAGGCCACATCCACACCTTCCATGTCTTGGCCTTTGCCGTCCGAATAGGGTGCGTTGTCTTTGTACAAAGCCACCTTGAGGATGCCGCTGGCACGAACCTTTTCGAGATCAAACAGCTCCTGTGCCTGCGCCGTACCCACAGACAGAGCGCTGCCTAGGCAAGCCGCAGCTGTTGCTGTCAGCCAGAGGCGTCGCGAAAAGCTTGAGGCCTCTGGGCGGGGCTGCAAGGGTTTGTTCATAACGAGTCCAATTGATTGAGTTGTAGTGAGCCCAAGAACAGCTTGGACTCGCTGGGTGGTTTATTTCTCGCGCCGTGTTTCCAAGTAAGTGCGAATTGACCACATGGCTTCTTGGCTCAATGTGGCTTCAAAGGGCGGCATGTAAACGCGACCATCGCGCGTGCGACCGCGACGCACCGTGGCGAGGTAGTAATCGTCCATCTCGGCAAAACATGCACTTTTCTTTTGTGCATCGGCCATACCGGTGCAATCCGCATCAAGCTTGCGCAAGTCGGGAGCAATGCCGCCTGAGATGGCCTCTAGGCCATGACAACGTGCACAGTTTTGGTTGTAGGCGGAAGTACCAATCCGCAATGCCTCTTGGAATGCAGGGCCCGTACTGTAAGGATTGCTGGGCAACCATTTGCTACCCAATTGAGGCAAAGTTTTGGTATCGACAGACTGCGGCGTGACATCTCCGTGTGCCCATGCAAACATGCCCGACATGGACATGGCCGTTGCCAGCAGAAAGTTTCGAAACTGAGAGGGTCGCAAAGGACTGTTTTTCATAAAAGGAGTTTTGAAGTTGAAAGATATGTTTTCACACCCGCAATTTTCGCGCCAGATTGATCAGCATCACAGATGTCCAAAGTTGTCCTGATTGACACAGTCAGCGGTCGTCTTGTGACATTCGTTGTTGCAAATGGTGACAGTTTCACAGCCCATGTGCGTGAAGCTGTGTCGCGCGCGAGTCCGATAAGCACAAATAGGGGCGGCGCAGTTGGTGCGTTTTTTGCTGAATTTAACTAACATGAACCGACGGTCTATGGCCCTTGCTGATGCTGGCCCATCTGTTATTTTTGGAGTTGATCCCCGCATGAACGTTACCGTCCCTAAAGACAGCCGATGGCACCAGCGCATGTGGGGCGCTCTGCTTATGAGACGCTTGCCGGTCCTCGGTCGCCCAAGTTTGTCGCTAGAACAAGAACCCCAAGGACTCTTTCTTCTCTGGCTGTCGTTCATGGGTTTGTTGGTATTTGGCGCGACACTCATGTGGCAACACGGGCTTTGGCACCGCTTGGTACAAGCAGACCCCACGGGTTTGACCATCGTCATTGTTTTGCTCTTCATGGGCTGTTCGGTGTGGGCAGGGTTGCGGTGTCATGCGCTGGGGCAGCAATGGCAAGCACTTCAATCGGATGCACCCATGGCGTCTATCACGCACACCAGCTGGTCTCACGACTATCTGCAAGCCCGACACCACCCCCATTCAGACAAACACATCGTGCTGCAGGTGTTGAGTGACCGCGCCCATGGCCCGCAAGAAATGGCTTGGTGGCTCAACGGCATCCAGCTGAAGCTGGGTCTGCTGGGTAAAGTGATTGGCTTTTCGGTGTTGGCCCTAGAACTGGGCCGCATGGACGGCTTTGACCCGCAGCAATCGGCACAGATGCTGAAAAGTCTGACGGGCGGACTGGGCATTGCCCTGTTGACCACCATCACAGGCTTGGCTGCCAACATCTTGCTCGGCTTGCAACTCATGCGTATAGACCGTTTTGCCGATGGACTGGTAGCCGAAATTTTGTCTCGCGGTGAAGCCCAGGCCATGGCCAGCCCCCCAGCTAAGGCCGCCGAATGAGCATTGGCCGCAGCACCCGCGACACAGAGACGGACCCTTTTTATGACATGTTGTTCAACATGTTGATCGCCTTCGTCTTTTGCTTCGTGATCGCGCTGCTGTCGTTCAACCCGCAGGCCAAAAAAGCTGGGGACGTCCCCGCCAAGGCCGAGTTCATGATCACCGTGACTTGGCCCGACGAAAACCCCAACGACCTAGACACCTGGGTCATGGAGCCCGGCGGCAAAGTGCTTTGGTTTCGCCAACGCGATGTGGGCATGCTGCACCTGGACCGCGACGACAGGGGCGACAAAAACAACTCGGTGGTTGTCAACGGCAAAACCGTGACCAGCGCTGCCCGACAGGAAATCGTCACCCTGCGTGGCTTGGTGGCGGGTGAATATGTGGTCAACGCCCACTACTACGAAAGCCGCAACCAGCTACCCGTGGACGCCACCGTGACCGTGGTCAAGATCAATCCGCAGGCCGAAATCATCTTCTCGGGCACCCAGCAAATTGGCGCAAAAGGCGAAGAGCGCACCTTGGTGCGCTTTTCGATTGACGACTACGGCCAAGTTCTGGACGTGAACACAGCACCTAAACCCATCGTGATGCGATCGGGCATCTGAAACCTCCCATAAATTCCCATGATTCCAACTACCACGACCGAACTTATCTGGCTGGCTATTGCCTACGCCCTCTTAGGCTTTTTATTGCTTTGCCTTTGCTTGGCAACGCGATGGCACTGGTTGCTCAAAACTTTCATGGTCATGGTGGTCAGTGGCTTTTTCTTATTCCACCTGCAGGTCCTTCGCGGCATTGCAGGTTGGCCGGCCGACGACGCATTGCCCCCGCGCTTTGTGCTGCTGTCGGCCGTGTTTGACGAACCTAGCCCAGCGCGACATCACCCCGGCGCCATCTACATCTGGGTCAATGAACTGAAGGACCACGAGGCCCTCGATTTGCCCCGCGTGCACCGCCTGCCCTACGAAAAAGACCTGCACCGCATTCTGGGCGACGGCATCAAAAAAGCCCGCGACGGCAACACGCAGATCGGCACCACCGAACCGCGCCGGGGTCAGGGCGGCCTGCCTTGGCTGCGTCCTGCCAACGACGACAAAGTGCAAATCAAACTCAGTGACCTGCCCCGTGCGCAGCTGCCAGAGAAATGAATGCGATGAACACTTTGAACAAGATTGGCTTATCTCTGCTGGGGCTGGTCGCCATGGCGCTGGGCTTGTCTGCCTGCGCGCCGGATGCAGGACCGGTCTGGTTCCCGCTGCGAGCCGGTGATGTAACACGCTATGAAGTGCGCCACAACTCCGAATCGGGTCGCGACGACGAGCTCTGGACTTTGCGCACTCGCGGCCCCGTGAACTGGCAAGGAAAAAGCTACATGCAGCGCCACCATTCGCAAGGCGTGGCTTACTTTCTAGAGGCCAACGAACAAGGCGTGCGACGCGTGGCACATCAAACGGATGTGGACCGCGAACCCCAAGCCGAAGAACAGCCCATGTGGGTGCTCAAAGCGCCTTATCAGGTGGACACCGAGTGGACCACCCCCACCGTGCCTTATTTGCTGATGCGCAAAAACGAGTACCCCCGCGAGCTCAAATACACCCACAAAACCACCATGACATGGCGCATCGAGTCAGTGAAGGAAGAGGTCAAACTTCGCTCGGGCGAAGTGCTCTCTCCCTGCCTCCATGTCAAGGGCGAAGCCTTTTTGAACCTCTACACCGATCCAGTCAACGGCTTCACCGATGTGCCCCTGACCAGCCACGAGTGGTACTGCCAAGGCCAGGGCTTGGTCAAATTCACCCGCGAAGAAAAAGTAGTGGCTGGGTTTTTGATCGGGGGCAGCTTGACAGCTGAACGGGTGCGCTGAAAAGAGGCACTGCAAAGAGCCGCCTTGCAAGCGGACAAGCACCCTGCGGCGCAGCTACTCAATGCGCATTTCGCGAATCCAGCGCGCATCAGATGCGAAGGGCTCGCTGTCGTTTGGGCCGTAGGGCGGTACATCCAAACGATCTGGCGGGGCGCTGATCTGGTTCAGATCCACCGCTTGCGGTAGGCCCTCTAGGCCCGTGGTGGTCAAGCGCCAGCGGTAAATAATGCCGTTCCACAACTTTGCACCAAAGTCAGCGGGTTTTTTGTACAAGAACAGTAAGTGGTGGTCGAGCCACTGCAAATTGTTCACCGACACCGTCGCAGGATTGGCGTAGGGATAGGGCACATGACAGCTCACTTCTTGTGCAGCGGCCAAGCACTTGAACTCACGCATGGACAAAAAATGGTCGCGCATCACGGCTGGGTCCATGTGCACGCGCACCGAGGCCTGTCCCTGTCCTGTCGGGGTAAAAGTGACACGGCCTAGGCGGATTTTCTGCCCGTCACCGGTTTCGGCGACCAAGGATTTGTCACCTACCAGTGGAAAAGCCTGCGCCATCAGCGAGAAGCAGGCCCCCACACACACCAGCAAGGTTCTAACTTTGTGGCGCATGTGCGAACGCATCAGCAGTCATTGGAGAACTAAGGCGTCGTAGCCAATACGTGGCGCGCCAAAGTTTTCAAGTCATCTTGACTGATGCTGCTGTGAGCCGGCATTGGGATCCGACCCCATTTACCCTTGGAGCCATTCTGGATGGATTGCACCAACGAAGCCACGGCTTCTTTGTCGCCTCGGTATTTATCGGCAATGCTCAAGAACGCGGGGCCCACAATCTTTTCAGCCTTCGCGTGACAAGACAGACATCCGCTGTCTTTGAGCAAGGTTGCACCATCGTTGGCGCATGCCAAACCGGTGGCACTAATGCAAATGGCCGCAGCCATGAGGTTAAGGTAAGTCTTCATTTGGAGGGTCAGTTGTTACATGGCAAGTTAAAAAGGGCCCCTCAGTGACAATCACAAGGAGGCCCTTCGCGCAAGCTTTTACAGCTTACTTGGTCAGCTTAAAGGTCCAAACAGAACCGCCTTGTTCGAGGAAGTTGACCTTCTTGGCCACTTCACCACCCCACAATGGCACAGCGCCACCCCAGCCAGAGACCACGGACACGTATTGGTCGCCGCCCTCTTTCCAAGTGATGGGAGGTGCCACGATGCCCGAGCCAGTCTGGAACTGCCACACCACTTTGCCGGACTTCGCATCAGCCGCCTTCAGGTAGCCTTCAGGCGTGCCCCAAAACACCAAGTCGCCGGTCACAAGAACACCACCCCACAGTGGCGCTTCGTTCTTGACTTCCCATTCGATCTTGCCGGTCTTGGGGTTCACCGCGCGCAGCGAACCGATGTAGTCGTCATACAAAGGCTTGATCGTGAAACCAGCGCCCAAATAAGCCGCACCTTTTTTATAGGTCACAGGCTCATTCCAGATTTCCATACCCCACTCGTTGGTCGGCACGTAGAACAAGTTGGTCTTAGGGCTGTAGGCCATTGGCATTTGGTTCTTACCACCCAAGAAGCCTGGAGCAGCGAACACAGCTTTGCCTTTGTTGCCATCACCGCCTGCGCCGGTGGGGTCGCCTGGGCGGTTCTCGGGCACAAAGTTAGGACGGCCTGTTTTCAAGTCAATGCCGTTGGCCCAAGTGGTTTTGGTCACAAAGGGGAAGGCGTTAAGCAATTTACCAGTGGCGGCATCGTTCACATAAAAGTAGCCGTTACGGTCGGCCTTTGCACCCACACGCTTGCCGTCCATGTCAAAGGTGATGAACTCGTTCACACCGTCGTAATCCCAGCCGTCGTTCGGGGTGTTTTGATAGCTCCACTTGATCTGGCCAGTCTTGACATCAATCGCGACTGTGGATGTGGAGTAAAGGTTGTCCCCCTTACGCAAGTGACTGTTCCAAGGACCAGGGTTGCCGGTGCCGAAATAAGCCAAGCCTGTGCTTGCGTCATAGGTGCCGCCCAACCAAGTCGAGGCACCACCCGTTTTCCAAGTGTCCCCTGGCCATGTGGCGTTGGTGGTACCAGAAATGCCGTTTTCCTTGCCGTCTTTGTAGCCCATATGGCCTTCAACGGTGGGACGCGACCAGACCATTTTGCCGGTCTTGGGATCACGCGCTTCCACGCGACCCACCACGCCAAACTCACCGCCAGACACGCCTGTCAGGAGCAAGCCTTCAGCGATCAAAGGAGCAGCGGTGTAGCTATAACCTGCGGTGTAGTCGTCAATCTTTTCACGCCAAACGACTTTGCCGGTGTTTTGATCCAAAGCAACCAACTGAGCATCCAGGGTGCCAAAAATCACCAAGTTGTCATACAGGGCTGCGCCACGGTTGATCACGTCGCAGCAAGGCATGATGCCCTCGGGCAAGCGGTGTTCGTACTTCCAGAGCTTTTTGCCTGTCTTGGCATCCACCGCAAAAATACGTGAATAGGAAGCTGTAACAAACATCTTGCCGCCATGAATCAGCGGTTGCGACTGCTGGCCGCGTTGCTTTTCACCGCCAAAAGACATGGACCAAACAGGCACCAACTTGCTGATGCTCTTGGCATTGACGTCATTCAGTGGTGAATAACGTTGACCTTGAGTGCCCAAACCCCATGACAGCACGTCATTGGTAGTCGCAGCGTCTTTGGCGATCATGTCGCTGGTCACTTGAGCTGTTGCCTGCGCCGCAGCGAACATCACCAGCACGCTTAGAAGTTTTCTTTTCACAGCTTATCTCCTGTACTTTTGAATTGATTAATGAACGTGCGTGCACGTTGTTTGACTGAGTGCGGAAAGAGCAGCATCTCTCACGCCTGCTTATCCGTAGGGGCAGTGTTGCAATTCACATGCCAACACCCGCCGCAAGTTAGGGTTAAGGCTCGTATCAGGAAAAACGCCCGAATTACCGTAGTTACCCTTAACCTAAGTAGATGCCGAGCCAAGCGCATGTGACACACAGAAATCACCACTGTTCAGTTTTGGAACAGTGCTTTGTCACAACGGCTCAGCTTGCAACATGCGGCCACGTTTCTGAAGTCTTCCATTGCCCGTTTTTATTCACCACCAAAGCAGACACGCCCCATGCTTTGGCGAGGTCCAAAGCATGCGCATACCCGCCCACAAACAGAACCTTGGTCAGGGCATCCGCCTTGGCGCACGACGTTGCGGCCACCGATACGCTGGCGATGTCTGGTGGCGAGTAACCTGTGTGCGGATTGAAAATGTGGTGGTGCTTGCGGTCATCACTGAAGGCGCATTGGCCGTCGGCCGAGGTTGCCAAACTCAAGCCTTGCATCGTCACCCGAGCGAGCCACCTGTTCGCATGGTGCGGATCTGCAATCCCCAAGGTCCAAGGACGTTGACCGTCTGCTAAGCCAAGGGCAGTCCATTCACCGGTGTTAATCAGGGCGTGCACAACGCCATCACGTTTCAGACCTGCCCGCACAGCATCAGCGGCAAAGCCCTGAGCAATGCCATTTAGAGAGACGCCCATGCCTGACTGCGTGAAGGAGACCCGCGCATCGCTCACTGTCAAATGCTGCCAGCCAACGTTTTTTTGGGCGCTAGCGACCTCACGTGCATGGGGCAATCGACCATCCTTTTGCGCTTGGGCATACAACTGCCACAAGGGTTGCACCGTCACATCAAATGCACCTTGGCTTTGCTGCGCCAAACGCTGGCTCATTTTTAAAATTTTCAACAGATCCGGCGAAGGCCAATCCAACACACCCGTTCGGTTCAGCTGACTCAGAGCGCTGCTCGGACGGAACAAACTCATGTCGTCTTCAACGCGCGCAACCACGTCTCGCGCCCTCTCTAACGCTTGCATCAGAGCCTGAGCATCGGCATGCGCCGCCCGGATGGACATCGTGGTACCCAAGCCTGAGAAGGTGGTATCACGCCAATGCAAGGACGCCAGAGGCACGGAGGCTCGTGCTGCACCGACCACTTGAGCCGCGCTCCACAGACCGCCACCCAAACTGGCTTGAATGAATTGACGACGCTTCATGGTTGATCCTTGGCGGTCATAAATTTGATGGAGGGAGAAATCACCGCGTGAATCGGTATGACATCGCGTGTCGCTCGGTTCTCCAAGATACGCGGCACACACAGGCTGTCACTTTCATAAATCACCACACAGTCCATGCACTGAAAACACTCGTCGTAATCCACCTTGCCTTGCCTGTCGATGGCTTGGTAGGCGCAATCACTGCGACAGCGCTGACAGGGCTGGCCGCACTCGCTGCGCCGGGCAATCCAGTCCCAGCGGCGCAGCTTGCCCAGCACCCCCATTCCAGCTCCCAAGGGGCACAAATAGCGACAATAACCTTTGTACACAAAGGCGCTCAACAGCACGGTAGCCACCGCCCACAACACAAAAGGCCAAGCTCGTACAAAGTTCAAGGTGATACTGGTTTTGAAGGGCTCAATTTCAACCAGACTGTCGGTCCACTTCACAGACACTGCAGCGCTTAACAGCAGCGCCGCCAACACCCCATATTTCACTTTTTTCAACTGCGTGTCCCAACGCTCGGGAACTCTTACCCAATTCACACCAAGCCGTTGGGTGATTTGGCTGATCAGATCCTGCAGGGCGCCAAAGGGGCAGAGCCAGCCACAAAACGTGCCACGGCCCCACACAAAAAACGTAAAGGCCACAAACACCCACAACACCACAGTCATCGGGTCGTACATGAAGAAGCCAAGTCCTTGGCCAGCCACCACGGCCTGCACCACCGCGGTGAGGTTCACGATGGACAACTGACCTTGCGCATACCAACCAATGAAGCACAGGGTGAACAACAAATAACCACGCCGAAACCACGCCATGCGTTGCGCGTGTGCCACCAGCCACGGCGGCTCCCGCAAAGCCCATACCAACACGAACAGTGCCAGCACCAGAACCAGCAACTCTGCCCAACGGTCCAGCCAGATACCGTGCCAAGTTTTTTGGTCAGATTGAGGCATCTCGACAAAGTCGTGGGGAAGCTCCGCTGTGATGCCAAAACTTTTGGTCACCAACACGGGAAACAACATACCTTTGCTACGCGTGACGTGCAACTCATAGTTCAAAGCTTGCGCAGGATCAAGTCCAGCCGGGGCAATCACGCGCACCGCCATCCATTGCGCATCGACCAGATCAGGAGGCAAATTCAAGGGCACATCCAAATCTAAATCACGAATTTCAATGGGCAGTTTTTGCTGAAGCAAAGACAAGCGATCTGGCACGGTGCCGCGCACAAAGTCTTCCCCCATCAGCGGGTAACGTCCCTTGGCCAACACCAACAAGGCGTGATCGCCAGGGTCTAGCCGCTGTTGCAGATAGGCCCATTTTTCAGACGAAAGCAGATTTTTCCCCACGCTTGGCACACTTAAATGAGCCACGTACACATCTGCAAAAACTTCATCGGGTTGTTTCAAAGTCTGATCATCCAGGCCCTCGCCTGCCGTGCCTTTGAACGCTTTTTCAATGTCACTGTTTTTGAACGTGGCTTGACGTATCAATCCTGCTTTACGCAAGCCCGCCCAATCCATGGGCTTGAAAACATCGGGGCGAATTTTGGCGATCAAATCAGGGTCTCGACCTTCGCTGTAGCCCAACTTGGCACGCGCCACTTTCAAAGACGCCGCCAGCAAGGTTTGATTCAATATGCGCACGGAAGCTGTGGCCTTTGACACCCCGTCGATGTACACATTGGCGCCTGTTTCTTTGCCGCTCTTACTTTGCCCTGTCCCGATCTTGATGCTTTGCTTCAACGACAAATTTTTGTACTGATCCGCAAATGCGAACAACGGTTTTTCGCCCAAACCCTCCAGAAAAACAGGCTCATGGTGAGACAACACGCGCACATCCATGAACTGTCCGTTGGGATCAAGCGCCACCAGCAAGTTGAAGGGCGTACCTGAAAAACCTGGAATGCTGGCGAAATCTTTGGACTCAAACGCGTAAGCCGCAATGGTGCTCGAGGTGAGCTCTTGGCGGTAGATAGGCCACACTGGCAAGTCGCGCTCTTTCTCGCCCACCACCAAGGGCGCAGGAAAGGCTTGCACCATCAATTCGCGCGTCATCACGCCCGCATGCGACTCCATCAGGAACAACCCTGAGAAAAAGAATACTAAGCTTGAAAGAAGATGTGCAAACAGTCGAAACATCAATGAAACGCCCTTAAAACCAGCCACATAAACGAAATCAGATTAAGCACAATCAATGCCACTTGGATGGGACACTTTTTGGCTGGAATAAGTTTTGCTAGCTACCCTGTATTGCCTTCTGAAATAGAACTGTGACACATCAAATTCAAAACACTCGAACTATGAAAAATCACAAAATCAACACCGCCATCCATTCACAACATGCCCTGACTGTCGGTGCGCTGCTGTGCCTGAGTGTTTTCCCTAGCTTGGGTGTACACGCACAAACAGCCAATCCGGCGTTGAAAGAAATCGTGGTGCAAAGCGGCCGCTTGGAACAAAAGCAATTTGATGCGCCAGCTTCTGTGTTTGCCATTGATGCAGACACCATTCGCAACTCTGGCCCACAAGTCAATATGTCAGATGTGCTCAACCGCGTTCCGGGTGTGGTGGCACTCAACCGCAACAACTACGCACAGGACGTGCAAATTTCTATTCGCGGGTTTGGTTCACGCGCCGCCTTTGGCATGCGCGGCATTCGCCTGATCACCGATGGCATCCCAGCCTCCATGCCCGACGGTCAAGGTCAAACTTCAACCGTGAGCATGACGTCGGCAGAACGCATGGAAGTGCTGACTGGCCCCTTAGCCCAGCTGTACGGTAACGCCTCAGGCGGCGTGATTCAAACCTTCACACGCGAAGCAGGCGACAAGCCTGAGGCGCAAGTTGGCCTGTACACCGGCTCGTTTGGACTGCAGCGCACCGACTGGCAATTCAGTCAACGCACGGGGAATGTGGGATTGGTGGCCGACTACAGCACGTTTTCGATTGATGGTTACCGAGCCCAAAGTGCCGCAGAACGCAAGCAGCTCAACGCCGTCATGACAGTGGACGCCAAACCGGACACCCGCGTTAAATTCATCGTCAACATATTTGACATGCCAATCGCACAAGACCCATTGGGTCTGACGCAAGCTGGCTTGAGCGCGCCAAAAGAAGTGGTCGCCTCCGCACTCACTAACAACACCAGAAAAACTGTCAAACACGAGCAAGTGGGTGCGGTCTTAGAACACACCGTTCACAGCGACCTCAAATTTCAAGGGCGCATCTACAGCGGTACGCGCAGTAATTTGCAATACCAAGCCACTGTTCCCGCAGGTTGGACTGGACTGGAAAGACGCTTTGAAGGCTTAGGCCTCCAAGTCAATGGCAAAGCACAGGTATTCGATGGTCGTCGAGTGACGTGGACAGCCGGTGTCGATTACGACCACGCTCAGGAACAGCGCCAAGCAGGCGCAACCACCAATGGCGAAAAGTCACTGACCAATGGGAACGCTTTAACGCGTGATGAACTGAACTCGGCGAGAAACTTAGACTATTTTGCGCAAGCCAATTGGTCATTGAGCGAGCGCTACACACTGACAACAGGTGTTCGTCAAAGCAATGTGTCACTGAAAAGCCGTGACGACTACCCGGTCTCGGGAACCGATGCGAATGGCTCTGGCAGCGTTGACTACAAAGCGACCAGTCCAGTGATCGGTCTGACTTGGCATGCACAAGACAACCTCAACCTGTTTGCTAATTACGGCAAGGGATTTGAAACACCCACGCTTTCTGAAACAGCTTACAAAACAGGCGCCAACAATGCGATCGACACAACTTTTAACCGTTCGCTCTTGGCTTCTCGCAGCAAGCACTTGGAGATCGGAACCAAATGGCAACCGTCCCCCATCACCCGTGTGGATGCCTCATGGTTTCAAATCAGTACCGAAAATGAAATCGTGACGCAACTATCCCGAGGCGGTAAAACCTCTTTTGCCAACGCCCCCAGAACGTTACGTGATGGTTTTGAGCTTGCGTTGCGGAATCAACACGCCAGCAACTGGCGCAGTCAGGCATCGGCCACTGTCATGAATGCGAACTATGAAGACTCATTCAGCAGCACCTCTGTGAGGTTTATCAATAACGCACTCCAAGTTACGCCAACAACCATTCCAGCAGGCAATCAACTCCCCGCGATTCCGAAACGCCAACTCTTTGCATCGGTTCAATGGTCTGAAAAAGGTTTCGCACCAGCAGGACAAAAGCCCCAACTAGGACTTGAAGCTGGCTTAGACCTTGTTCACCGCTCCAGCATGTGGGCAAGCGACACCAACTCAGCTTCTGATGGATCAGCACCTGGCTACAGCATATTCAACGCCCGTGTGCGCCAGCGTTTTCAATTGGGCAGTGCTCGTATAGAGGGCTATTTGGGCGTGGACAATCTGACGAACAAGTCAACCGTTAGTTCCGTCATCGTCAACCAAGCAGCAGCGCAGTATTTCGAGCCCGGCCTACCCCGCTCTTGGGTCTTAGGTATCACCAGCCAAATTCCGCTGTGACTGACTTACCTTCAAACTCCGAGTCAAAACGACATGAAGCCCTCTATTTGCATCGCTAGCCTTTGTTGGTTCGCTGCGCTCACACCCTCAGTTTTTGCCGCCGACCAAGTCTTCGTCACCAACGAAGGCAGTGGCACGATTTCCGTCATTGACAGCAAAACACAAAGCGTGAGTCAAACAATTACAACCGGCGGTAAACCGAGAGGCTTAGCACTTTGTAAAAACGACACGCACTTGTATGTGAGCAATCAAAAAGAATCGCAATTGCAAGCCATCGACACACGCACGGGCACCATCACTAAAACCCTCGCGCTGGGCGACTCACCCGAGGCTGTGTCTTGCTCGCATGATGGCCAATGGCTCGCGATTGCCAACGAGGGCAGCAACAGCGTGAGTTTTGTTGCCATCGCCCAATGGAAGCTGATGTTTGACATCGTGGTGTCAGGCAAAAATCCAGAGCATGCAGTGTTCAGCCCTGATGGCCAACGCATGCTGGTATCCGCCGAAGAGGCCGATCAAGTAGACGTGCTTGACCTGAAAACCCGCAAACAAATTGCAAGCATTCGTGTGGGCAACCGCCCCCGCGGCATTGCATTTAGTGCCGATGGAAACATGGCCTATGTTGCCGTTGAAACAGACAGCTTACTGGTCGCGATTGACATGCAAACGTTGACGCTCAAAGGTACGTTGAACGTTGGAGCGCGCACCAATGGCATCACCATGCATCCCAATGGCAAATGGCTGTTTGCGAGCAATGGGGGCGACGCCAATGTGGCGATTGTCGACACACAAACTTTCACCATCCACACCAAAGTTCCAGTTGGACAACGCCCTTGGAACATGGCCGTCACACCCGATGGCAGCAAGTTGTACGTAGCTGCAGGTCGCAGCCATGCAGTGAGTGTGGTGGATGCCAATTTGTTCACCTCCATCAGCACCGTGCCCGTGGGCAAGTTGCCTTGGGGCGCTGCAGCTCACTGACCGAAGCGTGCCAACCATAGGCGCATAGAAAGCGACAAATGCAAGACAGCACAACACACATGGCGGAGCCCGCTGCGTCAAGCTCTCGATACACAGGCATTGCCATTGCGCTGCATGGTCTGTTGGCCATCGGCCTGATTTACCAACTTGGCTTGGGCGTGTGGATGGGCGACATTCCCAAGACGCCGCCGGGTTTGCGAGCCGAGTGGTTCAACTGGCACAAGTCGGTGGGCCTCGTGCTGGGTTTGCTGATCGTGCTGCGCGGGCTGTGGCGATTGACACATCGCCCGCCCAACCTGCCTGACAGCCTGCCTGCTTGGCAAGCATGGGCGGCAAGCGCCAACCATGCGGTGCTTTACCTTTGCATGGTAACCATGCCTGTGAGCGGTTTTTTGGGGTCCAGCTTCACGGCGTATCCCATCAAATTTTTTGGTACTCCGCTGCCAAGGTTATGGGATGCATCTGCTGAGCTGAAAGAAATTTTCAGCGGCGTACACACCACGTGCAGCTACCTGTTTATGGCTGCCATCGCTTTACACATCATGGCTGCTGCATGGCATATGGTGCGCCGCGACGGTGTGCTCAAACGCATGCTGCCATGATCCCCCCCAAGGCATCACCTGCTTGGCGCGACTTTGTTCGCGTACTGGTGGTCGTGCTCGTTTTCTGGTTACTCGCCATGCATTGGGAGTTGTCCGAGAAAATTTCCCACGGGTTGCATCAGTACGAGCATTTTCAATTGGATGAAATGCCCCTGACCTTGCTGGTCTTGTCCATAGGCTTGGCTTGGTTTGCCTTTCAACGCATGCATGAAGTCTCCGCCCTGCTCATAGCCAACCGGCATCTGACGCAACGCCTGATGAGTGCGCAAGAGGACGAACGTCGCACTTTGGCCCAAGAGCTGCATGACGAGGTGGGGCAAGCATGTACAGCCCTTCGCATTGAGGCTGCCTATCTTGGCAAAGCCATTCACAGCGACCCCGGCGCTGCGCTGCAAGCCGCTCAACGCATCGACCAGTCGTCGCTGCGTATGCATAACTTGGCGCGTGACATGCTGAAACGACTGCGCCCGCCCAACCTGGACAGCTTAGGACTCGAAGAAAGTCTGAAAGAACTGTGCCTCAGTTGGGCGCAACACGGCACGACCGCTTGCCACGTCAAAATCGATGCTGCGCAAGTGGCGCTCTCTAGCGGCCTGTCGGATGCACTCAACACTGCGGTATATCGCGTGACGCAAGAAGCGCTGACCAACGTGGCCAAGCATGCCAAGGCCGGCCAAGTGTGGGTCAATTTAGATGTGCAGCCCAACTTACTCTTGTTGACGATCGTCGACAACGGACTGGGCTTGCACCACAAACTGCGTGACCCCCACGGCTTGGGTCTCACAGGTATGCAAGAACGCATTGCCAGCTTGAACGGGCACATTCTGTTTGAAGATGCACAACCCGGTCTACGCATTCGGGTACACATTCCTATCAGTAAGGCCTAGCCATGATTCGAGTTTTGTTAGTCGATGACCACCCCGTCGTGCGTGCTGGCTATGCGCGCTTTTTAGAACAGGCTGGCGGCATTTCTGTGGTGGCAGAGGCAGGCTGTGCGACGTCTGGCTATATTGCGTATTTGCAGCACCAACCTGATGTGACGATTTCCGACATTTCCATGCCCACCGTGGGCGGGTTGGAGTTGCTGCGAAAAATCAAACAACGCGATGCTGGGGCCAAAGTTCTGATGTGCAGCATGTACGACGGGCGAAACTTGGTGCGCAGTGCTCTAGAGGGGGGGGCTATCGGGTTCGTCACCAAGAACTCCACCCCTGAAAACTTGGTCACAGGTGTGAAATCTGCATTTCTAGGTCAACCCTATCTAAGTGACGACTTAGCCATCCTCGCATTCGACCAGACGCCTGATGAAGAGTCGCAACGCATTGCCCAACTGACGTTGCGCGAGCTAGAGATTTGGCGCCTCTTGGCCCAAGGCTGCACACCTGCCGACTGCGCCGAGCGTTTGAACATCAGCCTCAAAACAGTGGCCAACAACCAAACCCAAATCAAAGAGAAACTGGCGGTTAGCAACACAGCTGCGCTGGTGCACTTGGCCCAGCGCCACCAGTTGATTCAAACCGTTGTCAATTGAAGTTGTGGCGCATGCTCAGCCACACACTGCGAGGCGCACTGGGCGCGACGAACATCGAATGTTGTTCGCGTGCTGAACTCGACACAAACTGCTGACCATTTGCACTGAATGCAGCAGGACCCAATTGACCCGCCGTGGCGTATTGACGGTTGAACACGTTCATCACATTCAACATCCACTTTGTATCTCTGGTGGCCTTGTAGCCGGCGTTGAAATTAAACACGACATAGCCCGGTGTGCGGCCTGAACCCAAGTGCTCATCGCCGTCCACTGCGTGCTGGTTGTTCTCGTTACCGCGCGCGTACATGCCACTGAAAGCCGTCATGCCAAGACCAGTGTTCCATGCTTCGCTCCAAGCGAAATCGGCGTGTAACTTCAGCATGTGTTTGGGCGTCAGTGGAATGGTGTTGCCCGGGTGGATGGCGATGTTGCCGCTGGTGTTGGTGCTGTTCGAATCGCCACCCAGCTCCTCCGAGCTTTGGTAAGTTGCTTTGAGCAAGGTGTAATGCGCTGCCAGCTTGACTGCGCCTTGTTGGCTATTGAGCCCCAGCTCAAGACCTTGGCGTAATGTTTTGCCGAAATTCTTGAAGTAACCAAATGAACTCGCGTTAGGGGCAGCGACAAACAAAATGTCATCTGTACTTTGCGCATGGAACACACCTGCTGTCCATTGCGTTTGTCGCGAAAAGGCACCTCGCAAACCTGCCTCCCACGTCTTGGTCACCACTTGCTTTAACGGTGGATCACCCGCCATGGCGTTAGGCAGCTTGCAAGGATTGGCTGGATCCGCGCAACCGAGTTCGATCGACGTGGGTGTGCGGTTGCCTTCGTTGTAGCCCACATACGAAGTCAACGCTGGCGACCACGCGTAGGTGGTGCCAAGGGCTGGATTGAAGCGCTGAAACACATAGTCACCATCCAAAGAGCCCGCGCCACCACCGGGCAAGATTTGGTCCTTGTTGACGATGTGTGTGCGGTTGTAGCGGCCAGACATGGTGACGTGCCAGTTATTACGAATCGACAAGGTGTCGGTTCCAAACAAACTCCACGTACTGGCCTTTCCTTTGAGGTGCACATTGGGGTCAAGTTCGTCGACAAACACTTGAGTACCCGTCACGCTGCGATCTGCGTTGAGGTAGCCAAACTCGCTCGACTGTTTGAAGTCCGTGCGATTGGTGTCGTAGGCCAAGCCTGTCGTGAATTGATTTTTATAGCCAGCCAAGTTGTCCAGCAAAGTCAGCTGGCCAGAAAAGCCATAGTTTTTTTGCTTGGTTTGGCTGCGGTTGTTCATGCCCGTGCATTCCTCATCGGCATCTCCTGCGCCTAGCAACTGCACCTGCTGCAGACAGGTGGCATTTGGGAACGCAACACCACCAAAGTCTGTGGCCATGGCATCGTCATTCACATCACCATTCAAGGTGCGTGTGTGAATGGTTCGGTAATAAGCATTGCCTGCCAATAAGGTGTTGTCATTGATCACATGCTTACCTGTCAGGTTAAGCAGCGTGGAACGGTTGCGCGTTTGGTCGGGCTTGGTGTAGATGCTGAGGTAGCCGTTGGCGAGCATGTGCTCCTCTTGCAGGCCATTGCCGGTCAGTGAGTTGTTGGCATGACTGAGCGTCAACGCAACATCAGTCTGGCCATCTTTCCAACCGAGCTTGCCAAACATTTGACGCACGCGAGAAGGAGAAGCATCGCGCCAGCCGTTTTCGTTGAACACATTGCCCGTGACAAACCAATGCAAACCTTTGTCGTTGCGGCCACCGTGCTCCAGCTCCACCGAGCGACGTTGACCCGACCCGAGGGTGGTTTGCACAGAGGTGCCCGCATGCGTCAAACCTGATTTGGTTTGCACGGCCAACGCACCGCCCAAGGTGTTCAAACCAAACATGGGGTTAGAGCCGGGCATGAGGGTCATGTTGGCAATGGCAGAGCGGGGCATCAAATCCCAGCTGACCACATCACCAAACGGCTGGTTCGTGCGCACACCGTCCATGTACACCGACAAACCTTGCGGCGTGCCAAGCAAAGGCGAAGCGGTGAAGCCGCGATAGTTCACATCCATTTGGTACGGGTTGCCTTGCACCTCGTTCACGTACACGCCGCCTAGGCGTTGATTCATGAAGCTCGACAGGTCCAAGGCTTGGCTGTTGGCCAAGTCTGTGCTGTTGGCCGTTTGCACCGCTGAAGGAATTTCGGACAAAGGCTGCGAAATGCTGGGAATGGGCATCGTGCCCACGATGGTGACCACAGGCAACGCTGTGGCATCTTGTGCCCATGTGTTTGTGCCTGCGCACAGGGCCATCACGGCCAAACAAACCAGAGAGGGGCGAAGCTTTCTCATACGAACTTTTCCAAAATCAAAGCCAAACAAGGAAAGTGCATGACCTTCAAATCTTGGTATTGAATTTAGACAGTTCGACGCGAAAAAAGTAGGGAATAAATCCCGCTCACAGCATCCATGTGGCTAGGTAAAACCCGAGGGCGATCCAAATCGCCACAAAGCATGCAGCCGCCCACAGGCTGCGCGGCTTGGCCAGCAAGGTGTCGGCCTTGACGCGGGCATTCGCGATCACCTCATCGGGCATCAGACGCATGACCAGCAGCAGACCGAAGGGCACGATGAGCAGATCATCCAAATAGCCCAACACAGGGATGAAGTCTGGAATCAAATCAATCGGGCTGAGCGCGTAGGCCGCAACCACGGCCGCCAAGAGACGTGCACCCGTGGGCGCTTGCGGGTCGCGCGCAGCGAAATAGACCGTCACCACGTCGCGCTTGATGCCGCGCGCCCACGTCTTCAAACGTGCGATCAACGAAGTCTTGGGCGAAGGGGCGTCGGTCATATCTCAGAATGTTTCAAAGCGTTACAGGCAACGGGCGAGAGGCTGCAGATGATGAAGCTCAAGCCAACGCCACGCGCATTTGGTCAATCACGGCCTTGTAGTCGGGCTTGCCAAAAATCGCGCTGCCCGCCACAAAGGTGTCGGCACCGGCATCGGCGACTTGGCGGATGTTGTCGGGTTTGATGCCGCCGTCCACTTCCAAGCGAATGTCGCGGCCGCTGGCCTCGATCAATTTGCGGGCGTGCTCGACTTTGCGCAACGCAGAGTCGATGAAGCTTTGGCCCCCAAAACCGGGGTTGACGCTCATGATCAAAATCAGGTCAATCTCATCGATGGTCCAGTTCAACACATCCAATGATTCGGCGGGGTTGAACACCAAACCGGCTTTGACACCCTTGCTCTTGATGGCCTGCACGCTGCGGTGCACATGGGCGCTGGCATCGGGGTGAAAGCTGATGAGGTCGGCACCGGCATCGGCAAACGAAGCAGCCAAAGCATCCACAGGCGAAATCATCAAATGCACATCAATCGGCACGGCCACCCCCGCCGCGGTTTTCGCGTGGGGCTTCAAGGCTTGGCAAATCATGGGGCCGAACGTCAAGTTGGGCACGTAATGGTTGTCCATCACGTCAAAGTGAATCCAGTCGGCGCCAGCGTCAATGACGTTTTTGACCTCTTCGCCCAAGCGGGCAAAGTCGGCCGACAAAATGGAGGGGGCGATGCGAAAGGTGGGGCGTGTGCTGTTCATGGGGTGATTATTTCATCCCTGCCAAGGCCCCTTTGGGCTTAGGCCAAAATCAGGCCATGCAACGCTATAAATTCCAAGTCGAAGTTCATCCCCAATACCTGCCCGACCAATCGGATCCAGAGGGCGGGTTGTACATGTTTGCCTACACGATCACCATCACCAACATGGGAAGCATCGCCGCACAACTGATCTCGCGCACTTGGAACGTGAACGATGCCGAAGGCATGCACGAAAAAATCCGAGGCTTGGGCGTTGTGGGCCATCAACCCTTGCTCAAGCCCGGCGAGCAGTTTGAGTACACCAGCGGCACCCGCCTGCGCACGCCCACCGGCACCATGCACGGCAGCTACTTCTGCGTGGCGGAAGACGGCGAAAAGTTCGACGTGGACATTCCCATGTTTGTGCTGGACGCCTTGAGCGACGCGCCAGGCAACCGCAACCTGCACTGATAGCGGCTATGGGTGAATTCGACCTGATTGAGCGCTACTTCAAACGCCCCACTCAAAAAGCGGTGCTGGGCGTGGGCGACGACTGCGCCCTGTTGACCCCCACTGCGGGTATGCAAATGGCCATATCCAGCGACATGCTGGTGGAAGGCCGCCATTTCTTGAGCACCGTCGACCCCGCCCGCTTGGGCCACAAAGCCTTGGCCGTCAACTTGAGCGACTTGGCGGCTTGTGGCGCCACACCCATGGCCTTCACCTTGGCACTGTCGTTGCCCCGCGTAGACGAAGCTTGGCTGGCTGGCTTTTCCAGCGGCTTGCTGCAATTGGCCGATGCGCATGGCTGCGAACTGGTGGGCGGCGACACCACCCAAGGGCCATTGAACATCTGCATCACCGTGTTTGGCGAAGTACCTCCGGGCGATGCCCTGCTGCGCCACAACGCACAAGTGGGCGATGACATTTACATCAGCGGCACGGTGGGCGATGCGCGCCTGGCCCTTGAAGTTTTTCGCGGCACGCAGTTGTTAGATGCGGCGGGCTTGGCCTACACCCGCTTGCGCATGGAACGCCCCACGCCACGCGTGGCCCTGGGCACCGCCTTGCGTGGCGTGGCCAACGCCGCCATCGACGTCAGCGACGGCTTGCTGGGCGATTTGGGCCACATCTTGAAACGCTCAGGCGTAGGGGCCCAAATCGACACCGCGTGGCTGCAATCGTCCAACACCCAACGCCACAGCGCAGGCAACGACGCCGATGCAGGCATCAGCCCTTGGTTGGCCGCGTTATCTTGGAACAAGCGCCTTGACTACGCCCTCGCCGGAGGTGACGACTACGAACTTTGCTTCACCGCCCCCGTTGAGCAACGCGAAATGGTCCACGCCGCCGCGTGGGAAAGCGACACCCCCGTGACACGAATCGGCCGCATCACGGCGCAACAAGGCTTGGTGGTGCTGGACCCACAGGGGCAGCCCATTGCACGCAGGTTTGCGTCGTTTGATCACTTTGCTTAAACGCACCCTCGTCCTAGCCAGCCAACTCACCCCGCACATCACCGACCCGTCATGCTGAACCGCCGCTTCGTTCTCTCTCACCCCGCCCATTTCATCGCGCTCGGCGCTGGATCTGGCCTGAGCCGTTTCGCGCCGGGAACGGCAGGCACCTTGTGGGCGTGGGCGGTGTTTTTACTCTTGCAAATTTGGTTGACACCCTTCCAAATGGGCGTGTTGATTGGCGCATCCACGCTGGTGGGGTGGTGGGCTTGCACACTAACCGCACGGCACATGGGGGTGGCCGATCCGGGCGCGATTGTGTGGGACGAGGTGGTCGCGTTTTGGCTGATTTTGTGGCTGGTCACGCCCACCACATTTGGTGGCGAGTTGGGCGCATTCATCTTGTTTCGCTACTTTGATGCGGCCAAACCCGGCCCTGTGCGCTGGGCCGATCAGCTGTTCAAAGGGTTCGGTTGGCGCGGTGGCTGGGGGATTATGTTTGACGACTTCGTCGCCGCGTTTTGCACGTTGTTGGTGATGGCTTTATGGAGAACACTATGACGACACAAACGACATCGACGGACGTCGAAGCCTTGGCCCAAGCGCTGCTGCAACACGGCTGGATGTTGGCCACAGCCGAGAGCTGCACGGGCGGCCTGATCGCCGCGCGTTGCACCGACTTGGCGGGATCGAGCCAGTGGCTGGAGCGCGGTTTTGTGACCTACTCCAACGAAGCCAAACACGAAATGCTCGGCGTAGACAGCGCCTTGATCGCACAGCACGGCGCGGTGAGCGAGCCCGCCGCCCAAGCCATGGCTTTGGGTGCGCTGCGCCATTCGCGGGCGCAAGTGTCGGTGGCGGTAACGGGCGTTGCGGGGCCCACGGGCGGCTCAGTCGACAAGCCCGTCGGCACGGTGTGGTTCTGCTGGGCCTTACCCAGCGATGCGGGCCCTACGTTGGGCGCCGAAACCGCGTGGGTCAAAACCGAGGTGATGCACTTCGCGGGCGACCGCGCTGCGGTACGCGAGGCCACCATGCAGCATGCCTTGCGCACGCTGCTGACCTTGCTCCAAACGCCTTAAGAAAGAGCGGCCGCAGAATGCCACTCGCGTTGGCATTCGCCGCTTAGCCCGGCAACACAGCCGGGAAACTTTTAGCCACCGCCACACCCAAGCGTGCCATGCGGTTGCGCATGGTCAACACGGCTTTGTCTTTGCTGATGAGTTGCGTCTTGTGCTGTGCAGCCAAGTCGATGAACTTTTGGTCATCGCCATCTTTGCAGATGAACAGCGCTTTGGGCGCAATGGGCTGCAACACGGCATGGGCATCGAATTGGCGCAAGATGTCTTCGGCCGTCAACGCGCTGAAGGCCAAGCGCCGGGCGATGTGGGTGTAAGCCAACACGCGTTCAAGCTCATCGCGCATCACTTGCGTCGCGACCCACTGCACAGACTTGGCGCTCAACGCAGCGTGCAAGTCGGGCGTCGCGGCATCTTGATAAAGCCAGAGGTCCAGCACGATGTTGGTGTCGAGCACCACACGCACAGGCGGCAGGCTGGCTTGCAAATTCAAGCCCTCAACTGTGCCAACACGCTCGCCGTCACTCATCACGATGTTGCTGGCCCTTTGCCCTCGGTGGGCTGAGCATCAGGGGCTTGGGCGTCGTTAGGTTTGTTGCGCATCGAGCCGGCACGCAAATCAAAGCGGAACATGCGGCATTCGATGGGGCCGTTCCACATGGGCACGCGGCGCGACTCTTTGAAGCGCATGCGGGTGGGCAGCTTGAGGTCGGGGGTCAACATCCAAGCCGACCAACCGGCGTAGTTTTTCTTCCAGTGGCTGGCGAGTTGGGCGAAGAAGTCGCCGCCGTCTTCGGTCTGGGCAATGTCACGGGCGCCGAAGCGCGGCACATCATCACGGATCATGCCGTTGTCATACGCGGCATCGTCAAAGCCCGCATCGCCGTTGCTGTTGACGTCTTCGTAGGGCGACACGTATTCGCTAGGCGGTGCATAGCGGGCGCGGCGTGCGGCACCCGCAATACCGGCGGCTTCAATGCGCTCGCCATACGGGGGGTTGACCAGCATGATGCCGGGTTGCTCGCACGGGGGCATGCGTTGCAAGGCATCGCCACCGCGCAGTTGCACAGCGTGCGCCACGCCACCACGTTCGGCATTGCGCTCGGCAAAGTCGACCATACGGAAAGCCACATCGCTGCCAAAAATCGGCGCACGCGGCTCGCACTCTTGGTTGCGCGCGTTGTTGAGCAAGCCTTGCCAAACGTGGGCTTGGTAAGGCACCAATTTTTCGAAACCAAAACGACGCATCGAACCGGGCGCGATGTTGCAGGCGATTTGCGCCGCTTCAATGGCGATGGTGCCGCTACCGCAACACGGGTCATACAACGGCACACCTTGCGCCACCAAGCCGTCTGGATTGGCCGCCGTGCCGTCGCCTTGGCTCCAACCGCTGGCCGCCAACATGGCCGCTGCGAGGGTTTCTTTCAACGGGGCGTCGCCTTTGTCGGCGCGCCAGCCGCGCTTGAACAAGGGCTCGCCCGAGGTGTCGATGTAGAGCGTGAGGTTCTCGGTGGTCAAGTGGGCGTAGATGCGGGCATCGGGCCACTGCGTGTTGACGTCGGGGCGCACGCCGGTCTTGTGACGGAAGCGGTCGGCCACGGCGTCTTTGATTTTGAGGGCCGCGAAATTCAAGCTCTTCAGCGGGCTGTGCTGCGCGGTGATTTCAATCTTGAACGACTCTTTCGGCGAGAACCACAGCTCCCACGCCACTTCGCAGGCCGCGTTGTAGAGGTCTTGCTCTTGGCGGTAAAACGTGTGCGACAACTCCACCAACACGCGCTGCGCCAAACGGCTGTGCAGGTTGAGCAACATGGCATCGCGCCACGAAGCGCGCACCATCACGCCTGCGCGGAAGGCGCGCAAATCTTCATCGGCGACGCCGGTGATGCGTTTGACCTCGGTGGCCAAATAGGTTTCAACGCCTGCCGCACAGGGCAAGAAAAGGGTCAACTGATTCATAAATGTCTTTAAAGCGCTTTGCGCAAAGTGGTTGGCGCAATGCGTAGCGCCTCACGGTACTTGGCCACGGTGCGGCGGGCGCACTCAATGCCTTGTTCTTTCAGCATCTCAGACAGTTGGTTGTCTGACAGCGGCTTCTTGGTGTTTTCGTTGGCCACGAACTGCTTGATCAACGCACGCACGGCCGTGCTGGACGCGTTGTTGCCGCTGTCGGTTTCCAACCCCGAGCCAAAGAAATACTTCAGCTCAAAGGTGCCGTAGGGCGTGCTCATGTACTTGTTGGTGGTCACACGGCTGATGGTGGACTCGTGCAGGCCCAACTCCTCGGCAATCTCGCGCAGCACCATGGGGCGCATGGCGAGTTCGCCGTGGATGAAGAAGTTTTTCTGGCGCTCGGCAATCGCATTGCTCACGCGCAAGATGGTGTCAAAGCGCTGCTGAATGTTCTTGATGAACCAACGCGCCTCTTGCAAACGTTGCTGCAGTCCGGCGTGGTTGTCGCCTTTGCCGCCTTTCAGGGCGCTGGCGTAAATGTCGTGCACACGCAAACGCGGCATCACATCGGGATTCAGGGCCACGCGGAATTTGGGGGCGGTGGTGGACTTGCCCACGCGGGTCACCAACACGTCGGGCACCACCACATGGCGTTCCACATCGGCAAAACGACGACCGGGCTTAGGCTCCAAACGGGCAATCAAGGCAATCGCCAATTTGACGGTGGCTTCGCTGTCGTTCACGGCCACCGCCAAGCGTTTGAAATCGCGCTTGGCCAACATCTCCAACGGTTGCTTGCACATGGCCAACGCCACGTCGCGCACATTCGTGGCTTCTTCGCTGACCACCTCCATCGCCTTGAGTTGCAAGGTCAAGCACTCGGCCAAATGGCGCGCGCCCACACCCACAGGCTCCAGGCTTTGCAGCAGCGACAAGGCCACTTGGAAGCGATGTTCGAGTTCTTCGATTTGTTCTTCGTCCTCGCCGCCCAAGCCTTCGGCCAAGCTGCGCAAGCTGTCTTCGAGGTAGCCGTCGTCGTTGAGGTTTTCAATCAAGTAGCGCAGGGCGGCTCGGTCGGTTTCGCTCAGGCGCAGCGCCAAGGCTTGGCGATGCAAAAACGAAGTCAACGATTCTTGGCTGCGCGCCAGCTCGGTGGCGTCGGCCACATCGCTGTCGGCGGTGTTGTTGTTTTTGCTGGCGGGGGCATCGCCGCCCCACTCGGAGTCGTCGGCTGAAAACTCCACACTGCCGTCACCATCCCAGCTTTCGGCAATGCCGTCCACGCTGGGCTCGGTGTCGCTGGCCGTGTTGTCCACGGTGATTTCGGACATGCCGCCGTCGAGCGAGGGCACTTCGCGCACGGGCTCGACTTCTTCGTCACGCGCGGGCGTGTCGGCTTTGTCGAGGCCAAACTCTTCACGCGGCGCCTCTTCAAACTCTTTGTCGAGAAAGGGGTTGTCGTCGAGCATTTGCTCGATCTCTTGGCTCAACTCCAACGTAGACAGCTGCAACAGTCGGATGGACTGCTGCAACTGGGGCGTGAGCGCCAGATGCTGGGAAACGCGGAGTGATAAGCCTTGTTTCATGCCATCACATTCGGAAGTGTTCGCCGAGGTACACGCGGCGCACGTCGGCGTTTTCCACGATCTCGGTCGGTGTGCCCTGCGCCAGCACGCGGCCATCGCTGATGATGCAAGCGTGGTCGCAAATGCCCAGGGTTTCGCGCACGTTGTGGTCGGTGATGAGCACGCCCATGCCACGCGCTTTCAAAAAACCGATGATGCGTTGAATCTCGATCACCGCAATCGGGTCGATGCCAGCAAACGGTTCGTCCAACAAAATAAAACGCGGGTTGGTGGCCAAGGCGCGGGCAATTTCTACCCGACGCCGCTCACCGCCCGACAAGGCCACCGACGGCGAGGCACGCAAGTGCTCCACGCGCAGCTCTTGCAGCAATGAGGTCAGCCGCTTTTCAATCTCATCGTGACTCAGCGGCTGGCCGTGATCGTCGCGTTGCAGCTCCAACACGGCGCGCACGTTGTCTTCCACATTCAGCTTGCGAAAAATCGACGCTTCTTGCGGCAAGTAACTCAGCCCCAAGCGTGAGCGACGGTGAATGGGCAAATGCGCCACGGGCTGACCGTCAATGGTGATGGTGCCGCCATCGGCACGCACCAAGCCCACGATCATGTAGAACGACGTGGTTTTGCCGGCACCGTTGGGGCCCAGCAAACCCACCACTTCGCCCTTGTTCACCGCAATCGAAACGTCGTGCACCACCTTGCGGCTGCCATACGACTTTTGCAAGTGGCGTGCTTCCAAGCGGCTCACAGCCGCAGGCGCAGTCGTTGACGTGGCGGGAGACAAGGGAACGATCACTTTTTATCTTTGTCCAAAGTTTTGTTGCGCGGCGCCAAAGTCACGCGGACGCGGCCGCCCGTGGCCTTGTCACCGTCTTCGGGGCGTTGTCCATCGATGGCAAACACATCGGTCAAGTTGTCATAGGTGATGAGCTTGCCGGTCATTTGGTCGCCCAGCACAGCGCCTCGGTAACGACGCACCTCGGCTTGGTCGATCAGCTTGATGCGGTCGGCGCGGCCGTCGTATTCAATGCGCAAGCCTTCGCCTTCCATGAATTCATCAACGCCTTCGCGTTTTTGACGAAAGAATGCGCGCTTGTTGGGCTCCGGCAGGACGATGCCGAATTGGTAGCCATCGGGGTCTTGGCGAATTTCAATGCGCGAGCCGCGCAGAATCATGGTGCCTTTGGTCAGCACGGCACGCCCGGTGAACACGCTGACTTGCTTGAGTTCATCGTGCACCAAGCTGTCAGCCTCGATGTTCATGGGCTTGTCGCGGTCAGCTTTTTCAGCCCACACCGCAGCTGGGGCAAACGCCACCAGCAAGGCGATCAACAGGGAAAGAAAAGAGTTCAAGGCACGAATATTGCTGTATTTAACTGAGGCTGATTCTAACCACGCCCCAGACAGCGCCTTCAGGCCTCCCGCTGGCCACCTTGGCGGCCACTCAGGCTCAGCGGCCGCGGCGCACTTCTGCTAACAAATAATCGGTCACTTGAACGGCACGCTCCATGCTGCCCGTCAACGAACCGTCGGTGTAGAAACGACCGGCAATGCCCAAAGCAGGCACACCTTGCACCTTGAACGCCTCTTGCAACTGGGTGGCGCGGCGGGCTTTGGTGGCCACGCCAAAACTGTTGAAGGTTTCGGTGAACTTTTGCTCGCTCATGCCGTTTTTGCCAGCCCAAGCCGCCAAGGCCGCGCCGGTGTTGAGCGTCTGGCGCTCGGTATGGATGGCGTGAAACAGCTTGCCGTGCATGGCATCCACCACGCCCAAGGATTCAAACACGTAGTACGCACGCTGTTGCGCTTCAAAGTCGTCACGGAAACGCACGGGCACGCGCTTGACCACCACGTCTTTGGGCAAGGCCTTGATCCAAGCGGCGAAGCGTGGTTCAAATGCGTGGCAATGCGGGCAGCTGTACCAAAAGAACTCGATCACTTCGATCTTGCCGGCATCCACTTCGGTGGGCACGCGCTTGTCGAGCGAGATGTACTCAATGCCTTCTTCCGGCTTCTTACCGGCAGCAGGGCCTTGGGCTTGTGCGAACAAGGGCAAACCAGCCATGGAAATGGCGGTCAAAGAAAAATCACGACGTTTCATAAGTCACCCTAGAAAGAAAATTTAACGTTGCACCCGCACCATCGCGGAGTCGAGATGCGCAGCTTCGAGCTTGGCGCGCACGCGTTCAGCTTCGGTTTTGTCCAAAGGCCCGACGCGAACGCGGTACACGGTGCGGCCGCCTTGGTCGCGTTCGCTGACCTTGGCGTCCAGACCCAACAAGCCCATTTTGGCGCGTTGCGCGTCGGCCTCTTCGGGCGTGCGGTAAGCACCGGCTTGCACAAAATAAATGAACGGGTCCGCGGCCATGGGCATCGGAGCGGGCTTGTTGGCATCCACAGCCTTGGGCTCGGCGGGCTTCAAATCAGCTTTGGCTTTGGCCAAATCGCCCAAGGGGTCGGCGCTTTTGGGGTCGATCTTGACGGCGGGGTCAGGCTTGGGCTCCACAGGTTTGGCCACCGGCTTCACGTCGGCTTTGACCTCGGGCTTAGGGGCCTCTGGCGCGGCGTCAGCTTTGTCTGTCGATTTGGCGGGGTTCTTGCCGTAGAGCGGGGCGTTGGGGTCCCAATCTTTGTTTTTCTTTTCTTCGGCCGCGTCTTGCTCTGCCGAGCGGGTCATGCCCTTGTTCATGAAAGGCATGGGTACCTTGGTGACGTAAACGGCCACGCCCAAGGCCACCGTCATGCCCACCACCAGGCCCATGATGAAACCCACCAAGGTTCCGCCGCGTTGTTGATTCAACATTGAAATAGGTCTCCGAAGACGGGGTTACATGCTGGCAGGCGCAGACACACCCAACACCGCCAAGCCATTGTGCAGCACCTGCGCGGTGGCAGCCACCAGCGCCAAGCGCGCTTTTTTCACGGCTTCATCATCCACCAAGATGCGCTCGGCATCGTAGTAGCTGTGGTAGCTGGCCGCGAGGTCGCGCAAGTAGAAGGTCACGTCATGCGGCGCAAAGTCGGCCGATGCTGCACTGAGCATGGCGGGGTACTTAGCCAGTTGCAGCATGAGGGCTTGGGCTTGCGGGCTTTCCAACGCTGACAAATCCACCCCTTGCAAAGAGGCGACATCGCCGCCGTCTTTGTCGGCCCAGGCACGCAGCACCGAGCAAATGCGGGCGTGGGCGTATTGCACGTAGTACACGGGGTTGTCGTTGTTCTTTTGCACGGCCAAGTCCACGTCGAAGGTGTACTCGGTGTCGGGCTTGCGGCTCAGCAAGAAGAAACGCACCGCGTCTTTGCTGGTCCACTCGATCAGGTCGCGCAGGGTCACGTAGCTGCCCGCACGCTTAGAAATCTTCACTTCTTCGCCGCCGCGCATCACGCGCACCATGGTGTGCAACACGTAGTCGGGGTAGCCCTCAGGAATGCCCACATTGGCGGCTTGCAAACCAGCGCGCACGCGGGCAATGGTGCCGTGGTGGTCGGTGCCTTGGATGTTGACCACCTTGGTGAAGCCACGCTCCCACTTGGTGATGTGGTACGCCACGTCCGGCACAAAGTAGGTGTACGTGCCGTCTGTCTTTTTCATCACACGGTCTTTGTCGTCGCCGTAGTCGGTGGACTTGAGCCACAAGGCGCCGTCTTGCTCGTAAGTTTTACCAGCAGCTTGCAAGCGGCTCACCGCATCGGCTACCTTGCCGCTGGTGTAGAGGCTGCTTTCCAAGTAGTAATTGTCGAACTTGACGTCAAACGCTTTCAAGTCGAGGTCTTGCTCGTGGCGCAGGTAGGCCACGGCGAATTCGCGCATGCCGTCCACGTCGTTCACATCGCCGCTGGCGGTGAATTCGCGGTCATCGGACTTGACGGTTTTGCCAGCCAAGAAATCGGTGGCAATGTCTTGGATGTAGTCGCCGTTGTAAAACGCTTTGCTCTCTGGGTTCTCAGGGTCCACCGGCCAGCTGGCGTCGCCGGGCTTGATGCCTTGGGCGCGGAAGTGCGTGCTCTTGGCCAAGGTGTTGATTTGCACGCCCGCGTCGTTGTAATAAAACTCGCGGTAAACGTTGAAACCTTGCGTGGCAAACAAATTACAAATCGCATCGCCCAGCGCGGCTTGACGGCCGTGGCCCACGTGCAACGGGCCGGTGGGGTTGGCAGACACAAACTCGACCAACACACGTTGGCCGTTGTCGGCTTGAAAGCCAAATTGTTCTTTGGCCACCAACACCTCGCGCACGATTTGCTGTTTGGCGGCGGGCTTCAAACGGATGTTGATAAAGCCGGGGCCTGCAATCTCGATGTCTTGCACCCACTGTTGGTACACGGGCGCGGCCAACAGCGCGTCGCGCAGCTGTTCGCCGAGCTGACGGGGGTTGAGCTTGAGGGGTTTGGCCAACTGCATCGCAGCTGTCACAGCAAAGTCGCCATGCGCGGCGACCTTGGGCGATTCAAAAGCAGCCTTGTTGCCGGAACCGGGCAACAAACCGTCGAGGGCTTGGCTCAGAGCGGCCAGCAATTCTTGTTTAACTTGGAGCATGGCGAGATTTTACGGGGCGGCCCTCACTTTCACGGGGCACGCCTTATTTTTTGGCATGATCTACCCCTATATGCGCGACGCCCACACACTCCCCCAACCCGACCGTTTCCAATACACCCCCACCCTGTCGTGCGTCATGCCCGCTTACAACGAGGGACAAAACTTGGGCACCGTGGTGCCGCAGGTGCTGCAAGCCTTGCAGGCGCTGGGCTCACAAGTGGAAATCGTGCTCATCAACGACGGCAGCCGTGACGACACGGCGCAGGTCATGCAAGCCTTGTGCGAAGCGCACCGCGAAGTGGTGGGCATCAACCTGTCGCGCAACTTTGGCAAAGAAGCCGCGCTGACCGCCGGCATCGACGCGGCGCGCGGCGAGGTGGTGGTGCTGATGGACTCCGACGGCCAGCATCCCGTGTCGCTGGTGGCCGACATGCTCAAGCGCTGGCGCGAGGGCTCGGACGTGGTGTACGCCATTCGCCGCACGCGCGATGACCAATCGGCCTTGCACGCGGGGCTGACAGGCATGTTTTACAAGCTCATCAACATGGGCAACCGCGTGAAAATTCCTGCGCACGCGGGCGACTTCCGTTTGATGGACCGCCGGGTGGTGGACGCCCTCAAATCGCTGCCCGAGCGCAACCGGTTCATGAAGGGCTTGTACGCTTGGGTCGGCTTTGCCAGCACCGCCATTGACTACGAGCCACTGCCCCGTGCCGCGGGCGAGAGCAGCTTTGGTTTGCGTGGCTCATTTGCCTTGGCCTTGACAGGCGTTTTGGCGTTCTCCATTGCCCCACTGCGCGCCTTGACATTGGTCGGCTTGCTGCTCGCCACCGTCGCCTTGGGCTACGGCGCTTGGGTGGTGGCCGAATATTTCATGTGGGGCATTGATGTGCCAGGCTATGCCACGCTGGTGGTGGGCATGATGTTTTTCAGTGGCATTCAACTGCTGTCCATCGGCATCTTGGCCGAGTACGTGGGGCGCATTTACGAAGAGGTGAAGCAACGACCCATGTATTTGGTGAGTCACCACTGGGGCTCAGGCTTGGCTTTGGCCCCCGTCAAGGCGCCAGCGCCTTCGATGGCTCAATTCGACAACGAACACCCGATCTAAAACGATGCACAGTGGTTTTTGGTTTTTGGTGGTGGGCAGTGCGGCAGCCGCCACCCACATGGGCGTGTTTGAGCTGACCAAAGCCCATCTGTGGCCCGAGTTGGCCAATGCCGCTGGGTTTTGCGTGGCGTTTGTGGTGAGTTTTGCGGGTCACCGTCGCTTGAGTTTTCAAGACGCAGGCACCAGCTTTTGGCAAAGCTTGCGCCGATTTGCAGCGACCGCCCTTGCGGGCTTTGTCGCCAACGAACTCATGTTTGTGGTGCTGCTGCGCGGCTTGAATTTGCCAGACTGGCTGGCCTTATTTTTTGCCCTGGTCTTTGCATCCGCGCAGACCTTTTTGCTCAGCCGCTTCTGGGCTTTTCGCCGACGCGCTTGACGCCGACGCAGTTGCCGCCGTCGCACCTGAGGCGGCCGCACTGGATTGGTACAGGCTCCAAGCGCGGCCTGCCAACACCAACTCAAACCCAGCGTGTTGCGCCATGTTGAGCGTGGTCGAGGTGTTGGGTGCCACCACCCATGCGTGTGGTGTGTGCTTCAAGCTGTCTAAACGCGACAAGGGCACCAAGCTGCGGGCGGCTTGTGCATCAAAGTCGGCGCCTTCAAACAGCTCACGGCGCCAGTTGTCGCCCGCGGTTTGACGCAAGGTGTCCCAGTCTTGAATCACCTCCAGCGGTTGCATGACTTGCGCGTAGAACGGCAAATCGTAGGGGTACTCGTCCACGGCAGCCACCACGTCTGAGGCGCGGGCTTGACAAGCGAGGACCTCGGCCACATCCAAGCTGCTGTGTTTTTGGGTGTAGCGCTCCGCCGCCACTTGCGCACCCACCGCCAGCGCCACATTGAGCCCCACGACGACAGCAAACACCCGATCACCCCAAGCACGCGGTGCCACATGACGCTGCCACCAGAGCGCCGCGAGCAGCGCCAGCGGGGGCATGACGGGCAAGGCGTAGCCAATGAGTTTGGAGTTGGGGATGGAGAGAAATCCCAAAATGGCGATCAGCCAAATCCAGCACAGCGCGGTCCAACGCGGGTCCACGCTCACGCCAACGTCTACGCGCAGTTGTTCATGTGACGTATTTGCCGAAGGCGTTGTTGAAGAAGGCGGCATGCGGCCTTGACCGTTCAACGCAGTCAGGCGCTCGCGCAAACTGCGTCCAGCACTGGCGACCACCAAGAACACCCACGGGAACATCAACACCACGACGGCAAGCCCGTAAAACCACCAAGGTCTGGCGTTGTTAAAGGTGGTGGCGGTGTAGCGACCGAACTGATGCTTGCCAAACATATAAGCCAACATATCGGGATGCTCGCGCGCCGCCAGCACAAACCACGGCAACGCCACGGCCGCAAACAACAGCATGCCGCTGAACCAAGGCAAGGTCCACACCTTGCGCCATTGCCGCGTCCACGTCACCCAAAGGCACAACACCAAACCGGGCAACAGCAAACCAATCAAGCCTTTGCTCAAGACACCCAACGCGCAGGCGATGAAGCCCGCGCGTGCCCAACCCGCATGCACGCCATCCGCGTGCATCAACGCCCGGGCAAAACACCAAATGCCCACGCCCATCCACGTCGCGACCATCGTGTCGTGGTTCACGTATTGGCCGCCTATCAAAAACGCCAAGCTGCTGCCCAACATCCAAGCCGCGCGGTTGGCCACGGTCACGCCTGCGATGTGGCGCGCGCACGCCCACAACAAGCCAGCCATCAGCATGGCATGCAAAGCCACCACACAACGCGCCGCCCAAGGCGTGACGCCCAGCACCGCCATGGCACCGGCTTCGAGCCAGTAAAGCAAAGGGGGTTTGTGAAAGAAAGGAATGCCGTCCAAGCGCGGCGTGAGCCAGTCACCGCTCATCACCATCCATCGGCCCACCTCTGCGTAGCGCCCCTCATCGGGCAAGGCCAAAGGACGCAAAGCGGCCAAGACCAGCAACAACAGCGGCAGCACGCACAGGGCCCAAGTGCGACCGCGTGCGGAGAAAAAAGAAGAAGAGGTCATGTGAAAACGCAGGTGAGGCGCAGCGAAGGTGCGCGGTTAAACCGAGGCCATAGGCAAACCACTGCCTCGGACCAAGCGAACGCCAGCATCGCGCAAATCTTGGACAAAGTCGTGGCTGGCCAAATAGGCAAATTCACGGGCGCGGGCGGGGCCAATGTCGTCATCCGCTTGGGCCGAAGCGGCGGGGTGACACATGATGAGCGCGGGGCTTGCCGAGGCCTTGGGCAAATCAGCCAGCCAACCTTGCATGCGTTTTGCATAGTCGGCCACGCTGCCGTCAAACGCGTAGGCCCCCGACAAAGGGCCAACCGTCGGCCAGTGGTGGTCATCCGCCCAAGCTTGTAAAGTTTTCGAACCCATCGTAGAAATCACGCGTGCTTTGAACCCCGCTTGTGCCACGTTAGAAATACGCAACCACGGACGCGGCGCAGCGCTGCCGTAACGGCGCATCAGCACCTCGGTCAGCGCATCACGCAAACCCTTAAATTGGTGCACATGCTGGTGGCCATCGACATGGTCTGGCGCGGCGTGCCAATGTTGTTCAAAGGCGTCGAGTTGGCGCTCTATCTCATCGCGCAAGGCGGAGACATCGAAGCGGCGCAGCGCAGCACGGCGCATCACCGCACTCAAACTCCCGCCAAAACCGGCGCTTTGGGCAAAGGTGCTGGTCCAATCCAAATGCAAGCCCACATCCAAACGACCGCGCAAATCGCGCAAGGCAGGGGCATCTTCGGACCAACGGGGCGAGCGCGTCATCACGCTGGTGGCGCTCAAACGGCCCAGCACCACCAAGGCAACGATGCCTTGTGAGGTGGGCGCGTTGACCGCGTAGTCGTCGGCGCACAGCACCACGTCTCGGATGGACGCGATGCTCATGCGGCAGCGCTCCAGTACGCGGCTTGGCCGTAGTGGTCCTTGAGAAAATCGATCCACAAACGCAGACGCAGCGGCAGGTGCTTGCGCTGCGAAAAAATGGCGTAAATGCCGTTGGGCGGCGCGGCAAAGTCATCCAACACCGTCACCAACTGGCCGCTGCTCACCTCAGCCTCCACCTCCCAAGTGCTGCGCCAAGCGATGCCGTAACCTGCCATGCACCAGTCGTGCAGCACTTGGCCATCGGAGCAATCCATCGGGCCGCTGGGGCGCAAGTGAATCACCTCATGACCCGCTGCCTCGCTGGCTTTGGCGGGAACGGGCACACGAAAGGCCCAGCCACGGGTTTGCGACGCATCGCTGGAGAGCGTGAGACAACGCAAGCGCATCAAGTCATGCGGGGTTTGGGGCGTGCCGTAGCGTTTCAAAAATTCAGGCGTGGCCACGCACAGGCGGCGGTTGTCGGCCATGCGCACACTGACCAGCGAGGAATCGGGCAAATCGCCCACACGCACGGCGCAATCAAACCCTTCGGCGGCCAAATCGACCACGCGGTCGCTGAGGTTGAGCGACACCGTCACGTCGGGGTGCAGGGTGTGAAACTTGGGCACCAAGGGCGCCACATGGCGACGCCCAAAGCCCGCAGGGGCCGTGATGCGCAAATGGCCACTGGCTTTCAAGCCACCCGCGCTGACGCTGGCCTCGGCGTTGGCGACATCGGCCAGCAAGCGTTGGCAGTCTTCTAAAAAAGCGGTGCCTTCATGGGTGAGCGTGATGCGCCGCGTGGTGCGCACCAAGAGCTTGACGCCCAAGTGCGCCTCCAAACTGTCCAAACGACGCCCCATGATGGCGGGCGCGACACCTTCGGCTACAGCGGCCGCGGTCAAGCTGCCCTTTTGGGCCACCGACACGAAGGACTCGAAGACTTTGAGTTTGTCCATGCGGTGGATTATCCACGGGGGCTGGCGCAAAGCGCCACGCCTAGAATCGCGCCTCATGAACGCCAACACCCCCACACATCGCAGCAACACGCAGACCACATGGGTTCACCACGCCACGGCCCGTTTGGCGCACATGGGCCCCGCTTGGTTCGTGTTGGTCATGGGCTGGAGCGGGTTGGCCCAGGCTTGGCTGCGCGCCACCGATGTGCTGGGTGACATGGCGCTGGGCTTGAGCTTGGTCGCTGGCGGATTTGCGCTGTTGATTTTCAGCGTGCTGTGCTTGGCTTGCATCGTTCGGCTGAACGTCCACAACGCCGCTGTCCAAGCCGACTTGAAGCACCCCGTGCGCCATGCCTTCATGGCCACACTGCCGATTTCGATGATGCTGCTGTCTACGTTAGGCGCCGCCCTGTTTTGGAACACGGCCCCTTGGCTCGACCACCTGCTGCGCGCCACGTGGTTGATCGGCTCGCTGTTGGAGCTGGCCGCCACCGTGTGGGTGCTGGGGCGCTGGCTTCGCCCCAAAGAAGAAGGCGGCTTGCAGTGGGCCACGTTCACCCCCGTGTTGTTCATCCCTGTGGTCGGCAATGTACTGGCGCCCTTGGGTGGCGTGACGATGGGGTTTGCGCCTTGGGCCACCGCCCAAATGGGCATCGGTCTGCTGCTGTGGCCGGTGCTGCAAACCTTGCTCATCGTGCGTTTGGTGCAAGCGGGTCCCATGCCTGCGCGCATGAGCCCTGCGCTGTTCATCACCGTGGTGCCGCCGTCCATCATTGGCCTTGACATGCTGCAACTGAATGCTCCCATGCCCTTCGTTTGGGCGCTGTGGGGCGTGGGCGTGTTCTTTTTGATGTGGGCGCTGACGCAACTCGACGCCATGCGCTCGCAAGCCTTTGGCATGGGGCATTGGGGCATGAGCTTTCCCTTGGCCGCCTTCACCACCCTGACCTTGCGCCTGAGCAGCGCCCCCGAAGGCGCTTGGCTTCAGCTGCCCGCCACCGCCCTGTTGGCCATCACCTCTTTGGTGATTTTGGGCTTGACCTTAGGCACTTGGCGCGGCCTGCGCACGGGCACGCTGCTGGTCGCCGAAGGCTGATTAGGCATCTAGAAGTCACGACATCTGAAAAATTTAGCCACGCAATACGGGCGCGGCTTTGACCTAAGATTCGTCTTGAATTTCTGTTTTTGAGATCTGTATTTTTAAAACTACCTGAGAGCGTTGACCCATGACCCAAACCACCACACCACGCACGCAAATTCACAGCCTGCAAGTGGCCACCCAACTGCAAGATTTCATCAACACCCAAGTGTTGCCAGACACCGGCGTGAGCCAGGAAAAGTTCTGGCGCGGCTTTGACGCCATCGTGCAAGACTTGGCCCCCAAGAACATCGCCCTGTTGGCCGAACGTGATCGCATCCAACTCGACATGGATGCTTGGCACACCAAGAACCCCGGCCCGATCAAGAAGATGAAGGCCTACCGCGCCTTCCTCGAAAAAATTGGCTACCTCGTGCCCCAGCCTGCCAACGTCAAAGCCACCACCAAAAACGTGGATGCCGAGTTGGCCTTGCAAGCCGGCCCCCAGTTGGTGGTGCCCGTGTTGAACGCCCGCTACGCCTTGAACGCCGCCAACGCACGTTGGGGCTCGCTGTATGACGCCCTGTACGGCACCGACGCTTTGCCCGAAACCAACGGCGCAGAAAAAGGCAAGGGCTACAACCCCGTGCGCGGCGCCAAAGTGATTGAGTACGCACGCTACGTGTTGGACCGCACGGCGCCTCTGAAGAGCGGCTCGCACATTGACTCGACCGGCTACACCGTGGTCGGCGGCGAGTTGGTCGTGTCCCTGAATAACGGCAAGACCACCAAGCTGGCGAAAGCGGCGCAATTCATCGGTTTCCAAGGCAACGCCGCTGCACCTTCTTCGGTGCTGTTGCAACACAACGGCCTGCATCTGGACATCCAAATCAACCGCAACACCGCCATCGGCGCGTCTGACGCAGCGGGTGTGAGCGACTTGATCGTGGAAGCCGCCTTGTCCACCATCTTGGACTTGGAAGACTCCGTGGCCGTGGTCGACGCCGAAGACAAAGTGCTGGCCTACGGCAACTGGTTGGGCATCGTCAAAGGCACCTTGACCGAGTCGGTCGAGAAAAACGGCAAGACCTTCACCCGTGGCCTGAACGCTGACCGCGTGTACACCGGCAAAGACGGCCAGCCCGTCAAGCTGCATGGCCGCTCGTTGCTGTTCTTGCGCAACGTCGGTCACTTGATGACCAACCCTGCCATTTTGTACACCGGCAAAGACGGCGCCACACACGAGATCCCAGAAGGCATCATGGATGCGGTGATCACCACCGCCATCGCGCTGCACGACTTGCAAGGTCACGGCAAAGACGGCATTCGCAACTCGCGCACCGGCTCGGTCTACATCGTCAAACCCAAAATGCACGGCCCTGCCGAAGTGGCATTTGCCGCCGAGTTGTTTGGCCGCGTCGAAAAGGTATTGGGCTTGGCTGACAGCACCGTCAAGCTGGGCATCATGGACGAAGAGCGTCGCACCAGCGTGAACTTGAAAGCGTGTATCGCCGCCGCGGCCAGCCGCGTGGCGTTCATCAACACCGGCTTCCTCGACCGCACCGGCGACGAAATGCACACCGCCATGCACGCTGGCCCCATGATGCGCAAGGGCGACATGAAGTCCAGCGCTTGGATTCAAGCCTACGAAAAGAACAACGTGTTGGTCGGCTTGTCATGCGGCTTGCGCGGCAAAGCGCAAATCGGCAAAGGCATGTGGGCCATGCCCGACTTGATGGCCGAGATGCTGAAGCAAAAAATTGGTCATCCCAAAGCCGGTGCCAACACCGCTTGGGTGCCAAGCCCCACCGCCGCGGTGTTGCACGCCATGCACTACCACCAAGTCAAAGTGGTGGACGTGCAAAAAGAGTTGGAGAAGGTCGACTACAACAAGGTGCGCGACAGCATCTTGGATGACTTGTTGCAAGTGCCCGTGGTGGCCAAGCCCAAGTGGAAAGACGCCGACAAACAGCAAGAGTTGGACAACAACGTGCAAGGCATCTTGGGCTACGTGGTGCGTTGGATTGACCAAGGCGTGGGTTGCTCGAAAGTGCCAGACATCCACAACGTGGGCCTGATGGAAGACCGCGCCACGCTGCGTATTTCTAGCCAACACATTGCCAACTGGTTGCTGCACGGTGTGGTGACACCCGCGGAAGTGAAAGCCACGTTCAAGCGCATGGCCTCCGTGGTGGACAAGCAAAACGCTGGCGACCCGCTGTACCAAAAGATGGCGGGCCGTTTCAGCAAGAGCGCGGCGTACCAAGCCGCACTCGACTTGGTGTTCAAAGGCAAAGAACAGCCTAGCGGCTACACCGAGCCTTTGCTGCACGCTTGGCGTCTGAAGGTCAAGGCTGGCGCGGCGTAATCTGCCTGCGTTTTGACCTTGCGCAAACGGCCCCTTCGGGGGCCGTTTTTCATGGTCACTCGGCACTATGATTCGGCATACTTTTCACTTCTTTCGAGAAACACCATGACCGCCACTTTTGCCCGAAATTTGATTCGCATCGCTTTGCGCTCCCTGATGGGCTTGGTGCTCATCGTGGCCTTGCTGGCGGGCGGCTACTTGCTGTTCGCGTATCACTTCACCTACTCCAAGGGCGAGAGCGTGGGCTATGTGCAAAAGCTGTCTTACAAAGGATGGGTTTGCAAGACATGGGAAGGTGAGCAAATGCGCGCCTTGGCCAACGTACCGACTATTCCCGAAAAGTTCACCTTCACCGTGCGTGACACCGCCATTGCCGATCAAATCAACGCGCACATCGGTCAAAAAGTGGTGCTGGAATATGCCCAGCACCGCGGCTTGCCTGAGTGCTTTGGCGAAACCCAACACTTCATTGAGTCGGTTCGTTTGGCCCCGACCGAGTAAACGGCAACACCAGCTGCTGCAAGTGGCGCACGTTTTTGGTGACTTGCGTCCACCATTTGAAAAATGAGTCTTGGGGTTTCTCAAGCGGCTTGAACAAGCGGGGTGCGGGTCGCTGAATTAAGTTGACGCGCGGCATCTCAGGCAAGCGCAAATGCGCCACGGTATGCACCTGTGCAGCGGTCGACAAGGCCAAAGCCACTTCTTGCTGAGGGCCGCACCAACGATGAGGCGCCAGACTCACCATGCGCTCCCCGACAAACTGCCAGCGTGCAAGGCTCCAGGGCTGAGCCCATGCCAAGTCAGACCACGCCACCGCCACGCACACCACGTCGTCTGGCAAATCACCGGGCAGGTCTGCCAAATGCCACGGATGCACCAACCACACGGTTTTGTTCAACACGGCGTGATGGGCAGGTGCTGTAAACCCCAAATGTTCAGGTGGCTGCGACAAAACCGTGGGCTCTTCGCAAGGCTCACTCTCGCGACGCTCATGCGCCACCGTGGCACGGTTGTGCGCCAGCAACTCGATGACGTCGTAACTCGCATCCAACACCGTGCCCGGGCTGTGCCAAGACGGAGGAGCAAATTTCTCTAAGCTCTCCGCATTAAACAAATACGGCTTGCTGCTGCTGGTGCCGGCGATCCATTGCCAACTCAAATAGTTGCTGGCCAAGTCGCCATCGAGCAAATGGCTGTACAGCCAATCGGCTGCGACGCGCCAGTGCACTTTGCGAAAGTGCACCAAATAGCTGGCCAACCACATGCGGGCATGGTTGTGCAGATAGCCAGTGGCGTACAGCGTGCGCACCGCTTGGTCAATCACCGGCACATGGGTGCAAGCACAGCGCACATCCTCGGGCACCGCCAAGCTGTAAGCGTCATCGGGCAGCGCCCCTTCATGCAAGGACTGGGCAATGCCGTCCCCCAAGTGCGCGTGTAAATGCTGGTAGTACTCGCGCCAGCCCAGTTCAAACAACAGCTTGTGTTGCACCCCCAAACGGTGCTGTTTGTACATGGCCAAGGCCACCTCGGGCACGCTCAAGAAGCCGTGGGTTAAATACGGCGACAACCCCGTCACGGCGCCATCCAACGCATTGCGCGTCTGGGCATAGTCTCTGGGGTTGACCTGGGCCAACCGCTGCTGAGCGGCTTGGGGCGTGGGAGGAAATGCGTGCATATCGTTTTTGTCAATTGTGCCTTGCCAGCGTGGCTACACTTGCTGGCATGCACGAACCTGGCTCTCTCGCAGACCTCCAAAGCCGCTACGGCACGCGCCACCGCTGGCTGATGTTGACCACGGTGATGATCGGCTCCATGGCGGCCATCATGTCGTCCACCATCATGAACGTGGGCATTCCCGGCATGAGCCTGCACTTTGGCATTGGCCAAGAACAGGCCCAGTGGGTGAGCTCCAGTTTCATGGTGGCCATGACGGTGTCCATGCTCACCACCCCTTGGCTGCTGGCCCGTTTTGGCTACCGCACCACGTATTACGGCTGCATGTGGCTGCTGATGACGGCAGGCATTGGCGGCGGACTGGCCACCGACTACAACTGGGTGCTGGTCGCGCGGGTGAGCGAAGGGCTCGCCGCGGGCGTGGTGCAACCGATTCCCGCCATCATCATCTTGCGCGCATTTGACAACGCCGAACAAGGCCGCGCCAACAGCTTCTTTGGCATGGGCGTGGTGCTGGCGCCTGCCATCGGTCCCAGCATTGGCGGCATTTTGGTGGACTTCATGAGCTGGCGCTCCTTGTTTTTCATGGTCATCCCGTTTTGCCTGGCCTCGCTCTGGATGGCCAAACGCTACGTGCCCATCACCGCGCCCGGTGGCGTGAGCGCCAACCACGGCAAACCCACGCTCGATGTGGGTGGACTCACCCTCGCCACCGTGGGCACCTTGTGTCTGCTCAACGGCTTGGTGTTGCTGCACAGCGGCCAGTGGGGCAACTCGGCGTGGCTGATCGCTGGGGCTTTGTTGTGCATCGTGAGTTTCATTGCTTGGCAGCGCGTGCAGGCCCAACGCGGTGGCCTGCCCTTGATGAATTTGAGCCTGTTCAAGCATCGCCCATTTACCATGGGCACGCTAGTCGCCTTTATTTACGGCATCGCCATGTTTGGGTCGACCTATTTGATTCCGGTTTATTTGCAACTGGGACTGGGGCTCTCGCCCAGCCATGTGGGCACCTTGATGCTGCCATCGGGCTTGTTGCTGGCGGTAACCATCGCTGTGGTGGGCCGCTATGCCAGCACGCACCCCACGCATTTGTTCGTGAGCTTTGGCCTGACGCTGTTGGCGCTGTCGTTCGCGTTGATGCTGCTGGTCAATTTACAAACGGCGCTGTGGGTCTTGGTGGCCTTGGCCATTTTGGGGCGCATCGGACTGGGCTTCATCTTGCCCTCGCTCAACATGGGCGCCATGCGCTCGCTGCATGCCAACCTCATTCCTCAGGGCGCGAGTGCCATTAACTTTTTGCGCATGCTGGGCGGCGCGGCGGGTGTGAGCTTGTGCGGTATTTTGTTGGAATGGCGCTTGGCTGTGCACGGCGACACCCTCAGCAACCCCGCCACCTCGGCCGCGCGACTGGCTGCGTTTGACGATGTGTTTTTGATGTTGGCGGCCGTGTGTGCCTTCGCACTGATTGCGGCTTGGCAAATTCGCGAACCGCGCGTGCCACAGCATGACAAGGTCACACCGTAATCCACGGCTGCGTCCACCCCAAACTTCTCGCCCCTTCTGTTTCTCTTCACCAAGCCCGCCCACCATGTGCCAACTGCTCGGCCTCAACTGCAACAACCCAACAGACGCCACGTTCAGCTTCAGTGGCTTTGCACAGCGCGCGGGCGTCACCGACCACCACGGCGACGGCTGGGGCATTGCGTTTTTTGAAGGCTCAGAACAAGACCGAGGCTTGCGTCATTTCATTGACCATCTGCCCGCCAGCAACTCGCCCGTGGCCGAGCTGATTCGCAAATACCCCATCAAAAGCCGCAACGTCATTGCGCACATCCGCAAAGCCACGCAGGGCGTAGTGGCGCTGGAGAACTGTCACCCCTTTGTGCGCGAACTCTGGGGCCGTTATTGGGTGTTCGCCCACAATGGCAACTTAGAAAATTACAAACCCAACTTGCACGGCAACTTCAAACCCGTGGGTCACACGGACAGCGAAGAAGCGTTTTGCTGGCTGATGCAAGAGCTGGCCAAATCACACGCCAGCGTGCCATCGACCGAAGAGCTCACCTTGACCTTGCGCGAGTTGGTGCCTCAGGTGGCAAAGCACGGCACGTTCAACTTCTTGCTCTCCAACGGGCAGGCGCTGTGGGCCCACGCGTCCACCCACCTCTGGTACATCGAGCGTCAATACCCGTTTGCTACTGCCACCTTGAGCGATCAGGACATGCGCATCAACTTTGCAGAACATGCCAAACCCGATGACCGCGTGGCCGTGGTGGTCACCGCGCCGCTGACCACCGATGAGGTGTGGACGCCATTCAAGCCCGGGGAGTTGAAAGTCTTTGTCGAAGGGCGCGAAGCTTAAAACATCAAGCCGCGGCAGCTTCTAAGGCATCGATGAACATCGCGGCCACATTGAAACCGGTTTGGTCAAAGATCTCTTGAAAACATGTGGGGCTGGTGACGTTCACCTCGGTCAAACAGTCGCCAATCACATCAAGGCCCACCAACAGCAAACCGCGCGCAGCCAACACGGGGCCCAAGGCTTCGGCGATTTCACGCTCGCGCGCCGAGATGGCTTGCGCCACGCCTTTGCCACCCGCCGCCAAGTTGCCACGCACTTCACCGCCTTGCGGAATACGCGCCAAGCAAAAAGGCACCACTTGACCGCCAATGACCAAGACGCGCTTGTCGCCCTGCTCAATCGCGGGGATGAACTTTTGCACCATCACCGTTTGCGCACCGTCACGGTTGAGGGTTTCGACGATGGCACCGAGGTTCAAGCCATCGTCTTTCACACGGAAGATGCCCATGCCGCCCATGCCATCGAGTGGCTTCAAAATGATGTCTCGATGCTGCGCATGAAAAGCGCGAATGGCGTCAGCACTGCGGGTGACCAAGGTGGGGCTGATGAAACGCTGAAACTCCAGAATCGCCAACTTCTCCGGATGGTCACGCAGGGCACGCGGCTTGTTGAACACCTTGGCGCCTTCGCGCTCGGCTTGCTCTAGCAAGTGGGTGGCGTAGAAATATTCGCTGTCAAAGGGCGGGTCTTTGCGCATCACGATGGCATCGACGCTGTGCAGCGCGCAATGCTCATCCACGCCTTGCACCTCAAACCAATCGGCGGCATCACCCGTCAAACGCACACGTTGCACGCGCGCCGTCACTTTTTGGCCGCTTTGCCACACGATGTCTTGCGGTTCACACGCCAGCACTTGGTGGCCGCGCTTTTGCGCTTCGCGCATCATGGCGAAGGTGGTGTCCTTGTAAATTTTGAAGGACGAGAGCGGGTCAGCGACGAACAGAATGTGCATGGTTTAGATCTCGATCTTGCTGCCCAACTCGACCACCGAGTTGCTCGGCAAGTTCAAGAAGTCCGCAGCCGAGCTGGCATTGAGGTGCATTTGTGCAAAGATTTTTTCACGCCAAGGCGCCATGCCCTTGCCAAGCGTTGGCACGATGCTGTCACGCGACAAGAAGTAGCTGGTCGTCATGGGATTGACCTCGCAGCCCATGCCACGCAAATGCGTCAAGGCGCCCGGCACATCGGGGTTGTCTTTGAAGCCGTAATGGATCACCACTTGCCAACACTCATTCGCAAGCGGCGTGATGACCAAGCGCTCGTTCTCAGGGATCCAAGGCACTTCATGGTTTTGCACGTTCACAAACAGGTTTTGCTTATGCAACACTTTGTTGTGTTTGAGGTTATGCAGCAGCGCATTGGGGACCGAGCCTTTGCCCGTGGTCAAAAACACGGCCGTACCGTCCACACGCGCAGGCGGTGACAAAAAGACGGCTTCTAAGAAACTGTCCAAATCCAAAGCTTCTTCTTGGCGAATGTCGTTGAGCAATTCACGGCCATCGCGCCAAATCAGCATGAGCATCATGATGACCGCAGCGATCAGCAACGGGAACCAACCGCCATCAAACAACTTGAGTAAGTTGGAGGCCCAGAAGGTCAAGTCAATGACAAAGAAAAAGCCGGTGGCGCCCAAGCACATCCACAGCGGGTATTTCCAGCTGTAGCGGATCACGAAGAACGTCAGCACGGTGGTGATCAACATGTCAGTACACACCGCAATGCCATACGCCGCTGCCAAATTGCTAGACGACTTGAACATCACCACAGCCAACACGATGACGGCAAACAAGCCCCAGTTGACGAAAGGAATGTAGATTTGGCCCGTGTCTTTGACACTCGTGTGCAGCACTTGCAAACGCGGCAAGAAGCCCATTTGAACCACTTGCTTGGTGACGCTGAATGCACCTGAAATCAGCGCCTGCGACGCGATCACCGTCGCCGCCGTGGCCAACAAAACCAAAGGCAACAGCAACCAATCAGGCGCCATGTTGAAGAAGGGGTTGGCCACCGCATCGGGGTCGCTCAATAGCAAGGCACCTTGACCAAAGTAATTCAAGGTCAGCGATGGCATGACCACCGTGAACCATGCCATGCGAATCGGCTTTTTGCCAAAGTGCCCCATGTCGGCATACAAGGCTTCGCCACCGGTCACACACAGCACCACAGCACCCAAAATCAAGAAGGTGACTTCAGGCTCTGCGATGATGAAACGCAAGGCATGGTGCGGGCTAATGGCCCACAAAATTTCGGGATGCGACGCGATGTGATACAGCCCCAAAGCCGCAATAGCGGCAAACCACACCACGGTGATGGGACCAAAAAACTTGCCAATGCCGCTGGTGCCGCGCTTTTGCACGGCAAACAAACCAAACAAAATCACGATGGTGAGTGGGATCACATATTTCTTGAAGGCCGGAGAAATCACCTCCAAGCCTTCCACCGCAGACAGCACTGAAATGGCAGGCGTGATGACACCATCGCCATAAAACAAACAGGTGCCAAAGATGCCTACGATCAGCATGCGCTGTCGCAGTTTTGGCTTGTCTTTGACGGACATCGAGGCCAACGCCAACATGGCCACCAAGCCACCTTCGCCGTGGTTGTCAGCGCGCAGCACCAAGACCACGTACTTGATGGACACGATGATGGTCAAGGTCCAAAAGAAGATGGACAGAATTCCAAAAATATTGTCAGGCGTGAACTGCACATGGCCCGAGCCAAACACCTCTTTCATGGCGTACAGCACGCTGGTGCCGATGTCGCCGTAGACCACGCCAATGGCGCCCAAGGTCAACGCCGCGAGCGACGATTTAGCATGTTGTTCCATCAGAGATCTCAGTCGTAATTCTCAGCTTCGGGATCGGTAGCCTCTAGCTCATAGCTGGCGGCCAACATGGCAAGGCGTCCAATGACGCCATACATATAAAAGCGGTTCGGTGTGCTCGCACCTGGCTTCATGCCAGGCTGCGGCGTGTGCGCGCTTTGCTCAAACGCCAAGGGCACAAAGCTCGCACCGGGCGCGTTGAGGTTTTCATCCACTCCGCGTTCAGCGTGCACGCGGTAAAAACCGCCAACGACGTAACGGTCCATCATGTAAACCACTGGCTCGGCCACGGCGTCGTTCACGCGTTCATTGGTCAACACGCCTTCTTGAATGATGACTTGGTTCACCGACTGGCCATCTTTGACCACACTCATTTTGTTGCGCGTCTTGCGGTTGAGCACATCCAAATCTTTGACATCGCGCACGGTCATGATGCCCATGCCGTAAGTGCCGTTGTCGGCCTTGACGACCACAAACGGTTTTTCGTTGATGCCGTACTCTTTGTATTTGCGTTTGATCTTGGTCAGCAAGGCATCCACATTGGTCTGCAAGCACTCCATCCCCGTGCCCTCGGCAAAGTTCACTTCGCCACACTGGTTGAACATGGGATTGATCAGCCAAGGGTCGATGCCCAAGAGTTTGCCAAAGCGCTTCGCAACCTCTTCGTAACACTCAAAGTGCTTGCTTTTGCGACGCACACTCCAGCCCGCATGCAGCGGTGGCAACAGGTGTTGCTCGTGCAAGTCTTCCAAAATGCCGGGAATGCCTGCGCTCAAATCGTTGTTGAGCAAGATAGTGCACGGGTCGAAGTCTTTCAGGCCCACGCGTCGCGCGCCACGAATCACCGGCTCCAAGGTGACGCTGTCACCGTTGGGCAAGTTGATGGTGGTGTTTTCTTTGATCTCAGGGTTGATCGACCCAATGCGCACATTCAAGCCAGCCATGTGGAAGATGCGCTGCAGCTGCGCCACGTTCGACAAATAGAAGGTGTTGCGCGTGTGGTTCTCAGGAATCAGCAGCAGATTGCGCGCTTCCGGACAGATCTTCTCGATCGCGGCCATCGCGGCTTGCACTGCCAACGGCAGCATCTCGGGCGTCAGGTTGTTCCAACCGCCAGGGTAGAGGTTGGTGTCCACGGGCGCTAGCTTGAAGCCAGCGTTGCGCACATCCACAGAGCTGTAGAACGGTGGTGTGTGCTCCATCCATTCCAGACGAAACCAGCGCTCAATGGCAGGCATGGAATCGAGAATGCGTTGCTCAAGTTCGTTGATGGGGCCGGTGAGAGCCGTGATGAGGTGGGGAACCATGATGTCCTTCTTGATGGAGCGTCATTCTAGGCCGTCAGGCTGCGCCTCTATTTAGAGGTCCAACCCCATAACAGCGCCGATTCAAACCCGAATCTCGCCTTGTCCCAAAACGACGTATTTGAGCGAGGTCAACCCTTCAATGCCCACAGGGCCACGGGCGTGGAACTTGTCGGTCGAAATGCCAATCTCCGCCCCCAAGCCGTACTCGAAGCCATCGGCAAAACGGGTGCTGGCATTGACCATCACGCTGGATGAATCGACCTCGCGCAAAAAGCGCTGGGCGTGCATGTGGTCACGCGTGAGGATGGACTCGGTGTGGTGGCTGGAGTAGTGGTTGATGTGAGCAATGGCCTCATCCAAACCTGTCACCACCTTGACACTGATGATGGGGCCGAGGTATTCCTCAAACCAGTCTTGCTCGGTCGCGTCTTTCAGATGGGCACCTTGGACGCTGGCGAGGATGGCTTTGGCTTCGGGGCAGCAACGCATTTCCACACCTTTGGCCGCGTAAATTGCACCAATTTTGGGCAAAAACGCGGCAGCCACGCCGCGCGCCACCAGCAAGCTTTCGCTGGCATTGCAGGGGCTGTATTTTTGAGTTTTGGCGTTGTCAGCCACGGTGACGGCCATGGCGATGTCGCACGGATCGTCCACATAGGTGTGGCAGTTGCCGTCTAAGTGTTTGATGACCGGCACTTTGGCGTCGCGGCTGATGCGCTCAATCAAGCCTTTGCCGCCGCGCGGGATGATGACATCCACAAACTGAGGCATGGCAATGAGGTGGCCCACGGCCTCGCGGTCGGTGGTTTGCACCAGTTGCACAGCATCGGTGGGCAAGCCACTTTCGATCAAGGCTTGCTGCACCAGCTTGGCCAAGGCTTTGTTGGACTCAATGGCTTCCGAGCCGCCACGCAAGATGCACGCGTTGCCACTCTTGATGGACAGCGACGCCGCTTCAATCGTCACGTTGGGACGACTCTCGAAAATCATGCCGAACACGCCCAGAGGCACACGCATTTGACCCACACGAATGCCGCTGGGTTGCTCTTTCAAACCTGTGATTTCGCCAATCACCTCGGGCATGGCGGCCAGTTGCTCGCAACCCTGCGCGCAAGTTTCCAGCACTTTGGGGGTGAGCTTGAGGCGATCCACCATCGGCGCGTCGAGGCCTGCAGCGATGGCGCGCTCAATGTCTTTGGCGTTGTCAATTTGCAGTGCATCGATGTTGGCGCGCAGCAAAGCGGCCAAAGCGCGCAAGGCTTTGTTTTTGACAGCGGCAGAGGCTTTGGCCATTTGGGCCGAGGCCGTTTTGGCTTGCGCGCCCAAGGCATTCATGTGGTCAGCGACGTTAAGTTCGGTCATGGTGTGATTCTCTTTCAAGCTTGGCGCGGCATACAAGCACGGCACAAGCGCAAGGCCAAACGGTGCAAAGCCTGCCAGTTATCGGTCGGCCAGTCGGCCACTTTGAGGCCTTTAACAATGCCATCGACTTGGTGCGCCGATTGCAACAACTTCTCCAGCATGCCCACGCTCAAGCGCGGCAACACGCGCTCAAACAAACGCTCACGCGGGCCCCAAATGCGTTGCTCGCGCAGCGCCATGGGCAGGGCTTTGCCTGCGGCCACTGCGTCTTTGACGCGCTTGAGGGCGCGAATTTCTTCGGCCAGCGTGTAGTGCACCAGCACCTCAGCTTCGCCCTCGGCCTTGAGGCCATCGAGCATGCGCTGCACGCGCAGCGGCTGGCCACTGAGCACCGCCTCTGAGAGTTTAAAAACGTCGTAGCGGGCCACATTCAGCACCGCGCGTTCCACCTGCTCAAAGCTCAACTCGCCAGCGGGGTAGAGCAGGCCGAGTTTTTGAATTTCTTGATGCGCCGCCAACAAATTGCCTTCCACCCGATCGGCAAAAAACTGCAAGGTATGTTGGCCCGCCTCCCCTTCACTCACACGTTGCTGCTGCGCGCCCAAGCGGTGCGCAATCCAAGTGGGCAAGGTGTGACGCTCAATCGGGTCAATTTGCACGCTGATGCCGCTGTTCTCCAACGCAGCGAACCACGCCGAACTTTTGGTGGCTTTGTCCAGACGCGGCAGCAACACCACCGTCAACGTGCTGTCATTGCCCACCGCCAACTCCGCGATGTTTTGCAACGCCACGCTGCCGTCTTTGCCGGGCTTGCCCGAGGGAATGCGGATTTCAATCAACTGCTTGTCAGCAAACAAACTCATGGAGCCGCCTGCTGCCAACACTTCGCCCCAATCAAAGTGCGCGCCTGCCACTGTGAACACGCTGCGCTCGGTGAAGCCTTGGGCACGCGCGGTGGCGCGCAGGGCATCTAGGGCCTCTTGCTGCAACAAGGGCTCATCGCCATGGAAGGTGTAAAGACTGCGCAGACCTTTGGAGGCCTGCGTCTGCAGGTGCTGGCTGAATTGCGAGGCGGCGACTTGCATGGTCAGAGCTGACGAATGGAGGCCAAGCGGCGCTGAATTTGTTGCACCAAATCGTTTTCCATGTCGCGGTACAGCAAGCCTTCTTCCGACTCTTTGGACAAGGCACCGGTCTCGTTGAAGTTGATGTCGCGGGTGAGCACCAACTCGGTGTCAGGAATCAACTCTTTGCCCGCCTGCGTGCGCACGCGAAAACGATAGCGCAGACGCAACTGGAATTCACGAATCGCACCTGTGGAGGTGCGCCCCACCACCACTTTCTCACGCAACTCCATCAGTTGATCAAAGATGACTTGGGCACGCTCGATTTGCTTGGGATCGGTGATGACTTCCACTTGGCCGGTCGCAGCCAAACTGCGATGCAGCTTGATGCCCAAAGGCGACACCACAGGCACGCTGCTGAACAAGGTGCTGAACGCGTAGCTCGGCGCCTTGCGCAACTCAAAGCCGCAGCCCGCCAGCCCGACGACGAGGCTGGAGGAGATCAACAAAGCACGGCGTGTGGTGGACATACGCAGCTCTTAAACGACGATGTTGACCAAACGGCCTGGCACGACGATGACCTTCTTCGGCGCAGCACCATTGGCTTGCTTGATGAAGGCGTCGGTGGCCAACGCCGCTTGCTCAATTTGCTCTTTGCTGGCCGTGGCGCTAACGGTGACCGCACCACGCAACTTGCCGTTGATTTGCAGCATCAGCTCCAGCTCGTCACGTTGCAAGGCGCTCTCGTCGACTTCAGGCCAAGCGGTGTCGAGCAAATCGCCCGACTGCTTGGCGTAGCCCAACTCGGCCCACAAATTCGCGCTGATGTGCGGGCAAGCTGGGTAGAGCATGCGCAGCAACACAGACATGCCTTCGCACAACACGGCGTTGTCGCCCTCGCTGCCATCGGCCTTGAAATCTTCCAAAGCGTTGAGTAACTTCATGCAGCCCGACACCACGGTGTTGTATTGCATGCGCTCGTAGTCATAGCTGACTTGCTTGAGCACCACATGCATTTCACGGCGCAAATCGGCGGCTTCTTTGCGTGGCTTGGCGACGCTCAAGTTGCCAGCGGTGGCGGCCTTGAGTGTGGCTTCGTGTTTGAACGCGAAGTTCCACACACGGCGCAAGAAGCGGTAGCTGCCTTCCACGGCCGCGTCGTTCCACTCCAGCGTGGCTTCGGGCGGCGCGGTGAACATGGTGTACAGACGCGCGGTATCGGCGCCGTAACGCTCGATCAGGTCTTGCGGGTCTACGCCGTTGTTCTTGGACTTGGACATGGTGCCCACGCCTTCGTAGTCGATGGCGGTGCCCACGGGCAATTTGCCGTCGCTGCTGTCAGCGGCATTCTTGAGCTTGGCGCCCACCACTTTGCCAGCGTCGTCCAGCACATGCTCGACATCGTGGGGCCAGAAGTAATCTTTGCCACCTTTGGCTGTGCGGCGTGAGTAGATGTGGTTGAGCACCATGCCTTGCGTGAGCAGTTTGGTGAACGGCTCGTCCACTTTGACCAGGCCCATGTCGCGCATGACTTTGGTCCAGAAACGTGCGTAGAGCAAATGCAAAATCGCGTGCTCAATGCCGCCAATGTATTGGTCCATCGGCGCCCAGTACTGCGCACCCTCGGCCACCATTGCGTCGGTGTTGGTGGGGTCGCAATAGCGCATGAAGTACCACGACGAATCCACAAACGTGTCCATCGTATCGGTCTCGCGGCGGGCGGGCTTACCGCACACGGGGCAAGTCACACCGGCGTGGAAACCTTCGTGCTTGTGCAGCGGATTGCCAGAGCCATCAGGGATGCAGTCTTGCGGCAACACCACGGGCAAATCTTTTTCGGGCACAGGCACCGCGCCGTGTTCGTCGCAATGGATGATTGGGATGGGCGTGCCCCAGTAGCGCTGGCGGCTGATGCCCCAGTCGCGCAAACGCCAGGTGGTTTTCTTTTCGCCCAAGTTTTTGGCTGCGAGCAGTTCGGCCACTTTGTTGACGGCTGCTTTCTGGTGCAAGCCGTCGAGTTCACCAGAGTTCACGCACACACCCGCTTTGGTGGCGTACCACTCTTGCCAGGCCGTGGCATCGAATGCCGAAGAGGCGGCATCGGCAGGTGCGCCGGGTGACGATTTTGAGCTTGCGTATGAGGAGCCCGGCGTACCTGTCGAGGCCGCCGCTGCACCGTCAACGCCAAGCGCCACGACTTGCTGAATGGGCAAGTCGTATTTCAAAGCAAACGCAAAGTCACGCTCGTCATGCGCAGGCACGCCCATGACCGCACCATCGCCGTAAGACATGAGCACGTAATTGCCCACCCACACCTCGACCTTCGCGCCGGTCAATGGGTGCGTGACGAACAAGCCCGTGGGCATGCCCTTTTTCTCTTGCGTGGCCAGCTCGGCTTCGGTGGTGCCGCCGCTTTTGCATTCTTCGAGGAAGGCGGCCATTGCAGGGCTGGTCGCCGCAGCGTGCAACGCCAGCGGATGCTCAGCAGCCACCGCGCAGAAAGTGACGCCCATGATGGTGTCGGCGCGTGTGGTAAACACATACATTTTTCCGTCGCCGATGAGCGCGCCATCTGCACCGGCAATGTCGTGCGTGAACGCAAAGCGCACACCTTCGCTCTTGCCAATCCAGTTCTCTTGCATCAAGCGCACTTTGTCGGGCCAGCCGTTCAGCGTGGCCTTTTCGTTGCCGATTTGCACGTGATCCAACAGTTCTTGCGCGTAGCGGGTGATGTCGAGGTAATAGCCAGGAATTTCGCGCTTCTCAACCGGTGCGCCCGTGCGCCAGCCTTTGCCGTCAATCACTTGCTCGTTGGCCAACACGGTTTGGTCCACCGGGTCCCAGTTCACGACTTGAGTCTTGCGGTAGGCGATGCCTTTTTCGAGCATCTTCAAGAAGAGCCATTGGTTCCACTTGTAGTAAGTCGCATCGCAGGTGGCCACTTCGCGTGACCAGTCGATGGCCAAGCCCATCGCCTGCATTTGCTTCTTCATGTAGGCGATGTTTTCGTAAGTCCACTTGGCCGGTGGCACACCGTTTTTGAGCGCGGCGTTTTCGGCTGGCAAACCAAAGGCGTCCCAGCCCATAGGCATCAACACGTTGTAGCCCTTCATGCGCAGGTTGCGCGTGAGCATGTCGTTGATGGTGTAGTTGCGCACGTGGCCCATGTGCAGCTTGCCGCTGGGGTAAGGCAGCATGGAGCAGGCGTAGAACTTTTTCTTGGACGCGTCTTCGGTCACGCGGTAGGCGTCGGCTTGGGTCCAAGTGGCCTGAACGGCGCGTTCGACCTCGGTATGGTTGTATTTGTCTTGCATGGAATCAGTCAGAGAATCCCCGCTGGGGTCGCGAGGCAGCGCCTTCAAACAAAGGCAAAGAATGCACTGATTTTAGGCCTTGGTTTGAGGGCAATCGGGATGCCGAAGAAGGGGACGCTCAGCGAGCGATGACTAGGTTAATTAAGGCGCGGCAACGGGCTGCTTGCGCTCGGTCACAAAGCCAATGCGGTTCATGCCCGCTTGCTGGGCCAAGCCCATGACTTCGACCACACGGCCGTAAGGCACGCGCTCATCGGCACGCAGCTGCACTTCAGGCAATTCGCCATGGTCCATGGCCAAAGCTTTAGAGGCTTGGGCGTTGAGGCTGCGTTTGAGATCCTCCAGCGATGTGGCTTTGTCGTCGAGATACACCACGCCTTTGGCGTCAATGCTGAGCTCGACAAAGCGCGGCGGGGCGCTGCTGGCCTGTGCGCCGTCGGTTTTGGGCAAATCAAGCTTCAAAGCGCTGACCATCAAAGGCGCGGTGATGATGAAGATGACCAGCAACACCATCATCACATCGACCAAGGGGGTGACGTTGATGTCGCTCATGGGCGTTTGGCCCGGCGTGCGCTCAAAACGTCCAAAAGCCATCAGAGATCTCGCAGGTCGTGGGCAAAGCCTTCCAGCTCTTGCTCCAAGCGGTTAATCACGCGGCCCATCACGTTAAACGCCAACACGGCGGGCAAGGCCACGGCCAAACCTGCGGCCGTCATGATGAGGGCCTCGCCGACCGGCCCAGCCACTTGGGCGATGGAGAGCTGACCCGCGCTGGAAATGCCCGTGAGCGCATGGTAGATGCCCCACACCGTGCCTAACAAACCCACAAATGGCGCCGTAGAACCCACCGTCGCCAAGAGCACCTGCCCCGACTGCAAACGATGCAGCACGGCATGCAAAGCATCACGCAGCACACGGGTGCGTTGCGCGGCTTCGTCACCTTGAGCACCCAAGGTGCCGGGCATGCGCTGTTGCTGCGCTTGGACCAACGGCAACAAAACGGCACAACGGTCTAGGGCGCCAAGAACAGCCAAGCCCTGCGCCATATCTCGGGCTTGCCAAAATGCGGCTTTGCCTTGTGCCACATCCGCGCTCACACGACGCAGCAGCCAAGACTTATAAACAATTGCCGTCCATGTGGCGACCGACATGGCCAGCAACACCAGATTCAACGTGACGCTGAACGCATCGCCTTGCAAGGTGGCGTCAAAGAGAGTCATGGCAGGATGGAGACTTGGTGAAAAACTTAGCGCAGGTTCAACACGTCAAACATGTCGAACAGGCCTTTGTCTTTGCCAGCCAAAAAGCTGGCCGCGCGCAAACTGCCTTGGGCGTAGGTTGCACGGCTCGACGACTTGTGGGTCACTTCAATGCGCTCGCCCGTTCCGGCAAACAACACGGTGTGATCACCCACGATGTCGCCACCGCGAATCGTGGCAAAGCCAATGGTGGACGGATCGCGCTCACCGGTGTGGCCATAACGCTCGTACACCGCGCAATCTTTCAGATCGCGGCCCATGGCCTCGGCAATCACCTCGCCCATTTTCAGAGCCGTGCCGGAGGGCGCGTCCACTTTGTGGCGGTGATGCGCTTCGATGATTTCAATGTCGTAGCCCGTGGGCATGGCCTGTGCGGCCATTTGCAACAACTTCAGCGTCACGTTCACGCCCACGCTCATGTTCGGCGCCATGACGATCGCGATGTCTTTCGCCGCTTCGGCAATTTCGGCTTTTTGTGCATCGGTAAAACCGGTGGTGCCAATCACCAACTTCACACCCAACTCACGGCAGACCTTGAGGTGGGCCAATGTGCCCTCGGGGCGCGTGAAGTCGATCAGCACTTGGCTGTTTTTCAAGCCTTGGCGCACATCGGACTCGATGTTGACGCCGCTGGCTTGGCCTAAAAAACCCGTGGCATCGTTGCCAATGCTAGGACTGGCGGACACATCCAAAGCGCCGCTGAGTTGAAACTCCGGCGCGTTGCGCACGGCTTCGATCAACATGTGGCCCATGCGGCCGCTGGCGCCAGCGATGGCAAGTTTCAAAGGAGGTGTCGTGTGAGCCATGGTGCGGGCACTTTCAAAAATCAACGGGCAAGAACTTCAAGCGGCGGATAGGTGGCAGGCTTGGATGGCGCCAACACAGGCGCGACAGACGCCGTAGGCTTGGCGGGGAACTGCGCCAAATCAGCCTCACTGGCTTTCAGTTCGGGAAGTTTTTTAGCAGCTGTGCGCGTGTCGATCTTGGCCGCAAACTCGGCCTCAGAAGGCAATGGATCGCCATCCAATTGGACCAAAGTATCGTTCTTGAAAAACACACTGAAGCGTCGCAACTGTGGCTCTGCGCCTTGACGGCGGATGGTGAACGCGTAGTCCCAGCGATCGCCGTGAAACACGCTGGTCACCAAAGGCGTGCCCAGAATGTCACGCACCGCTTGGCGAGGCATGCCCAAGCGCAGTGCTTGCGCTTGTTCGCGCGAGACAAAGTTGCCTTGCACGACCTCAGGCCGATAAGGTGTGATCAAACTTGAGCACGCGGTCAGCCCTAGGCCGGCAACCATGCAGGCCGCAACGAGCGAGGTGTGCCGACTGAACGACGAGAAAGAGGCTTTTCGACAGAATTCAAACATGGTGTGAAAGGCCGAATTGGGCTGTAACGCTATGATCTATTCATTGTAACGGGCCCCCTGTTTCGCCCGTCTTGGAGAGACCCCATGGCCCACGCCGACGACTTGAAAAACACGGGGCTCAAAGCCACCTTGCCACGACTCAAAATTTTGAATTTGTTTCAGACCAGCGAGCAACGTCACATGACTGCCGAAGATGTGTATCGCCAGCTGGTGCTACAAAACGTGGACATTGGCCTGGCCACGGTCTACCGTGTGCTGATGCAATTTGAGCAAGCTGACATTCTCAAGCGCAGCCACTTTGAAAGCGAGCGCGCCGTCTACGAACTCAACGAAGGCGAACACCACGACCACTTGGTGTGTCTAGATTGCGGGCGTGTGGAAGAGTTTCACGACAAAGAAATTGAAGCGCTGCAAGTCAAAGTGGCCAAACGCCAAGGCTTTGAAATCGCCGACCATGCCTTGAGTTTGTATGCCCATTGCCGCAAGCCCAATTGTGAGCACCGGCCAGCCAAGGCTTAACGCAACTTATCTTTGCGACATGGCACGTTGGTGCCTAGAAATAAATTCTTGGTACGTGTCAACACCGCGGAGTTGCAAGATGGTGTTGCGCACCGCGGCTTCCACCAACACCGCAATGTTGCGCCCAGCCACCACTTGAATCACCACCTTGCGCACAGGCACGCCCAAGACGTCTTGGGTCAGTGGCTCGTGGGGCAGGCGCTCGTAATCGCGCTCTAGCGTCTCTTTGCGGACCAAATGAACGATGAGCTTGAGACGCATTTTGCGACGCACCGCTGTTTCACCAAAAATGGCCCGAATGTCTAGCAAACCGATACCGCGCACTTCCAGCAAGTTTTGAATCAGCTCAGGGCAACGCCCTTCAATGGTGGTTTGGTTGATGCGAAACAAGTCAACCGCGTCGTCGGCCACCAAGCCGTTGCCGCGCGAAATGAGCTCCAAACCCAACTCGCTTTTGCCCAAACCTGACTCGCCTGTGATCATCACGCCCAAGCCCAAAATGTCCATGAACACGCCGTGCATGGAGGTGCGATCGGCAAAGTGCTTCGACAAATACGCGCGCAACACATCGATCACGAAAGCTGCAGACTCGGTGGTGGAGAAAAGCGGAATTTGTGCGCGCTCGCACATGGCAATCAGCTCAGGTGGCGCAACTTGGCCGTCTGCCAACACCAACACGGGCGGCTCCAAGGTCACGATGCGTGCAATGCGACGCGCACCATCAGCCGCAGAGCATTTGGAGATGTAGTTGACTTCGCGCTCGCCCAGCACTTGGGTTCGGTAAGGGTGAATGTAATTGAGGTAGCCCACCAAATCAGCGCCGGAACGCGCTGCGCGAACCGCAACCTCATCAAAATGACGCTCCGAAGCGCCTAAACCGGCCAGCCATTCCCAGCGCAAACTGCTGCGAAAGGCCTCAAACAACAGATCGGCACTGATGACGGTGGGTTTCAAATGGGCACCGAATTCCAGGTTGAAACGATGCGGTGCAATTCAGTCGCGTTGTCGCATGATTTGATTTTTTCGCGCAGGGCCGTATCGCTCAGCAACTCCGCGATTTCTGACAAGATTTCAAGATGCTTTTGCGTGGAGGCTTCAGGCACCAACAAAAAGATCAACAAATTGACGGGTTGTTCATCTGGGGCGTCAAAGCCAATGGGCTGCTGCAACTGAAACACCGCCGCCATGGGCGTCTTCAGACCTTTGATGCGTCCATGCGGGATGGCCACGCCGTGGCCTAAGCCCGTAGAGCCCAAACGCTCGCGCGCAAACAAACTGTCGGCCACCATCGCGCGGCTCAATCCGTGCAGGCCTTCAAACAAAAGACCCGCCTCTTCAAAAGCGCGTTTTTTACTGGTGACCTCAACTTGCACAAGAACTTGTGCGGGAGGCAGGATGGAAGCTAATCGATTCATGGTGTGAGCGCAGATTATGCACCCCTTGTGAGCCGCACTTAAAAACGCAAAAACCGCCAAAAAATTAGCGGTTTTTGCAGATTCAGGCGCCCAAAAAGGTCACATCAGACGCTTGGGGCTTTCGTGATGGTGCTTTTGGAGCTTGTCTTTGTGACGAACCACTTGGCGATCCAGTTTGTCAACCAAGTCATCCACAGCGGCGTACAAGTCTTCATGCGCACTCTCGGCAAACATGTCGTTGCCTTTCACATGGATGTTGCATTCGGCTTTTTGGCGACGTTCTTTTTCAGTCTGATTTTCGATGCTCAAGAGCACTTTCACATCCACGACTTGGTCAAAGTGTCGGGTGATTCGATCTAACTTACCTGTCACATAACTGCGCAATGCGGGCGTAACCTCAAGATGGTGACCACTGATCGTCAAGTTCATACAAAGCCTCCTAGAGTGAATTGGCAGTTTCACTATGCGCCTGCTATCAGGAAAAAACAATAGCTAGAACTCAAAGATTTCGTAAAAAGACCCTGCTGAAAACCCCTAGCCTAGGCGGCCTGAGTGCCATAATTCGGGTCACTTCAACAGCGGAGATCTCTCCTTGGAAACCTACCCTAGTCGGTAGCTTTCGGATCGCATCAGGCCCTCGTGCCGCTCGGATTCGAAAGCTGCATTTCACCTCCTTCGAATTTCGGTGCCACACGCACAAGGAACGCCATGCTCAATATTTTCACGCTGGCCAATGGCCGACTCTTCCAAGAAGAGATCGAGTCGCTGGAAGAACTCTCTAAATTCCAACCCATCTGGGTCGACCTCGAAGCCCCCACGGTCGAGGAAAAACGTTGGATCAAACAGTATTACGGCCTGTCCATCCCTGAGGATGCGATGGACGAAGACATCGAAGAATCAGCGCGCTTCTACCAAGAAGACAACGGCGAACTGCACATCCGCAGTGACTTTTTGATCGCCGACGAAGACGAACCGCGCACCGTCCGTGTGGCGTTCATCTTGAACCAAAACAACGACGCCCTGCGTAGCCGTGGCGTGCTGTTCTCCATCCATGATGAAGACGTGCCCGTGTTTCGCCTGCTGCGCATGCGCGCCCGCCGCGCGCCCGGCTTGATTGAAGACGCCAAAGAAGTGCTGCTCAAGCTTTTTGACGCGGATGCCGAATATTCCGCCGACACGCTCGAAGGCATTTACGACCAACTCGAAAAAGCCGGCAAATTGGTACTCTCCGAAGACGTGACCGACGCCTTGGCCGGGGATGTGCTGGGTGCCATCGCACGCCAAGAAGACTTGAATGGCCGCATCCGCCGCAACGTGATGGACACCCGACGCGCCGTGAGCTTCATGATGCGTTCGCGCATGCTCAATGCCGACCAGTTTGAAGAAGCGCGCCAAATTTTGCGCGACATCGAATCGCTGGACAACCACACCGCGTTCCTGTTCGACAAGATCAACTTCTTGATGGACGCCACGGTTGGTTTCATCAACATCAACCAAAACAAGATCATCAAGATCTTCTCGGTGGCCAGCGTTGCGTTGCTGCCACCTACGTTGATTGCCAGCATCTACGGCATGAACTTCCAGTACATGCCCGAGCTCAACAAAACCTGGGGCTATCCTTTTGCCTTGGCGTTGATGCTGGCCAGCGCCTTGGTGCCTATGTGGTATTTCCGCAAACGCGGTTGGCTGAAGTAAGCCGTCCAAGCCCGCGCAGCTGGGCCACTTAGCCCACCCTGCCTCACGACACAGGCAATTGCGCCAGCAAACGGTCCAACACGGCCACGCTGTAGCGGCTGGCAATGGTTTGGATGAAGCGGGGAAAGTCCACATACGCGGCATCGTCGGCACGGTCTGAGATGGTGCGCACAGCTGCCAAAGGCACGCCGTAATCGTGACAAACCTGCGCGATAGCGGCGCACTCCATCTCCACCGCTAACGCTTGTGGCAAACGCCGCTGCAGCTCAGCACTTTCGAGATCGGTCGACACAAACCGATCGCCACTGGCCACCAAGCCTTGATGAACCTGTGCGGCATCAAGCGGCAAGCCCAACCAGTCGCTGGGCGGCAAACTTTGCACCAAATCAGCCAAGGCCAAGGGCGCCACGGCCAACAAGGCGTCGCTCAAAGCAGCGTCCGACGGAAAGTAGGTCATACCGGTCAACGGCACTTCATGACGCGGGAACAGCGGCGACGCATCCATGTCGTGCTGCACGAACTCGCGCGCCACCACCACATCACCCACATTGACGTGCGGGGCCAAACCGCCCGCGACGCCGGTGAAGACCATGCGCGTCACACCAAATCGCTCAATCAAGGTTGTGGCCGTGGTGGCCGCTGCCACCTTACCGATGCGAGACAGCACGGCGACGACGTCATGCCCCTGCCAGTGCCCAACCCAAAACTCGCGACCTGCGACCACTGTTTTTTGTTCGTCGGGCATGCGTGCCAACACCGCAGCCAGCTCTTCGTGCATGGCGCTGATCAAGGCAAGTCGGGTCATTTTTGATCGCGCAGCTCGCGGCGCAAGACCTTACCCACCGGGGTTTTGGGCAAGTCCGCGCGAAACTCAATCACGCGAGGCAATTTGTAGCCTGTGAGGTTTTGTTTGCAGTACTCGCGCACATCGGCCTCGGTCAAAGCGGGGTCTTTCTTGACGACCACCAACTTCACCGCTTCGCCCGAGCGCTCATCAGGAATACCGATCACCGCGCACTCCAACACACCGGGCAAACTGGCCACCACGTCTTCCACTTCATTGGGGTAGACGTTGAAACCGCTGACCAAAATCATGTCTTTTTTGCGATCCACGATGCGGAAAAATCCACGCTCATCCATCACACCCACGTCGCCCGATTTGAAGAAGCCGTCTGGCGTCATGGCCCGTGCGGTTTCGTCGGGACGCTGCCAATAACCCGCCATCACTTGTGGACCGCGGATGACAATTTCACCCGGAACACCAGGCGCGACCTCGTGGCCATCGTCATCGATGATTTTCATCTCGGTGCTGGGAATCGGCACACCAATGCTGCCGGTGTACGTCGAACTGGTCACGGGGTTACAGCTGGCCGAAGGACTGGTTTCAGACAATCCATAACCTTCGCAAATCGGACAACCCGTCTTCTCCAGCCAAAGCTTCGCGACGGCGCCTTGCACCGCGGTCCCGCCTCCCAAAGACACCACCAAATGCGACCAATCCACCTTGGCGAAATCTGGGTGATTGGCCAAGCCATTGAACAAGGTATTGACCGCAGGAAACATGTGAAAGCGATGCTTGGACAGCTCCTTGAGCACCGCCGGTAAATCACGCGGATTGGGAATCAAGATGGAACAACCGCCCATGCGCATGGTCAGCATCATGTTGATGGTGAATGCGAAGATGTGATACAGCGGCAAAGCGCACACAAACGTGAGCTGCTCATGGGCAGGAACGCGTTTGAGCGCAGGATCATTCCACGCTGCGGACTGCAGCACATTGGCCACCAAATTGCGGTGCAACAACTCGGCGCCCTTGGACACACCCGTGGTGCCACCGGTGTACTGCAGCACCGCCAAATCGTCGCCGGTGATGGCGGGCAGAGTCAGCGTACTGCGCTCGCCTAACGACAAGGCTTCGTTGAAACGCACGGCCTCTGGTAACTCAAAAGCTGGCACCATCTTTTTGACGCGGCGCACCACTTGGTTGACCACAAAACCTTTGAGCAAGCCCAAACGGTCGCCCATGGCGCACAACACCACATGCTTCACGGGCGTTTTGGCAAGGCACTGCTGCAACGTCGCAGCAAAATTTTCCAAAATCACAATGGCTTTAGCGCCCGAGTTTTTGAGCTGCGCCTCTAACTCACGCGGGGTGTACAGCGGATTGATGTTGACCACCACAAACCCTGCGCGCAAGACCGCAGCCACGGCCACCGGATATTGCAAGACGTTGGGCAACATGATGGCCACACGGTCGCCCATCACCAACCCCAGCCCTTGCAGATACGCGGCAAACACTTGGCTCAACCGATCCAACTCGGCATAGGACATGTTGCGTCCCATGAAGTTAAACGCAGGCCGGTCGCCATAGCGCTTGAAACTGTCTTGCATCAACTCCACCAGCGAGACATAGGCGCTGGTATCAATGTCGGCTGGCACGCCTTCAGGGTAGGCACTCAGCCAGGGACGATTCATCATGCTTATTCCACAGCCTTGATCATGTCTTCCACCACTTTCTTCGCATCGCCAAAGACCATCATGGTCTTGTCCATGTAGAACAACTCATTGTCCAAACCGGCGTAACCCGCCGCCATGGAGCGTTTGTTGACGATGATGGTTTTGGCTTTGTAGGCTTCCAAAATTGGCATGCCATAAATGGCACTGCCCTTTTGCAAAGCCGCAGGGTTCACCACGTCGTTGGCGCCCAAGATGATGGCCACGTCGGCTTGCGCAAACTCACCGTTGATGTCTTCCATCTCGAACACTTGGTCGTAAGGCACTTCGGCTTCGGCCAGCAACACGTTCATGTGGCCAGGCATGCGGCCGGCCACGGGGTGAATGGCGTACTTCACGGTGATGCCTTTGTGCATCAACTTCTCCGCCAATTCATTCACCGCATGCTGCGCACGCGCCACCGCCAAGCCGTAACCAGGCACGATGACCACGGTCTCCGCGTTGGCCAAGATGTAAGCCGCGTCGTCGGCGCTGCCGCTCTTGACAGGACGTTGCTCTTGGGCACCCGCCACCGCCGTGGTGGCCTCGGCACCAAAGCCGCCCAAGATCACGCTGAAGAACGAGCGGTTCATGGCTTTGCACATGATGTAACTCAAGATCGCGCCCGAGCTACCCACCAACGAACCCGCAATGATCAACATGCTGTTGTTCAACGAGAAGCCAATGCCCGCCGCCGCCCAACCCGAATAGCTGTTGAGCATGGACACCACCACAGGCATGTCCGCACCACCAATCGGGATGATGATGAGCACACCCAACACAAACGACAACGCCAACATGGCAAAGAACGCCGTCCAACTCTCTGTCGCCACAAACATCAAGCCCAAGCCTAAGGTCGCCAAACCGAACACCAAGTTCAGCATGTGCTGACCGGCAAAGCTCACAGGCGCGCCTTGGAACAAACGGAATTTGTATTTACCCGACAACTTGCCAAACGCGATCACCGAGCCGCTGAAAGTGATGGCACCAATGGCAGCCCCCAAAAACAACTCCAAGCGATTGCCCGCAGGAATCGGGAAGCGTTGAACCATTTCCGTGATCACCAAGCCACTGGCGGTTTGCACACCCGCGGCCACTTCTTGCGGCGCGGCGGTGATGCCAAAAGCCCAAGGCTCAGCCACCGCGGCCACACCAATGAACACGGCAGCCAAACCAATCATGCTGTGCATGAAGGCCACCAATTCGGGCATCTTGGTCATCTCGACGCGTTGCGCCATCAAGGTGCCAGCGCCGCCGCCGACCACCAAGCCCAACAACACCCAGCTCATGCCAATCCCAGAGCCCGACAGTTTGATGATCAAAGCGGCCGTGGTGACGACGGCAATCGTCATACCCGCCATGCCAAACACGTTGCCGCGAATGGAGGTGGTGGGATGGCTCAAACCTTTGAGCGCTTGGATGAAACACACGCTGGCCACCAAGTACATCAAGGTGACCAAATTCATTGACACAAAGTCCATGTTCATGCTTTGTCTCCTGTCGCCGCTTTAGCCGGCTTGTCTTTTTTCTTGAACATTTCCAACATGCGTCGCGTGACCATGAAGCCACCGAACACGTTGACGGCAGCAAGCGTCACCGCCAGCACGCCCATGGTTTTACCCAGCGTGGTCTCGGTCATCGCAGCCGCCAACATGGCGCCCACAATCACAATGGCTGAAATCGCGTTGGTCACGGCCATCAAAGGCGTGTGCAATGCAGGCGTGACGGTCCACACCACGTGGTAACCCACGTAGATGGCCAACACAAAAATAATGAGGTTGATGAGGGTGGGGGAGACGGCATCCATGTTCTTAGGTCCTTGCGATCACTTTTTAACCACGGCGCCATCGCGGGTGACCAAGCAGGCCGCCACGATGTCGTCTTCCAGATCGATGTGCAACGCGCCTTCTTTGTTGATGACGAGCTTCAAAAAGTCGAGCACGTTGCGGGCATAGAGCGCGCTCGCGTCAGCGGCCACCAAGGCCGGTAAATTGGTTTCACCCACCAAAGTCACACCGTGCTTGATCACGGTTTTGCCAGCTTCAGTCAACGGGCAATTACCGCCCACGCCATCGGTGCCTTTACCGGCCGCAATGTCAATGATCACCGAGCCCGGTTTCATGGCTTGCACCATCTCTGCGGTCACCAGCACGGGGGCGGCGCGACCGGGAATCAAAGCGGTGGTGATGACCACATCGGCCTGCGCCACGCGTTTGGCCACTTCCACCTTTTGGCGGTCCAGCCAGCTTTGCGGCATCGGGCGGGCATAGCCGCCCACGCCTTCAGCCGCTTCTTTTTCTTCGGCTGTCTCAAAAGGCACGTCGATGAACTTGCCGCCCAGCGACTCCACTTGTTCTTTCACGCTGGGGCGCACGTCGGTGGCTTCAATCACCGCGCCCAAACGCTTGGCCGTTGCAATGGCCTGCAAACCCGCCACGCCCACGCCCAAAATCACCACGCGAGCTGCTTTGACGGTGCCCGCTGCGGTCATCAACATGGGGAAAAAGCGTTGGTACTTGTCTGCGGCCAACATGACGGCTTTGTAGCCCGCGATGTTGGCTTGGCTTGACAGCACGTCCATGCTCTGCGCGCGGGTGGTGCGAGGCGCAGCCTCCAGCGCGAAGCCGACAGCACCAGCAGATGCCAAACGCTGCAGGCCCTCTGCGTTGAACGGCTCCAACATGCCCACCACAGCGCTGCCTGATTGGATGCAGGTCGCTTCTGCCGCTTCGGGCACGCGAACCTTGAGCACCAACTCCGACGCCCACGCTTGTGCAGCATCGACGATGGACACACCCACAGCCGCATAGGCCTCGTCGGTGATGCTTGCCGCAACACCTGCGCCCGACTGCACGCGCACGGCGTGGCCTTGCGCAATCAATTTTTTAGCCGTCTCCGGCGTGATCGCCACACGGGTTTCACCGGCCGATATTTCGGCAGGAACGCCAATCTGCATGGAAGGCTCCTAATAGAAAAGTTCGTCTCTGTCAGACCGAAGAAAGGTTACACCAGAATTCACATATTCTTGAGACGGACTTACCCGAAAGATAATGATGAAATGAACAAACGTTGGAAACCCAGCGTCACCGTTGCCGCCATCATTGAACGCGACGGACGCTACCTGCTCATCGAAGAACACACGCCCGAAGGCCTGCGACTGAACAACCCCGCGGGTCACCTCGACCCCGGGGAGTCACCTGAGGTCGGTTGCGCCCGCGAAGCCTTTGAAGAAACCACACACACCTTTGCCCCCACCGAGCTGGTCGGCATCTACATGTCACGCCTTGAGCGCCCCGCCCGCGAAGGACGTGCGGCGGAAGACGTGACGTATCTGCGCTTCGCCTATTGCGGCATCTTGGGCGACGCCGTGCCAGAGGCCAAGCTGGACCACGGCATTGTTCGCACCTTGTGGATGACCACCGACGAGGTGCGCGCCAACGCACATCGACTGCGCAGCGCCTTGGTGCTGCGCTGCATCGAAGACCACCAAAATGGCCAACGTTTTCCGCTGGGCATGGTCTACACCGACCCGAGCGTCGCTCGTCCCGCAAAGGGATAATTGGCCCATGGCAAACAACAAACGTGTGGTGGTGGGACTCAGCGGCGGCGTGGACTCTGCGGTCACCGCCTACCTGCTCAAACAGCAGGGCTATGAGGTCATTGGCATCTTCATGAAAAACTGGGAGGACGATGACGACTCCGAGTTTTGCTCCTCCAACATCGATTTCGTCGACGCAGCCGCCGTGGCTGACGTGATTGGCATTGAGATCGAACACGTCAACTTCGCCGCCGAGTACAAAGACCGCGTGTTTGCCGAGTTTTTGCGCGAATACCAAAGCGGCCGCACGCCCAACCCCGACATTTTGTGCAACGCCGAAATCAAATTCAAAGCGTTCCTTGACCATGCCATGCGCTTGGGCGCTGAAAAAATCGCCACGGGCCACTACGCCCGCGTGCGCGAAGTGAATGGCGAATTTCAACTGCTCAAAGGTTTAGACGCCAGCAAAGATCAAAGCTACTTTTTGCATCGACTGAACCAAGCGCAACTGTCTAAAACCATGTTCCCCGTGGGCGAGTTGCACAAAACCGAAGTGCGCCGCATCGCCGACGAGATCGGGTTACCCAACGCCAAGAAAAAAGACTCGACGGGCATTTGTTTCATCGGTGAACGTCCGTTCCGTGACTTCTTGAACCGCTACATCGCGAACGCACCAGGCCCCATCAAAGACGAGCGCGGCCGCAAGATCGGCAACCATGTGGGCTTGAGTTTTTATACGCTGGGGCAACGTCAAGGCTTAGGCATTGGTGGCCTCAAAGAAAAGGGCGCGCAGCGCGGGGGTGGCGAACACCAGCCGTGGTTTGTCGCACGCAAAGACTTGGCCACCAACACCTTGTACGTGGTGCAAGGCCACGACCACCCGTGGTTGCTTTATGGCTCGCTCCAGGCGGACGACTTGAGTTGGTGTGCGCCACATCAACCAGCCCCCGGCCGCTATGCAGCCAAAACGCGCTACCGTCAAACGGACGCGCCTTGCGCACTGAGTTACAACGAAAAAGGCGAGCTGGTGCTCGCCTTTGATGATCCTCAATGGGCCGTCACACCGGGCCAGTCGGCTGTGTTGTATGACGGTGATGTTTGTTTGGGTGGCGGGGTGATTGCCAACGCTGCAGCGCTGAGCACAACACCCGCCTGAGCGGCCACTAAGCCGCCTCGCGCTTACTTTGCAGCGTCTGCTTTAGTAGGCGCAGCGACTTCAGCTTTCTTCGCCTCGTGCTTGGCCTTAGCGCGTTGCTTGCCTTCGGCCTTCACGGCAGGTGCGGCCTCTGCTTTAACAGCAGCGGAGGCAGGTGTCGCGGGCGTGGCTGGTGTCGCAGGAGCCGCAGGTGTCACAGCAAAAGCTGCAGCAGAAAATGCACCAACGATCAAAGTGGCAATCAGCTTGTTCATAAAAGTTTCCTTTAGGTTGTTGAACAACTCCAAGTTGGAGTGCACCTTCAACGAGCCCCGAATGACAAATGTTGACCTGAATATTTAATTATTTGCGTCAACGTTTTGCACAACTTCGCCGTTACGCGCGCTTTGACATCACATCCGTTGCGACCAGTGACCTTGGCATTTAGGGCAGGTGATCTCGATGTGGCGAAAGTAATTGCCTCTGCATTTTTGGCTGCAATGCGGGCAACGCACAATGACTTTGTCGTTCAGCACTTGGGGCGTTTCAATCGCATCTGCGCGCACAAAAAGCGGCGCCCTCAAATCGTAGTGGTTCGATTTTTTGAAATGAATTTGAACACCTGAAACCTGCGCATCCACATGGGCCAAGTCCGCCGTTTCAATGAAGATGCTGGACAACTTATCGCCCAAGCCATCCACCGACTTGTACCAACGCGGCTGAGGCAAGGTGTCAATCAACGCCAAGCCCGCTTTGTTAGGCACCACCTTGTCAGCATGCGGCACCACAAAACGCGACTGCTCCATCAGCAACTTCACGGCATATTGCGAATGGCTTTGGTAGGCGTAAAAGTAATGGCCAAAATACAAACAAGCATCCAAAGCGTTGTCGAACGAATACCACTTGAGCACCAACAAGCGAAGCGTGTTGACCACCGTTTTCGTGTCTTCATTGACGGAGAACAGACGCTCATTGGTGCCTGCAATCAGCACCAAGCGCAACGCCGTCTCAAACCCCAAATCTTGACGCACCCCCTGCGGGTGACCAAACATATTCTTTTGCGCAATACTGCGCTGCGCAATCGCCATCGTTCTGAAAAACTCTGGCATGGCCGCATTCACTTGAGGCAATGTGTCTCGAAATAATTTCGCCTGTTGGGCGTCAGATCTGAGGTGCTCAAATGGGTACGGCATGGCGTGTCACCTAATCTTTGCTGAGATGGGCCACCAACTCAGATTTGATGGTTTCAAAATCAATCGGTTGCGTGGCGCCATCGCGAATCAACGAATACGTGTTGATCCAGCCGTGATGAATGCGGATTCGGCAGTCAAACGCTTTTTCAAACAAATCAATGACCTGAATTTCATCCAACGAGTTTTTGTCGAGCTGGGTTATCAAGGCCTGAGCCTCTTTCGACTTGACCGTGGCAGGTTTACTTTCAACAGAGACCTTCTTCGCGGTCAGCGATGCCCGCAAATCATCATAAATTTTGCGCAGCGTCGGGTTGCCAATGACTGCATACGCTTCGTTCAACACCGCCATCTTGGCCGTGTTTTCGACCTTGTTGGAAAGGTGCCGGTCCGGGTGGTACTTTTGCGCCAAAGCCTTGTACGCAGCTTTGATCACCACCTCTTCTGCATCGTGCAGCAGACCCAATGATTTGTAGTGGTTTTTCATTCCGCAGTAACTGAAATAGATCGTTTATATGTATTGAAAGGCAGCCTCCTAGGCAACAGCGATTCGAGGAGGTTCACCCTATCGTATCTCAGTGATTTCAAGGCTTCAAAAATGAAAAGCCGTGCATTTCATTGTCAGGTTTTCCAAGCGGCGTACGACCCAGTGTGATCTTCACTTTGCATTGAAAGGCTCACGATGTTTGAACGCTTTTTTTCTTGTCAACGCACCATCGGTGCCTACGTAGAGGGCTTAGGCCTACTCGCCTTGCGGCTCTGGGCGGGCTATGAGTTTTTGATGGCGGGCCTCATCAAACTGCAAGACCTCACACAGCCCGAATGGTTTGTCAGTCTGACGTTTCCATTCCCTCACACGCTCTTGAGCGCTCATGCCAATTGGGTTGCCGCAGGCGTGCTTGAATCGGTGTTGGGCACCACCTTATTGCTGGGCTTGTTCAGCCGCTGGTCCAGCGCGGCGTTGCTCTACGTCACCTACGTGGCGGTGTACACCGTGCACTTCGATTTAGGCTGGCAAGGTTGGAACCAAATCGATACCGAACAAGGCCTGGGTTTCAAGGTGCCGTTGATGTTGGCCTTGATGTTGTGGACGGTGTTGACGCAAGGCGCCGGACGTTTCTCGTTAGACCATCTGCGTCACACACGCCGCGGTCATTTGCTGCCTTGATCCTCCAACAAATTGGCTTTGAACTGCGTCAGATAACGACTGAGCAGTTCATCGTTATGGCGAAACGTGCGGCAAGCGCCACAGATCCAAACGTGGCTCAGGGTCATGGTTTTTTTGACCTGCCCCATCTCGTTGATCTGCCCCGAAGACTGAAGAAAAACAAAATCTTTACACCGCATGTGACGCCCCTTCAAACCAACGTTTTCCCAAACACACCTGAATGCTCTTTCGTGCGCGACTCATGCACTGCCAATACAAATCTTTGGTCACCCCCAAATGCGCGCAGATCTCTGTTGCGTCCATGTCCATCAACTCTTTCATGCTGAACACCACCGCCATTTTTTCGGGCAGGCCATTCAAACAAAGATCCAAGACCTCTAAAAACTGTCGCGTCACCAACGCCCCCTCTGGCTCGGCCCAGCGCGACATGTGCTCTTGTGGTTCCCATCGACCTTTGTCGGTGAACCACACATCAAAGTCGTCATCCCCCAGGCCTGGGCTATCCCACTTGTCACGGTATCGACCGCGCAATTTATCAGCCACTTTGTTCTTCAAGATTCCAAACAAATAGGTTTTCAAACTCGCCCGTCCATCAAACTGCCCAGGCTTGGCCCAGTAGGCCAACAGGGTGTCTTGCACGCAGTCTTCGGCATCTTCTGAATGGCTCAGATGCAAGCGCGCAAACTTCAGCATGGGCCCTCGCAAACTTGCCAACACCGTTTCATCAACATCTAAGGGCATGCAAAAAATCTCTCATCATGGGGTGTCTTGGCGCAGTGCGTTGGCCAAATAGGATTCAAAATTGTTGGTAAGTTCGGCATAAAAATGTGACCTCCAACGCGTCTGGGCAATGAAATCTTGCAACAGCAAACGCCAATCATCGTCGTTCAAAGCCGCTTTCAACGCCGGGTATGACGCCGCCATCATTTGCGAGGCCGCCAAATACACATGGTGACGATACACCGCCATGCCTTGGCGGCTGTAACCCTCTGGCACCACATCGGTCAAGCCACGGACGTAGTCAAAGAACGAAGACACAGCATCTCCTGATTGAGGGTGGCCACATCGGGCACATCGTTGTCCCATTCCAGCAGCACATCCAAACTGTGCTGCTCCGCCAAAGCCATGGCCCATTGCGCAGTTTGTGCGTCCACACCCGCACTGTGGGTGTCGATGAACATCTCAAAACGTGGATCAAATTCATGACCCGCCACATGCAGGTAACTGACTTTCGACACATCAATGCGCGACACATACGTGCACGGCGACTCCCATCGGTGGTTCTTCCAATTCACCACCACATTGTTGAGATCTAACAAAATTCGGCAGCCTGCAAGTTGCACCACCGTTTGCAAAAACTCCGACTCTTGCAACTCCCCCACATTCGTGTAGTACGTGCTGTTTTCCACCGCCATGGCAAACCCCAGCGTGTCTTGCACGCGTTGAATCCGATCCGCCACACGGCGTGCCTGCGCGTGCGTGAAGGGAATGGGGAATAAATCGTAAAGTTGGTGCGCGTCACCACTGGCGGCCAAGTGGTCCGAATAAAACGACGTACCCAACTCGCGCATGAGCGTGCGAACTTGAAGCAAAAAATCGCGTGAGATTTCGCTGTCCCCGCCCAAGTTCAGAGACACGCCATGCAGCCTGATCTCGCGCCCCGTTTGCAATATCTCATGCAAACGAGCGCGATCTCGGTGTATCCAGTTTTCTGGGCACACCTCAAAAAAACTGGCCGACAGAGATGACAAGCTCCAGTCCGTCATCTCTCGACGGTAGCCAAGCCCGACAGACACAGGCGACTTACTTCTTAGAGCAACTGGCTTCTTTTTTGGAGCAGCTGGCCTCTTTGTCCATTTTTTGAGTCGCCTCTTTTTTCGAGCACGATCCAGCGCCACATTTTTGATCTTTCGCCGTTTGCGCCATGGCAGCGCCAGCCACGACCACAGAGGCCAAAGCGATGATGGATTTGAGTTTCACGTTCATAAGATCTCCTAACAATTCACAAGGTTGTGCAGCCGCTGAAATGAAGCTACTGATGACCTAGTCGTGCAAAGAGACAAAACCTGACACCCATCAAGAAAAAAACCAGCAAATCGATGATTTGCTGGTTGTTTCAAAGGCTTGGTCGCTGCCAAGTTTTCAAATGGTTCAAAACGGAATGTCGTCGTCCATGTCGTCAAACCCACCGCGTGCAGGCGCGGGCGCTGGGGCTTGACGTTGTGGCGCAGGCGCGGCTTGGCGAGGTGCCGCAGGACGGCTGTAGCCGCCGCCTTCGTCGCCACCGCCACCACCGGGGTTGCCCATGCCTTCACGGCCACCCAAGAGTTGCAGTTCAGTGGCAATGATGTCCACGGTGTTCTTTTCTACGCCGGTGGTTTTGTCGGTGTAGACGCCGTATTTCAAGCGGCCTTCCACGTAAATGGGGCGGCCTTTTTTGACGTATTCGCCAGCGATTTCGGCCAAGCGGTCATAAAACGTGACGCGGTGCCACTGGGTGTCTTCAATCATCTCGCCGCTGTTTTTGTCTTTGCGGCGGCTCGATGTCGCCACGCTCACGTTGGCCACGGCTTGGCCGCTGGGCAGGTAGCGCACTTCGGGGTCGCGGCCGCAGTTGCCGACGAGAATCACTTTATTAACGGATGCCATGGGTAAATTCCTCCAGATAGGGGCTAATTATGCGTTCTTGGGGGTGGTCACTGGGCGGGCGGGCGCGACCATCGGCCACGCTACCACCAGCCACACCAGCATCAAGGCGGCACAAGTCAAAAACAAACCTTGCGTGCCATAGTTCTTCACGAGCTGACCGCCCATCAAGCCACCGGCAAAAAATCCCAGCGACTGCAGGGTGTTGTACACGCCCATGGCCGCGCCGCGGGACGCAGCGGGCGCCAAACGCGAGACCAAGCTGGGCTGCGTGGCTTCCAACACGTTGAAGCCACAGAAAAACACAAACAGCAACACCGCCAAAGATGTGATCGACGGCGCACCCGACGACACCCACAGCAACGCCGCCTGCACCAACGCAATCAAGGCAATAGCGCTCAAAAACACAGCCCGCAAATAGCCGCGACGCTCCATCGGGAACACGCCGCCCATCACCACAAACGAGGCCAACACGGCGGGCAGGTAAATTTTCCAATGGTCATCTTTGAGCAAACCCGCTTGCACCAAAAAGGCCGGAATGGCGACCCACATGGCCAATTGCACGGCGTGCAGCACAAACACGCCCACGTTCAAACGCAGCAACGCAGGGTTGCTTAAAACTTGGCGCAACCCGCCGCGCGCCGCATCTTTGTGCAACACGGGTTCCGCGGGCACCGCCCAAATCACCACGGCCACACCGGCCAGCGCCAGCACAGCGGTCAACACAAACAAGCCCGACAAACCGATCCAGCCTGCCAACAAGGGCGACAGCACCAGCGACAGCGCGAACATCAAACCAATGCTGGCCCCCACCAAAGCCATGGCCTTGGTGCGCACGTTGTCACGGGTCAAATCGGCCAGCAAAGCAGTCACAGCAGCCGACACAGCGCCAGCGCCTTGCACGGCACGCCCCACCAACAACTGGCTCAAGGTGTCGGCCATGCCCGCCATGGCGCTACCTAAGACAAACACCAGCAGGCCCAGCACGATCACGCGCTTGCGCCCAAAGCGGTCCGAAGCGATGCCAAACGGAATTTGCAACACACCCTGCGTGAGGCCGTAAATGCCCATCGCCAAGCCAATCAAGGCCGGGTCGTCACCGCCGGGGTACTTGCGGGCTTCCAAGGCAAACACTGGCAAGACCAAAAACAGGCCCAGCATGCGCAGAGCGAAGATAGACGCGAGCGAGCCACTGGCACGACGCTCAATGGGCGTCATCGTGGGGCTGTCGTCTAAAGAGGGGTCGGGGGTTAAGTTCATCGTCACAGGGGGAATTGTCCTGCATTTGGGCTTACCGATTCCCAAGCTAATTTGCCGCCAATACGGTCGTCAGCGGCTGATCAACTCACGCGAAGAAACGGTTTTCCACGCGCTGGGCATAGGCCACAAGGTTCTTGTGTGATTTGGACCTTGCCAATAACGGTGTATCAAAGTGCTCGCACATGCCAGCATAAACAAAGGCTCCCACACTTGCATCGGCTGCACAAGGCGATGCGCCGCCCAGCCAATCATCATCACCCAAAACCTGCGCCAGCGCATCAATATCGCGGCAAGCCAACTGCGTGATTTCTGCCTCGGTATGTCGCCCGAGTCCTTGAGCATGCAACATTTTGCGAGTCTTGTTTCGCATGGCTGCACGAACCAACGGGCGAATCAACGCAGGCGCTTTGTTGAAGAAAGTGGCAGGGCCTTTGTTGAAGTTCTCATCCACCATCCAGCGGAAATACACGGCAGCGAAATACAGATGCTCTTCACACATTTTTTCAACAGCCCACACCACGCCCTTTTGCTGCGGCGTCAAATGCACGTCGAAATCAAGCCCGTACTTTTGCTCAAGATGAAAACGAATCAAAGTTGAATCGGCAACCGTCACGCCGTCGTCCACAAGGAAGGGGCGCTTGCCTTTGGGGCCAAGGTTGGGGCCGCCCGCAAACACGTCTGTCGTGTAGGGCTGGCCTGACAAATTCAGCAACGCTATGGCCTTCATGACGAAGGGGCTGGGGTCGGGTTGGCCAAAGGCCGGGCCGAATGTGTGCAAAGTGATCACCGGCACTCCTGATTCTGGGGTTAACAATAGCTTCAAGAAGAAAAATAAATAATACTTTAGATTTATTTATATATCTTGTTAACTCTTCAGGAAGTTCACACATGAGCCGTCATCAACCCGCCACTATCATGGCGGGTTGCCCTTCATTCGACTGCCCCGTGAACAAACCTACCGACGGCGCCTACTTAGGCCAAGCCATGCACCACCCCTCTGCCATGCGAAACATCAGCATTCGCGGAGCGCGCACGCACAACCTGAAAAACATCGACCTCGATATTCCGCGTAACCAGTTGGTGGTGATCACGGGTTTGTCGGGCTCGGGCAAATCTAGCCTTGCGTTTGACACGCTGTATGCCGAAGGCCAGCGCCGCTATGTGGAAAGTCTCTCGGCCTACGCCCGCCAGTTTTTGGGCCGCTTGGACAAGCCCGATGTGGACCTGATTGAGGGCCTGTCGCCCGCCATCAGCATTGAGCAAAAAGCCACCAGCCACAACCCGCGCTCCACGGTGGGTACGGTGACCGAGATTCACGACTACCTGCGCTTGCTGTTTGCCCGCGCAGGCACGCCGTATTGCCCCGACCACAACTTGGCGCTGCAAGCGCAAAGCGTGTCGCAAATGGTGGACGCCGTCATGGCGCTGCCCGAAGACACCAAGCTCATGCTGCTCGCGCCCATCGCGCGCAACCGCAAGGGCGAGTACAGCGAAATCTTCACGCAATTGCAAGCGCAGGGCTATGTGCGCTTTCGCATTGAAGGCAAGGTGTACGAGTACGACGAACTGCCCGAGCTGAAGAAAACCGAGAAGCACGACATTGACGTGGTGGTGGACCGCATCAAAGTGCGCCACGAAGCGCCCGCACCCGCAGCGCCCCCTGCGCCTCTGGCCGAACCCAGCATTGGCGACATCGCCATCACCCCCACCGCGCCGCCGCCCCCCGCCTTGCGCCAGCGCTTGGCCGAGAGCTTTGAAGCCGCCTTGCGTTTGGCCGAAGGGCGCGCCATCGCACTTGAAATGGACACGGGCGCAGAGCACAGCTTCAACGCCAAGTTTTCGTGCCCGCAGTGCACCTACTCCATCAGCGAACTTGAGCCCCGCTTGTTCTCGTTCAACTCGCCCGTGGGCGCGTGCCCCTCGTGCGACGGCTTGGGCCACCAAGACTTTTTCGACCCCGCACGCGTGGTGGCGTTTCCGTCACTCAGCTTGGGCAGCGGTGCCATCAAAGGCTGGGACCGCCGCAACGCGCATTACTTCACGATGCTGGAGAGCTTGGCCAAGCACTACAAATTTGACCTCGACGCCCCCTTTGAAAACCTCAGCCCCGAAGTGCGCCAAGTGCTGCTTTACGGCTCGGGCGAGGAAGAAATCAAATTCAACTACAGCTTGGACAGCGGCGCCTCAGGCGGTAAAAAGCTCAGCAAAAAGCACCCCTTTGAAGGCATCTTGGTGAACATGGAACGCCGCTACCACGAGACCGACTCGGTGGTGGTGCGCGAAGACTTGGCCCGCTACCGTGGCACGCGCGCTTGCGTGGCCTGCGGCGGTACACGCCTGCGCCGCGAAGCGCGCAACGTGCGCATTGGCGACGGCGAACAAATGCGCGGCATTTTTGACATCAGCCACACCACGCTGGGCGAATGCTTTGGCTACTTCAACACCCTGCAACTGCAAGGCGCCAAAGCCGAGATTGCCGACAAAGTGGTGCGCGAAATCGCCTCACGCCTGAAGTTCTTGAACGACGTGGGCCTGAACTACCTCAGCCTTGACCGCAGCGCCGACACCCTGTCGGGCGGCGAAGCGCAACGCATTCGCCTTGCGTCACAAATTGGCTCGGGCCTCACCGGCGTGATGTACGTGTTGGACGAGCCCAGCATCGGCCTGCACCAACGCGACAACGATCGCCTGATCGACACCCTCAAACACCTGCGCAATATTGGCAACAGCGTGATCGTGGTCGAGCACGACGAAGACATGATCCGTTGCGCCGACTTCTGCGTGGACATGGGCCCCGGCGCGGGCGTGCACGGCGGCCAAGTGATGGCCAGCGGCACACCCGCCGAAATTGAGGCCAACCCCAACTCGCTGACCGGCCGCTATTTGGCGCAAACCCTGCGCATTGACGTGCCGACAAAGCGCAACAGCTTTTGGCCCGTACCCGCCGACGACCTGGCCTACAACCGCAAGCTCGACAAAGACGCGAGCGAACACCAAGTCATCCGCATCAAAGGCGCGCATGGCAACAACCTCAAAAACGTGACCGCCGACTTCCCCGTGGGCTTGCTCACCTGCGTCACGGGCGTTTCGGGCTCGGGCAAATCCACCTTGGTCAACGAAACGCTGTACACCGCCGCCGCGCACGCCATTCACCGCGCCCACGACGAGCCTGCAGCACACGACGAAATCACGGGCCTCGACTACTTCGACAAAGTCATCAACGTCGACCAGTCGCCCATTGGCCGTACGCCCCGCAGCAACCCCGCCACCTACACCGGCTTGTTCACGCCCATTCGGGAACTCTTGGCCGAAGTGCCCATGGCGCGCGAGCGCGGTTACGGCCCTGGGCGATTCAGCTTCAACGTGGCCGCAGGCTCAGGCGGCGGCCGTTGCGAAGCCTGCCAAGGCGACGGCATGGTGAAAGTCGAAATGCACTTCTTGCCCGACGTGTATGTGCCCTGCGACGTGTGCGCGGGCTTGCGCTACAACCGCGAAACCTTGGAGGTCATGTACAAGGGCAAAAACATCGCGCAAATTTTGACGCTCACCGTCGAAGCCGCGCTGGTGTTTTTCAACGCCGTGCCCAACATCGCCCGCAAGCTGCAAACCTTGATGGACGTGGGCCTGTCGTACCTGCAACTCGGCCAAGCTGCCACCACCCTCTCAGGCGGTGAGGCACAACGCGTGAAGCTGGCCTTGGAGCTGAGCAAGCGCGACACCGGCCGCACGCTCTACATCTTGGACGAGCCCACCACCGGTCTGCACTTCGCAGACATTGCGCTGCTGCTGAAAGTGCTGCAACACCTGCGCGATGCGGGCAACACCATCGTCATCATCGAACACAACCTCGACGTCATCAAAACCGCCGACTGGCTGATTGACATGGGGCCCGAGGGCGGCTCGGGCGGCGGTATGGTGGTGGGTGTGGGCACGCCCGAAGACCTGGCGGCCAACCCTGCCAGCTTTACCGGCAAGTACTTGAAGCGCTTGCTAGCCAGCTGATTTAATGCTGATGCCCATGCGCGCCATGCACATGGCGATGGGTAATTTCTTCGGCGGTAGCGGCACGCACAGCTGTCACGGTGCAGCTGAAACGCAGCGCTTGACCGGCCAATTCGTGGTTGCCGTCTAGGTGCACTTCAGGCCCTTTGATTTTCACCACGTTGAACACGCGTGGCTGGCCATCTTCGCCTGCGCCTTGCAACTGGCCGCCCACTTTCACGCCGGGTGGAAATTCAGCTTTAGGAATGACGCGCACCAACGATTCGTCGCGCTCGCCAAAGGCGTCTTCTGCGCTCAATTCCAGCGTGACGGCAAAGCCCACGGCTTGGCCATTGAGGGCTGCTTCAACCTTCGGAAAGATGTTTTCATAGCCGCCGTGCAAATAGGCCAATTGCCCCGAGTCCAAGGGCTTGCCTGTGGGTGTGGTGACTTGGTATTTGATGGTGACGGCCGTGTCTTGAATGATCTGCATGGCTAGGCTTTGAATGAAAAACGCCATTGTCCACGACCTCGCGGTAGCCCCCGCATCAAGCCTTACCATTCCCTCCCATGAAACCTATCATCCGTGCCTTTTTCAAAACCCTGCGCCTCGTGCTGGGCCCCGTCATGTTGCTCAAAGAGCGCCTCACCCAACCAAAGGGCGTGGTGCGCGAACCCGCCGCGCAAACCACGGTCAACCTGCAATGCCAAAACCTCGCGCTGTACCAGTTCAGCACCTGCCCGTTTTGCATCAAAGTTCGCCAAGAAATGCGTCGCCTGTCGCTGCCCATCGACAAGCGCGACGCGCAACACGACAGCGCCCACCGCGCCGAATTGCTGCAAGGCAGTGGCGCCACCAAAGTGCCTTGCCTGAAGATCACCGACGCCAATGGCCAAACCCAGTGGCTGCATGACTCGGCCGCCATCGTGACCTACTTGCGCGCGCGTTTTGCGGCGGCGGCTTGAGGCGCTCAAACGTGCGCCTCATCAAATCGTCATTCTTCCCCTGCACAATCGCGTTCTTTTTCGGGCGACAACGATGACCACCACACACACCCACTACGACCCCTTGAGCCGCGCACTCCATTGGCTCACCGCCGTCGCGGTCATCGCCGCCTTCATCCTTGGGCCCGAGCACTTTGGCCGCGAAATGCGCCAAGGCTTGGACCCCGCCACACGCATCGACATCGTCTTGCACGAATCGCTGGGCGTGTTGGTGATGGCGCTGACGCTGCTGCGCCTGCTCTGGGTCGCCGTGCGTCCCGCCCAACCCAGTTTTGACATGCCCGCTTGGATGCGCATCGCATCCAAAGCCACGCAGGGCCTGCTGTGGTTGATGCTGTTGGCGGTGCCCGTTTCTGCCATCTTGACACTGGGCAGCGAAGGCCATCCGCTGACGCTGTTGGGCGGCATTCGCGTGAACGAGATGCCTTTCATCGCGCAATCTGTGATCGCTGAGATGGCCGACTGGGGCGAGATGCACGAACTGCTGGGCAATGCCATCATGTGGCTGTCTGGGCTGCATGCCGTTGCGGCCATCTATCACCACCGCGTTCTCAAGGACGGCGTGCTGCTCTCGATGCTGCCGCCACGCGGCTAAAGCAGGCTTCAACCGCGCCATGGAAACCGAACTCAAGCTCACCCTGCGCCAGCAAGACGTGCCCGCGCTGTTGGCGCATCCGCTGCTGGCCGCACCTGCCCAGGTGCAACGCTTGCTCAACACCTACTTTGACACGCCCGCCTTGGACTTGAAACAACGCCGCATGGCCGTGCGCGAGCGCTTGGCGGGCACGCAGTGGTTGCTCACAGTAAAAACCGCTGGCAAAAGTGAGAACGGGTTGTCCCGCCGCCAAGAGTGGGAAGGCCCGACCACACCAGGCGCCTTGCAGTTCGACGCGCTGGTGGACGACGCAGCGCTGGCCACCGACCTGATGGCGCTGCGGCCGAATTTGAAAGCGCTGTTTTGCACCGACTTTGAACGCCAGCGCTGGGTGGTAACGCACGAAGGGGCTCAGATCGAAGTGGCCCTCGACCAAGGCCGCATCCATGTGCCCGGCACCGCGTTGCAAGAGCCGCTGTTGGAGCTGGAACTCGAACTGCTCAGTGGCCCCGAATCGGCACTGATGGCGCTGGCCAATGTGCTGCGCCAAACCCCGCAAGGCACAGTCGCGCTCACGCCCAGCGATGCCAGCAAAGCGCAACGGGGCATGGCGTTGTGGGCGCAGACCTGAACCTTCACGATTGAAAGCAAGCACCGCAGCAGGGCTTCGGTTGCTTTAGGTGATACCCCGTTGTCCGGCGTTGGGTTACAAAACGTTCATCTCAAGGAACGTCCGATGACCACAACCATGCTCCACACCGCACCCGCTCAACCTCTGCCCCACGCTCAACCCGCCGACGTGGGCCTGTGCCCCGAGCGCACGCAGCGCCTGATGGATGTGCTGCGGCGCGAGGTGGCCAGCGGGCGTTTGCCTGGGGCCGTGGCCGTGGTTGCCCGCCGCGGCAAGATCGCCTTGTTCGAGGCCGTGGGCCAGCAAGACCCAGCCACCGGCACGCCCATGCAGACCGACAGCATCTTCCGCATTTATTCGATGACCAAACCGGTCGTGTCGGTGGCGGTGATGATGCTGGTCGAGCGTGGGCTGCTGTTGCTCAGTGACCCCGTCAGCCGCTGGCTGCCCGAGTACGCCAACCAGCAAGTCGCCACCGCCCATGGTTTGGAGCCGGTGCGTAACCCAGCCACGGTGCAAGACCTGCTGCGCCACACGGCGGGGCTGACGTATGAATTTTTGGGCACGTCCTCCGTTCAACAGCAATACGGCCAAGTCAAGATCGGCTCACGCGAGCGCAGCAACGCCGAGTTTTCGCAAACGCTGGCGGCGATGCCCTTGCAGTTCCAGCCCGGCAGCGTGTGGGCCTACAGCCGCGCCACCGATGTGCTGGGCAGGCTGGTCGAGGTGGTCAGCGGGCAGGGCTTGGGCGCATTTTTGCAAGCCGAAATCTTTGGCCCGCTGGGCATGGTGGACACCGGCTTTGCCGTGCCGCCCGCCCAGCACCACCGCATTGCCGAGCCCTTTGCGCACGACCCAGACGGCGGTGTCCCCATGAAGGTGATCGAACCTCGCCAAGTGCCCGCCATGGAGGGCGGCGGCGGCGGTCTCATGTCCACCGCGATGGACTACGCCCGCTTTTTGCAATGCCTACGCAACCGGGGCGAGCTGAACGGCGTGCGCCTGCTGGGCCCGCACACGGTGGACTTCATGACGGCCGACCATTTGGGCGACATCCCGTCCGATGGCCCCTTGCTGCCCCCGGGCCACGGCTTTGGTCTGGGCTTTGCGGTGCGCACGCAACTGGGCGTGTCGCCCGTGCCGGGCTCGGTGGGCTTGTATTACTGGGGCGGCATCGCAGGCACCACGTTTTTTGTGGACCCCGCGCTGGACCTCTACGCCATGCTGATGATTCAGGCGCCCAACCAGCGAGACTATTACCGGCCGTTGTTTAGGGATTTGGTTTATGCGGCGTTGGTGTGAGTCACAGGCAACACCATCAAAACAACGAATCGCTGGCGTACCTTAGCCTTTAGCAGCCTGCAAAGTCTCACGCGTTTGCAAGGCCACACGTCGCGCAGCATCGGCGAAGTCATCGCCACTGGACGCATACAAAATCGCACGCGACGAGTTGACGATGATGGGGCCCGTGGTCACTGGGCCATTTGCACCGTCGGCCACACGCAAGCCCGCTTTCACGGTAGCCACCGCATCGCCGCCTTGGGCGCCCACGCCGGGGATGAGCAAGGGCAAAGTCGGGGCCAATTCGCGCACACGTTCGATTTCTTTCGGGTAGGTCGCGCCCACCACCAAGCCTAGTTGGCCGTTCAGGTTCCAAGGGCCTTGGGCCAAACGCGCCACATGTTCGTACAGCAAGGGCTGGCCATCCACCGACGCCAAACGTTGGTTTTGCAGATCGTCACCGCCGGGGTTGGAGGTGCGGCACAGCAAGAACGCGCCTTTGCCGTGGTACTTCAAATAGGGGGCCACCGAGTCCCAGCCCATGAACGGCGAGAGGGTGACGGCGTCGGCACCGTAGCGCTCGAAGGCTTCGATGGCGTATTGCTCAGCGGTAGAGCCAATGTCGCCACGCTTGGCATCCAAGATGATCGGCACTTGAGGCGCAACGCGGCGCATGTGTTCCATCAAACGCTCCAACTGGCCTTCGGCGCGGTGCGCGGCGAAGTAGGCGATTTGGGGCTTGAAGGCCATGGCCAAGTCGGCGGTGGCGTCGACGATTGATGCGCAGAAGTCGTAAATCTTGTTCGAGTCGCCCTTGATGCGGTCGGGGAACTTGGTGGGTTCGGGGTCAAGGCCCACGCAGAGCATGGAGTTGTTTTGGCGCTCTGCGCTTGCAAGCATGTCGAGGAAGGTCATGCCGTGATTTTAGAAGGCTTAACATGCCCTTCATGAATGCGCAGCACACACCCACGCCTGCTTCACAGGCCACCCCAACGCCCATCCCCAACACGGGCGCACGCCTGCCGCTGCTGACACGCCGCCAACTGTGGACGCTGGTCGCACTCACCGTGGTCTGGGGCCTGAACTGGCCCATCATGAAACTGGGCGTGACGGGCTTTCCACCGCTCACGTTTCGCAGCTTGTCGATGATCGCGGGCTTGCCCTTGCTAGGCTTGGCACTGGTGGTGATGAAGGTGCCGTTTCGCATTCCGCGCGCGCACTGGCGCGAGTTGTTGGTGCTGGCGGTGTTCAACATGTTTGTGTGGCACATCTTGGTGATCTTGGCGATTCCGCTGCTGTCCAGCGGACGGGCGGCCATCTTGGGTTACACCATGCCCATTTTTTCAGCCATGTGCGGCGTGTGGTGGTTCAAGGCGCCGTTGCGGCCGCGTCAGTGGCTGGGCGTGCTTGCAGCGGCGGTGGGCGTGTTGCTGCTGCTGTGGAATGAGTTGACCCACTTTGCCGGTCAGCCTGTGGGCGTGTTGATGGTGTTGGTCGCGGCGGCCACTTGGGCTTACGGCACACAACGCCTGCGCCATACCCACTTAGAGGTGCCCACGTTGACCATTGCGTTTTGGATGACCACCCTCACCACGCTGCTGATGATCGGCTTGAGCGTCGCCACCGAACAAGACCGCTGGCAAATGCCCACCACCAGCACCGCGTGGGCCATTGCCTACAACGCCGTGGGCGTGTTTGCCTTTGCACAAGCCGCGTGGCTGACCTTGGCACGCGGCCTGCCGCCCGTGGCCTCGACCTTGAGCGTGATGTTCATTCCCGTGCTGGGCGTGTTCAGCGGCGCGTGGGTGCTGGGCGAGGTGCTGCACTGGCAAGACTGGACCGCTGTGGCACTGATGGTGGTGGCCATTGCCTCGGTGCTGTGGCCGGCCAAATCCAGTTAAGGCTGATCGCTGACCTGCGCCATGGCCAAACACAAATCAGCCCACACCTTGGCTTTTTCGGGCAAGTTGCGCAGCACGTAAGCGGGGTGGTACGTCACCACCACCGGCACGCCGTGGTAGCGCCGCACTTGGCCGCGCAGCTTGCCAAGAGGCGTGGTATCCAGCTCAGGCACGGTGTCTTGCAGCAAAGCCTGAATCGCCACACGGCCCATGGCCACGATGACTTTGGGCTTGAGCAAGGCCACTTGTTGTTGCAGATAAGGCGTGCATTGCGCCGCCTCTTCGCGCTTGGGGTTGCGGTTGCCCGGCGGGCTGCACTTGAGCACGTTGGTGATGAACACGCCGCCCGCATCGGGCGCTGCGCCTTTTAAAGGGCCGGTGCGCGATTGGCCGCAGGCGCGCAACATGTTGTCGAGCAACTCGCCCGCAGCGCCCACAAAGGGCTCGCCCTGCGCGTCTTCCGCTTCGCCCGGCGTTTCTCCCACGATGAGCCAGTCGACCTTGGGCGCTTGAGCAGCTTCGCCGTCGTTGCCCACGGGGATAGGACCACCCACGCCAAAGACGGTGTTTTTTCGGGTGCCGCACAAACTACACGCTTGGCAAGTGGTGACCGTGGTTTGCAAAGTGGGCCAGTCCATCTGGTCCAAGCCTTCAGGGCGTTGGATGATGACGGGGGCGGCCGTTGCGGCACGGGGTGAAGGCACAGACACAGGGGAACGGGCCGCACTGGTTGAGCTGGCAGCAGGCAAGGCAAGGGCCGCCAAGTCAGCCGCATCGGCAAAGGTAGAGGACGGGTTAGCCGACGCGCCATAGGCCAGTGGTGTGGCAACGCCGAGCGCAACGGGGGATGCGCCAAAAGCAGGGTTTGCGTTCTGCCCCACCGACACAGCCGCATGCGGCTCCGGCACCAAATCGGGCTCCCACGCGGGGGCCCAGACGCGCACATGCATTTCGGCCAGCATGGCGCGTTGACGGGGATCGAGGTTGAGGGAGGTCATGACAAGGGGCTCACAGTTTGAACGACATGACCACCGCGTGTTCGCGCTGCCCAAGGTTGGCGGGGTAATAGTTTTTGCGCTCGCCGACACGGCGATAGCCATAACGCTCGTACACCTGCATGGCGCGGGCGTTGCTGGCGCGCACTTCCAGCCACAGCCACTGGGCGCCGCGTCCGCGTGACCACACGGCCAGCGCGTCGAGCATCAACACCGCCCAGCCTTGGCCTTGAAACTCAGGCGCCACGGTGATGTTGAGCAAATGCACCTCGTCCACGCCCTCCATCGCCACGAAGTAGCCCAGTAGGGTGTCGCCGCCCATCAGCGCCAGCACTTGGTAGCCGGCCTTGAAGGAGTCCACAAAATTGCCCCGCGTCCACGGGTGGCTGTAGGCGCTTTGCTCCACGCGCAGCACGTCGTCGAGCAGCGCTGCGGTCAGCGGCTCTAGGCGAACTTCGGGTTTCAAAACGGCGCTCATAGGGGGCATTGTCGATCAAGCGGCGGGCTGTTGTTTCGCGAGCAAGCGCTCCTCGGTGGTCTGGGCGACCTTGTCTCGGATATACAGCGGCAAGGCCTCTTCGGGCGGTACAGCACGGCCTTGCGCCCACGCTTGCGGGGCCAAGCGCAGCAAGGCAGAGGCCGTGGGCAAGGCCGCAATTTGCGGTGCCGTGAAAGCTGCGGGCCAGCGCCCGGCGTACACGCCCCACGCGTTGCCTGCGGCGATGAAAACAGGACCGCGGGAGCCAAGGCTGTTGTCGCTGGGGGCACGGGCCTCGTCAGCTGTCCAAGCGCTGGGCCAGCGCAAGGTGTCTGGATTTTGCAATTCGGCGTCTTGCACGCAACGCCAAACAGGCACGGCTTCAGGCTCAGCGTCGGCAGTCACCTCGTATTCATACGCTGCCACGTAGACCTGATCCATGCGGGCATCCAGCACCGCGAGCACGCGAGTGATGGGCGCACGCGCGTAACGCGCCTCTTCAGCCACCGCCAACAAGGTGTCGATCGGCAGCACGGGCACGTCGGCACCAAAAGCCAAGCCCTGCGCTACCGAACACGCGGTGCGCAGACCTGTAAACGCGCCCGGCCCACGCCCAAACACCACCGCTTGCAAATCGGCAAAGGCCAAACCAGCCTCGCCCATCAAACGCAAGGTCTGCGGCAAGGTCTGCGCCGACGACTGCGCGCCGCCTGCGCTGGTGTGCGCCCACGTTTGCGTGTCACGCGAGACGGCGATGGAGAGGGTGTCGGTGCTGGTCTCTAAGGCCAGCCAAGGCTTGTTTTGCATGGCGTGATTATCCCGCTGTGATAATTTGCCCATGACGACTCTGCAACGGCCTGCTCAGCATTTTTCAATGCCCCATTTTTTTCACGATTCGCGACGGCCGTTGCTGGGTGATCTGCTGCGCACTTGGGCCATCGTTGGCTTGGTGTGTTTGGGTGCGCTCGCACCCCATCTGAGCCACGCCCGTCCCGAAGCACGGGCGAAAACGCCTCACGCCCCGACAGCGCCCAGTCACACCGCTGGCGACCTCGGCCAACTACCCGCCGAGGTGGACGCCGCACTGCAGCGCGCCAAAGTGCCCCGCGACGCCTTTCATGTGATGGTGGTGGAAGCCAGCGGCCACAGCGCCCCGCGCTTGAGCCACCACGCCCAAGTGCCCGTCAACCCCGCCTCGCTGATGAAGCTGGCCACCACCACCGCCGCGCTCGATTTGCTCGGCCCCGCCTTCGTGTGGCGCACCTCCGTGTTTGTGGACGGCCCCGTGCGCGATGGCGTGTTGCAAGGCAACGTTTACGTGCGCGGCGGCGGTGACCCGCGTTTGGGCGTGGAGCGCGTGTGGCTGCTGATGCGCCGTTTGCAAGGCTTGGGCATTCAAAAAATTCAAGGCGACTTGGTGCTCGACCGCAGCGCCTTTGACGTGCCGCCGCGCGATGCCGCCAGTTTTGACGGCGAGCCCCTGCGCCCCTACAACGCCGCGCCTGATGCGCTGCTGCTGAACTTCAAATCTCTGCTCATTCAGTTCGTGCCCGACCGCGCCGCCAACGTGGCGCGCGTGCATGTGGAGCCGCCAATGGCAGGGGTGCAATTCCCTGCCACCGTGCCACTGTCCGCCGGGGACTGCAGCGATTACCGCACCAGCTTACGCGCCGACTGGAGCGACGCCACGCGCCCCCGTTTTGCAGGCAACTTCCCCGCCGTGTGTGGCGAAAAAATGTGGCCCATCGCTTACAGCGCGCCCCCGCAATTCGCCGCACGCGCGCTCTTGGGCATGTGGCAGCAGCTGGGCGGTCAGCTCAGCGGTCAAGTGCGTGAAGGCGCGGTGCCCAACGGCCTGCAACCCGCTTTCAGCGTGGAGTCGCCCACGCTGGCCGAGGTGATTCGCGACATCAACAAATTCAGCAACAACGTGATGGCGCAGCAAGTCTTCCTCACGCTCAGCCAACAACCACGCGGCGTCGGCAGCTTTGAAGCATCGCGCGAGGTGATGCAGCGCTGGTGGCGTGAGCGCGTGGGCGGCGACATGCCCGTGTTTGACAACGGCTCGGGCCTGAGCCGCGAAGAACGCATCAGCGCCCAAGGCTTGGCGCGTTTGCTGCAAACCGCGTGGGCCTCGGCCAGCATGCCCGAGCTGATGAGCTCGCTGCCCATCACCGGCCTAGACGGCACCTTGAAACGCAGCAAAGCCCAGTTCTCAGCCCACCTCAAAACGGGCAGCCTGCGCGACGTGGCCGGCATTGCGGGCTTTGTCGACGGCCCCAACGGCAAGCGCTGGGTGCTGGTCGCCGTGTTGCACCACCCCAATGCCAACGCCGCCCGCCCCGCCCTCGATGCGATGGTGGACTGGGTCGCGCAGCAACCTTGAATTATTTAAAAAGACCCCATGCGAAAGAACCCATGCAATTGACCGATTTTGTTGGCTACGCCGCCGCCTCGTTGACCACCGCCAGCTTCATCCCGCAGGCGTGGTTGACGTTCAAAACACGCGATGTGCGCGGCATTTCTTTGGGCATGTACAGCGCCTTCACCCTAGGCATCGCGCTGTGGCTGGCCTACGGCTTGCTGATCGAAGCCTGGCCCGTGGTGATCGCCAACGTGATCACCTTGGCCTTGGCATCCAGCATTTTGTGGATGCGCTTGCGGTTTGGCGCCGCCGCAAGCTCAACCGAGGTTTAAAGCCAAGCGGCTTGGCGAAACTTGGTGTTGTAGATGTAGTTGGCAATCAAGGTGTTGCCCAGCGGCGTCAAGTTCAGGTTGTCGGCGAACAAATAACTGTTGAACGTGCCGTTGGTCCACACCGCTGGATCGGCCACGCAGCCGGTGCTGTATCTGAAATCTGTGGCCACGTAGCTGGTGGCGAGCGTCGGCGGTGTGCCCACGGTGGCCACTGCGCAGGCGGGGGTCTTGGGTGCTTGCGCCACGCCATAAGACAGATACGTATTCAAATTACCCGTTTCGATGGTGCCCGACCACAGGTTGAGCTGCTGCGCCAAATCGACGTGCAACACGCGGCGGCTGTCGGCATCGGTTTTGTATTTGTCCATCAAGGCCACGGTCAATTTGCAGTGGAACGAGTTGTTGGGGTTGGTCTTCAAACAAGCCTCGTCCGTGTCGTAGGACAAGGACCACAAAAAGTTTTTGGCCTTGCCATCGGCTGCCGTGCTGCTGCCGTCCAGCGACAAGCCCCAAGGCGTGCGCGCCAAGTTCATGGGCTCGACCACCAGCACATGGGTGGCACCGGCTTGCACCAGCAAATCGATGGCAGCCATCAAACCATTGCTGCCGTTGACCACGCGGTCCAGCTCTGCGAAGGCGGCTGTTTTGTCGGCCAAAGGGCCGCCGAGTTGGGTCACCAACGTGCTGTCGATGTTGATGGACGTGGTGCCATCGGCGGCGAGCATCGTGGGGTTACGACCAAAGTAGCGGTAACCAATCGAGAACAAATCGCGCGTACCCGCGGTGATGACGATCAAGTCATCGGTGGCCACTTTGTTGTTGACACGGGCCAAATAGTCTTGCACTTGGGCAATCAGCGTGGGCTCGTTGCCACCCAAGCTGCCTGTGACCGTGGCGGCGTCGGCCTTGCGAATCATGGCGTTGCCTTTGGCGTAACTGACCAAGCCGGTGGTGGGCAGCGCTGTCGTGTCGCCCAGGGTTCTGGACACAGGTGGTCGAGCGGTAGACCACAGTCCATACACACCTGCCAAGACCTCGCTCACGGTAGTAGGTGTGGTCAATGTCGTGGTGGCAGCAGATACGGTGCTGCTGCCATTGATGGTGAAACGCCCCTCTAAACCGGTAACGCTGCCTGTGCCCACATCGTTCAAACCATCGCCAAACGCAATGATGCGAGTAGGGCGTAATGGGTTGACCGTGCTGCTGGCACCGCCACAGGCCGAAAGCACGGCCAAGGCGGTGATCGCGCACAGGGCTTTGAGGGACTGACTAAAAATGGGGTTCATCGCGTGCTCTTGGTTGGTTGCGGCGCTAGTTTAACGAGCCGGGGTGGCGGCGCGGGTGAGGCGGTCGCGCACACCGTCCCAAGCGGGGGTGAAAGGCGGTGTTTCCACCCAAATCTGCGTGACGCCTTGGGCGTCGAAGCTGCGGAGTTGGGCAAACAGGTGATGGGCACAGACGGCGGGGTCTTGCGGCATGGCATACAGCGCAACCTGATGGCTCTGCGCTGGCGCAATGCTTGTATCGCTGCGCGCCCAAATGGCAATGCTCGGTTTGGCAGGGCTGGCTTCGCCTGCTGTTCCCGAACTAACCGGCGCAGCCTGAGCGGGGGCTCTGTCTTGCTTTGCGCTTTGGGCGTTCACGGCTAAACCGTGCAGCGCTTCTTGTATTTCAGCCGCCGTCATCAAGCGCACTTTGGCGTGCGGGGCGTAATGCGAAGCGAGCGTGCCCGAGGCGCGCGGGGCATCGGCATCTGGCGCGTGGGGGGTGACCACCGCGACGCCACATGCCACGCTGAGTTGCTCAGGCGTCAAAGCGCCGGGGCGCAGCAAGACGGGCGCGGCGCGGGTGCAATCGACGATGGTCGACTCAATGCCCACCGCACATGCGCCGCCATCCACGATGAGCAGCTCAGGCCCAAATTCACCGGCCACATGGGCCGCCGTGGTGGGGCTGACGCGGCCAAACAAATTGGCGCTGGGGGCGGCTACACCATACACGCCCAATGCTTCGCCAGCTTGCAGGACGGCTTGCGCCACTGGGTGCGCGGGGCAACGCAAGCCGACCGAGTTTTGACCGCCTGCAGCCACGGCCGCCATGTCTGGGCGACGCGGCAGGATGAGCGTCAGCGGGCCGGGCCAAAAGGCGTCGATCAGCTTTTGTGCGAATGCCGGCACATGGCTGGCAAACCGCTGCACGCCTTGCGCACTGGCCACATGCACGATCAGCGGGTGGTTGGCGGGGCGGCCTTTGGCGGCAAAGATTTTGCCCACCGCCGCGTCGTTGCCCGCATCGGCCGCCAAGCCGTACACCGTCTCAGTGGGCAGGCCCAGCAGATCACCGCGCTGCAAAGCTTGCGCCGCTGCGGTGATGGTTGGGGGGAGCTGACCGTCAAGAATCATGGGGCAAACGAAGCAGGGGGTGTCGAGGTGATGGGGCTTTGCGCAGAAAGGCGTATGAGCGGTATTAAAACGCCGCGATGCCCAAAATGGCAGCCGCTTGCAACGCCGTTTGACGCGTAGCCTCAGGCGTCGCCGCCGTGATGTTGAGGTGACCCATCTTGCGGCCCACACGCGCTTCGCGCTTGCCGTACAGGTGCAAATGCGTACCGGGCAGCGCCAGCACGTCGTGCCAAGCGGGTTCAGCCTGCAAAGAATTGGGGTCAGAACCCAATTGTTTGGGGAACCACAAATCGCCGAGCAAGTTGAGCATGACGGCAGGGCTGTGTTGGCGCGGTTGCGTCAACGGCAAATCGGCCATGGTGCGCACTTGCAGCTCGAACTGCGACACATCACAGGCGTCTTGGCTGTAGTGGCCGCTGTTGTGGGGACGGGGAGCGATTTCGTTGACCACCAATTTGCCGTCTGCCAACACAAAAAACTCCACGCACAACACGCCGACGTAGTTCAGTTCTTGCGCCACGGCTTTGGCGGCGGTGATGGCTTGGTTGGCCAACGCATCCGGCACATTGCCCGCAAACACCTCGGTCACGGCCAAGATGCCATCGCGGTGCAAGTTGCGTTGCACGGGCAAGTTCACCATCGCGCCGTCGCGGCCACGCGCCACGATGACCGAGCATTCGCTGGCCAAGGGCAACATTTTTTCCAACACGCAAGGCACTTTGCCGAGCTTGGCCCAACCGGCGTTGAGCTCATCACGCGTGGTCACGCGCAACTGGCCTTTGCCGTCGTAGCCCATGCGGGAGGTTTTCAAAATACCAGGCAGCAAGCTGTCGTTCACGGCGGCCAGTTGCTCTGGCGTGTCAATCACCGCATGCGGGGCCACGGGCACACCGCACTTCACAAAGTGGGCTTTCTCACGCGCACGGTCTTGCGCCACAGCCACGGCGGATGCGGCGGGTGAGACAGGCAAGGTGGCGGCGAGTTGCGCCAGCGCATCGGCGGGCACGTTTTCAAACTCAGTGGTCACCGCTTGGCACACGGCGGCGAGTTGCTTCAAGCCTGCGGCGTCTAGGTAATCGGTGTGGATGTGGTGGTGGCTCACCAAGCCGGCAGGGCTTTGTGCATCGGGGTCGAGCACAGCGGTGTTGTAGCCCATACGCTGCGCAGCATGCGCCCACATACGGCCCAACTGGCCACCGCCCAACACGCCCAAGGTAGCGCCGGGCAGCAATGGCTTCAAAGTTGTGCTCATACGGGTGGCAACGTCATGTTGCGCGCGACTTCGGTTTGCGCCACGCGGAAGGCTTGCAGCTTCTCGGCCAACACAGGGTCGGTCGACGCGAGCAAGGCCACCGCAAACAAAGCGGCATTGGCCGCGCCCGCGTTGCCAATCGCAAACGTGGCCACCGGAATGCCTTTGGGCATTTGCACAATGCTGTGCAGCGAATCCACGCCTTGCAAATGCTTGCTGGCCACGGGCACACCCAGCACCGGCACGATGGTTTTGGCAGCAATCATGCCGGGCAAGTGGGCTGCACCGCCCGCACCCGCGATGATGGCGCGCAGGCCACGGCCTTGCGAGCTTTCAGCGTACGCAAACATATCGTCAGGCATGCGGTGAGCGGAAACGACGCGCGTTTCAAAAGTGACCCCAAATTCTTGGAGAATCTGGGCTGCATGTTGCATGGTGTCCCAATCGGAGTTGGAACCCATGACGACGCCGACTTGGCACTGGGTCATGATGTGGCTGTGTGTGTAAGCAAAAACGAATTTTAAGACGGGACCCCCATGATCGATGTGACGATGGAAAATTTCGAGGCCGACGTGATCGCCGCCTCACAAACCACCCCCGTGTTGGTGGACTTCTGGGCCGACTGGTGCGCCCCCTGCAAATCGCTAGGCCCTGTGCTGGAAAAGCTAGAAGCCGACTACGCAGGTCGCTTCAAGCTGGTCAAAATCAACGCGGACACCGAGCAGCAGCTGGCGGGCGCTTTTGGCGTGAAGAGCCTGCCCACCTGCATTTTGTTGATGGGTGGTCGCCCTGTGGACGGTTTCATGGGCGCGATTCCCGAAGGCAAAGTGCGTGAATTCCTCGACAAACACCTGCCCTCGGATGGCGAAGTCGCCGCACAAGCCGACGCGCAAGAAGCCGAACAGCTCCTGCAAGCGGGTGACGCACACGCCGCCTTGGCCAAACTCAGCGAAGCCCTGAGCCTCAACCCCGCAGACGACGAAACCCGCTACAACTTGGTCAAACTGCTGATTTCGGTCGGTGAATTGGCCGAAGCCGAGGCCGCGCTGAGCCCCAAGCTCACCGAAATTCCGCTGCAACTGCGCTTTGACGCGCTGAACTATTGGCTCAAAGCTTTGCAATTCGTGGCCACCGACGAGCGCGGCGGCTGGACTTTTGAGCAATTTGACGCCCTCATCGCCCAAAACAAACGCGACTTCGACAGCCGCTTGGCCAAAGCCCGCTTGCTCATCGCCGCCGAGCTGTTTGAAAACGCGATGGAAGAGTTGCTCGAAATCATCATGCGCGACAAGGCGTGGAACAACGACGTGGCGCGCAAAACCTATGTCTCGATCTTGGAACTCATGACGCCCCCCAAGCCCAAAACGGACGATGCCGCCTTCGGCAAATCCGCAGGCGGCATCGAGTTAACCGGCAAAGCTGCGGTGCAAGAAGACCCCTTGCTGGAGATGATTTCTCGCTACCGCCGCAAGCTCAGCATGGCGCTGAACTGATAGCGCCTTTAGCTGAGCGGGTGCTCGTGGATGTATTGACGCAACGCTGAATTCATACGAGTTTGCCAGCCCTTTCCCGTCGCTTTGAATGCGCTTAGCAAATCAGCATCCAAACGGATGGCTGTAAACACCTTGGTGGCTTCGGCTTTTGGACGACCGCGTGGCCGCTTCAATGCCACCAAGGCGTCGTACACATGTGCTGACAACGCCTCTTTTGCGGGCTTGGCATGGCTGTCCCATGCCTGCGCCAGCTCTCGGGCATCAGCATCTGCCGCAATGCCCGATTGAATCGCTGCATCGTCTTGGGCTGTTGGCAATACGGTGCCCGCTTTAAGCTTCGGCATAACTCTTCACCTCTCGTAAATTGGCTTTGCGCAAACTGATGACACGCACTGCGCTTGCACGCAAACAAAACACCATCACACACAAGCGCTCTTCCACATACCCCTTGGCTTCATACCTTGGTTCGGCATACGCCTGTCGGCGATCCTCCAAAATGAGTGCGGTTTCCCAATCAAAATACGCCGCATCCGACAAGCGCAAGCCGTGCTTTGTGAAATTGCTCTCGTCTTTGGCCAAGTCAAATTCGTAGTGCATGGAATGGCTGAATTAATGTATTAACAATAAATCAATTTGTCAAGGCTGACAAAGCTCCATTCTTCAAGGGTCAGGCACAAAAATGACCCGCCAAAAGTCAAAAACCCCGCTTGTAACAAGCGGGGTTTTCACAAATCAAAGCAGGAAAGATCAGTCCTTCAACCGTTCCCAAGCCTCTTGGTACTTGGCGGCGGTTTGGGCAATCACCGCTTGCGGCAAATGCGGCGCAGGCGGTGATTTGCTCCAGGGCTTGCCTTGAACTTGGGCGGTTTCCAGCCAGTCGCGCAAGAACTGCTTGTCATAGCTCGGTGGGTTCACCCCGTCTTTGAAACTCTGCGCGTAGCGATCAGCCGGCCAATAGCGTGAGGAGTCGGGCGTGAGCACCTCGTCCATCAGCACCAAGTCGTTGTTGGCATCGAGGCCAAATTCAAACTTCGTGTCGGCAATGATGATGCCTTTGGCCGCCGCCACGTCGCGCGCAGTTTCGTACAAAGCGATGCTGACGGTTTTGATCTTCTCGGCCAAGCTGCCGCCAATCATGTCGACCACTTGTTCGTAGGTGATGTTCTCATCGTGGTCGCCCACGGCCGCTTTGGCGGCGGGTGTGAAGATGGGCTCTGGCAACTTGCTGGCGTTCTTCAAACCTTTGGGCAGCTTGACGCCGCACACCGCTTGGTTTTCTTGGTATTCCTGCCAACCGCTGCCGGCCAAATACCCGCGCACCACCGCTTCCACGGGGATGGGCTTCAAGCGCTTGACCAACATCGAACGGCCCGTGACTTGCGCCACTTCGTCTGCACTCACCACGCTCTCGGGCGCTTCGCCCGTCAGGTGATTGGGGCAAATGTGGCCGAGTTTGCCAAACCAAAACAAAGCCATCTTGGTCAGCAACTCGCCCTTGCCGGGGATGGCCTCGCCCATGATGACGTCAAACGCGCTGATGCGGTCCGACGCGACCATCAAGATGCGGTCGTCGCCCACGGCATAGTTGTCGCGCACTTTGCCGCGCGCCAACAGGGGCAGGGAGGTCAAAGCAGAGGTATGCAAAGCGGTCATGAATTACTTCACCAGTTGGGCGAGTTCGCCCTTGGCGTATTTGGCAGCGACGATTTGCAGGTTGTCGCCCTTGATCTTGCTGCCTTGGCCTTCGCAACCGAATTCCAAGTAACGTTGCTTGCAAATGGCCATGGCGGCTTCACGGGCGGGCTTGAGCCACTCGCGGGCATCGAACTTCTCTGGGTTCTCGAACAAGAACTTGCGCACCGCGCCGGTCATGGCCAAGCGGATGTCGGTGTCAATGTTGATCTTGCGCACGCCGTGCTTGATGGCTTCTTGAATTTCAGACACGGGCACGCCGTAGGTCTCTTTCATCTTGCCGCCGTACTGGTTGATGATGGCCAGCAGGTCTTGCGGCACGCTGGAAGAGCCGTGCATCACCAAGTGGGTGTTGGGAATGCGTGCGTGAATTTCTTTCACGCGGCTGATGGCCAAGATGTCGCCCGTGGGCATACGGCTGAATTTGTAAGCGCCGTGGCTGGTGCCGATGGCGATGGCCAAAGCATCGAGCTGCGTGGCTTTGACGAACTGAGCGGCCTCTTCGGGGTCGGTCAGCATTTGGCTGTGGTCGAGTTTGCCTTCAGCGCCCACGCCGTCTTCTTCACCGGCTTCACCGGTTTCCAAATTGCCCAAGCAACCCAACTCGCCCTCGACCGACACGCCCACTTTGTGGGCCATGGCCACCACTTGTTGGGTGACTTGCACGTTGTACTCAAAGCTAGAAGGGGTTTTGCCGTCTTCCATCAACGAGCCGTCCATCATGACGGAGCCGAAGCCGAGGTCGATCGCGCCTTGGCAGATTTTGGGCGAGGTGCCGTGGTCTTGGTGCATGACCAAGGGGATGTGTGGGTAGGCTTCGGTGGCTGCTTGGATCAAATGCTTGATGAACGACTCACCCGCGTATTTGCGAGCGCCAGCGCTGGCTTGCAAGATCACAGGAGCGCCCACTGCATCGGCAGCGGCCATGACGGCCTGCACTTGCTCTAAGTTGTTGACGTTGAAGGCGGGAATGCCGTAACCCTGCTCTGCAGCGTGGTCCAAAAGTTCGCGCATCGAAACGAGTGCCATGGAAGATTTCCTCTAAAGTTAAAAACTTGTAAAACTGCCCAAATTTTAAGCGTGGCAGCTTGGCGGGAAGCTGACAGAACGTAGCTGCCTCGCCCCCACCTCAAAAACAATCACGCCACTTCGCAAATGCGCAGCATGTTGGTACCGCCAGGCGTGCCCATGGGGTCGCCGCAGGTGATGGCGTACACATCGCCTTTGTCCATGATGCCGCGTGACTTCAAGCGCGCTTCGGCTTGAGCCAAGGCCGTATCGCGGTCGGCGCTGGTGTCCATCAACAAGGGGCGCACGTTGCGAAACAACGCCATGCGACGTTGCGAGGTGACTTTGGTGGTCAACGCGTAAATGGGGATGTGAATGCGGTGACGGCTCATCCACAAGGCCGTCGAGCCTGACTCGGTCAAGGCCACGATGGCCTTGGCGCCCAAGTGGTGGGCCGTGAACAAGGCGCCCATGGCGATGGTTTGGTCAATGCGGCTGAAGGTTTGGCCTGTGAAATCGGCGTCCAACTCCACTTGCTCAGCGCCTTCGGCGGCGGCGCAGATTTTGGCCATTTCTTCCACGGTTTCGAGCGGGTATTTGCCAGCGGCGGTTTCGGCGCTGAGCATCACGGCGTCGGTGCCGTCGAGCACGGCGTTGGCCACGTCACTCACCTCGGCGCGGGTGGGCACGGGGTTGGTGATCATGCTTTCCATCATCTGGGTGGCGGTGATCACCACTTTGTCGTGCTGGCGGGCCAGCTTGATCATGCGTTTTTGCAAGGCGGGCACAGCGGCATTGCCGACCTCGACCGCCAAATCGCCACGCGCCACCATGATGCCGTCGCTGGCACGCAGGATGGCTTCGAGGTGGGGAATGGCTTCGGCGCGTTCAATTTTGGCAATCAGGCCGGGTTTGTGGCCGTATTCGGCACCCGCCACGTTGCACAGCTGACGCGCCATTTCCATGTCGGTGGCGTTTTTAGGGAAGCTGACGGCCACGTAATCGGCCTGAAAACTCATGGCGGTGCGGATGTCGTCCATGTCCTTGGCGGTCAACGCAGGCGCGGTCAAGCCGCCACCTTGTTTGTTGATGCCTTTGTTGTTGGACAACTCGCCACCCACTTTGACGGTGGTGAGCACTTGCTCGCCACGCACGGCATCCACGGTCAACACGATCAAGCCATCGTTGAGCAAGAGCAAGTCGCCGGGCTTCACATCGCGGGGCAGCTCTTTGTAGTCCAAGCCCACGCCCTGCAGGTCGCCGAGTTCGGTGCGTGAGGCGTCGAGCACAAATTTGGCGCCGTTCTCCAACATCACCTTGCCATCTGCAAACTTGCCGACGCGGATTTTGGGACCTTGCAAGTCGGCCATGATGGCCACTTCACGGCCCGCACGCACAGCGGCTTCGCGCACCAAATGGGCACGGTCAATGTGGTCTTGGGCTTTGCCGTGGCTGAAATTCAAGCGGACCACGTTGACGCCGGCGCGGATCATTTGCTCAAGCAACGCGGGATCGCTGGAAGCTGGGCCTAAAGTAGCAACAATTTTGGTGGCGTGACGGGGCATTCAGAGTCTCCTTGTGTGTATTCTTTGCACTGATTCTCACATGTTTGACTTGCAACTTTTGCAAAGCACACACCCCATTTCTAGGGGCATGACCGACCAAAGCCCGTACCGCGCAAGGGCTGACGCCAGCGAATCGGCTTGAGAAAGCACAAAAAGCGATAATCAGGCACGCATTTGATTCAAATCAGTGCAAATTGCCTCGGCAACCCTAAGATTCAGCGACTATGACCACCAACATCCAACCTATTCTTCCCGGCGAACCGATGCCACACCGCAAAGTCATGCGCGAGTGGCTGCTGCCTTTGGCAGAGCGCACCACGGGCCTTGCGTTCGTTTTACTGATTACGGATTACATTTTGTGGGCCGCTTTGCTCACCGGCACCGTGCTGTTTGACGCATGGTGGGCCAAGCTCTTGTGCGGTTTGGTCGCTGGCTTCGTGATTGGCCGCCTGTTCATCTTGGGCCACGACGCCTGTCACCAAAGCTTGACGCCGCACCGCAACCTCAACAAGTGGTTGGGCCGCATCGCCTTCTTGCCCTCGTTGACCGCCTACAGCCTGTGGGACATCGGCCACAACGTGGTGCACCACGGCTACACCAACCTGAAAAACTTCGACTTCGTCTGGGCCCCCTACACCCCCGAAGAATTCGCCGCACTCAGCACCTTCGAAAAACTGCGTGACCGCGTTTACCGCAGCGGCTGGGCACCTGGCCTGTACTACATGATCGAAATCTGGTGGAACAAGATGGTGTTCCCCAACGAAAAGAACATGCCCACACGCCGCCCCATCTTCACCAAAGACTGCTGGTTGATCACGGTGTTTGGTTTCGCATGGGTCGCCGTGATGGCTTGGGCCGCTGTGGCGACTGAGCAATCGATTGGCTACATCTTGTTGATGGGCGTGGTGGTGCCGTTCTTCTTCTGGGTCACCATGATTGGTTTTGTGGTGTACGTGCACCACACCCATGTGGATGTGTCTTGGCACGAAGAGCGCACCGGCTGGTCTAAGGCCTCGCCTTTTGTGTCCACCACCGTGCACTTGACCTTCCCCATGCACATCGGCGCGCTGATGCACCACATCATGGAGCACACCGCTCACCACTTGGACATGAGCATTCCTCTGTACAAGCTGAAGCAAGCACAAAGCAAACTCGAAGAATTGCTGCCCGAACGCATCATCGTTCAGCCCTTCTCGTGGCGCTGGTATGTGCAAACCGCTCGCGACTGCAAGCTGTATGACTTCAAAACCGACAGCTGGATGACCTATGACGGCAAAGTCACCAGCCCTCGGGCGATGAAAGCGGCCTGAGCCTCTTAAGCAGCCTGACTCAACGAAAAAGCCCCGCAATGCGGGGCTTTTTAATTGCGAGGTTGAGAGGCGACACATCAAATACTTTTAAAGCACCGCCTCTAGACCCTTACGCTCTAACAAACTGAGCAATTTGAGCGATGGACCGCTCGGGTGCTTGTCACCCAACTCCCATTTACGCACCGTCGAAATGCTGGTGTTGAGCACCGCAGCCAACACGGCTTGGCTCAATTGCAAACTCTGTCGCAAATCACGAATCTTGGCGCTGTCAAAGTCAGCCACGGGCGCAATGCACAACGCATCAAACTTGTTCATCTTGCGCTTGTCGATAAAGCCCAAACGATGCAAATCATGCGCCGTTTCGTGCGCAGCTTCTAGCAATCGACTTTTTGTTTTTGATTCAGTGCTCATGACAAATCTCCTTCAATGCCCCATCAACGACTGCAATCGCCAGTTCATCACTACTTCTGAGCAGTAGCTCGGAAGCCAAGTCTTGCAAAACATCCAACTCATCGCCATCAATGTTGGTGCGTTCGTTTTTCTCAAAACCAAAAACAAAAAACCATCGATTGTTTTTGTTAGTCGCCACCAAGGTTCGTGCGCCACTGCGTTTGCCACGGCCCGCCAAGCCCACGCGCTTTTTAACCAATCCATGGCCAAGGTCTGCATCGATCAAACCTTGCGACATTTCTCGCACTGCTGTGCATAAAGCCACGTCCGTGAGATCGGTCTTGCGCATCCATCGGTCAAAGTGACGCGTTTTGAAAACTCTCATTTCAATTATGCCACTTAGTGGCATAGATTTAATCATCGCCATGGCTCACCTTGCAGGACAGGAGTCCATGCAAGATACCCATGCGATAGCGTTTTAGTGCAAGTAAAAATCGTAAAAAAGCCCCTCGCATCTGACATGCGAGGGGCTTGTGATTACCTGATCGTCAATTCGCGCAAATTTTCTCGCCTGTGGATTCGCGCTTGAAGCAATTCATGGGTAGTTTGTCATCAGCGCCGTTCAGCCTTGGGGGCGGTGATGGGTAGCGGTAGCGGTCTTTCATTTCCTTCTCCCATTCTTGGCCTTGAGCTTTTTGCTTCGTCTGACAGTCTTGAATTGCCGCATGGTTCGGCAAATTGACGCAACTCTGAGGCGAGCCAATCGGAAAGGGCTGCAACGGTTGCGCCCAGACAACCAACGGAAAAAGGACAACGCCAGCGCAAACAAATTTGACCGTGAAACGCATCTTTAAACCCTCCAATGAAAACACGGGCAAAGATACCCGTGTTACTTGGTGCGCCGTTGAGTTCAACTCAACTTGACATCAGGCCCTCGCTCAACCGGCTGCGCGCTTGGTCAAGATCTCAAAAGCAGGCAAGGTCTTGCCTTCCAAGATTTCCAAGAAAGCGCCACCGCCGGTGGAGATGTAGCCCACTTGTTTTTCAATGCCGTATTTGGCAATGGCCGCCAAGGTGTCGCCGCCGCCCGCAATGCTGAAGGCGCTGGATTCGGCAATGGCTTGCGCAATCACCTTGGTACCGTTTTCAAACGCGGCAAATTCAAACACGCCCACAGGACCGTTCCACACGATGGTGCCTGCCGATTTGAGTTGCGTGGCCAACCTGGCTGCGGTCTCGGGGCCAATGTCCAAAATCAGGTCGTCGTCGGCCACTTCGGTAGCTTTTTTCACGGTGGCCACAGCATCGACCGAGAAGGTTTTGGCGGTCACCACGTCGGTGGGAATCGGCACTTCGGCGCCGCGTGCCTTCATCAAGGCGATCACGGCTTTGGCTTCGTCGATCAAATCGGGTTCGGCCAAGCTCTTGCCGATCTTCAGGCCCGCCGCCAGCATGAAGGTGTTGGCAATGCCGCCACCCACGATGAGCTGGTCCACGTTGCTGGCCAGGCTCTTCAGAATCGTCAACTTGGTGCTGACCTTGCTGCCAGCCACGATGGCGGCCAAGGGGCGCTTAGGCGCGGCCAAGGCTTTTTGGATGGCATCAATTTCAGCCGCCAACAAAGGACCTGCGCAGGCGATGGGCGCGAATTGCGCAATGCCATAAGTGGTGCCTTCGGCGCGGTGGGCGGTGCCAAATGCGTCGTTCACAAAAATATCGCACAGCGCGGCCATTTTGCGAGCCAAGTCTTCGTTGTTCTTTTTCTCGCCCTTGTTGACACGGCAATTTTCCAACAACACCACTTGACCAGGGGCCACGGTCACGCCGTCCACCCAGTTAGCGATGAGCGGCACATCGCGGCCCAACAGCTCACCCAAACGCTTGGCGACAGGGGCCAACGAATCTTCGGGTTTGAACTCGCCTTCGGTGGGGCGACCCAAATGGCTGGTCACCATCACGGCGGCACCTGCGGCCAGCGCCATTTGAATGCAAGGCACCGAAGCGCGAACACGCGTATCTTCGGTGATGGCACCGCTGTCGTCTTGCGGCACGTTCAGGTCGGCACGGATGAAAACACGTTGGCCTTGGGCTTTGCCGTTGGCGCACAGATCAGAGAAGCGAATGACGTTCATGATGGGCTGAGTTTGAAATTGAATAACCCGCCTATTCTAAAAGTCTGGGCTTGCTGAGCCTGACACGCCACGACCAGCCCCTACGCGTGAGGCTGGTCGTTGAAAACAGTGCAAGCAGCCTTACATCACCGCACCAAGCTGCCACGGCACAAACTCGTTTTGGCCATAACCGTGTTGCTCGCTCTTGGTGTGTTGCCCCGAGGCAGCGGCGATCATCATTTGAAAGATGCGTTCGCCTGCTTGCTGCACGGTTTCTGAGCCATCCACCACGCCGCCGCAGTTGATGTCCATGTCGTCTTCTTGGCGCTGCCACAACGCCGTGTTGGTGGCCAACTTCAGCGACGGGCTGGGCGCGCAGCCGTAGGCTGAGCCGCGTCCGGTGGTGAAGCAAATCAAGTTGGCGCCACCCGCGACTTGGCCGGTGGCCGACACGGGGTCGTAGCCCGGTGTGTCCATGTACACAAAGCCTTTGGCGATGATGGGCTGGGCGTACTCATACACATCCACCAAGTTGGTGGTGCCGCTTTTGGCAATGGCCCCCAAACTCTTTTCGAGGATGGTGGTCAGGCCGCCCGCCTTGTTACCGGCGGAGGGGTTGTTGTCCATTTGCATGTTGTTGCGGCGGGTGTAGGCCTCCCACCACGCAATGCGTGCGCGCAATTTGTCGGCCACGGCCACGCTGACGGCGCGGCGTGTGAGCAAGTGTTCCCCACCGTAAATTTCGGGGGTCTCCGACAGCACGGCCGTGCCGCCGTGGCGCACCAACAGATCGACTGCAGCGCCCAACGCGGGGTTGGCGCTGATGCCCGAATACCCGTCGCTGCCACCGCACTGCAAGCCCACGGTCAAGTGGCTCAAGGGCACGGGCTCGCGCGTCGCGCGGTTCGCCTCGGGCAACATGGCTTTGATCAGCGCCACGCCTTTGTCAACCGTCTTGCGCGTGCCGCCTGTGTCTTGGATGTTGAAGGTGGCCAACTTCACGTTTTCTTGCAAACCTTCTTGCGCGATCAAGCCTGTGATTTGGTTGGTCTCGCAGCCCAAGCCCACCACCAGCACGGCCGCAAAGTTGGGGTGCTTGGCGTAGCCGCCCAAGGTGCGGCGCAGCACTTGCAGTTCTTCGCCATCGCTGGCTGTGGCACAGCCCATGCCGTGGGTCAGCGCGACCACGCCATCGACGTTGGGAAAGTCGGCCAAGGCTTCGGGGCGAATGTCGCGTCGAAAGTAATCGGCAATGGCACGCGCCGCTGTGGCCGAGCAATTGACCGAGGTCAACACGCCGATGTAGTTGCGCGTGGCCACACGGCCGTCCGCACGCACGATGCCTTGGAACGTGGCGGGTTGGTCCACATACGCGGTGGGTTGCGCGGCGGCGCCGGGTGCGTGCTCACGTGCAAAGTCACTGAAGGCCAAGTTGTGCGTGTGCACATGTTCGCCCGCGGCAATGTCGCGTGTCGCCATGCCAATGATTTGGTCGTAACGACGCACAGGCTGCCCTTTGGCAATCGCGCAAGTCGCCACTTTGTGGCCTGGAGGCACCAAGCCCGAGACGGCCACGCCCTCTTGCGCCAACACCGTGCCACCCACCAATTGCGAACGCGCAATGACCACGTTGTCTTGCGCATGGATGCGGATGACGGGTGACATCAGTTCGACCACCCGCCGTCAATGACTTGCGACGTGCCCGTGGTGAAGCTCGACTCATCGCTGGCCAAGTACACGGCCAACATGGCAATTTCTTCCACACGGCCCACGCGCCCCATCGGCTGACGCGCCACAAAAGCAGCTTCCACTTGCGCAATGGTTTGACCGCTGGCCTGTGCCTGCGCCGAGATACGGTCACGCAAAGACGGCGACTCGACGGTGCCCGGGCAAATCGCATTGCAACGCACGCCGGTGGTGATGTAGTCGGCAGCCACCGCCTTGGTCAAACCGATGATGGCGGCTTTGGTGGTGCCATACACAAACCGGTTGGGCGCGCCCTTGATGCTGCCCGCCACCGAGGCTACGTTGATGATGGAGCCTTTGCCTTTTTTCAGCATGCCGGGCAAAAACGCTTTGATCATGTGGAACTGCGAGCGCACGTTGAGGTTGAACGCAAAGTCCCACTCGGCTTCGGTGCAATCCAGCACGGTGCCTGCGTGCACAAAACCCGCGCCGTTGAACAACACATCGATGTCGCCATGCTTGGCGTGTGCCGCTTGAATGGCCGCGTCGCTGGTGACGTCCAACACGTCGATGGCGCAGCCGCACTCTTGCTTCAAAGATTCCAGTGCGGCGGCATTCACGTCGGTGGCGATGACCTTGGCACCTTCGCGCACAAAGGCCAACGCGGTGGCGCGGCCAATCCCTTGACCTGCGGCGGTGACGAGGGCTGTTTTTCCTGCTAAACGATTGCTCATGGTTGTCTCTCTGTTTGTGGTTTAAGTGTTGGAAGTTTTAGGCACCAAAGTGGCGCCCGTGATGCGTTCTTGCGCCTCGACCAGCGAGGGCACGAATTTTTTGCCAAAGCCCAAGGCGCTGGCCATGCTGAGTGACTGATGCACCGCCTCGCCCATCAGCGTGGGCACGCCCATGCCCTCGGCCAAGTGGGTGTAGTAACGGATGTCTTTGCGCGCGTTGTCGAGCTCGAATTTCAAGCCCGTCAAATCACCATCCAAAGTTTTGGCCATGGCTTGGAACAAGCCGGAGTTCACAGGACCCGCGCCCACCAAGGCGACGAGTTGCTTGGGGTCGATGCCTGCACGTTGGCCCACCGCAAAGGCCTCAGCGGTCGCCGTGCAAATGGCTTGGCCAATGAAATTGTTGAGCAGCTTGATGCCGTGGCCTGCACCCGGCCCGCCCACATGGAACACGTTTTCTGCGCAGCATTTCAAAATAGGTTCGAGTTGGGCAAACACCGCAGGCTCAGCGCCCACCATGATGTTGAGCCGGCCCGCTTCGGCCTCGACGGGCGAACGTGCCAGCGGCGCATCGACAAAGGTCACGCCTTTGTCGTGTGCCAGTTCGCGCAAATGCGTGGTGGAGTGCGGCTCGCTGGTGGAGCAATCGACGATCACCAAGCCAGCCTTGGGTTTGGACAACAAACCATTCGCCCCCGACACCACGGCCTCCACTTGGGGCGAACCGGTGACGCAAATCAGCACCACATCACACGTCGCGCCTAGCTCGGCCGCATTCGCCGCGAGGGTGGCGCCCGCGTCCAACAAATCTTGCACACGGTCACGCTGCTTGTGGACCGTGATTGCGACTTGCTGGCCTTTGGCAAGTAAGTTTTTTGCCATGCCGTGGCCCATGAGGCCGGATGCACCGATGTACCCAATTTTCATGTCGTCTCCTTGATGTTTGTCGTTGCTTTGGTTCATTGAAATTCACACACCCGCCGCGTTCAACTCAGCGCGGGTGGGCAAGCCTTCGCAATCGCCACGCACTTGCACCGCGCGTGCGCCCAGCCATGCGCCGCGACGTGCGGCTTTTTCTAGCGATGCGCCCTCCAGCAAAGCGCTGATCACGCCCACCGCAAACGCGTCACCCGCGCCCACGGTGTCCACCACTTGCGCCACGGGGAACGCGGGCACGAAGGCACAGCCTGCAGGGCCATCCACATACGCCCCTTGCGCGCCCAACTTGACGACCACCTGCGTGGCACCGGCCTCGCGGTAAAAACGCGCAATGTTTTGCGGCGTGTCGCAACCGGTGAGCTGACGGCCTTCATCCAAGCCGGGCAACACCCAATCGGCTTGCGCAGCCAACGCATTGAGGCTGTCGCGCATCACCGCGCGATCGGGCCACAACGCAGGGCGCAAATTCGGATCGAAGCTGATGGTTTTGTGGTGTGCCCGCATGTGGCGCATCGCCGCTTGCGTGGCGGCCATCGTGCTGGCCGACAGCGCCGGAAAAATACCGGTCACATGCAAATGACGGGCGCTGGCCAGCCACGGTAAATCTAAATGTTCGGGCCCCAGCTGACTGGCTGCCGAGTTCGCGCGTTGGTAGGCAATGGGTGGGTCTGAGCCATCGTCCACACGGCCCTTGCGCATAGAGGCGGTGAAACCGCCTGGCACGGTGGCTACGTGTGAACAATCAACGCCTTCGCGCTCAAAAGCTTGGCGCAAATAAACACCATTGGCATCGTCACCCAAGCGGCTGACCCAACCCACACGCAGACCCAAACGCGCCAAGCCCACGGCCACATTGGTTTCGGCCCCGGCCGTGTGTTGGCTGAAGCTTTGCACCGCAGCCAAGGGTCCTGTTTGCTCCGCGGCCCACAGCACCAAGGCCTCGCCCAGCGTCACCACATCAGGGGGTGCGGCGTGTGGCATGGGCTTGGAGGTGAGGGGCTTTTAGCCGCGGCCAACGAAGGGCATCTGGTTCGCCATCACGGTGACGAACAAGATGTTGGACGACAGCGGCAAGCTGGCCATGGTCATGAAGGTGTCGACCACCGAGCTCATTTCCATGCGGGCTTCGGGCTTGATGGTGCCGTCGGCTTGGTGCACACCATTGGCCATCTTGATGGTCATGTCGCTGGCCACGTTGCCAATGTCAATTTGACCCACCGCGATGTTCATGCCGCGGCCGTCCAAATTGGCCGCACGGGTCAAACCGCTGATGGCGTGTTTGGTGGCGGTATAGGCGATCGAGCCAGGGCGCGGTGCATGCGCCGAGATCGAACCGTTGTTGATGATGCGACCGCCTTGTGGCGACTGCGTTTGCATTTGCTTGAACGCGTGTGAGAGGCAATAAAACGCGCCGTTGAAATTGACATCCACCGCTTGACGCCACGTGTCCGCCGCCATGTCACCGGGGAGGGTGTAGGGCAGCGAAATGCCTGCGTTGTTGAACAACAGGTCCACGCGGCCAAATTTGGCCACCACGGTTTTAAACAGCTGTGCCACCTCTTCGTCTTTGCTCACATCGGTGGGCACGGCCAAGGCGTGACCGCTGTTGGCACCGGCTTCGGCGATGGCGGCATTGAGCGCATCGGCACGACGCCCCACCAAGGCCACTTGCCATCCGGCTTGGAGCAAGGCCAGCGCACACGCTTTGCCAATGCCTGAGCTTGCGCCCGTTACAACTGCTACTTTTGTCATCTCGCTTGTCCTCTTGAAATCTGGATAACTGGGAATCTGGAAGTTAATGGTTGTCTTTGGGCACGGCAGAGCCGCGCATACCACGCAAGAAGTCTAGGTCAGCACCTTCATCCGCTTGCAGCACATGGTCAATGTAGAGCTTCCAATAGCCGCTCTCCATCGCGGGGGCCGGTGGCGTCCAAGCGGCGCGACGGGTCGCCAACTCGGCGTCATCCACATGCAAATGCAGGCTGCGATTGGGCACGTCGAGGGTGATCAAGTCGCCGTTTTGCACCAAGGCCAAGGTGCCGCCCGCTGCGGCTTCAGGGGCGGTGTGCAACACCACGGTGCCGTAGGCCGTGCCGCTCATGCGCGCGTCGCTGATGCGCACCATGTCGGTGATGCCTTTGCGCAAGACCTTGGGTGGCAGCGGCATGTTGCCCACTTCGGCCATGCCGGGGTAGCCCTTGGGGCCGCAGTTCTTCAGCACCAAGATGCAGGTTTCGTCCACATCCAAATTTTCGTCGTCGATGCGTGCGTGGAAATCATTGCTGTCTTCAAACACCACCGCACGACCCGTGTGTGTCATCAACTCGGGGGTGGCCGCGCTGGGCTTGATCACCGCACCGCGTGGTGCCAAGTTGCCACGCAAGATGGCGATGCCGGCTTTCTCTTTGAAAGGCTGATCAAAAGGCTTGATGACTTCGGTGTTGTAGTTTTGAGCGTCCGCCACGTTTTCGCCCACGGTCTTGCCGTTGGCAGTGATGATCTCGGTGTGCAACAGGTGTGCAATTTCTTTCATCACCACGGGCAAGCCGCCGGCGTAGCAAAAGTCTTCCATCAGGTATTGGCCTGACGGCTGCAAGTTCACCAAGCAGGGCAATTCGCTGGCCAAACGGTCGAAGTCGTCGATGCTCAAAGGCACGCCCAAGCGACCCGCGATCGCGACCAAATGGATCACCGCGTTGGTGCTGCCACCAATGGCGGCCAAGGTGCGGATGGCGTTCTCAAACGCTTCACGGGTCAAGATTTGTGAGATCTTGATGTCGTCTTTCACCATCTGCACGATGCGTCGACCTGCGTCGCGGGCCAACACGTTGCGACGGCCATCCACCGCAGGGTAAGCGGCGTTGCCAGGCAAGCCAATGCCCAAAGCTTCGACCATGCTGGCCATGGTGCTGGCCGTGCCCATGGTCATGCAGTGGCCGTGGCTGCGGTGCATGCAGCTCTCAGCTTCAAAGAAATCTTGGAGCTTCAAGGTGCCTGCGCGCACTTGCTCGCTCATGCTCCACACGCCAGTGCCAGAGCCCAACTCTTGACCGCGCCACTTGCCGTTGAGCATCGGGCCGCCGCTCACGCCAATGGTGGGCAAGTTGGCGCTGGACGCACCCATGAGCAAACTGGGCGTGGTTTTGTCACAGCCCATCAACAGCACCACGCCGTCAATCGGATTGCCGCGAATGCTTTCTTCCACATCCATGGAGGCCAGGTTGCGGTACAGCATGGCGGTCGGGCGCAACAAGGTTTCGCCCAAGGACATCACGGGAAATTCGAGCGGAAAGCCACCTGCTTCATACACACCAATCTTGACCTGCTCAGCCAAGGTGCGGAAATGTGAGTTGCAAGGTGTGAGCTCGCTGAAGGTGTTGCAAATGCCAATGACCGGACGACCGTCAAACTGGTCGTGCGGCACGCCTTTGCCTTTGACCCAGCTGCGGTAGGCAAAGCCGTCGCGGTCTTGACGACCGAACCATTGTTGGCTGCGTAAATCTTCGGGGCGTTTTTTGGGCTGATCGGTCATCGGTGTCTCGCTGTTAGACGGTCTTACTGGTTTCCCCGCATCCACATGCAGGGCACCCGAGCATATTATGGTATGACGATTGAAATCCAACCCCGTAGAAGCCCTAGGAGCCCGCTTTGTCTCAAATTGATGTCTTGTCCGTGACCAAACTCTCGCCTTTGCTTGAACCGCAATTGCGTGCCGTCTTCAACCTGCATGATCGCCTGCACGAAACCGACCCTGCCGCGTTTGCCAAGATCGCGCCAAGCATTCGTGCCATCGCAGCCAGCGGTGAATCGAAGGTGCCCGCCTCGTTGATTGAGCAATTGCCCAAACTCGAAATCATCTCGGTCTTTGGTGTGGGCTATGACGGCGTCGATGTGGCGGCCGCCAAAGCACGCGACGTGATGGTGACCCACACGCCCAATGTGCTGAACGACGATGTGGCCGATTTGGCCATGGGCTTGATGCTGGCCGCCGCACGCCAATTGCCTGCCGCCGACCGTTACGTGAAAGACGGCAAATGGCCCACAGGCCCCATGCCCTTGGCCCGCAAAGTTTCGGGCGCACGGATGGGCATTGTGGGCATTGGCCGCATTGGCCAAGCCATCGCGCAACGCGCTCTGGCGTTCAACATGTCCGTGGCCTACACCGCACGCAGCGCCAAGGCTGACTTGCCCTTTACCTACTTTGCCACCCCCGAAGCCTTGGCCGCTGAAAGTGATTACTTGGTGGTCATCACCCCCGGCGGCGCGGGCACACGCAAGCTCATCAACGCGGACGTGCTCAAAGCCTTGGGCACCAAAGGTATTTTGGTCAACGTGGCACGCGGCACAGTGGTCGATGAAGCTGCCCTGATTGAGGCCTTGCAAAACGGCGTGATTGGTGGCGCAGGCTTGGATGTGTTTGAGAACGAGCCCAACGTGCCTGAAGCACTGCGGGCTTTCCCGCATGTGGTCTTGGCGCCGCACATTGGCAGCGCCACCACACAAACCCGCCAAGCCATGGCTGACTTGGCTTTCAACAACATGAAGTCGCATTTTGACGGGCATGCCGTGCACACCCCCGTGCCCGAATGCGCCACCAAGGGTTAACCCAAAAATGCGGGTAACTCCGCATTTTTGCCTCGCTCAATCATCATACGATAGCACCAAGGTTTAACCAACCTTGCATTTCCAACATAAGGAGACAACAGATGAAACTGAAAACTTGGCTGACTGGCGCAATGGTTGCGGCCGGCCTGATCACAGCAGTAGGCCCAGCATTTGCGCAAGAAAAATTGAACGTTTGGTGGGTCAAAGGCTTTTACAAAGCCGAAGACGACGCCTTGTTCGCGGCGATCAAAAAATTTGAAGAAAAGAACAAGGGCATCAAGATTGATTTGTCCCAGTACCCGATTCAAGACATGATCCCCAAGACCGTGGCAGCGCTTGACTCAGGCAGCCCACCTGACTTGGCTTACGCCGACACCTATGACTTCCAAGTCACAGCGAAGTGGGCGTATGACGGCAAATTGGAAGACATCACCAGCGTGATCGACAAAGTACGTAACAACTTTGAACCTGCAGCTCTGTCCACCACGTTCTTGTACAACAACCAAGACAAGAAACGCGCTTACTACGCCTACCCGATCAAGCAGCAAACCATGCACATCCAGTACTGGAAAGACATGCTCGCTGATTCGGGTTACAAAGAGAGCGACATTCCCACAGACTGGAAAGGCTACTGGGACTTCTGGTGCTCCAAAGTACAAACGGGCTATCGCCAAAAAACGGGCAAGCGCGGCTTTGGCACGGGCTTCCCCATGGGCGTGGACTCCACCGACTCATTCTTCTCGTTCCTGACCTTCATGGATGCGTACAACGTCAAGTTGGTGAACGACTCCGGCAAACTCTTGGTCGATGATCCCGCCGTGCGCGCTGGCCTGATCAATGCCTTGAACGACTACACCGCGGTCTACACCAAGGGCTGTACACCCCCGTCCTCCACCAGCTGGAAAGACCCGGACAACAACGTGGCATTCCACAACAAAACGACGGTCATGACGCACAACGCCACGATCTCGATCGCTGCCAAGTGGTTGGACGACATGAACAACGCTGCGCTCACGCAAGAGCAACGCGATTTGGGCAAGAAGAACTACTACGAGCTGATTGGTACAGCAGGTTTCCCATTGAAACCCGATGGCACCAAGATGACTTACCGTTCGGCGGTCAAAACAGGCGTGATCTTCAAGGATGCCAAGCGCAAAGATTTGGCCAAACAATTCTTGGCTTTCATGCTTGAAGAGCAAAACCTCACACCTTATGTGGAAGGTTCGCTCGGTCGTTGGTTCCCTGTGACCAAAGCGGCGCAACAGCGTCCCTTCTGGAAACAAGACCCCGCTCGTTTGGCTGTCTACAACCAGTTCATGAACGGTACACAACCCTTTGAGTTCACCAAGAACTACAAGTTCACTGTGCTGAACAACGAAAACGTGTGGGCCAAAGCCATGAACCGCATGTTGAATGAAAAAGTACCGACTGAAAAAGCTGTGGACGAGATGATCGCCCGCATCAAAGAAGTCGCCGGTAACTAAACCCAAAGCGCACACCGGTACCAGCTTCGCGCTGCACACCGGTGTGTGTCTTTCCCCTCCCGATTGACATTGGGTTGCACGACTGAAAACTGCAACCTTTGAGGCGAACTTTGCCCATGAATACCCTAGCTGCTCCTCTTAACCCCCCGCCCGCCAAGCCGCTATCGACTTGGGAGTACTGGGGCCGCCTGATGGTGGTGCCCTACATCGTGGTGTTTGTGGTGTTTGTGCTCTACCCTGTAGGTTACGGTTTGTGGCTTGCACGCCATCCACAAAGCTATGTAGACCTGTTCAACGACCCCATCTTTTTCCGCAGCGCCGTCAACACACTCGTGTTCTTGGTCGTCGCCATCAACCTCAAAATGATGGTGGCCTTGGCGCTCTCTGGCTTCTTTGTGATGGAGCGGTGGTGGATCAAGATCGTAGCCGCCATCTTTATCTTGCCATGGGCTGTGCCGTCCATTCCGACCATCTTGTCGGTGCGCTTCATGCTGAACCCCGAGTGGGGCATTATCAACAGCGCCATCTTCCGTTGGACCGGCTTAGACGGTCCCAATTGGCTCAATGATCCGACCCTCGCACTGAGTTTGTCCATGGTCATGCACATCTGGAAATCGTTGCCATTTTGGACCTTGATCTTGGTCGCAGCACGGTTATCGATTCCTACTGAACAGTACGAAGCAGCGTCGGTGGATGGTGCAACGGGTTGGCAAAAATTCAAGTTCATCACTTGGCCATCCATGCGCTCCATCTATCTGACCTCAACCATTCTGTCCATGATTTGGACGCTGGGCGACTTCAACAGCGTGTACCTGCTCACAGGTGGCGGCCCTGCCGATATGACCCACGTTTTGGCCACCCTCGGCATTCGCTATTTGCGCCTTGATCAAGTGGACTTGGCCATGGCCTCCATCGTCGTGGGGCTTCCATTTATCTTGCCCTTGGTTTACTTCATGATGAAAAGGCTGTCGAAATGAGCTTGAAAAAAATAGCCACCGAAGCCAAGTTGCTGTTGATCGGCATTCCTGTGCTGATCTGGACTTTGTTTCCCGTTTATCACATGGTCCTGTTTGCAATTTCACCGCGCGACACCGCCACATCGGGCCACCTGTGGCCTGAGAGCCCGACCTTGCAAAACTTTGCCATTGTGTTCAAGCGCGATCACTTTTACTTGGATCACTTTTGGGAACAACTGGGCAACTCATTCATCATTGCGTTGTCGGTCGGAGCCCTGACCCTGACGGTGGCCACCACCGCCGCCTTTGCCATCAGCCGCCTCAAGGTGCGCGGTGGGCGCACAGTCATGAACTTGGCTTTGTTCACCTACTTCATCCCAGCAGCCTTCTTGGCGGTGCCCATGTACAAAACCATGGGTTTGTATGGCTTGCTGAACAACCAGTGGTCTTTGATCTTGGCCATGGTCACCATCGCGTCGCCCTACTGCATTTGGGTACTCAAACAAGCCAGCGACAAACTGCCGTTTGAGTTGGACGAAGCCGCACGCATCGACGGGGCTACACCCTTGCAGTTGTTCTGGATGGTCTACCTGCCCTTGATGGTGCCCTCTCTTGTCGCGGTCGGCACCTATGCCTTGCTGTTGGCTTGGAACGAGTACCTCTACGCCTTCTTGCTGCTGTCCAAAGACCAAGACGTGACCTTGGCTGTGGCACTGGGTAACTTTTTGTCTGCAGACGACTCCCCTTGGGAGTTGCTGATGGCCACTGGTTTGGTCTACGCCTTGCCACCCGCCGCGATTTACTACACCTTCAAACGCTACATGGTGTCGGGCCTGACCGCCGGCGCTGTGAAGAGCTAATTTTTTTGCGCAACTGGAACTCAAACCATGGCATCCGTCTCCTTTAACAACGTTCAAAAAACCTACGGCAACAAAGTCAAGGTCATCCACGGCATCACGTTCGACATTCAGAACGGCGAGTTCGTGGTGTTGGTCGGTCCCTCGGGCTGCGGCAAATCCACACTGCTGCGCATGTTGGCGGGCTTGGAAGAGATTTCGGGCGGTGAGATCAGCATCGACAGCACCGTCATCAACGAACTCGAATCCAAAGACCGCGACATCGCGATGGTGTTCCAAAGCTACGCGCTGTACCCGCACATGACCGTGCGCGAGAACATGGCGTTCTCACTGCGTCTGCGCAAAGCCGATGCCAAGACCACCGAAGACCGCGTGGCCCACGCCGCGCGCATCTTGAACCTCGATGCACTGCTCGACCGCTACCCGCGCGAACTCTCTGGCGGTCAACGCCAGCGCGTCGCCATGGGCCGCGCCATCGTGCGTGACCCCAAGGTGTTCTTGTTTGACGAACCGCTGTCTAACCTCGACGCCAAGCTGCGCGTGGCCATGCGCGCAGAAATCAAAGCCCTGCATCAACGCCTGAAAACCACCACCGTCTACGTGACGCACGACCAGATCGAAGCCATGACCATGGCCGACCGCATCGTGGTGATGCACGACGGCATCGTCGAACAAATCGGCACACCGCTGGAATTGTTTGACCGCCCTGGTAATTTATTTGTGGCGCAATTCATCGGCTCGCCCTCGATGAACGTGTTCAAAGGCACCGTGCAAAGCGGCCAAGTTGCCGCCTTGGGTGCCTCATGGCCCATGCCACCGACGACCAAGCCTGTGGCCGACGGCACTGCCGTGCACTACGGTGTGCGTCCGGGTGATTTGGAGCTGGCCGAAAGTGGCATCCCCGCCCAAGTGGTGGTGGTCGAACCCACAGGCGCCGAAACTGAATTGCTGCTGCAAATTGGCGACCAAAAATTCACCTTGGTCATGCATGGCCGCACCGACGTGCAGCCCAACGACACCGTGCACCTGCAGTTCGATGTGAACAAGGCGCATGTGTTTGACGGCACCACCGAGCAACGCCTCTGACCATGACACCTCCCCGCCTCATCATCATGGGCGTGAGTGGCTGCGGCAAAAGCACCGTGGGTCAGCGCTTGGCGCAACGCATTGGCGTGCCTTTTTTAGAAGGCGATGCTTTGCATCCTCCGCGCAACGTGGCTTTGATGGCTGCAGGCACTCCGCTCACCGATGCCGACCGTGCGGGCTGGCTTGACGCCATTGCCGAACGCTTATCGGGTCTCGGTCCTCGCGAAGGGTTGGTGGTGTCATGCTCTGCGCTCAAACGCGCCTACCGCGACCGCCTGCGTGCCGCGGCACCCGACTTGCAGTTTGTGCATTTGCACGGCACGCGTGCTTTGTTAGCGGCACGTTTGCGCGAGCGGCAAGGCCACTACATGCCGCCTGCCTTGCTCGACAGCCAACTCGAAACCTTAGAAATTCCCAGCGCGGACGAAGCCGTGCTCACCCTTGACATTGCCGAGCCTGCAGACCCCTTGGTCGCGCAGATCGAACACCATTTGCAACTGAACCTCGCATGACGAGCCACGCATGATCACCGCACAAACTTTCCGACTCGACGGCCGCTTGGCCTTGGTCACCGGCTCTTCGGCTGGTATCGGCTTAGGCCTCGCACGGGGCTTGGCCCAAGCCGGCGCCAGCGTCGTGCTGAACGGACGTGACGCCAGCAAACTCAAAGCCACCGCAGCCACCTTGCGCGCTGAAGGCTTTGAGGTGTTTGAACGCGCCTTTGACGTGACCGATGCAGACGCCGTCAAAACACACATCGACGCCATTGAGCGCGACATTGGCCCCATCGAGATTTTGATCAACAACGCAGGCATTCAACGCCGCGCCCCCTTGCACGAGTTCGACCACAAAGATTGGCACGAGCTCATGCAAACCAACTTGGACAGCGTGTTCTTCGTGGGCCAAGCGGTGGCGCAGCACATGATCACGCGCAAGAAGGGCCGCATCATCAACATTTGCTCGGTGCAAAGCGAGCTGGGTCGCCCTGGCATTTCGCCCTACATGGCCAGCAAAGGCGCCTTGAAGATGTTGACCAAAGGCATGGCGATTGACTGGGGTCCGTTAGGCCTGAACGTCAACGGCATTGGCCCGGGTTACTTCAAAACCGAACTCAATGAAAAGCTGGTGAACGACGCCACCTTCAGCGCGTGGCTGACCAACCGCACACCCAGCCGTCGCTGGGGCGATGTGGAAGAACTCGCCGGTGCGGCCGTGTTCTTGGCCAGCGACGCCTCCACCTTTGTGAACGGCCACATCCTCTATGTGGATGGCGGCGTCACGGCACAGCTCTAAGGAACACCCATGAAAGCCATCGTTTGCCACGCCCCTGAAGACTTGCGTCTCGACGCTGTCAACGTCAACATTTCTAACACTGACGCCCTCGGTCCCCAGCAACTCGCCGTGCGCGTGGCCTACGGCGGCATTTGCGGCTCTGATTTGCATTACTACCGCCACGGCGGCTTTGGCACCGTGCGCATCAAAGAGCCCATGGTGCTGGGCCACGAGGTGTCGGGCATCGTCAGCGCGGTGGGCGCTGAAGTGAAAAACTTTGCCCCCGGCCAACGCATTGCCATCTCGCCCTCGCGCCCTTGCGGCGTGTGCCAGTATTGTCAAAAAGGCCATCAAAACCATTGCTTGGACATGCGTTTTTACGGCAGCGCCATGCGCTTCCCGCACATCCAAGGCGCGTTCCGCGAATCGCTGGTGATTGATGCCTCACAGGCACACAAACTCAGCGACAACCTGAGCTTGTCACTCGCGGCGCTGGCTGAACCTTTGTCGGTCGGTTTGCATGCCATCCAACGGGCTGGTTCGGTGTTTGGCAAGCAAGTGCTGGTCACCGGCTGCGGCCCCATTGGCGCGCTCTTGATTGCAGGCCTGCGCCGTGCCGGTGCGGCACGCATCGTGGCCGTCGACGTGGCCGACAAGCCCCTCGAATGCGCACGCGCCATGGGCGCCGATGACACCATCAACCTCGCCACCACACCCGATGGCTTGGCCCCGTTCGCAGCCAACAAAGGCGTGTTCGATGTGATGTTTGAAGCCTCAGGCAACGACAAAGCCTTGCGCAGCGGCCTCGATGTGGTGACCCCACGCGGCGTGATCGTGAGCATTGGCCTCGGCGGTGACTCGACCCTGCCGCTGAACCAACTGGTGGGCAAAGAGCTGGAGCTGCGTGGCACCTTCCGCTTCCACGAAGAGTTTGCCGTGGCGGTGCGCTTCCTCAACGAAGGCTTGATCGACGGTCGCCCTGTGATCTCACATGTGCTTGATTTCGATCAAGCCACCCAAGCTTTTGAGCTGGCCAGCGACAAGAGCCAAGCCATGAAAGTTCAGATCAACTTCGGCGCGGATAAAGTAGCCTCATGACCACATTTACAAAAACCATTCTCTTCACCGACACCGATGGCTGCGCGCGTTTTCGCGACGAGCCCATCGCCCTGACCGAAGGCAAGCCCCAAGCACGTTTGTCGCAACTCATGAGCAGCGGCGGCTACCAGTTGCGCCACAGCCCCGTGGGCTTTCGCAGCACCTTCCATTGCAGCGATCACGCGCAATGGGTGTTCATCTTGAGCGGTCACATGGAAATTGGCTTGCAAGACGGCAGCTCGCGCGTGTTCAGCCCCGGCGAACATTTCTACTCCGAAGACTTGCTGCCCGCCGGTGCCACCTTTGATGAGAAGGTGCACGGCCATTGGAGCCGTCAAGTGGGCAACCAACCCTTGGTCACGTTGTTCGTGCGCGGATAAACCCACATGGCCATCAAAAACATGCTCGGCCACACGCTCGATTTGTTGGGCGAGGCCATCGTGTCGGGCCACTACGCACCGGGCGCCTCCATGCCGCCAGAGACGGTGCTGTGCACCGAACTCGGCGTCAGCCGCACGGTGGTGCGCGAAGCCGTCAAGTCGCTGGTCGCCAAAGGTTTGGTCAGCACCGGCCCCAAAGTGGGCACACGCGTGCTGCCCTCGGACCAATGGAATTGGTTTGACCCCAATGTGGTGGCTTGGCAATCCAAGATCGGCCTGACGCGCGAGTTTTTGCGCGACCTGCAAGACCTGCGCCGCGTGGTCGAGCCCGCTGCGGTGCGCTTGGCCGCCGAACGCGCCACGCCCGAAGATTTGGCCGAAGTCGAAGCGGCTTATGCGGGCATGAAACACGCCATCGAATTTGGCGGCGACTACGTGACCTACGATTTGTTGTTCCATCAAGGCTTACTCAAAGCGTGTCACAACCGCATGGTGGTGCAAATGAGCAAAGCCATTGGCGCCTTGCTGCGCACCAGCTTTGAAATCACCACCACCAAGCCCAATGGCCCCGCACAGTCGCTGCCGCTGCACCGCGCCGTGCTCGACGCCGTGATTGCCGGCGAACCCGACAAGGCCGAGCGTGCGGTGCTCAAACTGATCGACAGTGCCCGCGAAGACATTGAAATGGTTTTGGTGTCCAAAAAGAAATTGCCGTCGTTGGCACTTCCTGCTGCTTCCTTGCGTGCGCCCAAAGCGGCGCGTGCTGCCTCCACCCCTTGAACGAAAGAGTTGACCCATGCGTTTATTGATCACCGGCGGTGCTGGTTTTATTGGCGCCCGTTTGGCCCGCACCCTGCTGGCTCGCGGCCAATTGAACGGCCAAGCCATCAGCCAAATCATCTTGGCTGACCAGTTTCCAGCGCCCGCTGATTTGGCGGCCGACCCCCGCGTGTTGGTCAAAACGGGCCCCCTGCTCGACCATTGCCAAGCCTTGGCACACGAGGCGGTGGACGGTGTGTTCCATTTGGCATCGGCCGTGTCGGGTGAATGTGAGGCCGACTTTGAGTTGGGCTTGCGCTCCAACCTCGACAGCACCCGCGCCTTGCTCGACGCACTGCGCTCACGCGTGCAAGGTGGCGCAGCGCCTGCGCGCTTGGTGTTCTCCAGCTCAGTGGCGGTGTTTGGCCCGGATGACGCCGTGCCCATGCCCGACGTGGTGGGCGACGACACGCTGCCTACGCCACAAACCTCCTATGGCGCACAAAAACACATCTGCGAACACTTGGTGGCCGACTACACGCGCAAGGGCTACATCGATGGCCGCAGCGCACGTTTGATGACGGTCACCGTACGCCCCGGCAAGCCCAACGGCGCGGCGTCTTCGTTTTTCAGCGGCATCATCCGCGAGCCTTTGGCGGGCGAGCCCTCGGTGTGCCCCGTGTCGCCTGAGGTGTCGCACCCCGTCACCTCACCGCGTGCCACTGTGGAAGGTTTGATCACCGTGTTTGAGTGCTCGCGTGAGGCCTACGGCGGTCGCACCGCCTTGAACTTGCCCGGCTTGAACGTGACCGTGCAAGAAATGCTTGACGCATTGGCCCGCGTGGCAGGCCCAGAAGTGCGCGCCCGCGTCACGTTTGAACGCAACGAAACCATCGCGGGCATCGTGTCGCGCTGGCCCAAAGGGTCCAGCTCGGTGCGCGCCAACAAGCTGGGCCTGTTCGCTGAAAAAACTTTTGACGACATCATTCGCCAATACATCGCCGACACCCAATCGGGCCCCAATGCGGCACAAGCTCTGAAAGGATACAAAGCATGAACCAGATCGATTTACAAGGCCGCGTGGCGGTCGTCACCGGCGGTGCCCAAGGCATTGGCTTTGCCACCTGCGAACGCCTGCTGCGCTCTGGCGCGTCCGTGGTGATGTGGGACATCGACGGGGCCAAGATCAACGAGGCCAAGGCGCTGTTGAGCGAACTCGGGCCCATCAGCGGCTACGTGGTGGAGCTCACCTCCGACGCTGCGGTGGCAGCCACCACCGCCCAAACTGTCAAAGACTTGGGACGCATCGACATCTTGGTGAACAACGCGGGCATCACCGGCGGCAATGCCACCACGTGGGAGCTCGACCCCGAGGTGTGGCGCCGTGTGATTGAAGTCAACCTGATTGCGCCTTACCTGACGTGCCGTGCCGTGACCCCGCACATGATTGAGCGCGGCTGGGGTCGCATCATCAACATCGCCTCTGTTGCGGGCAAAGAAGGCAACCCCAATGCCAGCCACTACAGCGCGTCCAAAGCCGGTGTGATTGCACTGACCAAATCGCTGGCCAAAGAAGTGGCGACCAAAGGGGTACTGGTCAACGCCATCACGCCCGCTGTGGCACGCACCGCGATGTTTGCGCAAATGACCGAAGCGCACATTGCCTACATGCTCGGCAAGATCCCCATGGGCCGCTTCGTGGAAGTGGAAGAAATCGCCGCCATGGTGGCTTGGCTAGCCAGTGAAGACTGCTCGTTCACCACCGGCTCGGTGTTTGACATCACCGGTGGTCGCTCGACGTACTAAAACCCAAGCCCAAGGTGCAGCGGCAAATACACCGCCATGCCACCCAAGATGGTCAAGAGCACATTGCGCTTGGCCACATAAATCAAGGCGCCTGCCGCAGCGGCAAACAACCGAGCGTCTTGCCAAGTGGTGATGAGTTGGCCTTGGCTCATCACAATTTCAGGCACCACCACCGCCGACAAAGCGGCAATCGGCGCGTATTGCAAACCGCGTTGCGCCCAATGCGGCAAATGCCACGGTTTGTTCGACAAGAAAAAGAAGCTGCGCGTCAGCACCGTCACCACGGCCAAGCCTGCGATGACCGCCAAGCTCCACAGATCGGTGCCGTTCATGCTTGGGCTCCTGTCGCGTTGACGGGCTTGAAACGCTCCAGCGTCAAGCACAAGACCACGGCCACCGCGATGGCCACCACGATGTTGAGTTTCAAGGGCAGGGCATAGGCCACCACGGCTGCCACGCCCGCCACCGCCGCCGAGACGATGCGCAAACGCGAGCTGGCCAGCGAACACTGAACGCCCACCAAGCACAAAATGCCCGCAAAGCCCAAACCCCAAGCGGGGGGAATCCAATTGGCCAAGGCGATGCCGATCAAACTGGCCAGCATCCAACTGCTCCAATTCAAACAATCACTGCCCGCCAAATAGGCCTCTTGGGCGCGGCGCTGCTCAGGCGTGGCGCCGGGCTGGTGAAACCGTTTGGTGAACAGCACGTAGCTGATGTCCGCCGTGACATAGGCGTGCATCAAACGCTCCCAACGCGGCAAGTGAATCAGGTGCGGGCGCAGGTGCAAGCTGAACACCACAAAGCGCAAGTTCACACAAAAACCCGTGGCCAAGATCACCCAAGCAGGCGCACCGGCCACGATGAGCGGAATGGACGCCAGCTGCGAGCTGCCCGCAAACACCACCAAGGTCATGAACACCGATTCAAAAATGCTCATGCCCGACTTGACCATGGCCACGCCGGTCATCAACCCCCAGGCGGCCACGCCCATCGCTTGGGGTGCCAGCTCGCGCAAACCGATTTTGAATTCAGGATGGCGATAGAGCTTGGGGCTGAGAAACATCATGGCGGGGTCAAGCGGTCGTGAGGTCGAATTGTTGGCCGGCGCTCAAAGGGAATCCGCGCAAAAACTCGGCAGCCGCCAAGCGCTTGCCGCCCGCACGTTGCAACTCGGTGACACACAGCACGCCGTCACCACAAGCCACGCGAACGCCTTGTGCATCGGCGCTGAGCACCGTGCCCGGCACGACGTTGACGGCGCTGCTTGACGCCTCAGGCACCGCGCGCCACAACTTGATGACTTCGCCATTGAGTTGCGCGGCAGCCGCAGGAAAGGGGTTGAACGCACGCACGCGGCGGTCCATGGTGGAGGCCGCGTCACGCCAGTTCACAGCGGCCTCGGCTTTTTCAATTTTGTGGGCGTACGTCACGCCCTCGCTCGGTTGCTTCACGGGCTTGAGTTGCCCCGCCTGCGCATCCGCCAAGGCCTGCACCACCAACGCGCCGCCGAGCTCGGCCAAGCGGTCGTGCAGGGTGGCGGTGCTGTCTTGCGCGGCGATGTCGAGCACGCCGGTCAAGAGCATGTCGCCCGTGTCCAAACCCGCATCCATTTGCATGATGACCACGCCGGTTTGCGCGTCACCTGCTTCAATGGCACGGTGAATCGGTGCTGCGCCACGCCAGCGTGGCAGCAACGAGGCGTGGATGTTGAGGCAACCCAAACGCGGGGCGCTGAGCGTCCATTGCGGCAAGATGAGGCCATAGGCGGCGACCACCATCACGTCGGCGTTGGCGGCTGCAATGGCGGCCTGGGCCTGGGCTGCATCGTCGGGGTATTTGCCATCCAAACGCAAGCTCAAAGGCTGGGCGACGGGGATGTTGTGTTGCAGGGCCAGTTGCTTGACCGCCGAAGCTTGCAGCTTCATGCCGCGACCGGCGGGGCGGTCGGGTTGCGTCAACACCAAGGCCACCTCGTGGCCTGCGGCCAAGATCTGGGCCAAAGCCACGGCAGCAAATTCGGGCGTGCCCGCAAAAATAACGCGCATGAAAGACCTTTGGCTTAGGCGTCGTCGCGCGCAGATTTGAGCAATTTGGTTTTGATGCGGGTGCGCTTCAAGGGCGAGAGGTATTCCACGAACACCTTGCCCAACAAATGGTCCAACTCATGCTGCACGCACACCGCCAACAGGCCCTCGGCCTCGATGGTGCGCACTTGGCCATCGCCGTCCATGGCTTTGACTTTGACTTGGGTGGCACGCTCCACGCCGTCGTAAATGCCAGGCACTGACAAGCAGCCCTCTTCACCTTTGACGCGCTCGTCGCCCATCCAAGTGATTTCGGGGTTGATGAGCACCATGGGCTCGTTGCGTTTTTCCGAAACGTCAATCACCACCAAGCGCTCATGCACGTCGACTTGGGTCGCTGCCAAGCCGATGCCGTTGGCGTCGTACATGGTCTCCAGCATGTCGGCGATGAGGGTGCGGATGCGCGCATCCACCTCAGCCACGGGCTTGGCCACGGTGTGAAGTTTGGGGTCGGGGAATCGAAGAATGTCTAACTTGGGCATGCGCCTATTGTCTCTGCTTTTGAAATTTTCGACCTGCGCGCATGTCTATTGAAAACCTCGCTCCGCACAATGGTTTTCACACCACAAGGAGACCCGCATGCACCCCACACCCCTGACCAAAGACGAATTGCGCGCTTGGCTGCGCTTGAGCTTGAGCGACGGCGTGGGCAACGATGCCGCGCGACGCTTACTGGCCGCCTTTGGCAGTCCGCAAGCGGTGTTTGCCCAGAGCGAGGCGGCGTTGCGCCAAGTGGTCACCGCCAAGCAGGCCTTGGCGCTGTTGAGCGAGCCCAATGAACTCGCCGTGCAATGTGTGCGCACCCAGCAATGGCTGGCCCAGCAACCCGACACCCACGGCCACGCGGTGTGGACCTTGGGCGACGCGCATTACCCCGCTGCTTTGTTGCAACTGCCTGACCCGCCGTTGATGGTCTACGCACAAGGCCAGTTGGAGGCCACCTTGGGGCCCGCCGTGGCCATTGTCGGCAGCCGCAACCCGACGCCTCAGGGCGCGCAAACAGCCGCGCAATTTGGCGAAGCCTTGGCCGCAGCGGGCCTGTGTGTGGTCTCGGGTTTGGCCTTGGGCGTGGACGGCGCGGCACACCTGGGCGCGCTGCGAGGCGCGCAGTCGCGCGGCGCTGGCGACCATTGGCACACGGTGGCGGTGGTGGGCACCGGCCTAGACCGCGTGTACCCGCGCCAGCACCAGACGCTGGCCTACAACATCGCACAACGCGGCCTGTTGCTGAGCGAGTACCACTTGGGCACGGCACCGCTGCCCGCGAACTTTCCCAAACGCAACCGCCTCATCGCTGCGCTGGGTTTGGGCACCTTGGTGGTGGAGGCAGCCTTGCAATCGGGCTCACTCATCACGGCACGCTTGGCGCTTGATTTGGGGCGCGAAGTGTTGGCCATTCCAGGGTCCATCCACGCCACCCAATCGCACGGCTGCCACGCGCTGATCCGCCAAGGCGCCAAGTTGGTGGAGAACGCACAAGACGTGTTGGAAGAGCTACAGCTGCAAAAACAAACGTCACTGTTTGACGAGGCGCGAAGTACCGCTGAATCCGAAGATGCCCAAAACCAAGACGCCAATGAACACCCACTTTTGCCGCACATGGGCTACGGCCCCGTCAGCTTGGACGCCCTGCAAGCGCGTTGCGGCATTGACACGGCCAGCCTGCAAGCGCAGCTCTTGACGCTCGAACTCGATGGACTGATTGGCCGCTTGCCGGGCGGTTTGTTTCAGCGCCTAGGTCAAGCCTAGGGCATCACCAATTCATCAGAAAACCAACAAAATTACCTTTTTGTATTACTTTGCATAAATATTAACTTTTCTACAAAGTAGAATTAATTAACATTTAAGTAATACATAGAGGTATATAAACGTGCATTTTTCATTTAATTCATCAAAAACTCCGAGCCAACTGTCTCTCATCGCAACGCTGTGCGCGACAACAGCCCTGCTGACAGGCTGTGGCGGCGGTGGGTCTGAGCCTCAGGCCCAAAACGAAACGCTCAATGCAGCAGCCAACGCCGCCTTGACGTTCGACAGCGCCACCGTGACCACAGACAATGGCACAACGACCTTTGAAGCCCTCACCAAGAAATTGGAATACGGTGCCAAAGCCCACCTCAGCGATGTCGGCGTCATCGACGGGGCCACAGGCCAAGGCGTGACGATCATGGTGATTGACGATTTCAGCCCCACACTGACGGCGACCGTGTCGTTCCCGAACATCCAGCGCAAACTCACATACAGGGAAGGCATCAACAGTTATGCCGCCATTTACAAACTGTCCTACGAAATGCCCATTGAATTTAGCCATGGTCAATTGGTCTCGGACATTGCGGGCGGCACGCGGGCTAGCGAAACGATGCTCAGGACTCTGACCAATGTTGCCCCTAGCAATGCTGACCTGATCGCTTGCACCATCACCGCCGAGACCCTCAAACTGACGTGTCCGAACACCTTCCAAACCGCAGCCCCAATCAGCACGCTGAAGGCAACCTTGGACATACAGGCCATTCCAGGCGTTGCCGCGCAAGCAATGGTGCTGCAACGCAACGTCGATTTGTCTGCCTCACAAGACATTGCCACCACATGGGCCAGCATTCATGGTCATTTGCGCAGCAGCGTAGGCTCCAGCCTGCCGCTGGCGATCAACTTGAGCCTAGGCTCAGACATTCCAACCTCCGGAAAAACTGCCGCAGAAGTGCTGGCCGTGATTCAGAAATTTCCGATGCCACAAATCTCCGATGCCGTCATCACCGTGGCCGCTGGCAACAGCGGTGCACCTTGCAACGACACCAACTTGAATGGTTGCAATGCCATGGCAGTGGCCATGGCCACCCAGCCTGAAACCCGCGACTCCACCCTCGTTGTAGGCGCACTGACCGGACCTGTAGGCGCACAGCGCATGGCCCTCTACTCCACCAGCGCTGGTTTTTTAGCGGATCGATACATCCTGGCCTCTGGCGACACAGGGCTGTCATCCAGCGTACAAGGCACCTCATTCGCGGCACCGCGCGTCGCGGGCGTCGCCGCCATCCTGAAGCAAAAACACCCCCAACTGACATCGACCGAGATCGTGGGCATCATTCTCGAATCGGCAGACAAAGACATGAACAACGATGGCAAACCCGATTTCACAGGGGTTGATCCCATCTTCGGTCATGGAAAACTCAGCTTAGAAAACGCACTCAAACTGGCCGCCACACGTTAATTCAAGTGACCGCATGGGAACCGACTAAAGCAGCGGCAACAAAGCAGTTATATTGAAACCATGTTTGAAGTGCTCGTCTATGTCTACGAAAACTACTGGCACGGTGATGCGTGTCCAGAGCTGCAGCAGCTGGGCCGCAAACTCAGCGCCGTAGGCTTTGAAGCGGACGATATTTCGCAGGCGCTGCAATGGTTGGATGGCCTGAACATCGCCTCGCACAACACCGAGTTGATCGACATCAGCCAATCGTCGCCCGAACACCACACCGAATCGGCGCAGAGCCTGCGCGTGTATTCGGTGGCCGAGCAAGACCGTTTGGGTGCGGCGTGCTTAGGCTTTATTCGCTTTTTAGAAACCGCCGAAGTGTTGTCACCTCACATGCGCGAAATCGTGCTCGATCGCGCCATGGCCGCGGCCACCCAGCCCATTGATTTGGATGACCTGAAAATCATCGTGCTCATGGTGTACTGGAGCATCGGCTTAGAGCCCGACGCCTTGGTGCTAGACGAGTTGTGCGACGACGCGGATCGCGTCGCGCACTGACGCTCACTGCGTCTTCAGCAAAGCCTCAACAGCTTGGCTTGTACAGCGTCCCAAGAATCACACCCCAAGCGTGAATGGGGTGTTTCGTTGATGCGCATGATGATGTCTGTCAGGTCGCACGCGTCTAAACCCCCCGCGTGATCGATCATCCACTGGTAGCGAAAAACGATGTCATTGAGCGTTCCCAACGCTGAACGGCTGTCCGTTTTTGAGAAGCGGCCTTCTTGGTAATGCAAAAAAGCACGATCAACCGCCTCTTGGGGAATGCCTCGCATCACCAACAATTGCTCAAGACCTGCGAGCAACATAGTCGGCAACGTGTCTAGGGTGACGGCCCTCTTACCTTGGAGCAAGATGAATGACAAAAAGGTGGTCTCGCTCATAAAGACAAGCGCTTTACGCCTAGAAATGGGAAATCGATGCACATACCAGTTACCCAGAAGTGCGCCGTCGTCAGCTGCCATTGATAAATTTTCTTGCCGAAGCCCGACAAGCTTTTGAATGTCAGCGGTGCACTTCAAATACAACATCGTCCAAAGACTCCAACTAAAAAGCCACGCAAAAGCGTGGCCAATAGACTCAAGATAAGGGTGGGCTTAAACCACCGCGCCTGAGTTCTCGTCGTCAGGATCGCCCGCGGCTTTGACGGGTGCCTTGATCAAATCTTCGCGCTGAATGCCCAACCACATCGCAATGGCTGCGGCCACGAACACCGATGAGTAAATGCCAAACAAGATACCGATGGTCAGCGCCAGCGCAAAGTAGTGCAGGGTGGCGCCACCGAACAACAGCATCGACAACACCATGAGCTGCGTACAGCCGTGTGTGATGATGGTGCGGCTGATGGTGGAGGTGATGGCGTTGTCGATGATTTCGACCGTGTCCATCTTGCGGTAGCGGCGGAAGTTCTCGCGGATACGGTCAAAAATCACCACCGACTCGTTCACCGAGTAACCCAGCACGGCCAGCACCGCCGCCAGCACGGGCAGCGAAAACTCCCACTGGAAGAACGCGAAGAAGCCCAAGATGATGACCACGTCATGCAAGTTGGCGATGATGGCAGCCACCGCAAACTTCCACTCGAAGCGCATGGCCAAATAAATCATGATGCCGATGACCACAAAGGCCAAGGCCTTGAGGCCGTCAGCAGCCAACTCGTCGCCCACTTGCGGTCCGACAAACTCCGTGCGGCGCAGCTGCACATTGGCATCGATGCTTTTCAAAGCAGTCAGCACTTGCTCGCTTTGCTGGGCTGAGCTCTGGCCTTTGACCGCAGGCATGCGGATCATCACGTCGCGGGCGGTGCCAAAGTTTTGCACTTGCACGTCGTTCAAGCCGAGCTTGGCGATTTGGTCGCGCACCACGTTCAAGTCGGCGGGTTGGCCGTAGCTGACTTCCATCAGCGTGCCGCCCGTGAACTCGACCGACAAATGCAAGCCACGGTTGAACAAGAAGAACACCGCCGCCAAGAACGTGATGAACGAAATGGCGTTAAACGCCACCGCATTCTTCATGAACGGGATGTCTTTACGGATTTTGAAAAATTCCATGACGCAATTTCTTTCTTAGAGCGACGCGATCAAGCGCGCCACACGGTGCCGATAGACACGCTTTGCAATTTCTTTTGGCGGCCATACCAAACGTTGACCAAGCCACGCGAGAAGAACACGGCCGAGAACATGCTGGTCAAAATGCCCAAGCAATGCACCACGGCAAAACCGCGCACGGGGCCCGAGCCAAAGGCCAACAAAGCCAAGCCAGCAATCAAGGTGGTGACGTTGGAGTCGAGGATGGTGGCCCAAGCGCGGTCGTAACCGGCATGGATGGCCGACTGGGGCGAGGCACCGTTGCGCAACTCTTCGCGCACGCGTTCGTTGATCAGCACGTTGGCGTCAATCGCCATACCCAAGACCAAGGCCATCGCGGCCATGCCGGGCAAGGTGAGCGTGGCTTGCAACATGGACAGCACCGCCACCAAGAGCAACAAGTTCACGGCCAGCGACACGCTGGAGAACAGGCCAAACAGCATGTAGTACACACACATGAAGGCCGTCACGGCCACAAAGCCCCAGGTGACCGAGTCAAAACCTTTGGCGATGTTTTCAGCCCCGAGGCTTGGGCCAATGGTGCGTTCTTCGATGATTTCCATCGGTGCAGCCAGCGAGCCAGCGCGCAGCAGCAGCGCGGTGTCGTTGGCTTCCACGGTGCTCATGCGACCCGAAATTTGCACACGGCCACCGCCGATTTCGCTGCGAATCACAGGCGCTGTGACGACTTCGCCCTTGCCTTTTTCAAACAGCAAAATAGCCATGCGCTTGCCCACGCTTTCACGCGTCACGTCTTTGAAGATGCGCGCGCCTTTGGCGTCAAGCGTCAAATGCACGGCTGCTTCTTGGTTTTGGGTGTCAAAGCCGGGTTGTGCGTCGGTGAGGTTTTCGCCGGTCAAGATGACTTGCTTTTTCACGATGACAGCTTGGCCGCTGCGCTCCAAAAAGCGCTCGGTGCCAAACGGCACAGGGCCGTTGCTGAGTTCGGCGCTGCGGGCTTCAGCACTGTCGTCCACCATGCGGATTTCCAGCGTGGCCGTGCGGCCCAAGATGTCTTTGGCCTTGGCCGTGTCTTGCACGCCAGGCAGTTGCACCACGATGCGGTCGGTGCCTTGCTGCTGAATCACGGGCTCGGCCACGCCCAACTCGTTGATCCGGTTGTGCAAGGTGGTGATGTTTTGCTTGATCGCTTGCTCTTGCACGCGCTTGGCCGCCACGGGGTTGATGACCGCGGTGAGCTTGAAGTCAGCGCCATCGGGTGCGCTGGTCGTTTGCAAATCGGCAAACTGGTCTTGAATCACGCGCTGGGCAGATTCCAAGGTGGCCATGTCACGAAAGCGAATTTCAATGGTTTGGCCATTGCGACTGATACCGCTGTGGCGCACGTTTTTCTCGCGCAAGCCGGTGCGAATGTCACCGGCTAAGGATTCGGCTTTTTTGGTCAAGGCTGCAGGCATGTCCACTTGCAACATGAAGTGCACACCACCGCGCAAGTCCAAGCCCAAATACATGGGCGATGCGCCCAAGCTGGTCAGCCAAGCAGGGGAACGGGCCAAGAGGTTCAAGGCCACCACATACGCAGGGTCGTTGGCGTCAGGCACCAAGGCGTGCTGAATGGCGTCTTTGGCTTTGAGCTGGGTGTCGGTGTTATCAAAGCGGGCTTTGAGCGAACCATTGTCCAAAGTCAACACCTCAGGCGTGAGGTTGGCGGCCTTTAGGGCCTCCTCCACACGCGCCTGAACCGCGGCATCCACTTTGATGCCGGGCTTGCCTGCGCTCACTTGAACGGCAGGCGCTTCACCAAAAAAGTTAGGCAGCGTGTAGATGCTGCCAATCAACAAAGCGATCACGATGATCGCGTATTTCCAAAACGGGTAACGGTTCATGATCGCTTCGTTATCAGTGATTACTTGACTGTGCCTTTAGGCAACACTTGCACCACAGCGGTACGCTGCAATTGCACTTCCACGCCAGGAGAAACTTCCAAGCTGAGGGTGTTGTCGCCGAGTTTGGTGACCTTGCCGAGCAAGCCGCCAGCGGTGGCGATTTCGTCACCTTTGGCGAGCGCGTCGATCATGGCTTTGTGTTCTTTTTGACGCTTCATCTGGGGACGAATCATCACGAAGTACAAGACCACAAACATCAACACCAAAGGCAACATGCCGGTGAGGGAAGACATGATGTCGCCACCGGCAGCGGCGGCAGGGGCGGTTTGAGCAAAAGCAGAAGAAATCAACACGATCGAACTCCAATAAGAAGGACTCCCGCCAAGGTGCAAAACGCCTGAACGGGCCAATCGCGGATTGTATGCGGCAGGGGTGTAACGGGGATTAACCCTGCCAAGCGCCCATCAAACTTGCCCACTTGCCACGCACGGCCGCCAAATGACGGGCTTTGACGTGGCCAAAGCCCTTGATTTGCTCTGGTACTCGGGCAATGTCCATCGCCAGCGCGTGGTTGTCCGCGCTGAGTTTGGCGAGCACTTGATCGATGCTGTCTTGGTAGTCGCCGATCAAGGCGCGCTCGGTGCGGCGCTCTTCGGTGTTGCCAAACACATCGAACGCCGTGCCGCGCAAGCCTTTGAGGTGCTTGAGCAATTTGAAACCGGTCAACATGAAGGGGCCAAACTTTTGCTTTTGCAACTCGCCTTTGGCGTTGGTCTTGGCGATCAAGGGCGGAGCCAAGTGGTAATTCACTTTGAAATCGCCCTCAAACATGCCGTTGATCTTTTGCAAAAACGCGGCATCGGTGTGCAAACGGGCCACTTCGTACTCGTCTTTGTAGGCCATGAGCTTGAACAGGTTTCGCGCCACGGCTTCGGTCAAGCTGGTTTTTTGCAAGGGCGCTTCGGCCGCACGCACACGCTCCACCGCCGTGCGGTACGTTTGAGCGTAGGCCGCATTTTGGTAATCGGTGAGGAAGGCCACGCGTTGGTCAACGATGGCATCCACGTTAGGGCGGGCATGGAACTGCACCACTTGGGCGGGGTTTTGCGAGGCGTCAACCAGCGCATTCACGCCCACAAGGTCGTGCGCACAGTGACGGCCCCACGTAAACGCCGCCTTGTTTTGCTCGATCGCCACGTTGTTGAGTTCAATGGCGCGCATCAGCGCCTCCAGCCCCAGAGGCACCCAGCCCTTTTGCCAGGCGTAGCCCAGCAACATGGGGTTGATGTAAATGCTGTCACCCAGCGCCTGCAAAGAAACGCGGTTGGCATCAAACGCGCTCACGCCCTCGACACCTACCGTCTGCGCGATGTCGGCCAAGCATTGGTCGGCAGGGTTTTGCCAGTCGGTGTTTTTCACAAACGCGGCGGTGGGTGTGCTGTGCGCATTCAAGGCCACATGCGTGCGCCCAGCCAACATGCGCTGCAACGTTTCTTTACCGGCAGAGACGATGGGGTCGCAACCGATGATCAAGTCGGCCGCGGCCATGCTGACCCGTGTGGTGCGAATCGCCTCTTGGTTGTCCGCAATCAGCACATGGCTCCAAGTGGCGCCGCCTTTTTGGGCCAAGCCCGCTGAGTCTTGCGTGACGATGCCCTTGCCTTCCATGTGCGCCGCCATGCCCAACAACTGACCGATGGTGATGACGCCCGTGCCACCCACCCCCGCCACCACCATGCCCCATGCGTGCGCGGTGTTGGGCAAGATGGGCGTGGGCAATGCCACCTCTGGCATGGCAATTTTTGACACGCCTTTGGCCTTCTTCTTCAGCTGACCGCCTTCCACGGTGACAAAGCTGGGGCAAAAGCCTTTCAGACAACTGGTGTCTTTGTTGCAGGTGCTTTGGTTGATGGTGCGCTTGCGGCCAAAGTCGGTTTCTAAAGGCTCGACGCTCAAGCAATTGCTTTGCACGCCGCAGTCGCCACAGCCTTCGCACACGAGTTCGTTGATGAGCACGCGCACGGCGGGGTCCACCATCGTGCCGCGTTTGCGACGGCGGCGTTTCTCTGTGGCGCAGGTTTGGTCGTAAATGATGACCGTGCAACCTTTGATCTCACGCATCTCGCGCTGAATGCGGTCCAACTCATCACGGTGAAACACGTCCACACCGCTCACCAAATCGGCGCCTTCGTATTTCTCAGGCTCGTCGGTCACGATGACGATGCGTTGTGCCCCCTCGGCTTTCATGCTTTGCGCGATTTGCAAGGTGCTGTGCCCTTCAGGGCGCTCGCCCACAGGCTGACCGCCGGTCATGGCGACGGCGTCGTTGTACAAAATTTTGTAGGTGATGTTCACCCCCGCCGCCACGCTTTGGCGAATGGCCAAGATGCCGCTGTGGAAGTACGTGCCGTCACCGATGTTGGCAAAAATGTGTGCGTCGTTCACAAACGGTTGCTGCCCCACCCAAGGCGTGCCTTCGCCGCCCATTTGCGTGAAACCCGAGGTGCTGCGGTCCATCCACAAGGTCATGAAGTGGCAGCCGATACCGGCCATGGCGCGCGAGCCTTCGGGCACCTTGGTGCTGGTGTTGTGCGGGCAACCCGAGCAGAACCAAGGCTGACGGTCGGCCTTGACTTCCACCGTGGTCATCGCCTGTTCTTTGGCGGTGATGATGGCCAACTGCGCGTTGATGCGGGCCGTGATGTCGGCGTCCACACCGAGTTTGAGCACGCGCTGGGCAATCGCCTTGGCGATCAACGAGGGATTCAAGTCGGCATTGGCACGCAACAAGGTGTTGTCTTTGGGATTGGGCATGGACCACTCGCCACCGCCTTCGCTCGTCTCGTTGAACTTGCCCAGCACCACCGGACGCACATCGGCGCGCCAGTTGTACAGCTCTTCTTTGAGCTGGTACTCAATGACCTGACGCTTCTCTTCGATCACCAAAATCTCTTGCAAGCCCGTGGCGAACTCACGCGTGAGCTGCGCCTCCAGCGGCCACACCACGGCCACTTTGTGCAGGCGAATGCCAATGCGTCGGCAAGTGTCATCGTCGAGCCCCAAATCGAGCAAGGCTTGACGCGTGTCGTTGAAGGCTTTGCCGCTGGCGATCAAACCGAGGCGGTCGTTTTGCCCCTCGATCACGTTGTAGTTCAAACGGTTGGCGCGCACATAGGCCAAAGCCGCGTACCACTTGTAATCAAACAAGCGCGCCTCTTGGCTGAGGGCATCGTCGGGCCAGCGAATGTGAATGCCGCCTGCAGGCATTTCAAACTCAGGAATCACGATGTTCACGCGCTCAGGGTCGATCACCGCCGTGGCGCTGGATTCCACAATTTCTTGGATCGTCTTCATGCCCGACCACACGCCCGAAAAGCGGCTCATGGCGATGCCGTGCAAACCCAAATCCAAAATATCTTGCACGCTGGCAGGAAAGAACACCGGCGTGCCGCAGGCTTTGAAAATGTGGTCGCTTTGGTGCGCAGCGGTGGAGCTTTTGGCGATGTGGTCGTCTCCCGCCACCGCCAGCACGCCGCCCCAAGGTGTCGTGCCCGCCATGTTGGCGTGTTTGAACACATCGGAGCAACGGTCCACACCGGGGCCTTTGCCGTACCAAATGCCGAACACGCCGTCAAACTTATTGCTGCCGGGTGGCGCAAAGCCCAACTGCTGCGTGCCCCACAAGGCCGTGGCGGCCAACTCTTCGTTCACACCGGGTTGAAACACGATGTGCTGGGCCTTCAAATAATCCTTGGCCTTCCACAAGGCTTGGTCGTAACCGCCCAAGGGCGAACCACGGTAACCACTGATGAAGCCTGCGGTGTTTTTGCCTTGCAGCGCATCGCGTTGGCGCTGCAGCATGGGCAACTTGACCAAAGCCTGCACCCCACTCATGAAAGCACGCCCCGCATCGAGGCTGTATTTGTCGTCCAGCGTCACGGTTTCGAGGGCGCGGCGAATGTGCTCGGGGAGCGGTGCGTTCATGGCTGTCTCCATTGGTTTCTTGAATTTGTCACAAAGTGTAGGGGGCGCCCCCAGATAAAGGTGTTCTTTTTATTCACCGAATTGCCCTATTTGCGCAAGATTCTTTCTAAAATTTTGAAACCACGAAAGATAAAGGCGTTACCTTGGAGACACTCGATAAATTTGATATCGCGATCTTGAGCGAACTGCAACGCGATGCACGGCTGACCAACGCCGAACTCGCGCAGCGCGTGGGCTTGAGCGCGGCCCCATGTTGGCGGCGCGTGCGGGTGTTGGAAGAAGAGGGCTACATCACCGGTTACCGTGCAGAAATCAACCGCCACAAACTCGGTTTGGGCGTATTGGCCTTTGTGCGGCTCGACGCCGAGCGCAACTCGGGCGATGTGACGCAAGTCTTAGAAGCCGCAATTCGCCAAATCCCAGAGATCGTGTCGTGCCACTACATCAGCGGAACGGGCACCTTTGAGCTGCAAGTGGTCTCGCGTGACCTGAACACCTTCAGCCAATTCGCGCGCGAGGTGTTGATCAACCTGCCGCATGTGAAAGATTTACACACCAGTTTTTCACTGGGCGAAGTGAAAGCGGGCGGGGCCTTGCCGTTGACCCATTTCAATCAACATAAGATCTAGAAGCAAAAAAGCCCAACTGTTGCCAGTTGGGCTCATGCGTTGATTCGAAGAAATCAATTACAGGCAATACACCTTAGCGTCATAGGGGGTGTAAATGCTGCTGGTGAGCATGCTTAACAAGCCATTCACGAATGACGTCACACGTTCCACTTTGACCACTTTGTCAGCGCCACCGCAGACGGCAGCGGCATCGATGGTTTGCTGTTGCTCACCCAAGCCATGCACAAAAAATGTTTGCATGTCTTGCTTGGCGAGCTTGCCCGTGTTGCCATTGATGAGCGCTGTCTGTGTAGAGCAAGCACCAAGCATCGCAACCATGCACAAAGATAAAAGAAGTTTTTTCATAGCAATCATCCTTGATCAACGGATACAAAACACACGGATTTGACGGGGTGCATAAATGCCCAAGGTCACAAAAGTCAAGGCAGCGTTAGCGGCCGTCACTTGCGTTTCTACGCGTTGGACTTTCTTAGCACCACCGCAGACTTTTGCAGCATCAATTTCTTCGGTTTGACCCACACCGTACACCCAGAACGATTGCGAATCGTTGTACGCAGCAGCATCTTGAGTGGCAGGCTGCACATCGAAGCGTTGAACGGCACAACCCGTGAGGGCTAGGGCAGCCGCAGCCACCAAGAGAAGTTTTTCATAATTAAAAATACATAAAGTTTTAATAACAACTACTATAGTTCAAATAAATAACTTTATAGGCTCAGTGCAAACGAATTTGATCGGCCTGCTGAGGCAGGGCTTCAAACCCCACACCCCAACCCGCGCGTTCTTGCAACTTGTTCAGCAAGGTCATCATGATTTGCAGCACATGTGGCGGCAACTTCAAGTTCACGCTGTTTTTGGTGATCAGCTGTAACTCAATCGCCGTTTGTCCATCGTCTTGTGGGTTGATCACCAAGCCAATCACCAACAGTGGGGCCTCTCCCAAAGGCTTTTGCGGTGCGGGTTTGTAAGCGTCATTAAAATTGGCCTGCTGCGCCACCGCTTGCTGTTGGAACGATTGCACCGCCTGCGCCACTTGGGGCTCGTGCGTTTTCTCAAGGGTTTTGACCGCCACATGTTGAGCGCCTTGAATCAAACCTTTGAGCATCATGCGGGTCAGCCAAAAACTGAACTCTTCGCCCGTGCTCGTGTTGAAGCGAAACAACACGCGGTCTTCTTGCGAAATCCACTCGCCATTGAACTGTTGAATTGACATGCGCTTACCTCGGCCACAGCACCCAAAGGCGCAACGGCTGTTTCATGCGCCCCGCAAAGTCACCGGCCTCAGGCCCCGTGCCCGCAAAGTAGTCGGCACGCACCGCGCCGACGATGGCGCTGCCTGTGTCTTGCGCGAACACCAAGCGCTGCAAGTTCGCATTCGGTCCCGCCGACGCCATCCACACGGGCGTGCCGTAAGGGATGGAATCTTTGTCGACCGCAATGGAACGACCCGCCGTCAAGGGCACGCCTTGCGCACCGCGCGGCCCCAAGCGGGCCTCTGCCCCCGTGCGCGTTTCTTCGCGAAAAAACACATAGCGCGGGTTGCTCCAAAACATCTCTTGCACCAAAGCGGGGTTGGTTTGCTGGGTCGCCACAATCCACGCTTTGATGCCGGGCCACGACGCGTCGCGAATCAAGCCTCGGTCCAGCAACCAACGTCCCACGCTTTGGTAAGGCCACTCATTCGCCCCGGCAAACGCCAAGCGCACCACGCGCACGCTGCCGTCGGGGCTTGTAAAACGCACGCGACCTGAGCCTTGGATGTGCAGCACCAGCGCATCCACAGGGTCGGCCAGCCAAGCCACTTCGCGCCCTCGCAAAGCGTCACGGGCTTGGGGTGAGGTGTCAATCTCTTGCCGACTGAACCAAGGTCGACCACTGCGACGCGCCTCGCTCAAAGCATCTGGCGGGGCGTACAACGGCACGTCAAAACCAGGGCGTTGAACGGGCGACACATCGAACAGCGGCTCGTAATAACTGGTGAGCAAGCCATCGACCGAGCCCGTGTCTGCCGCTTCCACACGGTAAGGCTGCAGCTGGCTCATCATCCACACACGGCGTTCGTCCACGCTACCCAAGGAGAGTTGGCGCACGTTTTGGCACAGGGGCGCAAATAAAGGGCCCGGGCGTTCGCAGTTTTGCAGCCAAGCGTTCCACGCGTCTTGCAGATCGTCGTTTTGCCATCCGGGCACCTCGCCCCACGACACCGGCACCCAACGGCTGCGGTAACTGGCGCGCGGATTAGGCGTGCCCGGCATGCCTGCCAACGTGCCTGTGGTACGAGGCAACTCGGGCGCTACGCGCGCGCTTGGCAAGGGCTCAGCCCGCGGCGGCGTACGGCTGTATTCGTCCACCGGCACGCGCAGCCGAGAGCCTGTGCTGCAAGAAACCAAGCTTCCTACAATCAGAGCCCACACCATATGCCATAGGATTTTTTTCATGTTCTTGATTTTGCTTGAAGCGCTGGGCGCAGGTTGCATCTTGGTGCTGATCGTGTGGTGGACCATGTTCTCAGGTCGCAGCGAAACCGAAGCCCAGCACCAAGCAGCGCTCGACCAAGCCGCCGCAGACAGCGCCAAAGACGCCACCCCGACAATCCACACGGAACGCGAGCACTGAAGCGCCGCGGCGCACGCGCGTCACGTCAATCGCCGCGCAACAAATTGGCCAACTCCACTGCCGACTTGACGGCCATCTTGTCAAACACGCGGGCGCGGTGCACCTCCACCGTGCGCACACTGATGTCGAGCTGATCGGCGATCAATTTATTGGGCAAGCCCTCGACCACCAAGCGCATCACATCGCGCTCGCGCTCGGTCAAATCGGCCAAGTTTTGTTGCAAGCTGGTGCGGTGGCGGTGCTGTTGCAAGGTCTGTTGCGAACGCTGTAAAGCCTGCTCGATGCGGTCGACCAAGGCGTTGTCTGAAAACGGTTTTTCATAAAAATCAAACGCGCCGCGCTTGACCGAGTCCACCGCCGTTGGCACATCGGCATGCCCCGTCAAGAAGATCACGGGCAACACCTCCAGCAACTGGCGCTCTATCAATTGCTCGAACAGCGCCAAGCCACTCATGCCCGGCATGCGCACATCGAGCAGCAAACAGCCCGGTTGCGTGGGTCGCCAAGGACCGTTCGTTGGCGCGTTTAAAAACGCCGCAAACGCATCGGCGCTGTCAAACGACTGGCTGGGCAAACGGCGTGAGCGCAGCAGCCACGCCAAAGCCTCGCGCACACCGGCGTCGTCGTCGACGATAAAAACCAAGGCATCTTCGGTGGGCTGCATGCGCGATAACTCCGTTCAGGACTGCGGCAGGGTGAAACTGAACACCGTGCCGCGAGGTTGGTTGGCACGGTGGCTCAAAAAGCCACCGTGCTGCTCCACCACCGTGCGACACAAGCTCAGGCCCAAGCCCATGCCCTCAGCTTTGGTGGTGAAGAAAGGGGTGAAAAGTTTTTCGGCCACGGCCTCTGGAATGCCCGCGCCCACGTCGGCCACGGTGAACTCCAACCAGCGACTCACGGCATTGGAGGCCGCAGGACGCACCGACAGCGTCAGCACTTTGTGCGGCGTGTCGTCGCCCATGGCTTGCATGGCGTTGCGCGACAAATTCAGCAGCACTTGCTCCACCATGGTGCGGTCGCACAACACAGCGGGCAGGTCAAGGGCGCAGCGCACGTCCACGCGCACCCCCAATTTACGGGCTTGCAAAATGACCAACGGCATCACGTCGTCCAGCAACGCACGCGGGGTGACGGCTTCACGCGCTTGGTCGCGACGGCGCACAAAGTCATGCACGCTTTTGATGACCTTGCCCGCCCGCTCCGCCTGTTGGCCAATGCGTTGGATGGCGCTGCCCAACGATTCGGCCAATTGCGCATCTTCCAGCGCGGCATCTTGCAGCAAGTTCAAGCTGCCGGTGGCATAACTCGAAATGGCAGCCAAGGGTTGGTTCAACTCGTGGCTTAAGAGCGAGGCCATTTCACCCACGGTGGCCAAACGCGCGGTGGCTTGCAAGCGTTCTTGACTGGCGCGCGAGACCTCTTCCACGCGGCGTTGTTCGCTGATGTCCAGCACCGCGCTCATCCAACCGGTTTGTTGACCGGTCGCGTTGATGAGCGGCGCTTCAAAAATCAACACGGCAAAACGCTCACCGTTTTTGCGCATGAACACCGACTCCACGCCTTCGCGCGGTGGCGCATTGCCCGCCAAGCGCAGGGCTTGACGCATGCCGTATTCGTCCACCATCTCTGGCGGCCAATACGGCGCGGGAATGCCGTGGCCCATCAGCTCTTTGGCCTCAAACCCCACCATCTCGCAAAACGCGGGGTTCACATACGTGATGCGACCTTGGCTGTCACGCGCACGCAAGCCCGTGACCAAGGAGTCTTCCATGGCCTTGCGAAACGCCAAGGCATCCGCCAAATCGAGCTCCACGCGCTGGCGTCGGCGCATGTCACGCGCCAGCATGGTCAGCACCGTCACCAGCGCAATCGCCATGGCGGTCACCAACGCGGTCAAGACGTTGGGAAAGAAGTCGGGCGCGGCCCGCCAGCTGTCCATGCGCAGCACCATTGCATGGCCCGGAATGTCCAGCAACTGCTTGGCCGTGAAAATGCGTGAGCCGCGACGCGGTGTGCCGTGCATGGCCAAACGCGTGCCATCCGCCTCAGTGAACGACACCTCTTGGCTGCGCGTGAGCTGCGGGCCCACCATGTTCACCAACACCTCTTGCAAGCTGTAACTGGCGACGGTGTAACCCGTGAGTTGCCCATCGGTGATGACGGGCAAACACAAATCCATGATCTCTAAACCCAAGCCATTGTTCAACGGCACGTAGTTGCTGGCCCCATACCCTGGGCCACTTTGACGACGCGCCACACCACAGGCCTGCACGATCTCGGGCTGCCGCGCGGGACGACCCATGCGCGCAAAGACCGGCGCGCGAAACGGGGTGTCCACGGCGGCCAACAAATTCAAATCGGCATCGCGCCATTCAAGACGCACCCACTCGCGGTGTTCGCGCAACAGGCCAGCGGCATCTTGGCTCCACGGCACAGCGCTGCGGTCGGCAAATTGCAGGGCTTGCAAGCTTTGTACGTTGCGGGTGAGCGCGGTGCGAATATCGCCAACAGCGTCAGCGGCATCGCGCTCACTGCGGCTTTGCACTTGGCTCACCTCGTAGCGCCCCGCCAACCACACCAAGGTGCTGAGCATGGACAAGACGAGCAGCACCAGCAGCACCCACAGCACCCAACGACGCAACAAAGTACCCGCGGTAAACGGCATCAGTCCACCTTGGTCACGCGGGGGTTAGCCCATGTGCCGTCAATGTGAAATTCACTGGTACCGGCGCGCACCAAGGGGCGACTCAAAATAAGTTGCGCCAAGTAGCTGGTCAAACCAATCACGGGGTTGATGGTGGCCATGTACAGCGACGCCGTGCCTGCATTGATCTCGGGCACCACCACCACTTTCAGGTCTTGGGTTTCGCGCGCCAAGTCGGCACTGCCTTCCAGCAAGGCGCCGGCCACCACGCCCTTCATTTGCAGGTTGTTGGTGAAGGCCACGCCTTGCTCAATGCGCACATCGCCGCGCACGAAATCAAAGGCAAAACCTTCGCTGAACACATCGCTGAAATCGAGGGTCAAGCGACGTGGCAAGGCTTGCAAATTCAACACGCCCAGCAAACGCGCCGCGCCTGGGTCGGTCTTCAAGAACTGGCCTTTTTCAATGTTCAGGTTGAGCTTGCCCGCCATGCTGGCGTAGTCCAAGGTGATGGGTGAGCCCTGCCACGACACTTGACCTTCCAAGCGTCCACGACCATCGCGAATGGCGTCGGGTGTGCCGAAGCGGGTGAGCAACTCACCGCTGTTGCGCACATCGAGCAGCACATTCAGCCGCGTGCGTTGCAGCCGTGGGCCATCGGCCATCCAGCTCCCGTTCGCGTTGAACGTGGCCTCGGACAAGATGAGGTTGAGCTTGTTCAAGCGCCATTCACGCGCCGCGTTGGCCCCCATGCGGTTGACGGCCTCAATCTCCAAACGACCCAGTTTTTTACCGCGCAAGGTGAGTTCGTTGACCACGATGTCCAGCGCGGGAATGCTGCTGGGCTCTTCGGTCAGCAGGTTCTCAACGTCGGGCACCAAGCTGGGCGGAATGTTCAGATAGGCCAATCGGGCAAAGAGCTGTGCAGGCGTGTTGCCGTTGGCGGGGCGCACTTCGGCCGAGCCGTTCAACTCATCGGCGCTGAGGTTGACGCGCCACACCTCGCCCACGCGCGTGCCGCCCACCAACACATGGTGAATGGCGCGTTCAGCCACTTTAATTTGATCGGCCCGCAACACCACCACATGGGGCACATAGTCTTGCGCATCGTCTGACGCCGCAGCCTCTTGGCCCACCACCGCAGCCTTGGCGGGTTTGCCTGCGGCATTCACCAACGGAGCGCCCGTGAATTGGGTCAAGGCTTGGTTCCACGCATCGAGATCGACAAACGGCAATTGCAGGTTCAGGCCCACGCCGCTGTCGCGCGGGGTCAGCCCGTCGACCACGTCGGCCCCCACGGCCACGCCCCCACGCAACACACGGGTGCGCGGTCCGCTCAGGTCACGCACATACGCCAGCGCCAGCACGCGGCCCACGCTGACTTTGATTTGGTCTTGCAAAACACGGGCCTTGGGCGCCAACGACTCACGCGTCAACTGCATCTCCACCCGTAAAGGCAAGGCCGTGGCGGGCACCTTGGTCATGGGCGCAGGCAAATTCAAGGCCATGCCACGCAGATCGCTGTTGATCAGCAGCTCGGGCTGACCTCGGCGCAGCCCCACGGTGGCGGTGTACGACGAGCCACCCGTGGCACGCTGCGCCAAGCGCGAGGCAAACCCCAACTCACGGGCCTGGCGCAAGCCTTCGGCCGTGAGGTTGCCGTTGATCTTGAGCTGCAAAGGCGATTCACCGGCGGCGGCCTCGAACGACAAGCCGCCGTCAATTTGTGCATCGCCCCCCAAAGCACGGGCGCGTAAGTTTTTGAGACTGAGACCGCGTTCGCTGAACTGCAACATGCCGCGCGTGCGGCTGAGCACCGGAATGCCCGGCATGACCTGCAACTCGTTGTCGGCGAATGCGACGCTGCCTTGCACTTTGGTTTTGTTCAAGGTGTCCAAGGGCACGCTCAGGCTGAGTTTGTAATCGGCATCGCCGCTGGCTTGGCTTTGGCTCAGCACTTGGCCGGTCAACTCGTTCAAAGCCGATTGCGACACCATCGCCAACACTTCGGGCAAAGGCCCACGGGCCTCACCGCTGACGCTGACCACGGCCTTGGCCAAGTTGGGAATGTGCGCTTCGACTTTGCGCCACGTGATTTTGGGCGCACCCGTGAGTTGGGTGCTGCCTTTGAAATGCAAAGCGCTGCGCTCAAACACCAACTCACCGTTGAGCGCGGTCAAAGGCGGCCACTGCTGCGCCAAGGGCGTGCCGAGTTTGGCGGGCACGTACGCGTATTGGCCTTGTGCGATTTGCGCAGAGATGCGGAACTCGCCCAGCTTGGGGTTGTCGAACGGCATGTCGGCCAAGTTGCCACGCAAGCGCAGTTTGACGTTGCTGGCATCGCCCGCTTTGACCGCCTCATGCACATAGCCACGCACCGAGGCCGACAAGTTGCTGGGCAAATAGCGGTACACCTGCGCCACTTGAGCGCGGCTGAGGTTAGCCGTCAGGTCCAACACGCCGGGCAAGCGCGCGTTACCCACGCCTGTTTTCCAGCTGCCGCTGAAATCGCCCGCCACATCGGGGTTGCTCACATGGCCTTGGATGAACTTGACCTGCACTTGGTCGCCATCGAGCTCCCACACCAGTTGGGCCGACGCCTCTTCCAGCGCGATGCGTGGCTCGTCCAAACCCATGGGCAGCGTGAGGCTGCCGTCTTGGATGTGGAGCTTGGCTTTGCCCCCGCGCTGGGTGATGTCAAACTCCAGCTGCGCGGCCTGCACACCGGGCAAGGCGGCCAACGGGCTGTCGGCCACCGCGTCGCGGTTGAGCGAGAACTGCTGCACGGTGCCGCGCGCGGTGTAGTCCAGTTGCGTTGCACCTTTCAGCGTGGTGGCGCGCCGCCAAGTGGCGTTGAGCTGGTTCACTTGGCCTTGTGGCTGAACCCGCGCCAACAGACCACGCGCTGTGTCGGGCAAAGGCAAGCGTTGGCTGATTTGCGCCAAAGCGTTCAGGTCGAGTCGGTCGGCGCTGATGCTGCCGGTGGCGGCATCGTTGGTGTTCCACTGCACGCGCAGCACGCCGCCGGGCCAGTGCTCGCCGTCTTGGGTGTCAAACACCAAGTCTTCGCTGTTCAGGCTCACCTCGTCGCCTTGCCACTTGGCCCCCAAACGGCCATGCACATGGCGCAAGGCCAAGGGCTGGAGGTTGGCGCCCAAACTGGCTTTCACTTCGTCCAGCGCCATGTCTGCGTTGACGCCCACGAGCTGGGCATTGGCCACGTCGGCCCAAAGACGCAACGCACCACGGCCTTCTTGCAAAGACCGATCGGGGTCCATCGCCAGCCATTGGCGCAGCGTGGACAGGTCCAAATGCGGGGCGTCGGCAAACAACTCGCCGCGCCAATGCGCCACATCGCCAGCGCGTTGCCAAGGTGCTTGCTTGAATTTGCCGCGCAGAGAAAAGCGTTGGCCCAACTCAGACGGCGGCGTCGCATCCAAACGCACATCGTGGTGCAACCAGTGGTTTTGCATGACCAACTCCACGTCAGACATGACCAACTCCGGCGCTTGCTCGCCAAAGCGCTGCTCGTCGCGCCAACGCACCACGCCATCGCGCAGCAAAAATTCGGGTTGGGAGAAGAACCAATCGGCGCCGCTGCCGTCCCCCGCAGAAGCCCCCGTGTCGATGCCCGCCACCCACACATGGCCTGCGCTGTCGCGTCGGATGTCGAGTTCGGGGCGATCGATGGTGAGTTGCTCAAACTGCCCACGCACCAGCGAACGCGGTGAAATGGCCACTTGCACATGCGACAGCTTCAGCGCTTCGCGGCCTTGGGCGTCCAACACTTGCAGATCTTGGATGTCAAACATCGGCACCCACCAGCCGCCTTCGGCACTGATGTGGCCGATCTTCACCGGCATGCCCATGGCGCGGGAGGCCTGGGTTTGCAGCAGCTCTCGGTAGTCCCCAATGCGCGGCACAATGAACATGTTCAAGGTGCTCCACGCCAAGATCATGACCAACCACACGGTGCCAACCACCCACAAAGCCGCATAGACCGCACGCGTCCAACGCGAGGGTTTGAGAAGAGGCTGAAGGGGAGGGGCTGACAGATCTGACAATTTATTCATGGTGCTCACAACGTGACTGGAATTATCCCCCCCTCGACCCCCGACTTGAGTGCGCATTCACGCCTTGTCCAACGTCTGCGTCGCCGTTATGGCGACGCCTTGCTGGCCCTGCCAGCGGGCGAGCCCGTTCGGGCCACGATGCAAGCGTGTTTTGACACCTTGCGCCAGCAGCACAGCAGCAACGACGCTCTGCGCATGCTGCGCCAGTTCGTGATGGAGCGCTTGGTGGTGCTCGACACCACCCAACATGCCCCCCTTGAGGTGGTCACCCGCGCCGTCACCGAGTTGGCCGAATTCAGCCTCGACGTGGCTTACGCCGAAGCCCAGCAACAGCTGGATGACATGCACGGCGCGCCCTTGGCGCCCAATGGCAAGCGCGCGGTGCTGTGGATCGTGGGCATGGGCAAGCTGGGCGCACGCGAGTTGAACGTGTCCAGCGACATCGACCTGATTTATGTGTACGACGAAGACGGCGAAACCGCAGGCAAGCCCGACGGCCGCGGGCGCATCAGCAACCACGACTATTTCGCCAAAGCCGTGAAGCTGATTTACAGCCAAATTGGCGACATCACCGAGCACGGCTTTGTGTTTCGCATGGACTTGGCGCTGCGCCCCAACGGCAACTCAGGGCCCAGCGTGGTGTCGCGCCAAGCGCTGGAAGAGTATTTCTTGGTACAAGGGCGCGAATGGGAGCGCTTTGCGTGGCTCAAAAGCCGCGTGGTGGCACCGTACAGCGAGCCGCTGAATGCCTTGCACAACGCCACCGAGCTGCGTGACACCGTGCTGCCCTTTGTGTTTCGCCGCTACCTCGACTACAGCGTGTTTGCCTCGCTGCGCGATTTGCACCAACAAATTCGCAACCACACCGCCAACCACAGCGCAGGCCGCCCCGAGCGCGCCAACGATGTGAAGCTGGGGCGTGGCGGCATTCGCGAAATTGAATTCACCGTGCAACTGCTGCAAGTGGTGCGCGGCGGGCATTACCCCGAACTGCGCACGCGCCCCACCTTGAACGCCTTGCAACGCCTGAGCGACGCCAAACTCATGCCCGCCGCCACCGCCGACACGCTGGCCAAGGCCTATGTGTTTTTGCGTCAAGTCGAGCACCGCATTCAGTACTTGGACGACCAACAAACCCACATGCTGCCCACGGCTGAAGCAGATGTGCAATGGATCGCCGTCACCTTGGGCTTTGCCGATGTGGCCAGCTTTTTGGCGCAACTCAGCGCCCACCGCGAACAGGTCGCCTCAGAATTTGACCGTTTGCTCGGGCAAGGCGAACACGCCGACACGTCCACAGACACCGACGGCACCACGGCGGCCTGCGCCCCTGCGGCCAACGACCGCCTGAGCTTGACCGCCTTGCTGCCCGAGCTGAACGCACGCTTGGCACAACGCGTGAACGACTGGGCCGAACAGCCCCGCATCCGCACCTTACGCGACGAAGCCATGCACCGCTTGCTCAAACTTTTGCAACGCACCAACGCATGGGTCGAAGAAGGCCGCATGAGCGAAGACGCTGCCGTGCGCTGGTGCGACTGGATGGAACCACTGCTGCGCCGCGAAAGCTATTTGGCCCTGCTGGTCGAGCGCCCACGCGTGCACGAACAACTGTTGCGCCTGCTAGGACTGGCGCGCTGGCCCGCCAAATATTTGCTGCAACACCCCGGCGTGATTGACGAGTTGGCCAGCCCGGCCTTGCTGAGCGAACGCTTTAACGCGACCGCGTTTGAGCAAGAGTTGGAGCAACGCCTGAACGCCCTCAAATCGACCGGCCAAGCCGACGAAGAAACGCTGCTCAACTTGCTGCGACGGGCCCACCACGCCGAAGTGTTTCGCACCTTGGCGCGCGATGTGGAAAAACGCATCAGCGTGGAACAAGTGGCCGACGACCTGAGTGCGCTGGCCGACAGCCTGCTGAAAATCACCAGCCGTTGGGTGTGGCAAAACGTCAAGCAACGCCACCGCGATGCGCCGCAAATTGCCATCCTCGCCTACGGCAAATTGGGCGGCAAAGAGCTGGGCTACGGCAGCGACTTGGACATCGTGTTTGTGTACGAAGACGAGCACCCGCAAGCGGGCGAAATTTACGCCGCCTTTGTGCGCAAGCTCATCAACTGGTTGAGCGTGAAAACCAGTGAGGGCGATTTGTACGAGATCGACACCGCTTTGCGGCCCAACGGCAACTCAGGGCTGCTGGTCTCCTCGTTCGAGGCCTACGCCAACTATCAAGAACAACGCGGCGACAACACCGCTTGGACGTGGGAGCACCAAGCCATGACGCGGGCGCGTTTTTGCATCGGCATGCCCGAACTGAAAGCCCGTTTTGACACCGTGCGCGCCAACGTGATCAACGCCCCGCGCGACCAAGCGGCCTTGCGAGAAGAAATTGTGGGCATGCGCGACAAACTGCGCGCGGCACGCCCCGTGAAAGAGGGCTTCTTTGATGTCAAACACAGCGCCGGCGGCATGGTAGACGTTGAGTTCGCCGTGCAGTACCTGGTGCTGGCTTATGCCCAGCAACACCCCGCGTTGTTGGACAACGTGGGCAACATTGCCTTGTTGCACCACGCAGAAGTGGCCGGTTTGTTGCCCAAGGGCGTGGGCGTGGCGGCGGGCAGCGCTTACCGCGAACTGCGTCGGGTGCAACACCGTGCGCGGCTGGACGAATTGCCCACACAAGTACCACTCACTGAATTAAGCCAAGAGCGCGCAGCCATCTTGGCGTTGTGGCAGGCGGTGTTTGCTTAAAAAGCGTCAGCCTTGGCGGATTTTTTTCACCAAGGCTGTGGTCGAGTAGCCGTCCACAAATGGAATGGCTTGCGCACGGCCGCCATAGGCCAGCACCACTTGGGTTTCGGCCAGTTTGCCCATGTCGTAATCGCCGCCTTTGACCAACACGTCGGGGCGTAATTCGGTGATGAGTTCCAACGGGGTGTCCTCGTCGAACCACGTCACCAAGCTGACCGATTCCAGCGCAGCCATCAAGGCAGCGCGATCCGCCTCGTGGTTCAAAGGACGGTCTGGGCCTTTGCCTAGGCGACGCGCCGAGGCGTCGCTGTTGAGCGCCACCACCAAACTGCCGCCCAGCGAACGGGCTTGTGCCAAATAGCTGGCATGGCCACGGTGCAACACGTCAAACACGCCATTGGTGAACACCACGGGCCCTTGCGCACGCAAGGCGGCCACCCGCGCAGGAGCGTCGGCACGCGACACCAATTTGGACAAAAAAGCGGGCGGGGGCAAAGCGGTGTCGGTCATGGTTTCAATTTTAAGGCGGCACTGCGCCAGCGCTTCACCTGCACCGCCACATCGGCCAAACCACGCAACACCTCCACATCCGCAAGCTTGCGACGCTTCAACGCGGCGGCTTGCCCACCTGCCCACACGGTCACGGTGGTGGGCAAATGTTGTCGCAATTCGGTCAAACCGTCCAACACATCGTTGGTTTTCATGAGGCTGCTGAAGCTCAAAGCCACCACGTCCACACGATGCGCCAGCGCGGCGTGCGCGATGTCGCGCACTGGCGTTTGGGTGCCCAAAGACAAGCAGGCACAGCCCTGCTCGACCAGCAAGGCCTCGACCATCAAAATTCCCAAACCATGCGACTCTTGCGGAAAAGTCGTCAGCAGCACTTTGGGCAAACCCATCTTCGAGGACTTGGCGCAGTTGGCGATGCCTAGGCGCATCACGCGGATGACGCACTCTGTGAATAAATGCTCTTCAAAGATTGCCAACTCACCACGTACCCAAGCGTCGCCGACGCTCACAGCCAGGGGTGCCACGAGGTCGGTGACGAAGTCGCTCAAGCCTTCACGCGTCAAGGCTTGGGTGAGCTGGTTTTGCAAGGCTTCGCTGTCATGGCTTTTGATCACATCGAGGTAGGACTGCAAGTGTTCGGGGGGGGCGATGGGCGTGGGCGTCTGGCCAAGCGCACCTTGACTGAGCGTCAACAACGCTGCCACAGGCTGGGCCACGATGCGCCCGGGTCGGTGGCCTTGGTCCATCAAACGCCGAATGACGCGCAGTTTTTCGACTTGCTCAGACGGGTAGCTGCGCTCGCCAAAGGCGTCACGCGCCGGCACAGGAAAGCCGTACCGACGCTCCCACACGCGCAAGGTATCTTTGCCAATGCCGGTGTCACGCTCGACGGCGGCGATCGACAGCATCATGGCTTCTGGTGAAACGGAGGTGGTCATGGGTTGAAAAAATCCGGTGGCAACAATGGGCATTCGGTTTGTCTCAGACAATACGTCAAGAATAAGCCATCATGGGGTCCTATGAAAATTAATTCACTTCGCCTGAAACTGCTTGGCTGGACGCTTTTGGCAAGCGCAGGGGCATCGTGGACGGCACTGAACGCCACAGAGACCGCACCAACAGGTGCCTCGACCTCGGCCCAGGCCGCTTGTCCGCGTGTGTTGCAACACACCGTTTTGCGTTTGCAAGATGAAAAGCCACAAGCCTTGTGCCAATACGCGGGGCAAGTGGTGGTGGTGGTGAATACGGCCAGTTTTTGCGGCTTCACGCCCCAATACAAAGGCTTAGAAGCCTTGCACGCCAAATACAAAGACCGAGGCTTGGTCGTGCTGGGTTTTCCGAGCAACGACTTTTCGCAAGAACCCGACAGCAACGCCAAGATCGCCGATTTTTGCGAGAACACCTTTGGCGTGAAGTTCCCCATGTTTGTCAAAACCACCGTGCGCGGCGCCGATGCGCTGCCGTTGTTCAAGCAATTGGCAGAGCAAACGGGCACCACGCCCAAGTGGAACTTTTACAAATACATCATCAGCCGCGATGGCCAGCACATCAAAAGCTTCAGCAGCATGACGGGGCCGCAAGACAAAGCCTTTGTACAAGAGATTGAAAAGCAATTGGCGCTCAAAGGTGCGGGGCAATGACACGACGCGTTGCCATTGTGGGCTCAGGCATCTCGGGCCTGTCCGCTGCGCACCACTTGCATGGCCATGCCGAGCTGACGCTGTTTGAAGCGGGCGATTATTTTGGTGGCCACACCCACACTGTGGATGTCACCTTGCCCTCGCCAACCGGCTTGCAAACCCACGGTGTAGACACGGGTTTTTTGGTTTACAACGAACGCACGTACCCGGGCCTGATTGGCTTGTTCGACGAGCTGCAGGTGGCCACGGCCAAATCAGACATGTCGTTTTCGGTGCAAGTGCCGGGCGCGCCCGGGCAGCGCGCCTTGGAGTGGAACGGCGCCAACTTGAACACCGTGTTTGCGCAACGCAGCAATCTGTTCAAGCCCAGCTTCTTGAAAATGCTGCGCGATGTGATGCGCTTCAACGCCTTGGCCACCGCGCTAGCCGAACGCAACCAAGACCACGAACTGGCACAACCGCTGCAAGACTTTTTGCGCACCCACGCCTTTGGCGACACCTTCCGCGACTGGTATTTGCTGCCCATGCTCGGCTGCATTTGGAGTTGCCCCACCGACCAAATGCTGCAATTTCCCGTCGCCACCATGGTGCGGTTCTGCCACAACCACGGACTGATTCAAGTCAACAACCGCCCGCAATGGCACACCGTGGCGGGCGGCGCGAAACACTACGTCGACAAAATCGTGGCGCGCATTGCCGACAAACGCCTGAACACGCCCGTGCTGCGCATCGCGCGTGACGACCAAGGTGCCACCGTGCACACACACACCGGCAGCGAACGTTTTGATGCCGTCATTTTGGCCACCCATGCGAACCAATCGTTGCGCATGCTGGCTGCGCCAACGTCTCAAGAACAAGCCACGTTGGGTGCGATTCGCACGCACCCGAACCGTGCCGTGCTGCACACCGACACCTCGGTCATGCCCAACAAAAAACTCGCGTGGGCGGCCTGGAACTACGAACGCGCCGCGCAGCACAACACCGAGTCCGCGCGCGTGTGTTTGCACTACTGGCTCAACCTCTTGCAACCGCTGCCGTTCACGCAAGACGTGTTCGTGTCGCTCAACCCTGTGCACGAGATTGACCCCGCCCATGTGCTGGGCACCTACGACTATGCCCACCCCGTGTTTGACTTGGCCGCCATTCAAGCGCAGGCGGACATGCCAGCACTGCAAGGCCAGCAGCGCACGTGGTTTGCCGGCGCATGGATGGGCTACGGCTTTCATGAAGACGGCTTCAAAGCTGGGCGTGCTGCCGCACAGAGCTGGCTGGCGTCTTGCCCCTGAAGTCGCACGGAGCGCGCACTGAACCCGCCATGCACACACCGACCACGCCATCAACCCACGATGCTGCGCAAGGCGCGGTGCCTCACGTTTTGCCAACAAGCGCAGCGTCGATGACGGCCTCTCAAGCGTCTGGGGAAACAGGTTTGATTGGGTTTGGCCAAGTGCGCCACACGCGCCTGCGTCCCGCGCACCACGCGTTTGCCTATGCCACTTATTTTTTGATGCTGCCCATGCGCAACTTGGCGGCCGTCAACACCACGTTGGCCGTCAATCGTGCAGGCGCCATCAGCTTTCACGACGTCGACCACGGCGATGGCCGCAGCCCCGCACAAGGCGGTGCGCTGGCTTGGCTGGATGAACTGCTGCAGGCCCAAGGCATCACCGACGCCACGGGCGAGGTGTGGCTGCATTGCTACCCACGCGTGTTGGGCTACACCTTCAAACCCGTGAGTTTTTGGTACTGCCACGCGGCAGATGCCTCGTTGCGCGCCATCGTGGTTGAGGTGAACAACACCTTTGGCGAGCGCCATTGCTACTTGCTGGATCGCCCGCGCTACGGCGTCGAACTTCGCGCCGACAAGGTGTTTCATGTGTCGCCGTTTTGCGCGGTGCAAGGCGACTACCGTTTTCGCTTCATGCGCACCGCCACCCACACCGTGGCCCGCGTCGACCACGACGACGCACAAGGCCCGTTGATCGAAACCAGCGTCAGCGGCGAGCTTCAGGCCATCACGCCCGCCGCTTTGCGACGTGCCCTGTGGCGCTACCCGCTGATGACCGCCATGGTCATGGCGCGCATCCACTGGCAAGCCTTCAAGTTGTGGCGCAAACGCGTGCCGTTTTTTCGGCAACCCGCGCCGCCCAAAGATTTTGTGACACGCTGATTCAAAGACCCCCAGCCATGACCACCACACGCAACGACACCTCCCCAAACGCCCTCGCACGCAGTGCCATGCCCTCGGCTGCGCGTCGCGTGTTGGGCCTGCTGCAACGTCTCAAGCACGGCACCTTGCATGTGCAATGGCCCGATGGCAGCACCGAGCAATTTGGCGAAACCCCCACACAAGGCCCCGCCTTGCATGCCAGCCTGCATTTGCACAACTGGACACCGCTGACGCAAGCCCTCAAATCGGGCGACATTGGTTTTGCAGAAAGCTACATCGCGGGCGACTGGAGCACCCACAACTTGGCCGACTTGTTGCAACTCTTGGTCGCCAACCGCCGCGACATGGACGACCTGATTTATGGCCACTGGCTGGGTCGACTGATGTACCGCGTGAAGCATTTGCTCAACCGCAACACGCGCCGTAACAGTGCCAAAAACATCCACGCCCATTACGACTTGGGCAACGCGTTTTACGAGCTGTGGCTAGACGGCACGATGAACTATTCGTCCGCTTGGTTTGACGGCGATCGCAGCCAACCCATGGCCCAAGCCCAAAGCGCCAAGGTGCGCCGCGCCCTGCGCATGGTCGACGTGAAACCCGGCGACCGCGTGATGGAAATTGGCTGCGGCTGGGGCGCGTTGGCCGAGATGGGCAGCACCGAATTTGGCGCCCACATGAGCGGCGTGACCTTGAGCCACGAACAACTGGCCTACGCCAAGCACCGCATGCAAGCCTTGGGCAAACAAGACCAAAGCAACTTGCGCTGGCAAGACTACCGCGACATCGACGATGGCCCGTATGACGCCGTGTGCTCCATCGAAATGATCGAAGCCGTCGGTCAAGAATATTGGCCCACCTATTTCGAGACTGTGGCTCGCTTGCTCAAGCCGGGTGGCAAAGCGTGTATTCAGAGCATCGTCATCGACGACAGCTTGTTTGACCGCTACGTCACCAGCACCGACTTCATCCAGCAATACATCTTCCCCGGTGGCTGCTTGCCCTGCCCACGCGAGTTCCGCGCCCAAGCGGCCAAAGCAGGCCTCAAAGTGGTGGATGAAATGGCCTTCGGCTTGGACTACGCCGAGACCTTGCGGCGTTGGCGCCAGCAGTTCATGGCCGACCAAGCGCAGGTGTTGGCACTGGGTTTTGACTTGCGCTTTATTCGCATTTGGGAGTTTTACCTCGCCTACTGCGAAGCCGCCTTTGAACAGCACAACATCGACGTGGTGCAGTACACCTTGGTCAAGCCATGAACACGCGTCGCGGTTTTTTAAGCGTTGGCCTGCAGGCAGGACTGACGCTCGCCGCCCTAGGGCAATGGCCACACGCTGACGCACAAGCCCAAGCGACCGAGCCCTTACCCACACAACGTCTGCAAGGCTGGCTGAGCACGCCACGGCTGATTGGGCAACAGCGCTTCACCTACTGGGGGTTTTCGGTCTACGACGCCAGCCTGTGGGCCAATGCCACGTTTACAGCCAACGATTGGGCCAAGCAAGCCTTGGCGTTGGAGCTGCGTTACTTGCGTGACTTCAAGGGCGCCGACATTGCCCAGCGCTCGATGGATGAGATGCAAGGCCAGCGCGCACTCACGCCCACACAAAGTCAAAACTGGTCGACCCAGCTACAGCAACTCATTCCCAACGTGCGCGAAGGTGAGCGGCTCACCGGCATCTACGCCCCGCAAAAAGGCCTGCGACTTTTGCACCAAGACCAGCTGCTGGGCGAGGTGCGCGACCACGAATTGGCGCAACGCTTCATGGGCATTTGGTTGGCACCCGAGACCTCGCAGCGGCAACTTCGTCAACAACTTTTAGCAGGCGCACAGCCATGAACCCCCTCAACCCACCCATCACCGATTGGCAAGGCCGCAGCGTGTGGTTGATCGGGGCCTCCAGCGGCATAGGCTTGGCCACTGCCCAAGCGCTCCACACAGCCGGTGCGCGCGTGGTGGTGTCGGCACGCAAAGCGGAGTTACTGCAACAGTTTGTGAACACACATCCCGGCGCCCAAGCCGTGGTGCTGGACGTGAGCGACAGCGCCGCCGTGCACCAAGCCGCCCAACATATCCAAACTGAACAAGGCTTGGACGTGGTGATTTACTGCGCAGGCCACTACAAACCCGTGCGTGCCACCGACTACAACTTGGACGAAATGCTGCGCCATCAATCGGTGAATTACGTCGGCGCGCTGCACATGCTTGACGCCGTGTTGCCCCCGCTGTTGGCACAAGGCTTTGGCCACCTCAGCCTCGTCGCCAGCGTGGCGGGCTACCGAGGCTTGCCACAAAGCTTGGCCTACGGCCCCACCAAAGCTGCGCTGATTCATTTGGCAGAGGCTTTGTATTTGGATGTGTCGGCGCACGGCTTGGGCGTGAGCGTGGTGAACCCCGGTTTTGTAGAAACCCCGTTGACCGCGCAAAACACCTTCCACATGCCCGCCTTGATTGGCCCCGAACAAGCCGCGCACGAGATGCTGCGCGGTTGGGCCAAAGGCGCTTTCGAGATTCACTACCCCAAACGCTTCACACGCTGGCTCAAGCTCATGCGCGTGTTGCCCTACCGGTGGTACTTTGCGTTGGTGCGCCGCGCCACGGGCCTCTGACAGCCGCGACTTACAAAGCGCACACCCAGCTCAACAGACAAGACCTATGCTCACCGAAACGCCCTTGTTCGACAAGCCAAGCCAGAGCAGCGACTCTGAAGCCGCCGCGCTGCAACGTGTGGTCGATTTTTTTGAACAACTGCAACCCGCCGATGTGGCCCGCATCGCCGACATCTACACGGCTGACGCGCAGTTCAAAGACCCGTTCAACGAGGTGCAGGGCGTGCCCGCCATTGAGGCCATCTTTGCGCACATGTTCCGCGAACTCGACGCCCCACGCTTTGTCATCACCCAGCGCGTGCAGCAAGGTGCGCAATGTTTTGTGACCTGGGATTTTTTGTTTGCCATGCGTCGGTTTGACGCTGGCAAAACACAAGTGATTCGTGGTGCCAGCCACTTGGTGTTGCGCGAAGAAGCAGGCGTGTGGCGCGTGGCCGTGCACCGCGATTACTGGGATGCTGCCGAAGAGTTGTACGAAAAGCTGCCCGTGCTGGGCAGCCTGATGCGTTGGCTCAAACGGCGAGCCAACCGTTAAGGCGCTTTAAGCGGGCGCCGTGTCTTTGAAACTTTGGCGCTGCGACAAGCGTTCAAACAACTCGGCCAAGTTGGCGTGACGCTCGCGCCAATTGATCTCGGGAAAACGGAAATCAAGGTAGCCCAAAGCGCTGCCCACGGCAATGTCACTCAAGCTCAGATGAATGCCCACGCAGTGGCTGCGCTCCCCCAAGCCACGGCTCATGGCGGCCAAGCTGTCGTCGATCTTTTTCATCTGACGTTCTATCCACGCTTGGCTGCGCTCGTTGTCTTTGCGACCGATCCAATGGGCTTCTAAGCGCGCCAGAATGGCAGCGTCCAACAGACCGTCAGCCAAGGCTTCCCATGTTTTCACTTCGGCGCGCTCGCGGCCGCCAGCAGGAATCAACTTGCCCACGGGTGACAGGGTGTCGATGTATTCCACGATCACGCGCGAGTCAAACAGCGCCTCACCACCTTCCATGACCAGGCAAGGGACTTTGCCCAGCGGGTTCGCGTCGGCGATGGTGGTGTCGGCGGCCCACACATCTTCGGTGACGAACTGAAAGTCCAGCTTTTTCTCGGCCATGACGATGCGCACTTTGCGCACGTAGGGACTGGTGACGGCACCAATGAGTTTCATACGTTCATTTGAAATTGACAGAGTGCGTATTTTATAGAGGTGCATTGCATGCACTCAGGTCAGCGGCACCACCTAAAATTAGAGGATGAGCAATACAACCCGTACCCCCCAAGCAATTTCCCAAGTCACTGCCTTGTCGCCGTTGGATGGCCGCTACGCTGGCAAAGTCGCCGCCCTGCGCCCTTTGATGAGCGAGCAAGGCTATATGCACCGCCGCGTGCAAGTGGAGATTGCGTGGTTCATCGCCTTGAGCGATGCGGGTTTTGCCGAATTCAAACCTTTGAGCACCGCCTCTCGCGACTATTTGATCAGCTTGGTGACCGACTTCAGCACCGAAGACGCGCTGGCGATCAAAGACGAAGAGAAGGTCACCAACCACGACGTGAAGGCCGTGGAGTATTGGATCAAAAAGAAATTCAAAGGCCATGCCGAACTCGAAGCCGCCGCCGAGTTTGTTCACTTTGCCTGCACCAGCGAAGACATCAACAACACCAGCCATGCGCTGCAATTGCAAGCGGGACGTGACGAAGTCATCTTGCCTGGCCTCGATGGCCTAATTGCCAAGCTGCGCGAGATGGCACACGCGTTTGCCGATGTGCCCATGCTCAGCCGCACGCACGGCCAAACTGCCAGCCCCACCACCGTGGGCAAAGAAGTGGCCAACGTGGTGATGCGCCTGCGCCAAGTGCGCGAGCGCATTGCAGGCGTGCACATCATGGCCAAGATGAATGGCGCGGTGGGCAACTACAACGCCCACATGAGCGCTTGGCCTGACTTTGACTGGGAAACCTTCAGCCGCAACGTGGTGGAAACACCTGAGCCTTTGGGCCTCGGTCTGACCTTCCAGCCTTACAGCATTCAAATCGAACACCACGACTACATGGCCGAGTTGTTTGATGCGGTGGCGCGTGCCAACACCATCCTGATTGACTGGTCACGCGACGTGTGGGGCTATGTGTCGTTGGGCTATTTCAAACAACGTTTGAAAGCTGGCGAAATTGGCTCGTCCACCATGCCGCACAAAGTCAACCCGATTGACTTTGAAAACGCCGAAGGCAATTTGGGTCTGGCCAACGCCGTGCTCAAACACCTGAGCGAAAAGCTGCCCATCAGCCGTTGGCAGCGTGACCTGACCGACTCCACCGTGTTGCGCAACATGGGTGTGGCCTTGGGCTACACCGCGTTGGCCTACCAATCAATGATGGTCGGCTTGAACAAACTCGAACTCAACGAAGAAGCTTTGGCTGCCGACCTCGACGCAGCCTGGGAAGTGTTGGCCGAACCCATCCAAACCGTCATGCGCCGCTACGGCGTGCAAGGCGCTTACGAGCAGCTCAAAGAAGTCACACGCGGCAAAACCGTCACAGCAGAAGCGTTGCATGGTTTGATTGCCTCCTTGCAAATTCCACAAGCAGACATTGACCGTTTGTTGGCCATGACGCCCGGCAGCTACGTGGGCAAAGCCGCCGAACTCGCGCGTCGCGTTTAAACAAATGGCGATCAAATCCACCATCTTCAAAGCGAACGTCCAAATCGCTGACATTGACCACAGCTACTACGCCGACCACGCGCTCACCCTGGCGCGCCACCCCAGTGAAACCGACGAACGCATGATGGTGCGTTTGGTCGCGCTCTCGCTGCAAGCGCATTTGCTACAAGACGTGTGCAACGGCGACGGCGTGCTGGCCTTTGGCGCGGGCCTGTCTAACCCAGAAGAACCCGATGTGATGCTGACCGATTTCACGGGCCGCAAGCGCTTGTGGATTGAAGTGGGCCAACCCGAAGAAAAGCCTTTGCTCAAAGCCTGTAGCAAGGCCGACCAAGTGATGCTCTATGTGTTCTCCAGCTCAGGCGATGTCTGGTGGAAGAACATGCAAAACAAACTCATCAAACCCACCTCGCTGCAGGTGTGGCGCATTCCCAGCGCAGCCTCGCAAGATTTGGCCAAACTGGCCGAGCGCAGCATGCAATTGCAAGCGACGGTTCAAGAAGGTGTGGTGATGATGAGCAACGGCAAAACCACCGTTGACATCGAGTGCGAGCGCTGGAAATAACGCTGCAGAAATAAACCTTATTCGGTGGCCCGCTCAGCGTATTTGTTGAAGCGCCAAGCGGTGCCGATCATGGTGATGCGACGCCATGTGCTGCGCTTCTCGCTGGGCGTCATTTCTGGCCAGTACTGCACCTCTTCAAACGTGCGCCCACAGCCTTTGCACTCTTCGTCGCCTTGACTGGTGGAGCAAATCGCGATGCAAGGCGCGTCTGGCGTGGTGTGGTACCAAGCCAACCATGCGTCCAAGGCTTTGGCCGGAAAACCGTGCTCCGCGGCTTCGTCTTGGTGGTGAAACACCATCAACGCGTACACCTCGGCCAAAGCGCGCAGCTCGGGAGCGAGCGTGACGCCGTCAGGGGAGGGAGACTTTTCGCGCCAATAGTTAATGGCGGCCTCAATGTCGGTGATGTGAATACTGGCCATCGCGCTAGAGTGAACTACCTAAAAAGTAGGGTGAGAGTAGGGGTGTGGATCATAGCTGCAGTGCTATGCTGACTGGGCAATGAAACTCATCCTGACTTGGTTACTCCACGCCACCGCCTTGTTGGCATTGGCACATCTGTACAGCGGCGTTGAAGTGAAAGACTTCCGCGCGGCCTTGGCTGCGGCTTTTGTCATCGGCTTGTTCAACTTGGTGGTTCGCCCGGCTTTGGTGGTGCTCACGTTGCCCGTGACGTTTTTCACCTTAGGCTTGTTTTTATTCATCATCAACGCCGTGATGTTTTGGGCCGCTGCGTGGTTGCTGGACGGCTTTCAAGTGCGCGGCTTTGGCTCGGCCTTGCTGGGCTCGCTGATTTACTCAGCATTTGGCGTGCTGATCGACTCAGCGCTGCAACGCCTGTTCCCGCCGCAACCCTTCTAACTCTCGCAAACGCGCGTCCACGATGGACGCTTCGATGTTGCCCCCACGGTCTAATTTGCCTTCACGCGCCATGCTGTGTGCCAAGGATTGCGCGGCCTTCAGGCGGTCCACCGCAGCGGGGTAATCTAACTCGACAGCGCGGGCCTCCGCTTGTGCACGGATGGCGCGCAAACTGTCGCCCTGCAACTCATAGGCAGACACCAACAGCAGCCAAGCCGATGCGTCGCGTGGGTGCTGGCTCAACCAGAGGCGCAAGGCATCACCAGCCAGTTTGGCTTGCTCAGGCTGACGCGTGGCCACACGGGCTTGCGTCAAAAGCATCAATGACGCGCGATCGGGCTTGAGGGACGGCGGGGTCGACAACACGCGCAAGGCGGTCATGGTGTCGTTCGCCGTCAACGCCAATTCTGCGGCCAACAACCGCACCACACGCTGCGCGTCGGCATTGAAAGTGGGCGTGCTCAAAGCTTGCAAACGTGCCAAATGTTGGCGGGCAACGGCAAAGTTGCGTTGACGCATCTCGGCCATCACCGCCGCATACAACACACCCGCTTGGCGTGCGGACGGCGTCGTTGCCAGTGCAGCAGCGTCGGCATGCGCAGCGAGCGCACGCAACACGTCAATGCCAGGATTGGCCAGCACTTGTGCACGCGCAGCCATCATGGCGTGCAGGGGCGTGGTGAGCGTGGCAGATTGTGGCGGCAGCAACTGTTGACGCGCCTGGGCATCGGCAATGCGCTCGGTGGTCATGGGGTGGCTGCGCAGGTAGGGAAACGAGCCGTTGTCGTTCAAACGCGAGGCCTGCTGTAACTTCTCAAACATGGTGACAAAGCCTTGGGGCTCATAACCCGCATCGGTCATGACGCCGTAGCCCACGCGGTCCGCCTCACGCTCCATGTCGCGCGAGAAATTAAGCTGGCTCTGTATCGCCGCGGCCTGCCCGCCCACCATCACCGCATTGGCGGCACTCATGCTGCTGGGGTTGGCGGTGCGACTGGCGGCGAGCATGCCCAAAATCATGGCGCCAATCACCATGGGGCCTTGGCGACCTTGCTGCGCAATCATGCGCGCGATATGGCGCTGCGTGACGTGGCTCAGCTCATGCGCCAGCACCGACGCCAACTCGTCACCACTGCTGACGGCCGCAATCAGCCCCAAGTGCACGCCCAAATAACCACCCGGCAAGGCAAAGGCGTTGATGCTGCGGTCGCGAATCAAGGCCACATCCCACGCGAATTGCTGGTCTAGCTCAGGCGTCAGTTCACCGCGCTGACGCGCTGAGGCCAACAAAGGCTGCCAAATCGATTGGATGTAGTCACCCAACACGGGGTCGTCCAAATAATCAGGATCACGGTAAATTTCCCGGGCAATGCTTTCGCCCAAACGACGCTCCACCCCCAAAGGCAACTCAGCCCCATCCCCAAGATTGGGCAAGCGGTTGCCGCCATTGCTTTGCGCCTGCACCACGTTCAAGGGAAACAACAAAGCCGCACACAAACCGAACACGCCTAAACGGCGTGCCAACGGGCGCAGAAGCAGGGAAGATGGCTTGTTTTTGGTGGGCATGCGGCGGGCAAGAGAACTCGGACCTTATGATGCTGCTCTCATGTTAACCCGCTGTAAATTGACCCATGTCCACACTCACCCACTTTGACGCGCAAGGCCAAGCCCACATGGTGGACGTGGCCGACAAGGCCCACACCAGTCGCGTGGGTGTCGCCACCGGACGCATCCAAATGTTGCCCGCGACCTTGGCGCTGATCGAAAGCGGCACCGCGAAAAAAGGCGACGTGCTGGGCATTGCCCGCATCGCAGGCATTCAAGCCGCCAAGAAAACCAGCGACTTGATTCCGCTGTGCCACCCGCTCGCTCTGACGCGTGTTGCCGTTGAATTTGCCATCGACGCTACCACCCACAGCGTGCACTGCACAGCCACGGTGGAAACCGTTGGACAAACCGGCGTCGAGATGGAAGCACTGACCGCTGTGCAAGTGGCGTTACTGACTATTTACGATATGTGCAAAGCCGTGGACCGCGGCATGACGATGACGGATGTGAAGCTGCTGGAGAAGCATGGCGGTAAATCGGGGAGTTATGTGGCGGGTTAAGCGCTTTGATCAACAAGACCCCCATTTGCATGCCACAACATCATTCTCATATGCCAACTCTCAGCATCATCATCGCCGCCAAAAATGAAGCTCACAACATTGCCGATTGCGTCAAATCTGCAGCCTTCGCTGATGAAGTGATCGTTTTAGATTCAGGCAGTACAGACGGCACACCCGAAGTTGCCGCAAAAGCAGGTGCGCAAGTCGTAGCCACAGATTGGCCTGGCTACGGACCTCAACAATCGCGCGGCATCAGTTTGGCTAAATCTGATTGGGTGCTCTCTTTGGACGCGGATGAGCGCATCAGCGCGGCCCTACAAGCTGAAATTTTGCAAGCGATTCAAGATGCTAAAGCCGACGGTTTTCGCTTGCCACGTTTGTCGAGTTTGTGCGGCACATTCATTCATCACGGTGGCTGGCGACCTGACTACACCTTGCGTTTGGTCAAGCGTGAAAAAGCAGGTTTCACGCACCATTTCCTACACGCACATATGACGGTCGATGGCACCAAAGCTGATTTGAACGAGAGCTTGATCCACTACAGCTACCGCGACTTGGATGATGTGCTGGAAAAACTCAATCGGTACGCCTCTGGGAATGCAAAGGACCTGGATGCGAAAGGCGTTCGCGGCAGTTTCAGCAAGGCGATCTCACACGGCGTCTGGGCTTTTGTACGCACCTATATTTTCAGGGCTGGATTTTTAGATGGCCGATATGGCTTCATGCTGGCCATCTACAACGCTGAGAGCACTTACTACAAGTATCTCAAACTACTCGCGCTGCAGGAAGCGCGCGATTCCAAAGCTTAATTCAACGCGACAAGAACGCCAAACCTTCTCATAACGCCGCTTTTCGCACGGCATCGAGTTGATCTGTCAATTTCATAACTTCATCGGTCAACCCCAACAACTTGGCACTATCCATCGCCTTCTGCACCACCCGAGCCTCTGGCGAATAGTGCATGACGCGTAGCGCCAACGCATAGGTGTCGGCAGCGTTGTCTGAGGTGACGGTGCGGGTGGTCAGGTCGGCAAAGTCAGCCTGGTTGCGAAACAACCACGACTGCTTGGCGTGGCCCATCGGGTTGTCGCGGTACGGCGCATCGCGCGACGCAACGGGGCGGTAAATTTGGGCCACACGGTTGTAGTCCCACGCGGCATAGAGGCAGCCTAAGAACAACAAACTACACACCAGCAAAGCGATGTTTTGCTGTTGTGATGTTTGAGGTGTGGGTACGGTGGCTGAGCTAGGCAACGCGGTCGTCGACTGCCCTGCTAGACGTTCCGCTTGGGTGTTATCCATGCCATGGCGCGAAGGCAAGGGCATCGCCCAGACCAAACCCAAACTCAGGCCCGCAGCCATTTGGAAAGGGCCATACCAGAGCGGGTATTCCAACAAACTGTGCAGGCCCACCACCAACAGCACGCCCCAGCCCATCACACGCCACGCATTCGTCTCGCGCCAAGGCTGACGACGCACCAGCCAAGCCAAGCCCAGCACGATGGACAGCGCCGCAAAAGGCAAGCCAAACTCGACGGCCACATGCAAGGGCAAGTCATGCGCGTTGTCAACCAAGTCACAAAAACGAGGGCCTGAATAAGCCGTCATGAAATGCGCCAGATCGGCCTCGCCCCAGCCCCACCCGAACCACGGGCGTTGCAACGCCAAGTTCAGCATGTTGGACCACAGCACACGTCGACTCGCGCACATGCCGTAGTCTTGGGCTTGCCCCGCTACCCGCAAAATCATGCTGGCACCTTGGCTGCCAGTGAGGTGCGCGGCCAGCATGGGCATGCAAACCGACCACAGAACCACCAAACATGGCGCGGCCACGGCCATGTACAACAACGGCGTTGAGCGAGTGGGCTGATGCGATTTTTGTCGCCAAGCCCACCAAGCAGCCAACAGCCCCACCACGACCCATTGCACAGCGCCTGTGCGCGACAAAGAACACGCAACACCCGCCGCCAACAGGTTGAGCACCAGCCAAGGCCACGCCATGCGCCAAACGCTGCGTTTTAAAACGGGTTGCGAAGGGCGCGCGGCCACCCAAGCCAAAAGGGTCACCAAACCGATGCTGGTCAAACTGGCGAACTGGTTGCGTTGGCGCAGATTGGCAAAGGCATCGCCACGCACCGGTTGGTTCACCCAAGGGGCTAGGTCACGCGCCAAGTCGAGGTATTGCAAAACGCCGAGCAGGCTGCTCACCGCCGCCGCCGCCAACCACGCGGCAACGACCCAAGGCAGCAACTGGTTGCTAAGCAGCGCAACACGGCGACCGACTGCAGCCATTACCCATACCGTGACCAGCGCCGCCAACAAGCCCGAAGTCAAGGCGGCATCGACCACCTCTGGCACCCACAGCACAGAGGCCGCCAGCGCCATGAACCACGCACCACCAGCCAACACCCACCCTTGCGATGTCGAAGGTGCAGGCTCAGCCGATAAATCCACCACCAACAACAAAGCGCAAGCGCCCAACATCCAGCTCAGCAACAAGGGAACCACGCCCGTCGAGGGGCTGCTGGCAAAAGGGTTGAGCCACGGCAAGACCAAGCACAGCAGCAACAAGACATTGCGCGCTGCGACGGCAGATTTTTCAAAAGAGAGCATGGGGTGGATTTTCCTCCACCCAAGCGCGAGGACATACGCGGGCTGTACACGCGCGTGATGCGCGTGTACGCCCCACCATTACTTGCAGTCGCTAGGCGCAAACTTTGATTCCAGTGCGTCCGTGCCGACCGAGGTGTCTGCAAACTTGGCTGCACCTTTGGCCAAGCATTTCCACTGAATCACGCCCTTGATCAGCACACCCGTGGCGCTAGGTGCGGGCAAGGCGGACACCGTTTCACCCGACTTGGTGTAGGGCACCAGTATCAAAGTTCCGCCACCTGCCGCTTCGGTCGTGGTGATGGTGATCGCGCCGGTCGTGGCACTGATGTCGATCTTGTTCACGTTTTTGGTCGCCGCGTCCCAGACGTAGTCGGCTTTGTAGCCGGTGGTGGCATTGGCATTGCCACTGTTGGCCACATCCAGCACCGTGTTTTTGGCGGCAGACGCCAATCCCAAACCCTCGCTGACACGGGCACGCACGGTGTAATCTTGGTAAGCGGGCAAAGCCACCGAAGCCAAGATGCCGATGATGGCGACCACGATCATGAGTTCGATCAGGGTGAAGCCTTGTTGTCGTTTGGGATGCATGGTGTTTGTCCTAAAAGGGGCGTGCGATATCGCCTTTCATTCTAGGTAGCCGACTTGTCTTGTCCGAGCGAGTTTGAGTTCAAAAAAAAGCGAGCGGTGAAACTCACCGCTCGCTTGTTAGATCAACAGATCTTCTGAAACTTATTGCTCAGGACGTCATCTCTTCAGAGGCTGCGGTGCGACGCGCCAAAATGACTTTGCCCGTTGCCAACACCAAGATCGCACCCGCGGCACCCAGTGCGTAACTCCACACTTTCTCTTGAGGGATGTACGCCACCAAACCTGGGTCGGTTTGAATCATTGTTCCGGCAATCCAGCCCAGCAACATGCCACCGACTGTGATGATGATGGGAAAACGGTCCATCAACTTGAGCACCAACTGGCTACCCCAAACAATGATGGGAATGCTGACCAGCAAGCCAAAAATCACCAAAGGCATCTGGTGATCAGGGTTACCCGAAGTCTGTGCAGCACCTGCCACGGCAATGACGTTATCGATCGACATCACCAAATCAGCGACGATGACTGTCTTGACCGCGCCCCACAACTTTTCGCTGCCTTGGATATTGCCGTGGTCTTCTTCGTCATCGGGCGTGAGCAATTTCACACCAATCCAAACCAACAAAATCGCACCGACCAATTTCAGAAATGGAATCGCCAACAGCGTCAGCGCGAAGAAGATCAAAATAACGCGCAGCACGATGGCGCCAGCTGTGCCCCAAAGAATGCCTTTGTTACGTTGATGAGCGGGCAATTGACGGCAAGCCAACGCAATCACAACAGCGTTATCGCCACCCAGCAGGATGTCGATCATGATGATCTGGCCAACAGCGAACCAGAAATGAGCGGTCAAAAATTCTTCCACAGTATTCCTTTACCACCCGAATTCACGGGTGAAATGCATAACTTTTAAAAACACAAAGCCGGATTGTCCTGCAGGACATCCGGCCTTGGTATTGTGGCAAACCACACTCCGTTGTACGGATTGTGGCTGTCAGCTGTAAAAATCAGCTTATTTCAGCTGCGCCTTGAGCAATTTGCCCAATTCAGACGGGTTACGCGTCACGATGAAGCCGCACTCTTCCATGATCGCCAGCTTGGCGTCGGCCGTATCGGCACCGCCAGAGATCAAGGCGCCCGCATGGCCCATGCGCTTGCCGGGAGGGGCAGTCACACCAGCGATGAAGCCAACGATGGGCTTCTTCATGTTGGCCTTGCACCACATGGCGGCTTCAGCTTCGTCTGGGCCACCGATTTCACCGATCATGATGACCGCGTCGGTGTCAGGATCGTCGTTGAAAGCCTGCATCACTTCGATGTGCTTCAAACCGTTGATGGGGTCACCACCAATACCGACGGCGCTGGATTGACCCAAGCCCACTTCGGTCAACATCGCCACGGCTTCGTACGTCAATGTGCCCGAACGAGACACAACGCCGATACGGCCTTTGCGGTGGATGTGACCGGGCATGATGCCGATCTTGATTTCGTCAGGAGTGATCAGACCTGGGCAGTTAGGGCCGAGCAACAAGGTGCGCTTGCCGCCAGCGGCTTCTTTGGCTTTCATCTTGTTACGGACTTCGAGCATGTCACGGACAGGGATGCCTTCGGTGATACAGATGGCCATGTCGAGGTCGGCTTCAACAGCTTCCCAGATGGCTGCTGCTGCGCCAGCTGGGGGCACGTAGATCACAGACACGGTGGCGCCAGTTTCTTTGGCAGCGTCTTTGACGGTCGAGAAAATTGGCACGCCAAAGATGGACTCGCCAGCTTTCTTGGGGTTGACGCCAGCCACGAAACAGTTTTTACCGTTTGCGTATTCGATGCACTTTTCAGTGTGGAATTGGCCAGTTTTGCCGGTGATACCTTGGGTGATGACCTTGGTGTCTTTGTTGATATAGATAGACATTTTTAATTCCTAATCACTTCACTGCGGCAACGATTTGCGTTGCAGCTTCGGCCATGGTGTCAGCGGAGATGATGGGCAGACCCGAGTCAGCCAACATTTTCTTGCCCAGCTCGTCGTTGGTGCCCTTCATGCGCACCACCAATGGCACAGACAGGTTCACAGCGCGGCAAGCGGTGATCACGCCCGTGGCGATGGTGTCGCACTTCATGATGCCGCCGAAGATGTTGACCAAAATGCCTTTGACATTCTTGTTAGCCAACATGATCTTGAACGCTTCAGTGACCTTCTCAGCTGTCGCGCCGCCGCCCACGTCCAAGAAGTTGGCTGGCTCGCCGCCGAACAACTTGATGGTGTCCATGGTGGCCATGGCCAAGCCAGCACCGTTGACCAAACAACCGATGTTGCCGTCCAAAGAGATGTAGGCCAAGTCAAACTTAGAAGCTTCCACTTCAGCTGGATCTTCTTCGTCCAGATCGCGGTAAGCCACGATTTCGGGGTGACGGAACAGGGCGTTGGCATCGAAGTTGAACTTCGCGTCCAAAGCCACCACGTTGCCTTTGCTGTCGCGGTTCAGTGGGTTGATTTCCACCAAAGAGGCATCGGTTTCCATGTAGCACTGGTACAGCTTCTTGAAGATGTCCACGGCCTGGGCGGTGGAGTCAGCAGGCATGCCGATGGCGTCTGCAATCTTCTTGGCTTGTGCATCGCCCAAACCAGTCAACGGGTCGATGAACTCGGTGATGATTTTTTCTGGCGTGCTGTGTGCCACTTCTTCAATGTCCATGCCGCCTTCGCTCGAAGCGATGAACGCCAGCTTTTGGCTCGCGCGGTCGGTCACGATGGACACGTAATATTCTTTGTTGATGTCGGCGCCGTCTTCGATGTAGAGGCGACGCACTTTTTGGCCTTCAGGGCCAGTTTGGTGCGTCTTGAGCTGCATGCCCAAGATTTCTTCGGCCAAGCGCTTCACGTCGTCGATGGTTTTAGCCACCTTAACGCCGCCGCCTTTACCGCGACCGCCCGCGTGAATTTGGGCCTTCACAACCCAAACTGGGCCGCCCAATTTTTGAGCGGCTTCGACCGCTTCTTGAACCGTGAATGCTGGGATGCCGCGGGGTACTGGCACACCGAATTGACGCAAGATTTCCTTGCCTTGGTACTCGTGAATCTTCATGAGATCTCTCTTAAGAATCGATAGATTTGTGTTAGGTCTAAGCCACCAGAAATGTATCATGCTGCAGTGCGTCAACCTTTTGGCTGGCTTACGCCTCCCAACAGACCCCTTTTAATTTCTTTCTGACTTAGACAAACCATGGCCAAAGTTTTCATTGACGGTGAAGCCGGCACCACCGGACTGCAAATTCGCGACCGTTTGGCACACATGCCCAGCGTCGAAGTGGTCAGCATCGACCCCGCGCTGCGCAAAGACCCGCTCGCCAAACGTGACCTGATGGCCCAAGTCGACTTGGTCATCTTGTGTCTGCACGACGATGCAGCCCGCGAGTCGGTGGCCATGATCGACAGTTTGTCGGGCCACCAACCCAAAATCATTGACGCATCCACCGCCCACCGCGTCACGCCGGGCTGGGTGTATGGTTTTCCTGAGTTGGCCGCTGGCCAGCGCGATGCAGTCGCCAAGGCCCAACGCGTCGCCAACCCCGGCTGTTACGCCACAGGGTCCATTGCTTTGCTGCGCCCTTTGGTGCAAGCGGGTTTGATCCCTGCTGACTTCCCCGTGTCGCTGCCTTCCGTCAGCGGTTACTCCGGCGGTGGCCGCACCATGATTGAGGACTATGAAGCGGGTAAAGCCCCCTTGTTTGAAGCCTACGCTTTGGGCTTGGAACACAAGCACATCCCCGAAATCATGGCCAACACAGGTTTGACACGCCGCCCGCTGTTTGTGCCCGCTGTTGGCAACTTCCGCCAAGGCATGCTGGTGCAATTGCCCCTGCATTTGGATGTGCTACCAGGCCAACCCAAAGCCGCCGACCTGCACGACGCGTTGGCCGCGCATTACGGCAACAACCCCGACAGCTGGGTCAGCGTGCAACCCGCCACCGACAACGGCAAGCTCGACGCCACCGCGTTGAATGACACCAACAAATTAGAAATTCGCGTGTTCGCGAATGAAGCCCATCGCCATGCCGTGCTCATCGCACGTTTGGACAACTTGGGCAAAGGCGCCAGCGGCGCTGCGGTGCAAAACCTGCAGCTGATGCTGGGCGTTTAATCGTCGTCGCTGCCAGCCACCACGCGCTTGACCACCTCAGGCGCAAACCCTCGGCTCACCAAGAACCGCACTTGCTTGGCCCGGGCCGCTTGGTCTTCAGGCGGCTCGCCAAATTTCTTGCGCCACACCTCACGCGCGCGCTCAAGCTCGGTGCTGCGCATCGCTTGCACCGCCTCGGAGATGGCCTCTGCAGGCAACCCCTTGGCTTGCAACTCTTGACGCACCCGGGATGCACCGAGCTTGAGCTGGCGTCGGTTGACCACCGACTCCACCACCCGTTGTTCGTTGATGAAGTCTTTGGCCGCTAAAAAATCCAGCGCCTGAGCCAACTCACCCGGCGTTTCTTCAAACGCTTTCAGCTTGCGCTCCAGCTCTTGGCGCGAGTGCTCGCGCATCGACAGCAAGCGCAACGCTCGGCCTTTGAGCGAAATTTGAAACCCTTTGGCCTTTTTGGCCTTGGGTTCCTGCGCGTCGTCGGTGTCGAAGTCGCTGCTCACGGAACTGGCTCTTTGAAAGCGACGTCTTAGGCGACCACGCCATCGGCGTCTGCATCAGCGCCTTTGGCTTCTTTAGGTGCCTTCGCAGCCTTGGGGGCTTTTTCTTCTTTCGCAGCAGGGGCGTCCACACCACCGGCCAGCAAAGGGATGCCCAAAGAATCGCGCACTTTGTTTTCGATCTCGAAAGACAACTCGGGGTTCTCGCGCAAGAACTCACGGGCGTTGTCACGGCCTTGGCCGATCTTTTCGCCGTTGTAGGCGTACCAAGCGCCCGACTTCTCGATCACTTTGGCATTCACGCCCATGTCGATGATTTCGCCGTGGCGGCTGATGCCTTCGCCAAACAAGATGTCGAACTCGGCCGTTTTGAACGGGGGCGCCACTTTGTTTTTGACCACTTTCACTTTGGTCTCGTTACCAATCGCCTCTTCACCCTTTTTGATGGTGCCCGTGCGGCGGATGTCCAAACGCACCGAGGCGTAGAACTTGAGCGCATTACCGCCCGTGGTGGTTTCTGGCGAACCAAACATCACGCCAATCTTCATGCGAATTTGGTTGATGAAAATCACCGTGCAGTTGGTCTTCTTGATCGAAGCCGTCAATTTGCGCAAGGCTTGGCTCATCAAACGGGCTTGCAGGCCGGGCAATGAATCGCCCATGTCGCCTTCGAGTTCAGCCTTAGGGGTGAGCGCTGCCACCGAGTCGATCACGACCAAGTCAACCGCGCCAGAACGCACCAAGCTGTCCACCACTTCCAAGGCTTGCTCGCCGGTGTCGGGCTGGCTGATCAGCAACTCTTGCAAGTTCACGCCGAGTTTTTGGGCGTATTGCGAATCGAGGGCGTGCTCGGCGTCGACAAACGCGCAGGTGCCGCCTTGCTTTTGCATTTCGGCAATCACTTGCAAGGTGAGGGTGGTCTTACCGGACGACTCAGGGCCGTAAATTTCAATCACGCGGCCGCGGGGCAAGCCGCCGACGCCCAAAGCGATGTCCAAGCCCAAGGAACCGGTGGACACCACTTGGATGTCGTCAATCACCTCGCCTTCGCCCAAGCGCATGATGGTGCCCTTGCCGAATTGTTTTTCAATCTGCGCCAAGGCGGCTTGCAGGGCTTTGGCTTTTTCGCTGTCGGGGGCTTGGGTTTTAGCGTTCATGAAAATCTCCGTTGAGGTGGCACATAAAGGGGTTGATCCAGCCACTGTTTAATTCAACAGCTGGATGCTTGATCAGTACTTTAACGCAAAGTCAAAACGAGAAAAGACTTTTTAAAGTCAGTTTGCCTTACTATCTACGCATGGCTGTCAACCCCCCTTTTTCTCATCCCCAAGACTGGCGTCAAACCCACCTGCTGAAAGTCATTCAAGTTTGTATTTTGAGTCACTGAAGTTTGTATATTTTGGACACCCCTTATCGGCCTGCAAGCTAATAGCCATAAGGGTTTAGCAAGGAATCTCATTGAATTCGACCTCTCACCAAGACTGGCGACAAGCTCATTTAGGACGTTTGCTCGGTCATGCCATGCGTCGCTTCGACGAACGCGTGCTCCACCTCATGGCGCATAACGTGAACGTGCCTTTGGCGCTCTCCAACCTAGCAGCCCGCGCCCAAGTCAGTGCTGCGCACATTCACATCACACGCCATCTCAGCCTTGAGGGCTCACGCTTGATCGACCTTGCCCAAAGTGCAGGCATGACCAAGCAGGCCATGGGCAACTTGGTCACACAGTGTGAAGCTTGGGGTTTGGTTCAGCGCACACCAGACCCGAGTGACGCCCGCGCTCGGCGCATTGTGTTCACCGACACAGGCCTTGCGTGGCTGCGTGCTTTTGAGCAAGCCGTGTTGCAAACCGAGGCGGAATTTCGTCAAGAAGTAGGAAACGAGGTGGCCACCGTGATTTCTTTGGGGCTCGAAGCCTATGCGGGGACTTACACAGGCCAACAGTCTGGAATTTGAAGCGATCGTCTTTAGAAATTATCTAACTCACTGGCATTACTCAGCAGAATTGGCAAGCTCCCGCCTTAAATGCGCAGTTGCTTTTTCGACTTGCTCAACCAAGAGAAGCCCTTCTCTTGCATGAAATCGCTTCACTTTGTATGCCTGTCCCCTCATCCGTGGTAGCGTTTGCAGGGCAGACTCTAGATCATCACCTGCCTCCACCCTCTTAGAGAACGCGTGAATAAGCGCTCTCACTCTAGACCTTTCTTTGGGTGGCAATGAGGGCTTACTATTTCCAACAAGCTTCAGAATTTTCACCTGCCCGTTCGAGTACATAACCTCATGCTTGCCTTTGTGAATCAGCAGTCCTTTAGTTGCTAACGCCGTTGTAATCGTCCGGACAGCCCAATTTATGCGAGACGGGCTTACGTTGGAAAAACTAGAAAAAGTAATGTCAGCCCCGGCGCATTCGCGGTCTCGTTACAGTAAATCAACTTGTGGCTATCCAGTAAAAGCACGAACAGAGATGAGGGAGATGTGTGCATCTGTTGATTTGCTTTCAACAGTTGTCCGGTTTTTGCGTCTAGCTGTTGCTCACTACGCACAACCATATCTTTGACCAGCCTGCCGATAATTGCAGGCACTTCATTTCCTTTGGAAATGGTTAGATTTGTAACCACCACTTCATGAAGAAGATATCGGATATCCCGAAAAGCACGAACCTTGTTGGTGTCAAACGCAGGAATAACGATTTCGCTAAGTGCATCAGCTAGCTCCGCATCACCAACATGACAAATGAAATTTGCGAAATGAACGGAATGACCGCTACTCATCTGATACTCCTATTTTGCTATTTTTATATCTTACATAACTATTTTTTCTAGCTGTTCCGTTTCTGTTGACTACCCGTAGGGGTGCTTCAAAAAATACACACTTCAATGACTCAAAACCTAGAAAATACAAAGTTAAAAGACGCACAGCTACAAAGTCTTATGTTGCACACCTCTTTAATCCCATATAAATCAACAACTTAGATTATGGTGATGTACAAAATTAATTGGAATTCGGCACCACCTCGGTCGCTTGCTGGGCCATGCCATGCGGCGGTTCGACGCCCGCGTGCTGCATTTGATGGCGAACAACGACGACGTACCGCTGGCCCTCTCCAACCTCGCGGCACGCGCCCAAGTGAGCGCGGCGCACATCCACATCACACGTCACTTGAGTCTGCAGGGCTCGCGTTTGAGCGACTTGGCCATCAGCGCCGGCATGACCAAGCAAGCCATGGGCGACTTGGTGACGCAGTGCGAAGCCTGGGGCTTGGTACAGCGCACGCCCGACCCACAAGACGCACGGGCGCGGCGCATTGTGTTCACCGAAACAGGCTTGATTTGGTTGCGCGCATTCGAGCGCGCCGTGGCGCAAGCCGAGGCTGAATTTCGACAAGAAGTGGGGAACGATGTGGCCACCGTGGTCAGCTTAGGGTTAGAAGCCTATGCGGGTGCGTACTCGGACCTAGAATCGCAAGCCTGATTCCCCTAAAAACGCGAACAAAGCTGGAGACACATCATGCGCATTTTGATCGCTGAAGACGACTTGGTCTTGGCCGATGGCCTGCTGCGAACGCTGCGCGCCTCTGGCGCTGCGGCCGACCATGTGGCCAGTGGCACCGAGGCCGATGCCGCCTTGATGACCACCGATGAGTTCGACTTGCTCATCTTGGACCTAGGCCTCCCCAAAATGCACGGCCTGGAAGTGCTTAAGCGTTTGCGCTCGCGTGGCTCCGCCATCCCCGTGCTGATCTTGACCGCCGCCGACGGCGTGGAAGAACGCGTCAAAGGGCTGGATTACGGCGCCGACGACTACATGGCCAAGCCCTTCTCCCTGCAAGAACTCGAAGCCCGCGTGCGCGCCCTCACGCGTCGCGGCATGGGCGGCACCACCTCCTCCATCAAGCACGGCCCGCTGATTTACGACCAAACCGGCCGTGTGGCCACCATCGACGGCAAGATGGTCGAGCTGTCCGCACGCGAACTGGGTTTGCTGGAAGTGCTGTTGCAACGTGCAGGCCGTTTGGTCAGCAAAGACCAATTGGTCGAGCGCTTGTGCGAGTGGGGCGAAGAGGTGAGCAACAACGCGATTGAGGTGTACATCCACCGCCTGCGCAAGAAGATCGAGAAAGGCCCCATCCGCATCGCCACCGTGCGCGGCTTGGGCTATTGCCTCGAAAAAATCCAAGGCTAATCGACGCCCCTGAGTTCAACACGCCTGATTCGCCATGGTGAAGCTTTTTCAGCGCGAGCAGCGCTCGCTCTTTGGCGAAATTCTGGATTGGATGCTCACCCCGCTGCTGCTGCTGTGGCCGGTGAGCTTGGCCTTGACGTGGCTGGTGGCGCAAAACATCGCCGGTCGCCCGTTTGACCGAGGCCTCGAATACAACGTGCAGGCTTTGGCGCAGCTGGTCAAAAGCGACCAACAGCGCATGTACTTCAACCTGCCGCTGCCCGCCCGCGAAATTTTGCGTGCCGACGAAGCCGACTTGATTTACTACCAAGTGGTGGGTACCAAAGGCGAGTTCATCAGCGGCGAACGCGACTTTCCGCAGCCCCCCGACGAGCTCAAACCCCTGCCCGGCGAGGTGCTGTTGCGCGACGACGAAATGCGTGGCTCCGAAATTCGCGTGGCCTACACCTGGGTCAGCGTGGTGACGCCGGGCGCCAAACCCGTGTTGGTGCAAGTGGGCGAAACGCTGGAAAAACGCTCGGTATTGGCCACCGAAATTATCAAAGGCGTGATGCTGCCCCAGTTCGTCATCTTGCCGTTGGCGGTGTTGCTGGTGTGGCTGGCTTTGGCACGCGGCATTCAACCCTTGAACCTGCTGGAAGAACGCATTCGCCTGCGCAAGCCCGACGACTTGAGCCCGCTGGATGACCATTCGGTGCCTCTTGAAGTTGCGCCGCTGGTGGCCTCGATCAACGATTTGCTGACGCGCCTGAAAGAGTCCATCGCCACCCAAAAACGCTTTTTGGCCGATGCCGCGCACCAGCTCAAAACCCCGCTAGCAGGCTTGCGCATGCAAGCCGATTTGGCGCAACGCCAAGGCGCCAGCGCCGATGAGTTGAAGCAATCGCTGAAGCTCATTGGCTTGGCCAGCGTGCGCGCCACGCACACCGTGAACCAACTGCTCTCGCTCGCTCGCGCCGAAAGCGGCAGCACGCACATCGCCCGCAGCCCCTGCAATTTGGTGACGCTGGTGAGTGACGTGATTCAAGACTCGCTGCCCCGCGCGATGGACAAACACATCGACCTCGGCTACGAAGGCGTAGACGCCGCGAGCTCTGGCGTGCGCGTCAACGGCAACCCCACACTGCTCACAGAATTGGTCCGCAACTTGGTGGACAACGCCATCAACTACACGCCATCCACAGCCGATCAGCCGGGCATCATCACCGTGCGCTTGCTGAGCGACAGATTCGGCAAAGTCGCCGTGTTGCAGGTAGAGGACTCGGGCCCCGGCATTCCCGAGTCCGAACGCGATTTGGTGTTTCAACCGTTTTACCGCGCCTTGGGCACGGGGGCCGAAGGCTCAGGCTTGGGCTTGCCCATCGTGATGGAGATTGCGCATCAGCACGACGCCACCGTCGTACTGGAAGACGCCGCGCCCGGCAAACCCATGCCCGGCGCACGGTTCACGGTGCGGTTTTCCAACGCCCTGCTTTGAAGCCGCGCTAAGCCCATGCGCTAGGGCCTAACGCTGCAGCGCGTGTGCTTGGTGCATCAAGCCTTGAACAAATTCAACTGCAAACGCTCACGCTCGATCACGCGTTGAACGGGCGGATGCGCCGCCACTTTTTGCACAAACGCCCATAAAGCGGGGTAGCCCTCGGGGTTGATGCCCGCAATGCTGCCCCAACGCGTCAAGGTCAGCACGTAGGCATCGAGCGGGCCAAATTGGGCACCGGCCAACCACGCATCACCACGCGCCTGGGCGCTGGTCACCAAGGTTTGCAATTCGCCCATCAAGCCACGGTAGGTTTCCACCGCATGCGCTTTGATGTCTGCTTGCACCTCGGCCGACGCGCTGTATTTGTTGGGCATGAACACATGGGTGAACGTGGGGTGCACGGTGTTGTTCATCCATGCAAATGCTTCGAGTGCCTTCGCGCGCGCCATGCCTGAAGCGGGCAAAAAGCCCATCTGCGGGAACTTGCTGTCGAGGTAGCTGCAAATCGCCACGATCTGCGTGACCGACTGGCCTTCGTCGACCAACACGGGCACTTGGCTGCGTGGGTTGATGGCCTTGTAGGCCTCGTCGTATTGCTCGCCTTTGTGCAGCTTGACCATGGTCGGCTCAAAGGCCGCCCCGCTGGCTTCCAACAAACAATGCGGCACAAACGAACACGCGCCGGGGGCGAAGTACAAAGTCAAGCTCATGGTTTCTCCATAAAACGAACAGATTGCGGGGCGGCATGTGCAGCACAAGGCATGCTGCACAAGTCGTTGCCATTGATCGGGCATGCGCGGTTGAAGGTCACCACATGATCGACTTCAGCGCGAATCCCTATCCACTCGCCCACGGTGTGGTCGTGGTGGCTGGGCACATGGGCCATCACCGTTTCACCGGTCTTCAAACGCAAGGTGTACAAAAACTCTGACCCGCGGAATGCCTTGCGAATGATTTCGGCTTTCACGGGCGCGTGGTCGTCATGCACGATGTCATCGGCACGCAGCAACACATCGCATTCACCGGAAGCGAAGGTGCAAGGCAGCGGGCACTCGGACACATCGGTCAGATCGCCCACGGGCGTGTGCACCACCACTTGGCCGTTTTCTTCGCGCAACGTGGCGGGGGTGAACACGCCGTGACCAATGAACTCGGCCACAAAACGCGTAGCGGGTCGGTGGTACAAGGTGTAGGCGTCGTCCCACTGGTGCAAACGCCCTTCCGACATGACGCCAATCACATCGCCAATGGCAAAGGCTTCCATTTGGTCGTGCGTGACAAACAAGGCTGTGGTTTGCGCCTCTTTCAAAATGCCGCGCACTTCGAGCGCCAAACGCTCGCGCAACTCCACATCCAAATTAGAAAAAGGTTCATCCAGCAACAGCAGTTGGGGCTGAGGTGCCAAGGCACGCGCCAACGCCACGCGTTGCTGCTGGCCGCCCGACAATTCATGCGGAAAACGTTGCGCACTGCTGGCCAAACCGACCAACGCCAACACCTCGCGCACACGGGCGTCACGCGCCACGCGCGGCAGGTGGTGCAAACCAAAACTCACGTTGTCATGCACTGACAAGTGCGGGAACAGGGCGTAATCTTGAAACACCATGCCAATACGGCGCGACTCCGGCGCCACATGCTGCGTGGCGCTGCTGACCACTTTTTGCGCCAGCCGAATGTCGCCGGCACTGACATGCTCCAACCCTGCGACCGCGCGCAACAAGGTGGTTTTGCCGCAGCCCGAAGGACCTATCAGCACGCCGACCTCGCCCGCTTGCAAACCAAAACTCACGCGATCCACCGAAGGACGCGGGCGGTCTGGGTAACTCACTTGTAGCTGAACAACATCTAAAAACATAAGACTCATTGTAGGGAAGGGCACTCAAGCCCCCTCCCTACAATGACGCATGGGTTTTGTTTCACAAGGTTTTTTTCGTCGGGCGTGGGTGGTCGCGGCTTTAGGGCTGTTGCTGCTGTTGGCCTTATTACTGGCGTTGCCCGTGTTGACGGTGCTCGCGTCGTGGGCGCAATGGAACACAGCCTCCGCGCAAATCTTGAGGGAAATGGCGCAAACCGTGCTGCCCGATTACACAAGCACCACGTTGCTGTTGTGCGTGCTGGTCAGCGTCGGCGTGGTCAGCATGGGCACGGTGTCGGCTGCAGCGGTCACCTTGTTTGACTTTCCTATGCGGCGCAGTTTGGAGTGGGCCTTGCTGTTGCCCTTGGCCATGCCTGCTTATGTGGTGGCCTATGCGTACACCGACTTTTTGCAATTTAGCGGTCCGCTGCAAACCACGTTGCGCAACGTCTTGGGCGTCGAAGGCCGCGTCTTCCCCGAAGTGCGCAATGTGTGGGGTGCGGCCTGCGTGTTCACGCTTGCGCTCTATCCCTATGTGTATTTGCTGGCCCGTACGGCGTTATCGGAGCGTGCCAACCATTTGATGGAAGCGGCGCGTTTGCTCGGTGCGTCTTTGTCGCGCCGCATCTTGCGCGTGGCCTTGCCTTTGGCGCGGCCTGCCATCGCCGCAGGCACCGCACTGGCCTTGATGGAAACGCTGGCCGACTTTGGCGTGTCCAGCTACTTTGGCATCCAAACCTTCACGGCAGGCATTTACAAAGCGTGGCTGGTGATGGACAACCGCATCGCCTCAGCCCAACTGGCCACCTTGCTGTTGGTCGTCGTGGTCGTGCTGCTGGCGGCCGAGCAACGTGCGCAATCGCGCTTGCGTTTTTCGAGTGCCCGTTCGGACCGACACAGCAGCGAATCGCAGCCTCTTCAACTCAAAGGCTTGGCCGCCTGCATCGCTTGGGTGCTGTGCGTGTTGCCCGTGCTCTGCGGCTTTGTGCTCCCGATTGTGTTCATGCTGCGCGCTTTGTGGCAGGGCACCGACGACGTGGCCCTGCCTTGGGCGCGCTTTGCGCAATGGTCGATCACCAGTTTGTCACTGGGTTTGTTCACCGCCTTGCTCGCTGTAGGTGCAGCATTGTTGCTGGCGGCGCAGGCGCGTTTGCAACCCAATTGGCTCACACGCCAAGTGCGCTGGGTGGTGAGTTTGGGCTATGCCGTGCCCGGCGCGGTGATTGTGGTGGGCTTGTTACTGCCCACGGGTTGGGTACAAGCCACTTGGCCTAATTCGGGGGTGGGATTTTGGTTAACCGCCACGGTGCTGGGCTTGGTTTGGGCGTACTTGGTGCGCTTTGTCGCCGTGGCCTTGCAATCGGTTCAAAGCGGCTACGCCCGCGTACCCGCGAGTTTGGATGACAGCGCACGCATGCTCGGCGTGGCGGGGTTTTCACTGGTACGACGCGTGCACTGGCCACTGCTGCGCAAGCCCGTCGCCGCTGCTACGTTGTTGGTGTTGGTCGACGTCATGAAAGAGCTACCCGCCACCTTGGTGTTGCGGCCGTTCAACACAGACACCCTGGCCGTCATGGCCTACCAACTGGCACGCGACGAACGTTTGGGCGAAGCCGCTTTGCCCTCGTTGGCCTTGGTGCTGGTCGGCTTGCTGCCCGTGATTTTGCTCAGCCGAACTCTGCGTCGATCCTGAATCCAGCACCCGACAAAGCACGCCGCCAAAAGGGTCTTTGACTTACATCAATTGAGAACGATTCGCATTTGATGTAGACTTCTTCCAAGTTTCACATTTGGAAGTTCATGTCATGCGCCGCATTCTGACCACCTTGTCTTTTGCTGTGAGCAGCGCTACCGCAGCCTTGCTCGTCGGCTTGTACGCACCTGTAGCGTTGGCAGACACGCCGGTGCTCAACATTTACTCAGCCCGCCATTACCCAACCGACGAAGCGCTGTACAGCGACTTCACCAAAGCCACCGGCATCCAAATCAACCGCGTGGATTCAGATGATGCAGGCATCGTCGCCCGCTTGAAGGCCGAAGGCAGTGCCTCCCCCGCCGACCTCATTTTGTTGGTCGATGCCGCACGTTTATGGCGCGGCGAAGTCGATGGTTTGTTCTTGCCCATCCAGTCCAAGGTTTTAGAAACCGCCGTGCCCGCCGAACTCCGGGCCAAACCTGCAGACGGCGGTGGCACCGCTTGGTTTGGCTTGTCCACGCGCGCTCGTGTGGTGGTGTACGACAAACTCAAAGTCAAACGTGACGACGTGGACACCTACCAAGAACTGGCCGACCCCAAAAACAAAGGCAAGCTGTGCATCCGCTCAGGCTCGCACCCCTACAACTTGAGCCTGTTTGGCGCGATGACCGAACACCTCGGCCCAGCGGCCACTGAAGCATGGCTCAAAGGCATGGTCGACAACATGGCGCGCGCGCCCAAAGGCGGCGACACCGACCAAATCAAAGCGGTGGCCAGTGGTGAGTGCGGCATTGCGGTGACCAACACCTATTACTTGGCGCGTTTGATGCGCTCCACCAACCCCGCCGACAAAGCCGTGGCCGAGCGCGTGGGCGTGGTGTTCCCCAACCAACAAAGCTGGGGCACACACGTGAACGTGGCGGGTGGCGCGGTGGCGCGTTACGCCAAGAACCAAGCGAATGCCGTGAAGTTTTTGGAATACCTCGTCAGCCCCGAAGCCCAAAACCACTTTGCCAACGGCAACAACGAATGGCCCGTCGTCAAAGGCTTGAAGCTGGACAACCCCGCACTCAAAGCCATGACGGGCGGCAACTTCAAAAGCGAGCTGGTACCCATCAGCGCTGTCGGCATGAACCAAATCAAGGTGCAACAAATGTTGGACCGCGTGGGTTTCAAGTAAGCACCTGCATCACGCACCCAGCGCGGCACTCAGGCGCAAAGCATAGAAATTTTTGCGCCTGTATTTTTCGGCCAGCCAACAAACCCCGTGTTTGTCGCCCTGCGTGCAAGGGCGTGTAGCCAGCCTCTGATCACAACTGCCGACTTGCTTCGGCGACTACTTTCGGAGCTTCTCCATGGCGACCACCCGTTCGCGGCTCAACCGACGCCGCTTGTCTTCACCTGCGCCTCGCACCCCACGCGTGCCAGCCACGCAAGCCTCCAAACTGCTGCCTTTGGGTGCCATGTTGTTGGCAGCCAGCTTGGCGACATCTGCGCACGCCCAAGCGGAGAAAACACTCAGCACCGTCACCGTGCGCGAAAAAGCTGAAGTGTCCGAAGGCAAAGACAGCCTGCGCGCCACCGAAACCCGCATTGGCAAAGGTCAACAAAAGCTGCGCGACATTCCGCAATCCATCACCGTGGTGACCGAACGCATGATGGACGACCGCAATTTAGACACCGTCAAAGACGCGCTGAAGCAAACTGCGGGCATCACCTTTCAAGCGGCGGAGGGCGGCGAAGAAGACATTCGCTTGCGCGGCTTTGCGCTCTCCACCACCGGCGATATTTTTGTAGACGGCATTCGCGACCCCGCGTTTTACGACCGCGACACCTTCAACCTTGACCGCGTAGAGCTCTTGCGCGGCTCGGCCTCCATGTTGTTTGGCCGCGGCTCCACGGGCGGCGCTGTCAACATGGTGAACAAAGTGCCGCGCTTAATGGACGACAACCAAATCGACGTAACCGTGGGCAGCCACAACCACCGCCGCGTGGTGGGCGACTTCAACGAACAAACCGGCGAGAGCTCGGCCTTGCGTGTGAGCGCCATGAAAACCACCGCCGACAACAACGGCGCGGGCAGCAGCATTGACAAGCAAGGCATCGCTGGCAGCTACCGCTGGGGCATTGGCGAACGCGATGAATTCACGGCCAGCCTCTACCGCTTAGAAAACAACAACGGCATCAATTACGGCATGCCGTGGATCAAGCCCACCAGCAGCAGCCCTGCCAGCGCCACGACGCTATTGCCCGTGAGTCCCACGAGTAACTTTGGGCTGGCCAGCGACTACAACGATGGCACGGCCACCTACGCTACGTTGGCGCACACGCACCGCTTTGACGGTGAGACCGAACTCACCACCCGCGTGCGTCGCGGTGTCTACACACGCGACCAACGCGCCAGCACCATTCGCCTAACCGTTGGCGAAAACTTGTCGAACTTTGGGCCCAACACGGTGCTCACACGCGGCACACAAAACAAAATTCAAAACTTGGATTCGATGTATCTGCAAAGCGATTTGAGCGCGAAGTTTGATGCGTTGGGCGTACGGCACGAATTCCTCAGCGGCATCGATGTGGCCCGCGAACAAAAGACCGTGTACGCCGCACGCACCGCCGCACAAGGCCTGGGCGGTGTTGACCTCATCAAGCCCAACACCACCATCGGCACACCTGACGATGGCGCTTGGGTCAATGAAGGTTCGCGCGTGTTGCGCGTGAACAACCAATACACCTCCACCGCTTGGGGCGTGTACGCGCAAGACTTGGTGCAAATTGCCCCTCACTGGAAGCTCTTGGGTGGCGTGCGCTACGACAACCTCAACGGCAACTACGACAGTTTTGCGGCACCTGCCAACGGTGCCAATGCCGTGAACGGCGTGAAATCGAATTACCAAATGAACGTGGGCGAATGGAGCAAACGGGTGGGCGCCTTGTTCCAACGTAACGAACGCGAGTCGTACCACTTCTCTGCGGCCACCTCGTTCAACACCTCGGGCGATGCCTATTCCTTAGGCGCGAGCAACGCCGATGTGCCGCCCGAACAAAGCATCAACTTAGAGTTGGGGGCCAAGATTGATTCAGCCGATAAAAATTTCACCACACGCTACGCACTGTTTCGTTCCACCAAACTTCACGAACGCAACACCGACCCCTTGGTCGACGTGGCCGTGCTATCGGGCAAGCGTCACGCCACCGGCTTAGAGCTTGACTTCACGGGTCGCATCACACCGCGCTGGGAAGCCTATGGCTCGTTCATGTGGATTCCAGATGCACGCATTGACGAAGCCTACAAATCACCCACGGGCAGTGACAACGAGCGCACCGGCGCACGCCCCTCACTCACACCGCGTATCAGCGCCACGCTGTGGAACACCTACCAAATCAACGGCCAATGGCGCGTGGGCGCAGGCTTGAACCACCGTGGCGCACAAACCCCCAACCGCAACCCGGGCTGGGAAGCGCCGGCCTTCACCACCGCCGACGTGATGGCCGAGTACCGCGTGGACGAGCACTTCACCTTCAAAGGGAACGTGAGCAACCTCACCAACAAGCGCTACGCCGACCAGCTGTACAGCGGCCACTACGTGCCGGGTGCGGGGCGCTTGGTGCAGGTGACGGGCTCTTACAAGTTTTAAGTTTCAGAGGAAACACGCATGCTGCTAACCCTGCCCAATTTGTTATCCACCGAAGAATTGCGCCAAGCCCGCGCTTGGCTCAAAGACGCACCTTGGGAGCCGGGCATTGGCACGGCGGGTCGGCAAGCGGCGATGGTCAAACACAACGAGCAATTGCCGCAGACATGCGATGCCGCCGTCAACATTCGCGAGATGGTGCTCAAGGCACTCAACGCCAACCCGACCTTTTTCTCGGCCACGCTGCCCAAGAAAATTTACACACCGCGCGTCAACCGCTACGCGGGTGACAGCAATTACTTTGGCAAACACATTGACGGCGCGATTCGCATGCTGAGCCACGAAAAACGGGTGCGCACCGACATTTCGTGCACGGTGTTTTTGAGCGAGCCCGACAGCTATGACGGCGGCGAGCTGACCATTGCCGACACCTACGGCGAGCAAAGCATCAAGCTGCCCGCAGGCAGCATCGTCATCTACCCCGGCAACAGCTTGCACGAAGTCAAGCCGGTCACGCGCGGCGAGCGTTTGGCTTGCTTCTTTTGGATTGAAAGTTTGGTGCGCAGCGACGAGCAACGCCGCTTGCTGTACGAGCTCGACATGAGCCTGCTGAGCCTACGCACCCAGTACGGCGAAATTCCAGAAGCGGTCACGCAAACCGGCGTGTATCACAACCTCTTGCGCATGTGGGCAGACACCTGATGCTGCAATTCACCTACGCGCCATCACACACAGACAAACAACGCACAGTCACCACCGTGGTGTTGTGCGTGGTAGCACTGCATGTGTTGGCCATCAGCGCCTTGTTGCTCTCACCCGAAGCCACGCCCCTGGACCGCCCCCAAGGCATGGCCATAGAGATGGTGCTTGCCCCTACGCCCAAAGTCACGGCGACACCTGCGTCGACCTCCGAGAAATCTACGCCAGCGCCCGCCCAAACAGCAGCCACAGCATCGCCTGCACCGTCTCCTATTTCTGCATCACAAAGCCTTAGCGCCGCACAAACCACGACGGCAGCCGTACCTGCAACGTCAGCCCGTGCTGCGTCGACACAAACTGGTTCACCCGCTTTCAGCCTGCCTAGCAGCGACGCACACGGTTTGAACAACCCCCAACCGACTTACCCACGTGTGAGCCGTCGCCTCAACGAACAAGGGCAAGTGGTGATTCGTGTGTTCGTCGCCGGCGATGGCTCGCCACAGCAGGGCGAGATCAAAACCAGCAGTGGTTACGACCGCTTGGACCAAGAAGCCTTGCGCACCGTAATGCGCTGGCGGTTTGTGCCAGGCCAGCGCTTGGGTGTGCCTGAGGCGATGTGGTTCAACGTCCCCGTTCATTTTGTTTTGGAATAACTTTTGGAAACTGTCATGGAAAACCAACCCGGTATTTTGAATTTTTGGCAACAGGGCGACGTCATCACCCACATCGTGGCCCTGCTGTTGATCGGCATGTCTGTGTTGTCATGGGTCGTCATCGTCATGAAGGCGCTCGACATCGTGCGCTTGAAACGCATGGCGCAGCACGTGGAATCGTTTTGGCATAGCAGCAACTTAGACGACGGCTTGGCCACACTGGATGGCGCCACACCACACGCCGCCAACACCAACCCGTTTTACAGCTTGGCCAAACAAGGCCACGAAGCCTCTGCCCACCACCGTGCCACGCAAGAACAGCTGCATGACAGCTTGGACGTGAGTGACTGGGTCACACGCAGTTTGCGCAATGCGATTGACGACTCCACCGCGCGTTTGCAAGCAGGCTTGGCCGTGTTGGCCTCGATTGGTTCGACAGCCCCCTTCGTGGGTTTGTTCGGCACGGTGTGGGGCATTTATCACGCGCTCATCGGCATTGGCGCCTCAGGCCAAGTGGGCATGGACCGCGTGGCGGGTCCCATTGGTGAAGCGCTCATCATGACCGCACTTGGTTTGGTGGTGGCCGTGCCTGCCGTGTTGGGCTACAACGCCTTGGTGCGCGGCAACAAATTCATCTTAGGCCAGCTCAACCGCTTCGCGCACGACTTGCATGCCTTCTTAGTCACGGGTGCACGCGTGGGCCAACGCGACACTGCGGGAGTTTGAGCATGTCGTTCTTACCTGCCCAAGACGATGACGAGGTGATGACAGAAATCAACATGACACCGTTGATTGACGTGATGCTCGTGTTGTTGATTGTGTTCATCTTGGCCGTGCCCGCTATGCACAGCGCGATCCCTTTGGTGTTGCCTCGCGCCAGCAGTACAGCACCGCCACAACCTGCCCAGCCTGTGCGCCTAGACATCGACGCGCAAGGCCATGCCTACTGGAACGGCAAATTAATAGAAGACGACGCGCTCAATGCCCAAGCGCAGCAAGCCGCGAGGCAAGAACCCCAACCCGTGGTGCGCCTAAGTGGCGATCGCGTCGTGCCTTATGAGCGTGTGTTGCAAACGCTGGTCACACTGCAAGGCGCGGGCTTGGCCAAAGTCAACTTCATCGCCCAAAAACCTTAAGCATCTCGCAATGACACCCCGCACAAACGCACCCATGCTCTCAACCAGCGCCGCCGCACAACCCACGCCAGCCACGACGTCCAAGGGCCCCCTGCGCGTGGACAGCGCAACGCTGATGGGTGGGCAGCGCATGCTGGAAATCGTACATTTGGGCGAGATTTATCGCCTACAAACCACGCGTTTTGGCAAATTAATTTTGACCAAGTGATGACATGGGCATGGTCTTGCGCAAGGCTGTCTCAATCGGTCTCATTGAGACAAACAATCACCAAGCGGTGGTTTCTTGGCTAACATTGACCTCAATGAGTTCGACTCATTCGATAGTTTTTAACAACTCTTCAAAGGAATCCACATGTCCCTGATCAACACCCAAGTTCAACCGTTCAAAAACCAAGCTTTCCACAACGGCAAGTTCATCGAAGTGACCGAAGCCACCCTCAAGGGCAAGTGGAACGTGTTCATCTTCATGCCAGCCGCTTTCACTTTCAACTGCCCCACAGAAATCGAAGACGCTGCTGACAACTACGCTGCGTTCCAAAAGGCCGGCGCTGAGGTGTACATCGTGACAACCGACACCCACTTCTCGCACAAAGTGTGGCACGAGACTTCGCCAGCCGTTGGCAAAGCCAAGTTCCCATTGATCGGCGACCCCACACACAAGCTGACTCGCGCATTTGGCGTGCACATCGAAGAAGACGGCCTGGCTTTGCGCGGCACCTTCGTGATCAACCCAGAAGGCATGATCAAGACCATGGAAGTGCATTCCAACGAAATCGCGCGTGACGTGTCTGAAACCCTGCGCAAGTTGACGGCTGCTCAGTACACAGCCGCCAACCCAGGCCAAGTGTGCCCAGCGAAGTGGAAAGAAGGCGCGAAGACTTTGGCTCCTTCCATCGACTTGGTCGGCAAGATCTAATTTTTGCCCGCGATATCTGCCCCGCTCACGCTGGGCAGACTTCAGCCCAACCCTGCGACCGCAGGGCGTTGAGCCCAGCGCATTTGGCAAAAACCAACGTGCGCTGCACCCAACGAACCCCACCCCGATTCACCACCAAGGTCAGCGCCCAGCGGCGCATGGCCTAGGGTTTTTGCACCCTGAAATAGGAGAACACCATGCTCGACGACGCACTCAAAGCCCAACTTCAGCAATACCTTGCACTGCTGCGCCAGCCGATCCGCCTGATCGCCTCACTCGACGACAGCGAAACCGGCAAAGACATGGGCGAGCTGCTCAACACCATCGTCGGTTTGTCTGACAAAGTCACGCTCGACACCTCGGGCACGGATGCACGCAAGCCGTCCTTCGTGGTGGCTCGTGAGAATGAAGCCCAAGGCGTGCGCTTTGCAGGCTTGCCACTCGGCCATGAGTTCACCTCTTTGGTGTTGGCCCTGTTGTGGACCGGCGGCCACCCACCCAAGGTGGAACAAGAGGTAATTGACAGCATCAAAGGCTTAGCTCCTGCTGATGGGGGCGACTTCAACTTTGAGGTCTACATGTCTCTGAGCTGCCACAACTGCCCAGACGTGGTGCAAGCCCTCTCGCTCATGGCCATCGTCAACCCCAAGGTCAAGACCGTGGTGATCGAAGGCGGCGCGTTCCAGAAGGAAGTGGAAGAGCGCCAAATCATGGCGGTGCCCATGGTGTTCTTGAACGGCCAAGTGTTCGGCTCTGGCCGCATGAGCGTGGAGGAAATCGTGGCCAAGCTCGACACCAACGCAGCAGCCCGCGACGCAGCCAAGATGAGCGAGAAAGCCCCTTACGACGTGTTGATCGTGGGCGGTGGCCCAGCCGGTGCGGCCGCCGCTGTGTATGCAGCGCGCAAAGGCATCCGCGTGGGCATTGCCGCTGAGCGTTTTGGCGGTCAGCTGAACGACACCATGTCGATTGAAAACTACATCTCGGTGTTAGAGACCAACGGCCCCAAACTCGCCGCTGACCTCGAAGCGCAAGTGCAGCACTACGGCGTGGACATCATGGCCATGCAACGCGCCAGCAAAATTGTGTCTGCCGAACAAACTGGCGGCATGACCGAGGTGCACTTAGAAAACGGCGGCGTGCTCAAAGCCAAGAGCGTGATCTTGTCCACGGGCGCGCGTTGGCGCAATGTGAATGTGCCCGGCGAAGCCGAGTACAAAAACAAAGGCGTGGCCTACTGCCCGCACTGCGACGGCCCCTTGTTCAAAGGCAAGCGCGTGTCGGTGATCGGCGGCGGCAACTCTGGCGTGGAAGCCGCCATTGATTTGGCAGGCATCGTCGAACACGTGACCTTGATTGAATTTGCCGACCAACTCAAAGCCGATGCCGTATTGGTCAACAAGCTCAAGAGCTTGCCCAACGTGACCATTCATGCCAACGCCCAAACCACTGAGATCACAGGCGAAGGCGGCAAGGTCAATGGCCTGAGCTACAAAGATCGCGCCACTGAAACTGTGCACCACGTCCCACTCGAAGGTGTGTTCGTGCAAATCGGCTTGGTGCCCAACACCGAGTTCTTGAAAGGCAGCTTGGAGCTGAGCAAGTTTGGTGAAATCGTGGTGGATGCCAAAGGCCACACCAGCATGCCCGGCGTGTTTGCGGCGGGTGACTGCACGACTGTGCCCTACAAGCAAATCATCATTGCGGCGGGCGAGGGTGCGAAGGCGGCTTTGTCAGCCTTTGACCACTTGATTCGCCAGCCCGTGGTGGCTTAAGGCGCCTTGGGTTTCAGTGTGAGCAATTCCACATCCACTTGGTCTTGCTCGCGCTGAGGCTCTTGAACGACCTTGGGGCCCCAGCCCAACACGCGCAAACCGTCTTGGCTCCAGAGTCCAAAAAACACATTGACCGCGAGAAGTACCCAAGCGGTATTGCGCCAAAAAGAATTGTTTTTCATAGAGCTGCGCCGAAAAATGGGTTCATCAAAACACGTTCACGTCGACGCGCTAGGCCGCACGCTGACCTCTGAACTGGTGATGGCCTCTTGCCCTTGCGCAGTGTCCACCAACAAAGCCCCTGAAGCGTCAACACCCCGCGCCATGCCCGTGCGGCCATCGCTCAAGGTGACGCGCATGTCGTGCAAGGCGTCGCGGGCGTTGAAGGCGTTTTGCAAAGGGGCAAAACCACCGCGCTCAAACGCCAACAAAGTAGCCAGCAAGGGCGTCGCCACCTTGGCCAAGGCCTCGGGGGCGGTGATGCCCGTTTGCAAGTCTTGCAGGCCCAATGGCGCCGTCGACAGCCCTTCGGCTTGGGGCGGCGCGATGTTGATGCCCACACCCACCACGCAGTAACGCGACGACAAACGCGGTTCAACCGGCACGGCGCCCCAAGCTGCGTGCGCTACAGGTGCCGCAGACTGCGCACTCGCCTGCCCCGTCGACACCGCCGTTTCAATCAAGATGCCCGCCAACTTGCCCCAGCCCTGCGGTGTGCCCGGACGGGCCACCCACAAGTCGTTGGGCCACTTCAGACGCACGCCCAAGTCGCCCTGCGGGTCTAAGCTGCGCGCCAAAGACAAACCCACCGCCAGCGACAAGCCCGACCAATCGGCGGGCGCCAAGGGTAGGCCCAGTGAAAAAGTCAGGGCGCTGCCCACTTCGCCATGCCAAGCACGCCCCAAACGGCCACGACCCGCAGTTTGTGCTTCAGCCACCAGCAACACAGGGTCGGTTTGCCTTGCGCGGGCGCGGCGCATCAGTTCCGTGTTGGTGGAGTCGATCTCGGGCAGGACCTCCACCGTCAAGCCTGGCAGCAAGGCCACCAGAGCCAGCCACAGGTCTTCAGCAGGCCAAATCAGGGGCGCGGAGGGCTTGGGCATGCGCACTCAGCGCTTTTTCGCAGAGCGGGCCTTGGGGGCCTTCGCTGCCTTGGGCGGTGCGGACAGTTCAGCCGACGACGCCAGCAAAGTGCCACGGCACTTCTTAGCGCCACACCAGCAGGGGTACTCGGCTTTGAGTTTGTCGGTCATCGGCTCGTCAATCACCAAACCGTAGTCGTAATTGAGTTCTTCGCCGGCCAAGATATTTCGCTTAGCTTTGATGAAGATGCGGCCGTTCACCTCGTCGGGCTCGCAATTGGGCTTGCACGAGTGGTTGATCCAACGCGAGGAGTTGCCGCCGTACTTGGCGTCAATCACATGGCCTTCGTCGATGTGAAAGTAAAACGTGTGGTGGGGGTCTTGCGGGTCGTGGGGGTGGCGGCGCAGCGCTTCTGGCCATGTGATGATCTCGCCCACATATTCAATGATGGTTTCGCCCTGCGCAAAATCGCTCACCGCAAACACGCCCTTGCCATGCACGCCGGAACGGCGAGTTTGAATACGTCGACCGGAAATAGGGGCAGGGGCTTTTGTGGACACGGATTTTTTTCTGTTAACTTAAATACATACGCATGTGTGCGTGTGCGCCCGTGGGCGCGCGTGCGCACGCGAGAGACGCAAATTGTAGTGGTGAGTTTTCTAAGGAACTTTGAAATGAGTAAAACCCTCGTGATCGCCGAAAAACCTTCGGTCGCGCAAGACATCGTGCGCGCACTCACGCCTGTGGCTGGCAAGTTCGAGAAACATGACGATCACTTTGAGAGCGACACCTATGTGGTGTCCAGTGCCGTGGGCCACTTGGTCGAAATCCAAGCGCCCGAAGAGTTCGACGTCAAGCGCGGCAAGTGGAGCTTTGCCAACCTGCCCGTCATTCCGCCGTACTTCGATTTGAAGCCCGTCGAGAAAACCAAAACCCGTTTGAACGCCGTCGTGAAGCTGGCCAAACGCAAAGACGTGACCGCCCTCATCAACGCCTGTGACGCGGGCCGCGAAGGTGAACTGATCTTCCGCTTGATCGAGCAATACGCAGGCGGCAAAAAACCCCTCGACAAACCCGTCAGACGCCTGTGGTTGCAATCGATGACGCCACAAGCGATTCGCGATGGGTTCGATTCCTTGCGCAGCGAAAAACAAATGCAAGGCCTGGCCGATGCGGCACGCAGCCGCTCCGAAGCCGACTGGCTGGTGGGCATCAACGGCACGCGCGCCTTGACCGCGTTCAACTCGCGCGAAGGGGGCTTCTTCTTGACCACCGTGGGCCGCGTGCAAACACCCACGCTGTCGGTGGTGGTGGAGCGCGAAGAGCAAATTCGCAAGTTCATCAGCCGTGACTTCTGGGAAATTCACGCGTCGTTCAAAGTCGAAGCCGGCAGCTACCCCGCCAAGTGGTTCAACCCCGAGCACAAAAAAGACGCGGAAGACGCCGAGAAAAAACACGACCGCGTGTGGAGCGAAGCCGAAGCTTTGGCCATTGCCGATGCGGTGCGCAACCAACTCGCCACCGTCACCGAAGAGAGCAAACCCACCACCAAAGCCAGCCCCGGCTTGTTTGACTTGACCTCGCTGCAACGCGAAGCCAACGGCCGCTTTGGCTTCTCCGCCAAAACCACCTTGGCCTTGGCGCAAAGCTTGTACGAGCGCCACAAAGCACTGACCTACCCGCGTACCGACTCACGCCATTTGCCTGAAGACTACGTGCCCGTGGTCAAGCAAACTTTCGAGATGCTGGCTGACAGCGAGATGAAGCACTTGGCACCCCATGCCTTGGTCGGCTTGAACAACAACTACGTGCGCAAACTGCCCCGCGTGTTTGACAACAAAAAGGTCAGCGATCACTTTGCGATCATCCCGACCTTGCAAGCCCCCAGCGGTTTGTCTGACGCCGAGCAAAAGTTGTACGACTTGGTGGTGCGCCGCTTCTTGGCCGTGTTCTTCCCCAGCGCTGAATACATGGTGACCACGCGCATCAGCACCGTCAAAGCCGCAGGCAAAGACCAGAACTTCCGCACCGAAGGCAAAGTGTTGGTCAACGCCGGTTGGATGGCGGTGTACGGCAAAGACGCCGCGCAAGAAGCCTCCGACAACGAAGAAGATGGCAAGACCCTCGTGGCCTTGAAAACGGGCGAATCCGCCAAGAACGAATCGGCCGACGCCAAGGGCTTGAAAACTCGCCCTCCCGCACGCTACAGCGAAGCCACCTTGCTGGGCGCGATGGAAGGCGCAGGCAAGTTGGTGGAAGACGACGAGTTCCGCGAAGCCATGCAAGAAAAAGGCTTGGGCACGCCCGCCACACGCGCGTCCATCATTGAAGGCTTGATCAACGAAAAGTACTTGCTACGCGATGGCCGCGAGATGATCCCCACGGCCAAAGCCTTTCAGCTGTTCACGCTGCTGCGCGGCTTGGGCGTCGAAGAGTTGTCCAAACCCGAACTCACCGGCGGCTGGGAACACAAACTCTCGCTCATGGAACACGGCCAACTGAGCCGCGAAGCCTTCATGCGCGAGATTGCCGAGATGACCGAGCACATCGTCAAGAAGGCCAAAGAGTTTGACCGCGACACCATCCCCGGTGACTACGCCACCCTCAAAACCCCATGCCCCAAGTGCGGCGGCGTGGTGAAAGAAAACTACCGCCGCTACGCTTGCGTGGGCCAAGACGGCGCCGCGTCTGACTCGGGCGAAAACGGCACAGGCTGCGGTTTCTCGATCAGCAAAATCCCAGGTGGGCGCACCTTTGACGCGGCCGAAGTCGAGCAGTTCTTGACCGACAAAAAGATTGGCCCTTTGGAAGGCTTCCGCTCCAAAGCGGGCTGGCCATTCACTGCTGAAATCGCGCTCAAGTACAGCGAAGAAGACCAAAACTGGAAACTCGAATTCGACTTTGGCGATGACAAAAATGGCGAGTCCGGCGAGATCGTGGAGTTTGGCGATGCGCCCAGTTTGGGCAACTGCCCCAAGTGCGGCAGCCCCGTGCACGAGCACGGCAGCAACTACGTGTGCAGCAAAGCCGTGCCCACACACGCGCAGGCCACGCCGAGCTGCGACTTCAAGAGCGGCAAGATCATCTTGCAGCAACCCGTCGCGGTGGAGCAAATGCAAAAGCTCTTGAGCGAAGGCAAAACCGACTTGCTCGACAAGTTTGTGTCCATGCGCACGCGCCGTGCGTTCAAAGCGTTTTTGCAGTGGGACGCCGAGGCTGGCAAAGTCAACTTCGCCTTCGAGCCACGCACCAGCAAATACCCACCCAAAGGTGGCAAAACGCCCACCACCAACGCGCTGATCAAAGCCGCTGGCAAAAAAGTGCCTGCGAAAGCCACCAAAGCCAAAGCTGAAAAGCCGGTCAAAGTGGCCAAAGAAAAAGCACCCCGCAAAGTCACCGCAGGCTATTTGCCAAGCGCCGACCTCGCCGCCGTGATTGGCAACGAGGCCGTGGCCCGCACCGAAGTCATCAAAAAGCTGTGGGACTACATCAAGGCCAACGGCTTGCAAGACGCCACCAACAAGCGCGCCATCAATGCCGATGCCAAACTCTTAACCGTGTTCGGCAAGCCTCAAGTGACCATGTTTGAACTGGCTGGCATTGCAGGCAAACACCTGCGCCCCGTGGGTGAGTAATCCAGGTGAACCAACAAGAGTGAACGCATGTCTTTGAATGCCGCCCCCGACAGCACGCCGCTGATCGCCACCCCACAGGCCATGCACTTCGCACAAGTGCTGCCCCTGCAAAGTGGCGCCAGCCTGCGCGACTACACCCTGGCCTATGAAACCTACGGCACCTTGAACGCCGACCGCTCCAACGCGGTGCTGGTGTGCCACGCCCTCAACGCCTCGCACCATGTGGCGGGCGTCTATGAAGGTCAAGACAAAAGCGAAGGCTGGTGGGACAACATGATTGGCCCCGGCAAGCCCGTGGACACGAACCACTTCTTTGTGATTGGCGTCAACAACCTCGGCTCTTGCTTTGGCTCCACCGGCCCCATGCACACGAACCCAGACACGGGCAAGGTCTACGGCGCGGACTTTCCCGTGGTCACCGTGGAAGACTGGGTGAATGCCCAAGCCTTGTTGCTCGACCGTTTGGGCATCCAGCAACTCGCCGCCGTGTTAGGCGGCAGCTTGGGCGGCATGCAAGCCCTGAGCTGGACGCTGCAACACCCCGAGCGTGTGCGTCACGCCGTGGTGGTGGCCAGCGCGCCCAACCTCACCGCAGAGAACATCGCGTTCAACGAAGTGGCCCGTCGCGCCATCGTGACAGACCCCGACTTTCATGGCGGCCACTTTTATGAGCACGGCGTTGTGCCGCAACGCGGTTTGCGCATCGCCCGCATGGTGGGCCACATTACGTACCTCAGCGACGATGTGATGAACGAGAAGTTCGGTCGTGAGTTGCGCGAGCCGCAAGTGGGCAGCGCCACGGGCTACAAGTACTCCACGCAAGACGTGGAGTTTCAAATCGAAAGCTACCTGCGCTACCAAGGCGACAAGTTCAGCGAGTACTTTGACGCCAACACCTATTTGCTCATCACACGCGCCCTAGATTACTTCGACCCCGCACGCACCTACGGTGGCAATTTGTCAGCCGCCTTTGCGCGCACTCAAGCCAAGTTTTTGCTCGTGAGCTTCACCACCGATTGGCGCTTCTCCCCCGAGCGCAGCCGCGAAATGGTGCGTGCCTTGCTCGACAACCAGCGCGACGTGAGCTACGCCGAAATCAACGCGCCACACGGCCACGATGCGTTCCTGCTGGATGACGCCCGTTACATGAATGTGGTGCGCTCGTACTTCGCGCGCATCAGCGGTGAGTTGCCCGCCTTGACCACGCACACCGGAGGTGCAGCATGACACACGACAACTTGCTGGCCATCGCCGCGCTGGTGCCCCACGGCAGCCGCGTCCTCGACCTCGGCTGCGGCGACGGCGCCTTGCTGGCCCACCTGCAACAACACAAAGCCTGCACCGGCTACGGTGTGGAGCTGGACGACACCAATGTGCACGCCTGCGTGCAGCGCGGTGTGAATGTGCTGCAACTCAACCTCGACTTAGGTTTGAGCGTGTTTGCAGACCAATCGTTTGACGTGGTGCTGCAAATCGACACTTTGCAACACTTGCGCAACGCAGAAACCATGCTGCGTGAAACCGCACGCGTGGGCAAAACTGGCATCGTGGCATTCCCCAACTTTGCACACTGGCCCAACCGCCTGAGCATTTTGCAAGGCCGCATGCCCGTCACCAAACGCCTGCCCTACCAGTGGTACGACACGCCCAACATCCGCGTGGGTACCTTTGCGGACTTTGCTGACTTGGCACACAAAAACAAGCTCCAAGTGCTGGATAAATTCGGTCTGCAAAATGGCCGCGAAGTCCGCATGTGGCCCAACGCTTTGGCAAGCACTGCTGTATTTAAATTTCAACCATTCGCCTGATACTTTGACAACACGGAGACAAACCATGCAACGCAGACAGTGGCTTCAACGGGCTACCTTAGGCCTCTTACCCCTCGCCCTATCGAGCCAAAGTGCGTGGGCACAATCTTGGCCAACACGCCCCATCCGGTTGGTGGTGCCATTTCCCCCAGGCGGTTTGATTGACAACATGGCGCGTCTGATTGGCCCACGGTTGTCCCAAGAACTAGGTCAACCCGTGGTCATTGACAACAAGCCGGGCGCTGGCGGTAACTTAGGCGCGGGAGAAGCCGCACGCGCCAGCGCAGATGGTTACACCTTGTTGATGGCGTCGCCTCCGCTGACCATCAACCCTGCGCTCTACAAAAAACTTCCCTACCAGCCCGAGCAAATCGCACCCTTGGGTTTGTTGGGCCGAGTGCCCAATGTGCTGTTGGTCAACCCAGCATCAGGCATTCAATCGGTAGCTGATTTGAGTGCGCGCATCAAAGCGCGTCCTGGTCAACTCAACTATGCGTCCAACGGCCAGGGAACATCACTACATCTGAGTGCCGAGCTCTACAAAAGTAAAAATGGCCTCTTCATTACCCACATACCTTACCGAGGTGCTGCAGCCGCCATCACGGCACTGATGGCCAACGAGGTCGACATGATGTTCGACAACTTGCCCTCCGCGCTTGGACAAATTCAAGCGGGTAGGCTCAAAGCCTTGGCGGTCACCACACCTCAACGCAGCAGCGTCTTGCCTCAAGTTCCCACCATGGCTGAAGCGGGTATTGCTGGATACCAAGTGAGCGCTTGGTTTGGCTTGGCTGCGCCAGCAGGCATGCCTGCAGCGGTGCAAGCGCGCATCGAGCAGGCCTTAGAGCGCATCGCCAAACAACCCGAGGTCATGGCCGCCTTGCAAAAACAAGGGGCTGAGCCCAGCTGGCTTGACAGCAAAGGTCTGGCGGGCTTCATGCAAGCTGACACTGCGCAGTGGAAAACCGTGGCCGATTACGCGCGCATTTCTTTGGATTGATCACCCCATGAACGCGCCCGTCAGCCACGAACTGCTCGCCCATGTATCCCGTGCTTGGGACAGCGACATCGTCTCGCAACTCACCGACTACATCGCCATTCCCGCCAAGTCACCCGCGTTTGACGCCGACTGGGCGCAGCACGGCCACATCGACCACGTGGTGCAACGCGCCGCCGATTGGGTGTTGGCACAAAAGGTGGCGGGGCTGACGCTGGAGGTGATCCGTTTGCCCGGCCGCACGCCCGTGTTGTTCTTTGAAGTCGCCGCCACACGGCCCAGCGACGCACAAAGCGAGACGGTGCTGATGTACGGCCACCTCGACAAGCAACCCGAATTCAGCGGATGGCGCAACGACCTCGGCCCTTGGACGCCGAAGTTCGAAGACGGCAAGCTCTACGGCCGCGGCGGCGCAGACGACGGCTACGCCATCTACGCCAGCATCGCGGCCATCCAAGCCCTGAAAGCGCAAAACACACCGCACCCGCGCATCGTGGGCTTGATCGAAACCTGCGAAGAATCGGGCTCTTACGACTTGCTGCCCTACGTCGACGCCTTGCGCACGCGCTTGGGCAATGTCGGCTTGGTGATGTGCCTCGACAGCGGCGCGGGCAACTACGACCAGCTGTGGCTCACCACCAGTTTGCGCGGCATGGCCAGCGGTGTGTTGAAAGTGGAAGTGCTCAGCGAAGGCGTGCATTCGGGCGACGCCTCGGGCGTGGTGCCGTCGAGCTTTCGCATCATGCGCCAAGTGCTCGACCGCCTAGAAGACAGCGCCACAGGCCGCTTGCTGCCCGCACAGTTTCACGTTGAAGTGCCCGCCGACCGCTTGCGCCAAGCGCAAGCCACTGCCGCCCTCTTGGGCGACGAGTTATACAAACGCTTTCCATGGGCCCACCACGATTGCGGGGGTGCCAACTTGGTCACCTTGCCGATGACGCAAGACCCGCTGCAAGCCCTGCTGCAGCGCACTTGGGCCCCTACCCTGAGCGTAACCGGCGCCGAAGGCCTGCCGGCCTTCAAAGACGCGGGCAACGTGCTGCGCCCCTCCACCGCGTTCAAGCTCAGCCTGCGCTTGCCGCCGCTGGTTGACGCGGCGCAAGCCGTGCAAAACCTCAAGGCCTTGCTGGAAGACAACGCCCCGTACCAAGCCAACGTCACCTTCCACGCCGAAGGCTCGGCCAACGGCTGGAACGCACCCACCTCCGCCCCGTGGTTTGAACAAGCGCTAGACGCCGCCAGCTTGGCCCACTTCGGCGCGCCTTGCGCCACGATTGGCCAAGGCGGCACCATCCCGCTGATGAACATGCTGAGTCAAGGCTTTCCCAAAGCGCAAATGATGGTGTGCGGCGTGCTCGGCCCTAAGAGCAACGCACACGGCCCCAACGAGTTTTTGCATGTGCCGTTTGCCACGAAGCTCACCGCAGCCGTGGCGCAGGTGATGGCAGCCATGCCATGAACGCTTCCGTGTTGTCCACGCTAGGTGCTGCCGACCAACAGTTGGCGATGTACCACTGGGACTTGCCAGACCACCCATCCACCGCGCACACGCGTGGCACGGTCTTACTGGTCCACGGTTTGGGCGAACACATGGGACGCTATGCCCACGTCGCAGCACAACTCAATGCTTGGGGCTTTCATGTGCGCGGCTATGACCACTACGGCCACGGCTTGTCCAGCGGCGCACGCGGCACCTTGCCCACACCGCATCGTCTGCTGGACGACTTGGCCCGCGTGATCGACCACGTGCGTGCGTCAACACCGCAGCCCACACACCGTCTGATCTTGTTGGGCCACAGCATGGGGGGTTTGGTGGTGGCGCGTGCCGTGGCAGAGCAATTGCGCCCCGTGGACGGGTTGGTCATGTCCTCTCCCGCTTTGAGCACGGACACCAACTGGATTCAAAAGCTGCTGCTCGCCACCTTGCCCCATGTGGCACCGCAGCTGTGCGTCGACAACGGACTCGACGCCACGTGGATCGCACGAGACGCGCAAGCGGTGCAAGCCTACAAAAACGACCCCTTGGTGCATCGCAAAATTTCTCCGGCCTTAGGCGCATGGATCGTCGACCAAGGCGCGGCCACCTTGGCCCATGCGGCACAGTGGCACATGCCAACCTTGCTGCTGTACGCCGGTCAAGACCGCTTGGTGCGTCCCGAAGGCAGCGCGGTTTTTGCACAGGCGGCGCCCTCACACCTCGTGACGGCGCATTGCTACAAAGCGATGTATCACGAGATCTTCAACGACCCAGCGGTCGATCAAGTGTTTGCCGATTTACGCGCTTGGTTGGGGTGAGCTGAACGCTGAAAACGCTTGGGCTACACCAAGCACTCAAACCAAGGTAAGCATGGCCAATGCAGCCAACGCAGCCGTTTCGGCGCGCAACACGCGGTTACCCAAAGTCACGGCCGCAAAGCCTTTGGCGCGGGCCGCTGCGTCTTCTGCGTCGGTCAGGCCACCTTCTGGGCCGTTGAGCAACACCCAAGTTTTGGGCGCGGCCGAGGCAGGCATCTCGGCCAGCGTTGCCAATGCGGCAGCATTTTCATGGGCCGCATGGGAAGCCTGCTGCGCTTGCATCAGCGCTTGCATAAGTGCATTCAGCGGCTGCGTGCTGGCATGCAACGACAGCACGGCGTGCACGGTGACGTCGCCGACCTGCGCGGCATCGCTTGGTGCCGTCGTCGTTTGTTGTGCGCCAGCCATTTGACGCGCCAGCCATGTGTCCAAACGCTCGGGCACATCAATCACAGGCACGCGGTTGCGCCCACATTGCTCGCACGCGCTGGCCGCAACGGCTTGCCAATGGGCTTGTTTTTTCTCGGCGCGTTCGCCGGTTAAGCGAATCACGCTGCGTTCGGTCATCAGCGGGGTGATGCGGTGCACGCCGAGTTCGGTGGCTTTTTCAACCAACCAGTCCATGCGTTCGTTGGCAGGCATGCCGACGGCCAAGTGCACGCGTTGGGGCGCCTCGCGCTCCAGCGCCAAGTGCTCGCGCACGACCACGCGCACATCGCTGCGGCCCATGTGTTCGACCTCGGCGATGTACTCACCACCGTCGCCATTGAACAAGGTCAGCGTGTGGCCAGGTTGCATGCGCAACACTTGCACATGACGGGCGGCCGTGGCGGGCAAGTCCAACACCAAACCGATGGACAAGGGCAGGGGACAGTGAAAACGCGCCATGCTCAAGCCTTGCTGCCAGGGGTGAGACGCGGGAAGGCCAAGCTGATGGCGGGCTCGGTGCCCTCCACCTTGTCGATCAAACGCAGCAGGGGCGTGAGCTCGCTGTAACGGCTGGCAGTGGAGCGGATGTAGTTGATGAAACGCGGGGCATCGGCCAAGTACTTGGGCTTGCCATCACGCAAGGTGAGGCGGGCGAAGATGCCGGCCACTTTGAGGTGGCGCTGCAAGCCCATCCACTCGACAGCACGGAAGAACTCACCGAAGTCTTGCGACCAGCCGTCGTGGTCCATCAAGCCGAGTTTGCGCGCACGCTCCCAATAGCGGATGGTGATGTCGAGCACAAAGTCTTCGTCCCAGGTCAAAAAGGCATCGCGCATCAGGCTGGCGATGTCGTAGGTGACGGGGCCGTAGACGGCGTCTTGAAAGTCCAACACGCCCAAACGTGGTTCGGCGGGGTCGCGCGGCATCATCAAGTTGCGGGGCATGAAGTCGCGGTGCACATAGACGCTGGGCGCGGCCAAGTTGCGTTGCACGATGGTCTCAAACGTTTTGCCAAGCATGTCGCGCTGGGTGTTGTCGAGTTGCAACTGGCGGTGCTGGGTCAAGTACCAATCGGGGAACAGCGACAACTCGCGCTTCAACAAGGCGTCGTCGTAAGCGGGCAGCACGCCGGGGCGGCTGCTTTGTTGCAAGCTCAGCAAGGCATCGAGCGCGCGCATGTAAAGCGCATGGTTGGCTTGGGGGTGGTCGCGGTCGATGACGTCCATCATGGTTTGATGGCCAATGTCGTCGAGCAACATGAAGCCCTGTGGCTCGTCCCAGGCCAAGATACGGGGCACGTACAAGCCCGCGTCTTGCATCAAACGGGCAATGCGCACAAAGGGTTCGCAATTTTCTTTGTCGGGCGGTGCGTCCATGATGACGACCGACGAGGCCGCAGAGCCCGCCGCTAAGTCGACCCGAAAGTAGCGCCTGAAGCTGGCATCGGCTGACGCGGCCCGCACGGTGGCGGGCAGCACGCCGTGGGCCTGCGCGAGGGGCTGGAACCACTGGTGAAAAGCCGCCGCACGTTCGGGCTGAGCCCATTCAATGGCGGGGTAAGAGGGGGTGCCCGAAGGCTGGGAGTTAGGCTGAGTGCTCATGGATAATCTAAATTCTACAAATCAGCCTAGGTCGACCCATTTTTGGGGGCGTCTTGACCTCGTGCTGTGCTCTTTTTAAGGTTGTCCTGCGTTCATGTTGCTGCCCGATTTTCCTCGCCGTGCGTGTGCCTTGTCTTGGCTGGCGTTGGGCTTGCTGAGCAACGGCGCCGCTTTGGCGCAAGCGCAGAGCACCGAGCCCGCCGTGAGCGCCCCGCCTTTGGCGCTGCGCCCCAGCAGTTTGCTGCAAGAAAAAATCAGCGATGAGACGCGCCAGCAACTGCCCTCGTTTTTACAAAGCGACAGCTTGAGCGGTCGCACCGATGTGCAATCCGTGCTCGAAGGCCATGTCGAGTTTCGCCGTGGCGATTTGTTGCTCAAAGCCGACCGCCTCGAATACGACCAAATCGACGACTTGGCCAAAGCACGCGGCCACGTCTACATCAACCGCGCGGGCAATGTGTACCAAGGCCCCGCACTCGATTTGCATTTGGATGCGTTTGAAGGCTTTTTCACCCAGCCCAGCTACCAGTTGCTGAAAAACAAAGCGCACGGCAAAGCCGAGCGGATCGACTTCATCGACAGCGCCAACACCGTGCTGCACCACGCCGACTTCACCACCTGCCAGCGCAAGCCCGGCCCGAGCTGGATGCCTGATTGGTTCTTCAAAGCCGACAAGATCACCTTGGACACCGACCGCAACGTGGGCGTGGCCGAAGGGGCCTCGCTGCGCTTCAAAGGTGTGCCCATCTTGCCCGTGCCATCCGTGGCGTTTCCGCTGAGCGAAGAACGCAAATCGGGCTTGCTGCCCCCCACGATTGGCGTAGACAACATTGGCGGCTTGGAATACACCCAGCCCTATTACGTCAACCTCGCACCCAACCGCGACGTGACCTTTTTCCCCACGTATTGGAGCAAGCGCGGTCTGAACTTGGGCACCGAGTTTCGCTATCTTGAAAGCGCCGCGCCTCAGCCCGTATTTCAAGGCCAATTGCGCTTGGACTACATGGAGAAAGACCTGCTGCGCGAATCGCGCCGCTGGGGCATGCAATACAACCACACGGGCATCCTCAACCCCAATTACGCAGGTGGCCAACTCGGTTTGAACATCAGCTTGAACCGCGTCAGCGACGACGATTATTGGAAAGACTTCTCCTTGATCGGTAACTCTGGCATTCAACGTTTGCGCAACAACGACGCCAACCTGACCTGGACCGACGGCACTTACAGCACCGGCATGCGCGTGCAACGCTGGCAAACGCTGCAAGACTTGTTGAACGCCAGCAACCGCATCACGCCACCGTTTGACCGCGCGCCGCAGTTCACCGCCCGCATGCAACGCCACAGCGTGGGTGGGTTTGACTTCAGCGTGGACGGCGACTTGACGCGCTTTGAGTCCAACCGAGACATCGACTGCGCCGCAGCTGTAGGCAAAACCGCATACAAAGACTGCGCCCCCAACGCCAACCGCGCGGTGTCGTGGGTGCAGCTAAGCCGCCCCTTTGTGTCGGCCTCGGGTTACATCACGCCCAAAGTGCAAGTGCACGGGCGCAGCTACCAGTTTGACGGCGGCTTGCCCAACGCACAGTTTTACGGCACGCACCAAGGCCAAACTGGCGCCAGCGTGACGGTGCCCACCTTCAGCCTTGACACCAGCGTGGCCTTTGAGCGCAACAGCCGCTGGCTAGACCGCGCATGGGTGCAGACCTTGGAGCCGCGGGCGTTTTACGTCTACACGCCCTACCGCGAACAAAACTACCTGCCCAATTACGACTCGGGCGGCAATGCCTTCAACTTCGCCAGCATCTTCACCGAGAACGCTTTTGGTGGGCATGACCGCATCTCAGACAGCAAGTTGCTGACGCTGGGTGTGACCTCACGTTTGCTCGATCCCGAAACGGGTGCCGAAGGCGCCCGCTTTGGCGTGGCCCAACGCCTGCGCATGCAAGAGCAACGCGTCACCTTGCCTGACGACCCGACCGCCAAAGCCGGTATCAGCGAAATCTTGGCCGGCGCCACGCTCAACCTGAGCCGCACTTGGGCCTTGGACTCTGCCGTTCAGTACAACCAAAAAACCAACAACATGCTGCGCCGCATGGTGGCGGGGCGTTACAACCCTGGCTCTTACCGCGTCATCAATGCGGCCATTCGCACGCAAAACGACGAGAACGGCGACCCCTTGTCCAAACAAGTCGACGTGGGTTGGCAATGGCCCTTGCACGACCTGTGGGGCGGCGCCGACGATGACAGCGCCGAAGGCCGCGGCTTGGGCGAAGGCCGCTGGTACAGCGTGGCCCGCATGAACTACAGCCCGATGGACAAACGGGTGGTCGAGTCCATCATTGGCTTCGAATACGATGCAGGCTGCTGGATCAGCCGCGTGGTGGCCGAACGTTTGCAAGTGGCCGACGGTTTGGCGCGCCAACGCTTGTTGTTCCAACTTGAATTTGTCGGCTTCTCGCGCATTGGCACCAACGCCATGGGCTCGCTGCGCACCAATGTGCCGCGCTACCAACCGTTGCGCCAGCCTTCCATGACCCCTAGCCGTTTCGGCAATTACGATTGATGTTGACCATGTCCACTTTCTTCCAGCGCACAGCGCTTTGCTCTTGCCTGCTGTTGCCACTGCTGACACTCAGCCCTGTGGGTGCGCAAGCGCAAAGCTACCGCGCCACCACGCCAGGCGGCAACTTCATCGTGGCCCTGGTTGACAGTGCGCCCATCACCAACCTCGACGTGCAACGCCGTGCCGCCCAACTGCGCCAGCAACTGAACGCGCAAGGCCGCGGCACCAGCACACCCGCAAGCGCCAACGCCAACCTGATGCGCGAAGCCTTAGAGCGTTTGATTGATGAAAAAGCGCAATTGCAGTTCGCCAAAGAAACTGGAATTAGCGTAGACGCCGCCACCCTTGACCAAGCCGAACAACGCTTGGCAGCACAAAGCCAAATCACCGTCGACGAGTTGCACAAAAAAGCCAAGGCTGAAGGCACGTCCGTCACACAACTGCGCCAAGACCTGCGCGACCAAATCACCTTGCAACGCTTGGCCGAACGCAATGTGCCAGCGCGCATCAAAGTCAGTGACGTCGAAATTGCGCAAGCCATGCAAGAGCGACTGGCCCAAAACGCCAACACCAACCCCACCGTCGAGTTGGGTCACATCTTGATTGCGGTGCCAGAAACTGCCAGCGTGCCCCAAGTTGCCGCGCTTCAAGCGAAAGCCGATGCTGCGCTGGCCCGCCTAAAAAAGGGTGAGAGCTTTGCCACCGTGGCCAAAGACGTGTCTGACAGCGCCGAGCGCGACAAAGGCGGCTTGATGGGCGCACGTCCCGCCGATCGTTACCCCTCGTTGTTTGTCGACGCCACCCAAAAACTGGCCGTAGGCGAACTCAGCAACGTGGTGCGTTCGGGCGCGGGCTTTCACATCTTGAAGCTGATCAGCAAGCAGGGCAACGCGGTGGCCACAATCACCGAGACACGGGCGCGCCACATCTTGCTGCGCTTGAGCAGCCAACTCAGCCCAGCCGCCGCGCGTGCGCAGTTGGCCGGTTACAAGCGCCAGATTGAAGCGGGCAAGTCCGACTTTGCCAAACTCGCCCAAGAACACTCACAAGACGCCAGTGGCCCCAACGGGGGCGATTTAGGCTGGGTCGCGCCAGGCATGTTTGTGCCCGAGTTTGAAACGGTCATGAATGCGCTGAAGATTGGCGAAATCGCTGACCCCATGGTGTCGCGCTTTGGCGTGCACTTGATTCAGGTGCTGGCACGCCGCGAAGCGCCGATCACCGAACGTGAATTGCGTGAGTTGGTGCGCAACAAATTGCGCGACAGCAAATACGAAGAAACTTACCAAATCTGGGCGCAAGAAATGCGTGGTCGCGCCTACGTCGAATACCGCGACGCCCCGCAGTAACGCAAATAGCAAAAGCACAAAGCACACCTTGAAACACATTGCCCGCAAACGCTTCGGCCAGCATTTTTTAACCGACGGCGCCATCATTGAAAGCATCATTGATGCGATCGCGCCGCAAGCCGGCGAGCCCATGGTCGAAATCGGCCCTGGTCTTGCCGCCATGACGCAACCCTTGGTAGAACGCCTGGGCCACTTGCACGTCATCGAACTCGACCGCGACTTGGCTGCTCGCCTGCGCGAACACCCGCACTTGAGCGTGATTGAGTCGGACGTGCTGCGGGTCGACTTCACCCAACTGGCTGCCGAACTCAAAACGCCGAAGCTGCGCGTGGTGGGTAACCTGCCTTACAACATCTCGTCGCCCATCTTGTTTCACCTGTTAGAGCACGTCGCCGTGGTGCAAGACCAGCACTTCATGCTGCAAAAAGAGGTGATTGACCGCATGGTCGCCAAGCCCAGCACCAGCGACTACAGCCGGCTGAGCGTGATGCTGCAATGGCGCTACGACATGGAAGACGTGTTGTTTGTGCCGCCCGAGTCGTTTGACCCGCCCCCTCGCGTAGACAGCGCCGTGGTGCGCATGGTGCCGCTGGCGGAGCCGCCCAAGATCGACGTCAAATTGATGGAAGAAATGGTCAAGGTGGCGTTCAGCCAGCGCCGCAAGCTGCTGCGCCACACCTTGGGCCGCTGGCTCGAAGGCCGCAATTTTGCAGGCCAATTCGATGTCCAACGCCGCGCCGAAGAGGTGCCCGTTGCGCAATACGTGACGTTGGTGCAAAGCCTTTGACATGAAAAAACCCCGTTGCAGTCGCTGCAACGGGGTTTTGTTTTTGAGCTCAGCAGTTCGTTTGAACCACAGAGCGCAGGTCTTAGGCGGTGGCGGCTTGCCAGTAACCGGCGTTGAAAGGGCTGCTCATGCGCAAAGCCATCGGCGACACGTCGACCAGTTTGTCGGTTGGCATTTTTTCGCCATCTTCCAACACATCTAAGCTGTCGATGGCGACACCGGCTTTGTCGAACGCGGGCGCACGCGCCACCGAGAACGAATAGAAGCAACGGAACGGCACTTTGCGATCTGACCAAAAGTCAGACGCTTCGCGGAAGATGTCCAACAGCTGCTCGCGGGCTTCTTTGTCAAACTTGGCGTGGGCGGGGATGTGCTCCAACACCACGATGAACCCAGGCTGGCTGCCAGACTTGTGCAACACGTCGGTCAAACCATCGGACAAAGAATCAAAGTTTTTGCTGGCTTGTGGCGCAAACGTAAATTCTTTGGCAATCAAATCCAAAATGTCTTGTTTGCTCTGGGTTTGGGCCAGATTGGCATACAAAAAGTGATGACCCAAAGCTTGCGCAGCTTCTTGCAACTGGGGCACGCGGAAGGCGCGGATCGACTGAACGATGTTCGTTTTGACAGTACGCAGTGGCATCTCTATCGCCGTTTCTATAACTAGGGAAATTTTGAAGTAGCTCTTCGGGTAAACCCGAAAAAAGTGAAGCGCAAGTGTTACAGAAACGCTACAAAAAAGCAAGGGCCCGCCCAAATCTGAGCGAGCCCTGAGGGTTATTACTTAAATTCAGTAAATTTAGAGTAGGAAAACCCGAATCACCTCATCGCACAGCGCTGGCGTCAGCCACGGTCAGCGCCGTCATGTTGACGATACGACGCACCGTGGTGCTCGCGGTCAAGATGTGCACCGGCTTGGCTGCGCCCAAGAGCACGGGGCCAATGGCGATGTTGCCGCCGGCCGCTGTTTTGAGCAGGTTGTAGGCGATGTTGGCCGCATCCAAGTTAGGCAAGACCAACAAATTGGCATCCCCAATCAAGGTGGTGCTGGGCATTTGCACGCCGCGTGCGTGGCCATCCAAAGCCACATCGCCGTGCATTTCGCCGTCAATTTCGAGCCAAGGCGCCTTTTTCTGCACCAAAGCCAACGTTTCGCGCATTTTGATCGCCGAAGGCTGGTTGCTGCTGCCAAAGTTGGAGTGCGAGAGCAACGCAGCTTTGGGATGGATACCAAAACGACGCATTTCTTCAGCCGCCATGACCGTGATTTCGGCCAATTGCTCTGCCGTGGGGTCGTAGTTGATGTGCGTATCGACCAAGAAGACTTGGCGATCAGGCAACAACAAACCGTTCATACACGCGTAGGTGCTGATGCCTGAACGGTTGCCGATCACCTGGTCCACATAGTTCAAGTGGGTGTGCGGGGTGCTCCAAGTGCCGCAAATCAGGCCATCAACCTCGCCTTTGTGCAGCATCATGGTGCCAATGAGCGACAAACGGCGGCGCATGTCGATTTTGGCCAGTTGCTCGGTGACGCCTTTGCGGGCGGTCATCTTGTAATAGGTTTGCCAAAAATCGCGGTAACGGTGGTCTTGTTCCACATTGACCACTTCGTAGTCCACGCCTTCTTTGAGGCGCAAGCCGAAGTTGTCAATGCGCTGCGCAATCACGGACGGGCGACCAATCAGGGTGGGTTTGGCCAAGCCTTCGTCCACCACGATTTGCACGGCACGCAACACGCGCTCTTCTTCGCCTTCGGCGTAGCACACACGCTTTTTGCTGGCACGCTTGGCGGCAGCGTAGATGGGCTTCATGATCGAGCCCGATGCGTACACAAAGCCTTGCAGCTTCTCGATGTAGGCTTCCATGTCTTGAATCGGGCGCGTCGCCACACCGCTGTCTGCGGCGGCTTTGGCCACGGCAGGGGCAATTTTCATCATCAAGCGTGGGTCAAATGGCTTGGGGATGAGGTACTCAGGGCCAAAGGCCAAGGTCTCGCCCGCGTAAGCGGCAGCCACCACTTCGCTTTGCTCTGCTTGTGCCAACTCAGCAATGGCGTACACCGCGGCGATTTCCATCTCGTCGGTGATGGTGGAGGCGCCCGCATCCAACGCACCGCGGAAGATGTACGGGAAGCACAGCACGTTGTTCACTTGGTTGTGATAGTCGCTGCGACCCGTGGCGATGATGGCGTCGTCGCGCACGGCCTTCACTTCTTCAGGCGTGATTTCGGGGTTCGGGTTGGCCAAGGCCATGATGATGGGCTTAGACGCCATCTTCTTGACCATGTCAGGCTTCAACACGCCGCCAGCGGAGAGGCCCAAGAACACGTCCGCGCCTTCGATGATGTCGCTCAAGGTGCGTGCATCGGTCTTTTGGGCGAATTGGATCTTGTCTTCGTCCATCAACTCGGTGCGGCCTTCATAGACCACGCCGGCCAAATCGGTGACGTAAATGTTGCTGCGAGGCATGCCCATTTTGAGCAACAGGCCCAAGCAAGCCAAGGCCGCAGCGCCAGCGCCCGAGGTGACGAGCTTGACGGTTTTGATGTCTTTGCCAGCCACCTTGAGGCCGTTCAAAATGGCCGCACCCACGGTGATCGCGGTGCCGTGTTGGTCGTCGTGGAAGACGGGAATCTTCATGCGCTCGCGCAACTTGCGCTCGACGTAAAAGCAGTCGGGCGCCTTGATGTCTTCGAGGTTGATGCCGCCAAAAGTGGGTTCCAGCGACGCAATGATGTCGACCAATTTGTCGAGATTCTTCTCGTCAATTTCCAAGTCAAACACATCGATGCCGGCAAACTTCTTGAACAGAACGGCCTTGCCCTCCATCACGGGCTTAGACGCCAGTGGGCCAATGTCACCCAAACCCAACACCGCTGTGCCGTTGGTGATCACAGCCACCAAGTTGCCGCGGCTGGTGTACTTGAAGGCGTTGTTGGGGTCTTTGACGATTTCTTCACAGGGAGCTGCCACGCCGGGCGAGTAAGCCAAGGCCAAATCGTGCTGGTTGACCAGCTGCTTGGTGGCGCGGATCGCTAGTTTTCCGGCGGTTGGGAACTCGTGGTATTCGAGGGCCGCGCGACGCAGTTCGGCACGAGCCTCTGCGCTGTTGTGGGAGTGGTTTGAGCTCAATGAAATCTCCTAATAGTGCAAAGGGTTGTTGCCTCTGTTGTGAAGCAACAACCCTGAGCTGGTCGTTTCATTTTAGGCCCGACGCCCACCCCACTTATACGGGGATGTGCTTACGCAAGTGGCAACGCTTTTTACTTATTCACAAAAGTGAACTTAAGCGGTCACCAATTTGGCCTGCTCCATGCGTCGGTTGGTGCTGCTGCCGCTCAGCACAAAGCCACGCACTTGCCCCTCGGCGTCGACAAAATGCCACAGGCCTTCGCCCACCACTTGCCAAGCGCCCACCGTGCCGAGCGCCGCAGACGCCACCACCAAGGGCAACGCAGGCGTTTTGATGGCCACGGGCATCAACGGAAACTGCACCGCCGTGGGCGTGCCCGCCAAGGTTTGCGCCAAGGCTTTGCCCGCATGCATGATGGGCAGCACATACGGCAAGGTGCGCGCCACGCCACCCACCGAGTCCGACGCGTATTGCGCGTTGTCACCCAAGGCGTACACATGCGCGGCGCTGGTTTGCAGCTGCGCGTTCACCACAATGCCACGCTCGGTGGTCAAGCCTGCGGCTTGCGCCAAGGCCACATCGGCCCGCAAACCGACGGCGCTGAGCACCACGTCCACCACGGTCTGTTGGCCGTTGGCAAACGTCACCACCAAGCCATCGTCCGTGCGGTCCACCGTTTGAACCGAGGTGCCAAAGTGCCATTGCACGCCCAAGGCTTGCAGCGCTGCTTGTAACTGCGCCCCCACAGCCTCAGGCAACAAAGCAGCCAAGGGCACAGCATTGGGGTCCACCACCTGCACGGCGTAGTGCTTGGCCGCCAAATCGTTGGCAAATTCGCAGCCGATCAGGCCCGCGCCAATCACCAACACCCGCGATTGGGGCAACAGGCTCTGGCGAAACACGGTGTAGCTCGCTAAGTCATTGACCGACATCACCTCAGACGCCGCGTTGCCGCCCAAGCTCAGGCGAATGGGGTGCGCACCCGTGGCCAACACCAAGTCGCGGTAGGTCAACACACCTTGCGCGGTGTGCACGGCTTGCGCCTGCACATCGAGGCGCGTGACGTGCGTGTGCGCCATCACCGTCACGTTCAGCGTTTCACGCATTTGGTCTGCGGGCATGGTGACCAACTGGGCTGGTGTGCGGCCTTGGGCGAGGGCGGTCGACAGGGCAGGCTTGCCGTAAAAGTCGCCCGTGTCGGCGGTGATCAACACCACAGGCGTGTTGGCGTCGAGCTTGCGAAATTCGCGCACGGCAGTCCAACCTGCCAAGCCCGACCCCACCACCAACACGGGGCCGTCTGGGTGACGTTGTGCCGTCATGTCATCCCCTTAGAAATCGACCAATTCGAAATCGGCCTTGGCCACGCCGCATTCGGGGCAAGCCCAGTCGTCAGGCACATCGGCCCAGGCGGTGCCAGCGGCAATGCCGTCTTCGGGGCGGCCTGCGGCCTCGTCATACACAAAACCGCAAACGATGCAGACGTATGTTTTGAAAGTAGAAGTGCTCATGGTGTGCTCTCTTTGAATCTTGAAAAGTTTGAATTGAATTTTCGGGGAAGTTGACATGGCATCGCCCCTTTGGGAGCTTGGCCATGCTCAGGCCTTTGCGGTCACTTTGTTGAGTTGCGCTTGGTAGTGGTTGGCGTGACGCTCTTCCACTTTGGCCAACGCAGCGAAGCGTTTTTGCGCTTTCAACAAGGTGGCGGTGAACTGTGCCGCGTGCACTTTGGACTCTTCAATTTGCTCGTCCATCTCGGCCACCGCGGCGGCGTGGCCTTCGGCTTCAGCGGTTTTGCGGAACGTGGGGTACATCTCGGTGTACTCGTAGGTTTCGCCGTCGATGGCAATTTGCAAAGCCTTGGCCGGTGTCATGGTGGCTTTGGGGTAGAGCAAATCGAGGTGACCGAAGGCATGCATCACTTCTTGATCGGCCGTCTCTTCAAACGTGCGGGCCGTTTCTTCGTCGCCCATTTCACGGGCCAACTTGGCGAAGTAGCGGTATTTGATGTGGGCCATCGATTCGCCAGCAAAAGCAGCTTCGAGGTTGGCCATGGTCTTGATCTCGGGGCGGGTTTGTGCAGTCATTTGAAACTCCTTCAGTTAACGAAATTAATCGGGACAGGAGGAATGATAGGCACAGTTGATTGAAATAACCAATTGAATATTTCTAATCAATCGATAGCGTCTATCACCTTAACCCGCCACCGCTCAAAGTATGTTCGCAGATCAATCCCGCATCAAGGCCTCAATCTCTTGCGCAACCACGGGCACGCCGCGTGTGATGAGCTCACAGCCGTCCTCGGTGACGATGGCGTCGTCTTCAATGCGAATGCCGATGTTCCAAAACGCTTCGGGCACATCGTGGGCAGGACGCACGTAGAGGCCGGGCTCGATGGTGAGCACCATGCCGGAGCGCAAGATGCGACTGGGGCGATTGACGAGGGTTTCGCCCGAAAGGGGGTCTTTGCGCGTGTTGGCTTCGCCAACTTCCACACGCTCCACGTAGCTGCCGCAATCATGCACATCCATGCCCAGCCAATGGCTGGTGCGATGCATGTAGAAGGGAAAGTAGGCACGCTGCTCAATGACGTCTTGCGCGTTGCCGTGCTTGGTTTTGCTCAGCAAGCCGAGGTCTAACAAGCCCTGCGCCAGCACTTGCACGGTGGCGTCATGCGGGTCGGTGAAACGTGCGCCTGCATGGGTCGCAGCCACCGCTGCGTCTTGGCTGGCGAGCACAAGGTTGTAGAGATCGCGTTGCGGACCGGTGAAGGTGCCGTTGGCGGGGAAGGTGCGGGTGATGTCGGAGGCGTAGCTGTCTAGCTCGCAACCCGCGTCGATCAACACCAACTCGCCGCTGCGCACAGGCGCTGCGTCGGCGCGGTAATGCAACACACACGCATTCGCGCCCGCTGCCACGATGGAGGTGTAGGCGGGAAACTGCGAACCGTGCATGCGGAACTGGTGCAGCAACTCGGCGTCTAAGTGGTACTCACGCACATCTTGGCCCGCACGCAACATGCGAGCACTGGTTTGCATGGCGCGAATGTGGGCTTGGGCACTGACGTGCGAGGCGCGCCGCATGATGACTTGCTCGTGCGCGTCTTTGATGAGGCGCATTTCGTCCAGCGGACCACACACATCGCGCTGCATGGCGGGACAGGCCACGCCAAAACGCGCGCGCGCGCGCACGGCATTGAGCCAGCCGTCCACCCGCGTTTCCAAACCTTTGTGTGTGGCAAACGGGTACCAAACCGTGTGCTGGTTCTCCAGCAACTTGGGCAATTGTTTGTCGAGATCGGCCACGGACTGCGCCGCATCCACGCCCAACGCATCCACCGCTGCGTCGGGGCCCAAGCGGTAGCCATCCCAAATCTCGCGTTCCAAATCTTTGGGCTGACAAAACACCGTGCTGCGCCCCGTGGCGTCAATCACCAACCACGCGTTGGGTTCGGTGAAGCCCGTCAGGTAATAGAAGTAGCTGTCGTGGCGATACGGAAAGTCGCTGTCGCGGTTGCGCGCATGCTCGGGCGCCGTCGGGATGATGGCCACGCCACCGTCACCCAACTGGGCGGCCAAATGGGCGCGGCGGGCGGCGTAATGGGATGTTGAAAGCGTGGAGGTCGTGGTCATTTTTGGATTGTAGGAGTGGGATGCCAAGGCAAACCGGCAGCGCAGTTATTGCCACACGCAAGGAGACGATGACCTACGCGGTGGGGTGCGCGCTGACGCCTCATATTCACGACTTTCATTCATTACTTTAAATAAAAGTCGCGACCAAATGACAAACTACTTTAAAAAAGTCGCAAAATAGCGATATGAAACGCTACCTTGATGACCGTGTGCAAGCCGACTTGGCCCACAAAATGGTGTTCCTCACCGGCCCGCGCCAAGTGGGCAAAACCACGCTCAGCCGCCAACTGATTGCGCAGCAGGGCGGGCAATACCTGAACTACGACGTCCCGACCGACCGAGCGCTCATCATCCACCAGCGCTGGAACCCGCAAGCGCCACTGTTGGTGCTCGACGAAATCCACAAAATGCCCGACTGGAAAGCCTGGCTCAAAGGCGTCTATGACGGCAAACCCGACGCCCAGCAACTGTTGGTCACGGGCAGTGCCCGCATGGACACCTTCAGGCAAAGCGGCGAATCGCTGGCTGGGCGCTTTTTTGGTTTGCGATTGCATCCGATCTCGGTGCGCGAATGGTGCGAGCAGACTGGGTCAACGCCCGATGCTGCGCTGACCCATCTGCTGGAGCGCGGTGGTTTTCCAGAGCCTTGCTTGGCTACCGACAACGAACAGGCCGAACGCTGGCGCAGGCAGTACTTCGATGGCCTCGTGCGCAACGACGTGCTGGAGTTTTCGCGCATTCAGGAGGTCAACGCCATCCGTTTGTTTGCCCAGATGCTGCGCTCGCGCGTGGGCTCGCCGCTGTCGTTGGCCAGCATGGCGCGCGACTTGGCCGTGTCACCCGTCACGCTCAAAAAATACCTCGATATTTTGGAAGCGCTTTACATCGTGTTTGTGGTGCGGCCATGGCACGACAACATCGCCCGCTCGGTGCTGCAAAGCCCCAAGGTCTATTTTTATGACACCGGCCTGGTCGAAGGCGATGACGGCCTGCGCTTTGAAAACCTCGTCGCCACCGCCTTGCTCAAACATGTGCAGTGGCAGCACGATGTGCAGGGCAAAGAAGCCGGCTTGCACTACATCCGCACCAAAGACGGTGCTGAAGTGGACTTTGCCTTGAGCGAAAAAAATCAACTCACCCAACTGGTCGAATGCAAACTCTCAGACGAAAAACCGCACCGAGCTTTGCAGCGTTTTGCGCTGGAAAAAGCACCTGTGCAAGCCGTACAAGTGGTGCGCAATGCACGGCACAGCTACACGCTGGGAAACATTCAAATCGCTGCGGCACCTGACTATTTAAATGGACTGGCCGCTTGAATCTGTTCTTGCGCGACTCAGCGTTCAACGCGTCCCATTGAGCTGCGCCAAGCGCTGCGGCGTCCCCACATCCGTCCACGCCCCCGTGTAGAGCGACGCACTCACCGCACCTTCGTCCATCGCGGCGCGCAGCATGGGAGCGAGTGGGGCTTTTACGCCTTTGGGGTTGCCCGCCGGAATGTCGCACCACGCGGCTTCAAAGAAGGCGCGTTTGTAGAGCGCAATGGTGCTGAAGGTGTAGCGCGGTGACTCATGCGCGGTCATGGCTGCGGCTGCCGCAGCGGGGGCCGCTTCGTCCGATTTCTCAGCAGCAAGTGCCAGCTTGGGCAAATTCAAGGCCAAGCCCTCAGCTGTCAAGCCAAAGTCCCCGCCCACGTTGTGCGCAGGGTTGGGCACCAGCCAAAGGTGCGCCAATTGCGGGCTGGCTTTGAAATGCGCAAACGCTTGTGAAGAAAACTCGAATTCAGGCGCAAACACATCGCCCGCAGCCACCCAAAACACATCGTCCAACTGGGGCAAGGCGCGCACGATGCCGCCTGCGGTTTCAAGCGCACCGCCAAAGTCCACGCCTTCGTGGGAGTAACGCAAATGCAAAGGTGCCAAACCGGAGCTAACCAACGCATCGCCAAAGTGCTGCGGAATTTGCTCGCCTAGCCAATCGGTGTTGATGAGCAACTGCTGCACGCCACCGCGCTGCAAGCCTTCCATGGCCCACTGCATCAGCGGCTTGCCACGCACGGCGAGCATGGGTTTGGGCTGCACGTCGGTCAAAGGGCGCATGCGTTCACCGCGTCCTGCCGCCAACAAGAAAGCGGTGGCCTTGTGAGGCTGCGAGGCCTCAGTGGGGTGTGAGGCGGCGATAGAAGTAGGGCTAGAAATGGTGTTCACAGCCGCAGTGTAACGAGGGGGTTTCGGGCCACAGAACGCCACCAAGCCCCAAGCATTCGACCGCAAAAAAGCCGCCAAGCAGCTGACCAAGAACAGTTCGGTCAGGCTGGGGTAGGCCGGCTCGCTAAAATCTTGGTTTTCCCTTATTACCCCACCGGAGCCGCCTGACATGGCAAACACCCAACAAATGGCCAGCGCAATTCGCGCCTTGGCAATGGACGCTGTACAACAAGCCAACTCAGGACACCCCGGCGCGCCCATGGGCATGGCCGACATGGCTGTCGCTTTGTGGGGCGACCACCTGCGTCACAACCCCAAGAACCCCCATTGGTTGAACCGCGACCGCTTTGTGCTGTCCAACGGACACGGCTCGATGTTGATTTACGCGTTGCTGCACCTCACCGGTTACGACTTGCCCATGGACGAGTTGAAAAACTTCCGCGTCCTGCACAGCAAAACCGCCGGCCACCCCGAAGTGGGCGTGACACCTGGCATCGAGACAACGACCGGCCCCTTGGGCCAAGGCATCACCAACGCGGTGGGCATGGCGCTGGCTGAAAAGCTGTTGGCGTCTGAGTTCAACCGCGAAGGGCACGACATCGTCGACCACCACACCTACGCCTTCATGGGCGACGGTTGTTTGATGGAAGGCATCAGCCACGAAGCGTGCTCATTGGCCGGCGCTTGGAAGCTGAACAAACTCATCGCCTTGTACGACGACAACGGCATTTCCATCGACGGCCAAGTGGCCCCTTGGTTCGCTGACAACACACCTGAGCGCTTCAAGTCTTACGGCTGGCAAGTCATTGGCCCCATCGACGGCCACGACGCCGCCGTGGTCAGCCAAGCCATCGCCACCGCCAAACTGAGCGCCGACAAGCCCACCTTGATCGTGTGCAAAACCAGCATCGGCAAAGGCAGCCCCAACCGCGCTGACACGGCCAAAGCCCACGGCGAACCCTTGGGCGCCGACGAAATCGCCTTGACCCGCGCCGCCATCGGCTGGAACCATGCGCCGTTCGACATGCCCAAAGAGGTGTACGCCGATTGGAACGCTGCCGCCAAAGGTAAAGCCCAAGAAGCCGAGTGGAAAACCGCTTTCGCCGCCTACAAAACCGCGCACCCCGCCTTGGCCAAAGAACTGCTGCGCCGCATGGCCGGCGAGTTGCCCAAAAACTTTGCACAAACCGTGGTCGACACCGTCATCGGCGCCCACACCAAAGCCGAAACCGTGGCCAGCCGCAAGGCCAGCCAATTGGCCTTGGAAGCCTTCACCGCCGCCTTGCCCGAGCTCTTGGGTGGCAGCGCTGACTTGACCGGCTCCAACCTGACCAACACCAAATCCACCCCCAACCTGCGCTTTGACTTGGCAGGCAACGTGGTGAAAAACGAAGCAGGCGTTGGTGGCCGTCACATCAACTACGGTGTGCGCGAATTCGGCATGGCCGCCATCATGAACGGCGTGGCTTTGCACGGCGGCTTCATCCCTTACGGCGGCACATTCCTGACCTTCAGCGACTACTCGCGCAACGCCATCCGCATGGCCGCGCTGATGAAGCAACGCATCATCCATGTGTTCACCCACGACTCCATCGGTTTGGGCGAAGACGGCCCCACCCACCAGTCCATCGAACACGCAGCCTCATTGCGCTTGATTCCTAACCTCGACGTGTGGCGCCCTGCTGACACCGCCGAAACCGCTGTGGCTTGGGCTGTGGCTTTGCAAAACAAAAACAAGCCCACCGCGTTGTTGTTGAGCCGTCAAAACCTGCCTTACTTGCCCAAGGGCGATGTCGCAGCCAACGCCACCACCGAAGCCGCTGGCGACATTTCCGGCTTGGACGCCATCAACAAAGGCGCTTACGTGCTGGCCGAGCCCTCGGAAGTGGGCCTCAAGAAAAAGGCGCAAGCCGTCATCTTGGCCACCGGCTCTGAAGTGCAATTGGCCCTGAAGGCACAAGCTTTGTTGGCCGCGCAGAAGATTGCTGTGCGCGTGGTGTCGGTGCCCAGCACCACCACGTTTGATCGCCAAAGCGCCGCGTACAAATCAGCCGTGTTGCCTGCCGACGTGCCCCGCATTGCGGTGGAAATGGGCTCGACCGACGGCTGGTGGAAGTACGGCGTGTCGGCCGTGGTCGGCATCGACACCTACGGTGAGTCGGCCCCTGCGCCCGTGTTGTTCAAGCACTTCGGCTTCACACCTGAGAACGTGGCTGAGACGGTGCAAGCCGTGTTGGCCAAGTAAGACAAGTTTTTGATTTTTAACTTTAGAAGGGTAATTCCATGACTATCAAGATCGGTATCAACGGCTTTGGCCGTATCGGACGTATGGTGTTTCGCGCTGCCGTGCAAAACTTCCAAGACATCGAAGTGGTTGGCATCAACGACTTGTTGGAGCCCGACTACTTGGCGTACATGCTCAAGTACGACAGCGTGCACGGCCGCTTCAAAGGCGAAGTCTCTGTGGACAACGGCGCTTTGGTCGTCAACGGCAAAAAAATCCGCCTGACCCAAGAGCGTGACCCATCGGCCCTGAAGTGGGACGAGATTGGCGCTGACATCGTGATCGAAGCCACGGGCCTGTTTCTCGACAAACCCACCGCTGAAAAACACTTGGCCGCAGGCGCCAAGAAAGTGTTGTTGTCGGCACCCTCCAAAGACGACACCCCCATGTTCGTGTTCGGCGTGAACCACACCACTTACGCGGGTCAAACCATCGTGTCTAACGCCTCCTGCACCACCAACTGCTTGGCACCTGTGGCCAAGGTGTTGAACGACAAGTGGGGCATCAAGCGCGGTTTGATGACCACCGTGCACGCAGCCACTGCCACACAAAAAACCGTGGACGGTCCTTCCAACAAAGATTGGCGCGGCGGCCGTGGCATCTTGGAAAACATCATCCCCTCCAGCACTGGCGCAGCCAAGGCTGTGGGCGTGGTGATTCCTGAGCTGAACAAGAAGCTGACTGGCATGTCTTTCCGCGTGCCCACCAGCGACGTGTCTGTCGTCGACTTGACCGTTGAGCTGAACAAAGAAGCCTCTTACGCCGAAATCTGCGCAGAGATGAAAGCCCAAAGCCAAGGCGCTTTGAAAGGCGTGTTGGGTTACACCGAAGACAAAGTGGTGGCCTCTGACTTCCGTGGCGAGCCATGCACCAGCGTATTTGACGCCGACGCAGGCCTGGCCTTGGACAGCACCTTCGTCAAGATCGTCAGCTGGTACGACAACGAGTGGGGCTACTCGAACAAGTGCTTGGAAATGGTGCGCGTCATCGCCAAGTAATCGGCTGTTGCGCGGGGCACCTTGCGTGCCTTGCACCCCCCAAAAACGCCAGTGCTGCCAAGCGCTGGCGTTTTTTTATGCCAGCAGCACCAGCACGCCCAACACCACAAACACCACCGCGCTGATGCGGTGCACCCACGTCAACGGAATCAGGCGCGTGATGCGCTCGCCAAACCACACTACGGGTGCATTGGCCAGCATCATGCCCAGCGTGGTGCCTGCCACCACCCACAACCACGCGTGGTATTCGGCAGCCAGCATGACCGTGGCAATTTGTGTTTTGTCGCCCATCTCCGCCAAAAAGAAAGCCACCAAGGTGGTGCCAAACACGCCGAATTTGGGGGTGATCGCGGTGTCGTCATCGTCCAGTTTGTCGGGCACCAGCATCCAAGCCGCCATCGCCAAAAACGACACGCCCAAGCCCCAGCGCAAATACGTCGGGTTGATCAAATGCGTCAACCAAGCGCCCAAGCTGCCAGCCAGTGCGTGGTTGGCCACCGTTGCGGCCAAGATACCCCACACGATGGGCCAAGGCTTGCGAAAACGTGCTGCCAAAACCAAGGCCAGGAGTTGTGTTTTGTCGCCCATTTCGGCGAGGGCCACAATGCCCGTGGAGATCAAAAAAGCTTCCAAAATGTGTCCCAAAATAACAAGTCGCTCAGCCGCGACATCGCCCCTCATCACGGTTCACGACCTAGGCGACTCGCTCAGTTTAAGTGAGCGCATTTGTGCGTTAGATTACAAGCGATTGCTCTTCACCCACAGGATCTCACCATGTCGCACGGAATTGAAATTCATCCCCGCCACGCAGCCTTCGCCGAGGGCGTTCGCGCCTTGAGCGGTTTGCCCTCCTCCGTCATCAGCGACGTGATGGGCCGCTTGGTGGGCAGCACCGGCCTACACCCCGTCAACCGTTCGGCCGTCAACGTGTGCGGCAACGCCTTCACCGTGCGCGTGCGCGCCGGCGACAACTTGCTGATTCACAAAGCGCTGGACATGCTGATGCCCGGCGACGTGCTGGTCGTCGACGGCGAGGGCGATGTGTCGCGTGCCTTGGTCGGCGAAATCATGATGACCTCCGCGCGCACACGCGGCGCCGTAGCGTTTGTGATGGACGGCGCGGTGCGCGATGTTGATGCGTTTGAAACCCACCAATTCCCGTGCTGGGCACGCGGCGTGAACTTGCGCGGCCCGTACAAGGATGGCCCCGGCAGCATCAACGTGACCGTCAACGTGGGCGGCATGCAAGTGAACCCGGGCGACATCATCGTGGGCGACGCCGATGGCTTGGTGGCCGTCTCGCCCGCACAAGCGCTGGAGATTGCCCGCTTGTCCAAAGAAAAAGTGGCGCATGAACAAGCCACGATTGCTGAAATTCTCAACGGTACCTATTCATCGGCTTGGGTCGATGCCACTTTGAAAGCGAAAGGTTTTTGACATGACACACACACCACATCCATTCACCCGCCGCAACGCGTTGGTCGCTGCCGCCCTGTGCGCCTTGTCTGGCCTATCTTGGGCTGCGTACCCCGACAAGCCCATCAAAATTTTGGTGCCGTGGGCTGCGGGCGGGGCCACCGATCAAATTGCGCGCATGCTGGCCCAGCCTCTGTCGCAAGCCTTGGGCGTACCCGTGGTGGTGGACAACAAAGGCGGCGCGGGCGGTGTCATTGGCACGCAATCGTTCGTCAAAGAAAAAGCCGATGGCTACACCTTGCTCTTGGCCACCAGCTCCACCAACGCGGCCGCGCCGCATTTGTACAGCAAGCTCGGGTTTGACCCCGCCACCGATTTTTCACCGGTCATCGCGTTGTGCGAAATCCCCAACGTGATGGTGGTGCCCGCCAAGTCGCCATGGAACAGCTTGAAAGACATCGTGAGCGCCGCCAAACAAGCGCCCGGCAAGTTCACCTACGGCTCTGCGGGCATCGGCGGCTCGCAGCACTTGGCGGGGGCGCAATTCAAAACCGCCGCCAACATCGACATTCAGCATGTGCCCTACAAAGGCAGCGGTCCTGCCGCGCAAGACCTGATTGCGGGCCACCTCGACTTGATGATCGACACCGGTTCGTTGGGCAGCATTCGCGGCGGCTTGCTCAAGCCCATCGCCGTGGCATCCAGCAAACGCTTGACGGCCTTGCCCCAAGTGCCCACCTTCAACGAAGCCGGCACGCCCATGCTGGCCTCAGCTTGGTACGGCGTGATGTTGCCAGCGCGCGCACCGGCCGAGGTGGTCGAGCGCTTGAACACCGAGCTCAATAAGTTGCTGAAACAACCCGACATTCGCCAACGCCTCAGCGACATGGGCGCCGAACTCATGGGCGGCACATCCAACGAGTTCGCCAAATTCACGCTGTCTGAAATCAAACGCTACGAAGGCATCGTCAAAGACTCTGGCGCGCCCAAAGAGTGACCTTATGCAGTGCGCTCAGGCGTCGAGGTTGTTTTTCTCATCCTCACGCCGCGCACGAAACAGCTTTTTCGACCACTGCTCCAGCGGACCGCCCAAGATCAAAATCAGCAACATAGCGGCCAACGCACAGGCGCCCACCTCGTAAAAACCAGCCCCAAAGGTGGCGCCCAAAATGGCACAGGCCCACAAGCTGGCCGCGGTGGTCAAGCCGTGGATGTTTTGAGAATGCTCATTGCGCACGATGACGCCTGCGCCCAAAAACCCGATGCCCGTGATCAAGCCTTGCAACACACGGCTCACCGCCTGCGCGTCAAAATCGGGAAAACCAGCAATCAGCAACATCACCAACGCCGAGCCCAGCGCCACCAACGAATGCGTGCGCACCCCCGCCGATTTGTGGTGTATCCAGCGGTTAAGCCCCAGCACAATGCCCGACAGCAATGCCAAGCCCAGCTTCATCGAAATTTCAACCCACATGCGTCATCCTTCACGGTCTCAATGTCATCGTCCATTTGCAGGCCAGCGCACCCCACACGCTGGCCAAGCCAACGCCCACGGCTGTTACCAGTTGTTGAGCGTCTAGCGGTGCAAATTGAAGGGGCTGTGCGAACCACGGCAGGTACAAACACAAGCCCAACCCCAAGAACGTGCCCCCCATCACCCACATCAGCACCGCGTTGCGCACGCGAAGCCCTCGTATCAGTTGCCCCACTTGTGCGCGGTTGGCCCACATCAGCATCACGTTGGACACCACCAGTGTGGTGAACACCATCGTGCGGCTGTGCTGCGCAGACAAGCCCTGCGCCAAGGCATAGGTCACCCCTGTGGCGATCATGACCGAGACGCCTTGCCCCAACGCGCCCAACAAAGCGCGCGCCCCAAAGAGCGGGGCGTAGCGGTCGCGCGGCGGGCGCTGCATCACGTCAGGCTCAGCGGGTTCATTTTCAAAAGCAATGGAGCACGAGGGGTCGATGATGAGTTCTAACAGCGCAATGTGCAGCGGCATCAACAAGGGCGGCAGCGCAAGCAACATGGGCACGAACGCCAAACTCGCAATAGGAATATGGATGGCAAAGATGTAGGCCATCGACTTTTGCAAGTTGCCAAAAATGCGTCGCCCTGCGCGAATGCCTTGCACGATGGAGGCAAAGTTGTCGTCCACCAGCACCAGCGAAGCGGCCTCGCGCGCCACATCGGTGCCACGCAAACCCATGGCCACGCCCACATGCGCGGCGCGGAGTGCGGGCGCATCGTTCACACCATCGCCGGTCATCGCGACCACTTCGCCATTGCGTTTGAGGGCTTGCACGATGCGCAGTTTTTGCTGCGGCGAAATGCGCGCGCACACGCTGGTGTGCCGAAGTTGTTCACGCAACGCCTCGTCCGACAGCGCGTCCATGTCGTCGCCTGTCAAGGTGACACCACCGCGCAAACCCGCTTGGTCGGCAATGACGCGGGCCGTGGCGGGGTAGTCGCCCGTGATCATGATGACTTGAATGCTGGCCGAATGACAGTCGGCCACAGCCTGCGGAATTTCTGCGCGCAACGGATCGCTCAAGCCCACCAAACCCACCCACGCAAACTCAAAGTCATGCTCTGTTGCGGGCCAATCGCTGCCCTCAAACACACCTTGCGCCACGGCCAACACGCGCAGGCCTTGGGCCGCCATGTCATTCACCGCTTGCGCCCATTGCGCTTGCAATTCGGGCGGCATGTGGCACAAACTCATCACCGCTTCGGGTGCGCCCTTGGCCGACACCGTGTGCACCCCTGCGTGGCTGGACTGCCAAACATGCGACATGGCGCGCAACGCCGGGCTGAGCGCGTAGGTTTGCACCAAACGCCAGTCGCGGTGCAGGTGCTCGGTGTCTTGCAAAAACTGTTGGCCGAGTTGATGGAACGCCACTTCCATCGGGTCAAACGGATGCTGGTCGCTGGCCAAAATAGCGTGCTCCACCAAGGCGTGAAAAGCCTCGGGCAAGGCGTTTTCTGGCTGAGCATTTACACCGCGACGCGCCAAGCTCAACACCGTGGGTTGGTGTGCGTTGCCCACGGCCAAGGCTGACACCGTCATGCGGTTTTCGGTCAAGGTGCCGGTTTTGTCGGTGCACAACACGGTGATGGCGCCCAAGGTTTCGATGGCCGTCAAGCGACGCGTCAACACGCCTTCTTGGGTGAGCCTGCGTGCGCCCAATGCGGGCATCAACGCCAGCACCACGGGGTACTCCTCGGGCAAGATCGCCATCGCCAACGCAATGCCCGACAACAACGCGGGCACCCATGCGCCGTCGCGTAAACCCAAGATCAACACCATCGCCACGCACAACACGAAGGTGATCCAAGCCAGCACCTTCACCAACTGCGCCGTCTGCTGCTGCAACGGCGTGATGTCGTCTTCAATTTGATTCAGCGTCGCACCGATGCGCCCCATTTGCCCGCGCATACCCGTGGCCGTCACACGCACCATGGCGTGACCACGCACCACAAACGTCCCGGCAAAGACAAGGTCCACTTTGTCTACCGGCACCGACTCGCCCGTCAGCATCGACTCGTCCACCTGCAGTTGATCGGTTTGCACCAAATCGCCATCGGCGGCAATGCGGTCGCCCTCCGAGATCAACAACACGTCGCCCACCACCACCTCGCGCGACGGAATTTTGATGCGCTGCCCATCGCGCACCACGTGTGCAAAAGGCTGGCTCAATTGGCGCAACGCATCGATGGCGGCCTCTGACTTGCCCTCTTGGTAAAACGTCAGCGCCAGCACCGCCAACACAAACACACACAGCGTCAAGCCCTCGGCCAAATCGCCCAAAAGCAGGTACAAAGTCGCAGCCAACACGAGCAACGCAAACATGGGCTGACGCAACATGTCCCACAACCGTTGCAACACCCCACGCTTGTGGGCGGCCTCCAAGACATTCGGGCCATCCATCGCCAGTTGTTGATGCGCTTGCTCGGCGGTGAGGCCGGTGTGTGGTTCGGGTGTGGGCGTCATGTTGACATCATGCCTCTCACTTAACGCCTCTTTAGACAGCTTGCTGTATTTTTACTGCGCGTCTGGCGTCTCAAGCAACCAACAACTCTTCCCGCAAAAGATAGGGTTTCACCAGCACATCCGCAGGCAAATTAAGTTGCGTGACCAAGCGACGAATCATCTCAAGTGTCAAAGGGCGGGTTTTGTTCAAAATATCGGCCACACGGCCACGAGGGCCAATCATGGGCTCAAGGTCTTTACGGCTCAGCCCACGGCTTTCCATGACGTGTTCAATGAACTCAATGGGGTCTGGATCAGCAATCGGAAAGTGTGTTTTCTCGTAATGCTCTACCAGCAGGGTGAGCACATCCAAGCGCTCTGCTTCAGCCGATTTGGCGGGTGCTGACCAAAGTTGCTCGATTTCATCCAACGCAGCTTTGTAGTCTTTTTTGTTGTGAATTGTTCGGATGTCCATTTGGTTCTCCTTTAAACAGTTAAGACGTCAATCTTGTCGTATTGCGCGTGTGTGCCGACAAATTTCACAAACAACAAACCTTTGTCATAGCGCACCAGCACGACCAATCGGTAGTCATTTCCTTTGATGTTGAACACCACGCGGTTGTTGGCTGTAAAGCTTGCATTTCTGTAGGCCGCTTTGATGTCTGCGGGCGACTTCCATTGGGCTCTACTCGCCAACGCGTACCAAGCCTGTAAGGGCGTTTGTGCGTCAGGGTGCCTTGTCCAAAAGGCACGAAGGGTAGATATCGCAATGATTCGCATGGCTTATTATGCTACCAATTTGGTAACAGGCAACGCCAACACCACCCGCGCGCCGCCGCTGGGCCCGTTGTCTAGCGTCAACTCGCCGTTGTGCAATTTGGCGATGTTGCGGGCAATCACCAAGCCCACGCCCATGCCATCGGGTTTGGTTGTGAAAAACTGTCTCCCTGCGGTGGTCAGTGCTTCGGGGCTCAAGCCGGGGCCGTTGTCTTGAGTGCACAGCTGCATACGGTCGCCTTGTCGATGAATCAGCACCTCGATCACCATCTGCTGGTCGGGCAGGCGCGCTTGCATGGCATTGCGAAACACGTTCAGCACAATTTGCGACAGCTGCACCGCATCGCCCTTCACCAGCGGCAAGGCCTCGGTGCAACGCACCTCAAAACTCACCTCTGGGCATCGCGCCGGAATGGGCAGCAAGTCCATCACGCTTTGCACCACCGCTCTCAAATCGACCGTCTCCATTTGGACGGCTTGGGGTTTGATGAAATTGCGTATGCCCCGCAAAATTTGGCTCGCTCGCTCGATCTGTTTTTCCAAGCTGTTCAAACTCTCTGCCAAGACCGGCGCCGCAAGCGTCATGCTCGCCAACTCGGTTTTTGCCACAAAGCAATCCATGCGCGCCGCCGTCAGCGGTTGGCTCAACTCATGCGCCAACGCCGCTGACATTTCGGCCATGCTGCGCTGACGGTCCATCTTGGTCAGCTGTCCGCGCAACACGTCAGACACCTCGCGTTGCTCCTGCGCCACCGCCAATTGCAAATTTTGGCGCATCGCCCGTTCCAAATAAAGGCCCATGATCGCCACACTGCCAATCACCGCCGCCAGCAAGCCGCCCACCGTCGTCAAGATGCTGTCAATGTCAGACGCCACGGCATCGGGGTGCGCCCAACCCACCAGCACCCGCAACAACCGCAGGCCCATCAAGGCACTCGCCATCGCGTAGACACCGCTCAGCCAACGCGCACTGTGGCTCTTCTCTTGCACCACCACCGCCCAAGCCAGCCAAGCCGTCCAGCCAAACAAAGAAGCCATCACCACCAACGACCACATAAAGCGCAAATAGGCATCGGCCAAGCCAAGTCGAAAATACTCCTGCAGCGCCAAAACCCCCAGCCCCAAAGCCAAGCCTGCGAACGCCCGATTGACGCGACCCAGCTCTGTGCGCAACGCATGCACATGCATCAAGTTGCCCAAATACAAACCCCCATTGGCCACCGCGTAAGACACCCAAGCAGGCACATGGTCACGCATGCCCACCAGCAAAATGCCCACGCCAAACACACCACCCCCCAAGCACCACCAATTTGCCGCCGATGAACGCTGGCCCGCCAAAAAGACCCACGCCGCGGCAGGCATGACCAAGTAAAGCAAACCCGCGATCAGGTACGCGGTGGGGATGTCATAAACAGAATGAACCATGTAGTTTTGTTTTCAAGGCGTTTGCTTGCAATTCTTTGTTGGGTGAAAAACAATCACCAACGATGTTCTAGTCTAGAGTCAAGTCCTTTCATCTCTAAAGGAGAACTTTCATGTTCAAAAAAACAACCATCTTCACTCACCTCGGTGTAGCAACTTGCGCAGTCGCGGTTTTGTTAACGGGTTGTGCCACAGCAACCCCCGAACAAAAAGGGGCGGGCACCGGCGCATTGATCGGGGCCGTGGCTGGGCAAATCTTGGGTCATGACTCACGCTCTTCGGCCATCGGCGCGGGCTTGGGCGCGTTGGGCGGCTATGTCTGGTCGAAAAACATGGAAGACAAAAAACGCGCCATGGAGCAAGCCACAGCGGGCACGGGCACGGTGGTCACACAAACCTCGGACAACCAGCTCAAGCTGACCATCCCAAACGACATCTCGTTTGACACGGGTCGCTATGACATCAAACCCAATTTACGCCCCATCTTGGACCAGTTCGCCCAAGGTCTGTCGCAGCAGCCCGGCACCGAGGTGCGCATCATCGGGCACACCGACAACACGGGCAGCGATGCGGTCAACAACCCGCTGTCGGTCAACCGTGCGCAAAGCACACGCGACTATCTGGTGGCACGCGGCGTGAGTAGCAGCCGCATCACCATCGATGGCCGAGGAGAACGCGAACCGATTGCCGACAACACCACCGAAGTCGGTCGTGCGCGTAATCGCCGGATCGAGATTTTCTTGGCCGAGCGTGCGCAAGGAGGCATGACAAGGCCTTAACGCGATTGACCAAAGAGGGCTTGCTTTTGAGGCTTGGCCGAGGGGTCTATGCCCTGCCTGTCCAAGGACGTTTTGGGGCACGACCACCTTCAACGGAGTCGGTTGTAGAAGCCATCGAAGCAGCGAGCGGCGAAATCGTGGTGGCCAGTGGCGCGTCAGAGGCCAATGCGTTGGGACTCACGACCCAAGTGCCGCTCAAAGAGATTTTTCTGACTTCAGGGCCATCACGCAAACTGTATTTAGGTAGCCGAGAAGTCGAACTCAAGCACGGAAATCGTTGCCAATTGTTCATGGGCAAACGTCCTGCAGGGAAAGCCATCCGCGCTCTTTTGTGGCTGGGTCCTGAGCAAGCGCCCACCATCATGCAGACCTTGCGCACCAAGCTCGAAGTTTCGGAGTGGGAAGCCATACGTGCAGCCAGAGCCGTTTTGCTTAGCTGGATGGCTAGGGCAGTGAGCGAGATTGCAAGTGTCTGAGTCATGGTTCACTCTCAGTCGCAAAGACCAATCTGAAGCATTGGAAGTTGCGGCTGCTAAATCAGTTTCCCAACGGCGCAGCCTTTGGTAATGGGCGCGGAGAGGACCTTCTGGGAAAAGGCGACTGCTGCGCATGTCTACAGCCTTCAAGGCAAATTGCGCGGCGAGCGGTACTCACGACACTGGTACGACTTGGCGGCCATGGCTAAATCTGGTCACGCACAAACTGCGATCAAAGATCTGCAACTGGCTAAAGCAGTGGCCGAACACAAAGCCATGTTCTTTGCCGAGGTCCTCGGCATTTGCACTTTGCTGCAGCAAGAGATCAACGTTGAAGAACACGCATGAACAACATGGAGCTGCGCTAACTCTTACAAAACAGCAGGGTCTTGCCATTTGCGTTGGTACAAGGCGCACGAGGCGGTCCAGGCTTGAGATCGGGCAGAGGCGCCGCCGCTCGCGTGGGTCAGGGCCAGGGGCCAGGTGCCCAGCTTCAGGCCGGCTTTTTGGGCTGAGCGGCAAAAGTCGAGGTCGTAGAGGTGAAAGCCCAGTTGCGGGTCGAAGGCCACGCCGCGCGATTTGAGCAGCGCGCCACGGGCTGCGAGGAACATGCCGTCGAGCAATTGCACGGCGGCGGGTGCGGGGCCATAGACCGTGATGAGGCCTGGGTCTTGCGCAGTTGGGCTCGATGCTTGTTGAGCCGTGCTCGGTGTTTGCGGGCCATGCAGCACTGCGCCGCTGAGCCAATCGATGTCCAGCGAGCCTTCGCAACGCTTGCCGTTCACCATGCGGCTAGGCTGCAAATACCACGTCTCTTGTCCGGGCTGACGACGGCGGTTGCCGGCCACGCCCACCACATCAAACATCGACAAGGCCTCGGGCAAACGGGCACCGGTCATCCAGTCGTCGATGGCGACGTCGTCGTGCACGAACACCAAAATTTCGTCACCGCTGCTGGCCTGGATCGCGGCGTTGTAGACATCGGCCAAGGGGCGCGTGTTTTGCGCGGCCAGCTGCAGACGCAAAGGCGTCAATTGGCCCAGCACTCGAAGCGAACGCGCCAAGGGGCTGGAGGCCTCGAATTCAGATCGGGTCAAGCGGGTGGCGGAGACGAAGGTCAGCATGACTTTACGGAGCGGGGTTGGGGAGGAAGTGTTGGGTGGCCAGCGTGCGGATTTCGGGTTCGGCGGTGGGCGCAACGGTGGCGATGAGCCAGAGTTCGAAGCGCGATCGCAGGCGCATGGCGGCGTGGGAGGCGAAGCCGGCTTCGTTGACCACGGCGCTCAGCAGGCTGCGGGTGTAGCCGCTTTTGTGCTCCATGAAGGTGTGGCCCGCCGCTCTGCCCTGCGCGACCAGGCCCTGGTGGCTGAAAACCATGTCATAGGGCCGGATGCCTGCGTAGGCCACATCCATCAAACGGTCTTGCGCAATCATCTCGGCGGCGGCCTGCAGGTCGGGGCACACCAGCAGCAAAAAACCATCGGGGCGCAGCACCCTCCGCCACTCGCGCAGCGCGGGCACGGCTTGGTCGAGGTACAGGTGCTCAATGCAATGCGAAGAAAACACCGCGTCCATGCAGGCATCGGGCAGCGCCGACAGGTCATTCGCGGGGGCCAGCACATCGGGGTGCACGGCGGCGTCGGCGTCCAGCCGCACCTCGGTCCATTGCGGCGCGGCCAAGCCGGGCGGACGCAAGCCCGAGCCTGCGGGGCCGCTGCCGATGTTGAGCCATTGACGGGTGGGGGTTGGGGTGGGCATGGCGGTGTTGGGAGATTATCGCCAGCAGGGCTGGCTGCTGTTTGTAATAACATCAGTTTTCAACGTTGGAGAACACTCATGAAGCCGTCTCTTGCCCTGCAAACAAACCGTGCCGCCATTCGCACTGTGGTCGAGCGCCATCGCGCCCGCAATGCGCGTGTTTTTGGTTCTGTGGTCCATGGTGATGATCATGAGGGCAGTGACTTGGACATCTTGATTGACCCCACGGCAAACACCACGCTGATGGATATCGCCAAAATTCAAGTTGAGCTAGAAAAACTTTTGGGCGTGTCGGTGGACGTACTGACCCCCAAGGCCCTGCCTGAGAAGTTCCGTCAATTCGTATTGGCCGAGGCCGTTGCCGTATGAACAAAGCATTGAGAGTTCCTGATTACTTGGGTCACATTCTTGCTGCGATTGAGCGCATCGAACGCCACACGACCGATGTGGATGAACTTGGGTTTTTGAACAGTGAATTGATTCAGGATGCGGTGATCCGCAACATCGAAATCATTGGCGAGGCGGCGAACAACATACAACGCGTTGATGCAGCTTTTGCGGCAGCGAATGATGAAATTCCATGGCAGGTCATGTATGCCATGCGCAATCGTGTATCACATGGCTATGACAAAGTCGATTTTGAAATGGTGTGGAACACCATCTGCAACGACTTGCCTGACCTCTACAAGTTGGTGAAATCGGTTTCTATTTAAGGGGTGCGGTGTTTTTTAGGCGCTTGCCTGCAAGCGACCTCAACTCAGCAGCTAACTTAAAGCGCATCTGACGATCCGTAATGATCTCTTGCGCTTCAGCCATGGCTTTCAAGCTTTGAGCGTTGGGCGCTTTCATGATCTCCATCGCCTCATTCAAAAGCGCCTGCGCAAAAGCGGGGTCGGTTTGTACGCGAGCAGCCACGGTATCCCTGAAATCTCGGGTCAGTGCCATGTCATTTACCTTGAGCCGTTCTTCTATCTGAATACTCATATTTTAAATTTCCATCGCCAGCAGGCTGGCTCCTACAAAGTCCGAAGAATTTGTAGGAGCTTGCCTGCAAGCAATAGCCCACGGCTCAGGGTCAAGTCGCTGACACCTGCACGTTCAAGTCGATCAACAACTGCTGCGCACTCGTGTTGTGGTTGTAAGCCACATACGTGTGGCCGTTGGCGACCACGTTGCCTGCAGTGGCCCAGCTGGCCAGGTCGCTCAGCACCAGTTTGTCGCCGGTGTCGCCATCGACCATCAGCTGGTTCTTGCTCACGGTGGAGGTCAGGCCGCTGGTGGTGTTGCTGCTGTTGAACACGTTGGAGTTGTCAAAGCTTTGCAGCATGTCTTGCAGGCTGAGCTTCAAGGTGTTGTTGCCGCTGCCGGTCAGGTCGATTTTCTCGATGTTCTGAAGGGCGGGGCTGCTCACCAGGCTCAGGTCCAGCATGATGCCGCCGCCGTCCAGCCGCAAGGTGTCGATGCCTGCGCCGCCGTCCACGCGGGCAATCGCCTGCGTGTCGTTGCCGGTGTTTGTGCCCAGCTTGGCCACGTTGTCGGCGTTGACGACGATCAGGTCGTCGCCGCGTCCGCCGTACAGCACGTCTGCACCGCCATTGCCGATCAAGGTGTCGTTGCCGTCACCGGCCACCAACTGGTTGTTGCCGCTGGTGCCGGTGAGCGTGTCTGCGCCCGTGGTGCCTATGGCATCGCCGTTGGCCGACTGGAAGGTCATGCTTTCGAGCTTCTCGACACCGCCGTACACCACGCGCACGATACCGCCGGTACTCGCATAGTTCGAAGTCAAGCCCTCACCCGTCGCCTCACCCTGGTAGGTGGTGATGGCCAGATCGGCAAAACCGTCGCCGTTGAAGTCACCGGCAGCTGTCACTGTTCTTCCTAGCTGCATGTTATGGGTCGACGAGTAACCGCTGATGCGGAAGCCTTCGGAGACAGCCAACGAATCCAGCGTCAAGGCAGTAGTGGCCGTCCGGCCATACACCAGGTAAGCGCCGCCACCGATCACGCCACTGGTGTACATGTTCCTGTTACTCACCACCATGTCGGCCAGGCCGTCACCGTTGAAGTCGCCCACGACGTCCACATCCCAAAGCTGCGAATTGGCGTTGTTGGTGCCCGCGTTGATGATGAAGCCACCGTTGCCTGCTGCCAAGTCAGCCGTGGTGACCGAGGTGCTGTTGGTTTTGCCAAACAGCACAAAGGCACGCGTGTCGCCGTCGTTGAACACGATGTCGTCCATGCCGTCGCCGTTGATGTCGCCCATGTTGGTCGACTCAAACTTGATCGAGTTCAAACCCGTCAAACCTGTGATGCGGAAGCCTCGGCCATTGCCCGCCACCGTGAGCGAATTGGAGTTCCAAGGCGCGACGCTGGCGCTGCCGTAATACACGTTCACCGGGCCCGTGCCAATGCCCGAGGTGACTAATTGCGCCAGTGCAAAGTCGCTGTAACCGTCGCCGTTGAAGTCGCCATGCAAGGTGGAAATGCCACCGCCAGAGACAAACGAACCTCCATTGGTGATTTGCACATAACTGGTGCCCGTTCCGGTGCCAGTGGCCAACGTGCCCGAGGTTCCTGTTGGCAAAGCCACACTGCCACCCGGCGTGAAGTTGGTGCCGCCAAACACCAGGTAGTTGTTGAAGTTGCTGCTGTTGTTGAACAGCATGTCTTCATAACCGTCACCGTTCACATCGCCCACCACGCTCGGCTCGTTGATCGAGCTGGTCGAGGTAAAAGCAAAACCGTTGGTGCCCAAGGTGGCCAGCGTCACTTTGCCAATGCTGGTGGTCTTGCCAAAGATGATGTAGCTGTTGGTGCCGTTGCCGATCAAGATGTCGCTCAAGCCATCGCCGTTGATGTCGCCACCTCGGGTCGGTTGCAAGCTGTTGGTGCTGGCGATCATGAAACCTTTGGTATTTCCTGGTGCCTCGAAGTCGGCCACGTTCACCGCACCCAAAAGGTTGCCGCCGTACACGATGTAACGGTTGCCATTGATGTCCGTCATTTCCAGATCGTCAAAGCCATCGCCGTTCACATCGCCGACGTTTTGCGCGCCCTGGTTCTCGTTGGAGATACCAATCCGGCCCGCAGACACGTTGCCCTCGATCTGGAAACCCTGGCTCAGACTTTGTAGTTGCGCCAGTGGCAAGTCATACGCCCACTTCACAGTGAGCGGCGATGTCAGCGAGGTATTGCCACTGGCCGCGCTGGTGATCTCGGCAGACACCACCACGTTGCCAAAGGCTTGCGTCTCCAGCGTGGCTTGCGAGATCGTCACGTCTTTGTATTTGTTGGTGATGTCGCCGGCCGACATGACACCTACGTTGATCACCTGGTCACCCCAGCGCACGGTGAGCGTGTCACCGGCCACAGTGGGCACAGGCCCGGTGGTCGGCAACTGCACGCGCAAAATCGTGCCGCCTGTGCCGGCCGAGTTGGTTGCCTCGGAGTAATACAAGGTGTTGTCCACGAACAGGCCTGTGGTGCCGGGCATCACGGTGGTGTCCATGGCGTAAGCCGCCTCGGGAACACCAGTAAGCGTGCTGTCAATGTTATTGGCAGCCCATGCCGTGCTGTCAATGATCGGCGTCGTCGGCACCACAAAGTTCACCGCCACCGGTTGCGCCACAGACTGCGCCACGGTGGTGGTGCCGCTGAGCAGGGTGACCGAAGCAGCCACGTTTTCGGTGGTGCCAACGGGTGTTTCTGCTTTCAGTTGGTCGACGGTCAAAGGCAGGGTTGCATAGCCGTTGGTGATGTCTGTCGCCGTCAGTGTCACCGACACCGTCTGGCCGCCCCAGTTCAGCTTGATGACCATGCCCACTGCGGCATCGGTGTCCACCAAATTGATGCGCACATCGGTGCCAGCAACGGTGTTGCCGCCGTCAATGCTGTTGGCCTCGGTCAGGTTCAGCGAACCGGCCAACTCGTTGGCCGTGCTGACCACCGTGGGGGCCAGGTGCACTTTGACGTTGCTGTCCACCAGCACTTGGGCCTCGGCATTGGTCAAATCGCTCAACACCTTGTAGGTTTTGGTGACTGGTGAGCCGTTGACGGTTTCGGTGTGTTGCACCAAGCCAATGCTCTGCCATGCGCCGCTCAAATACAGGTCGTTGGTGTTGGTGCCATCGACCACCACTTGCGCACCGTTGTTGACCGTGCCCCAGCCTGCGGCACCGCCAGTGGTGGTGGCGGTCCAGCCGGTGGCGGTGTTGAACGGGTTGTTCTTCTCGGACAAGCCCAGCACATCGAGCAGGCCCATGGTCAGCGAGGTGCCGGTGGAGAACAGGTTGATGCGCTCGATGCTCTGAATGGCTGCGGGGCGAATGGTGGTGAGGTCCAGCGAGTCGAGCACCTGCAAAGTGTCGGTGCCGCTGCCGCCGTCCACACGGGCGATGGCCTGCGTGGTGTTGCCGCTGTTGGTGGCCAGCGCCGCGATGTTGCTGGCGTTGATGACGATGATGTCGTCACCCCGGCCGCCGTACAACACGTCGGCACCGCCTGCGCCGGTCAGCGTGTCGTTGCCGTCACCGCCCACCAGCTGGTTGTTACCGCTGGTGCCTGCCAGGGTGTCGGCACCGGTGGTGCCGATGGCGTCGCCGTTGGCGGCTTGGAAGGTCATGCTTTCGAGCCTATCAACGCCGCCATAGATCACGCGTGTGATACCGGCGTCGGCGCGTCCGGCCGGATCATCTGTCGGAGCCGACACCACAAGGTCGTCAAATCCATCGCCGTTCACATCGCCAGCCGCACTCACGCCAGAAGCGAATCTGATACCCGATAAGCCATCAATGCGGAAACCTTCACTGGCTGACAAGTCCGTCATCGTGAGCGGCGTGGTGCCTGTTCGGCCATACACCACGTAGGCAGCGCCAGTAACTGCGCCATTAACGGTAGTCCCAGTGCTGACTACCACCATATCGGCCAAGCCATCGCCGTTGAAGTCGCCGATCACGTCCAAGTCGGTGATGGCCAGGCTCGCACCGGAACTGATCGAGAAGCCCGCAGCAGTCGTGGCCAATGCGCTGAGCGTGACCGCGCTGCTGTCGGTCTTGCCAAACACCACATAGGCCGTATTGTTGAGCGCCGTGCCACCGTTGATGATGAAGTCGGCCAGGCCGTCACCGTTGACGTCGCCCATGTTGTTGGCCAGATAAGACGAAGCACCGGCTGTCGTCAACCCCGAGATGGCAAAACCCCGACTCGCCGCAGCCAAGCCCGAGAGAGAAATGCTGGCGAGGTTGGGGCCACCAAACACCACATAACCGTTGGCTGTGGTGCCGTAGCTGTTGATCACGAAATCGCTGTAACCGTCGCCGTTGATGTCACCGCTGGCAGTTGGCAGAGCGTTACCCGATACATCGGTACCGACTTTGCCAAGGAAGAATCCATTGGTGTACGTGCCCGTGGTCACCGTTGGCAGGGTCAAGTTCGCGGTAGTGGCAGCGCCATACAACAAGAAATTGTCGCCAGTCGGCATGTTGAACAAGATGTCGTCAAAACCATCGCCGTTAACGTCACCCACAACACTTGAGGTCTGCGTGTTCGCCGTAGCCGTCGTGATCTTGAAACCCGCACTCGCAGCCAAGGCGGTGACATTGAGCAGGCCCGGGCTGGCACTGCCGCCATAGACCACATAGGTCGTCGTGCCGTTTTGTCTGATGATGAAATCGCTGTAGCCGTCGCCGTTGAAGTCGCCACCTCGGGTGGTGTTGTCAGAGCTTCCGTTGACCACGAAACCACTGGTGTTACCAACCGTTGTCAGGCCTGACAGCTCGACTGCAGCCAAGTCTGAACGACCATAAACGATGTATTGGAATGCGGAAGCAGAACTGACCGTACCGATTTGGTTGATCGAAAAATCGTCGTAACCATCGCCGTTGATGTCGCCAATATTGACAACCCCCTGAGGGCCATTGCCGGTTCCTTCTGCTGCTGTTCTCCCATTGATGGCCAAGCCCGCACTCAACGCCGTGAGATCTGCCACGGGCAAATCGTAAGACCAGTCCACCGTGACGGTGGCCGGTGCCGAGCTGTTGCCAGAGACCGCGCTGGTGATGGTCGCGGTGACCGGCACATTGCCAAACGCCAGGCTGTCGATGGTGCTGAATGGCACCGCAATGTCGACGTATTTGTTGGTGGTCACGTCGGTCGTGGTCAGCGTGATGGCCGGCAGCGTGACCGAGCCCCAGGTGACGGTCAGGGTGTCGTTGACTGCGGGTGGCACAGCACCGATGGTGGGCAGCTGCACCCGGATGAAGGTGCCACTGTTGGCGCTGGCCACGGCTTCGCTGTAGTAAAGCTTGTTGTCCACCACAAAGCCGGTGGTGGTGGCCGTGAAAGCGCTGAGCTGCTTGTCGTAATAGGCTTCTTGAATGCCCATCAGCGAGCTGGTGTTGCCCGCGCCTGTCGCGGCCCAGGTGACCGAGTTGATGGTGGGCGTGGTGGGCGTCACAAAGTCAACCGCAATGGGTTGCGCCACAGACTGCGCCACCACGGTGCTGCCGCTGGTCAACGTGACCGAAGCAGCCACGTTTTCTGCGGTGCCAACGGGTGTTTCTGCCGTCAGGGCTGCAGTCAAAACCGTGACATCCACATAACCTTGGGAGATGTCTGTTGAAGACAGCGTGACCGTGATCTGCTGACCACCCCAGTTGAGGGTGAGCGTCATGTTGGCGGCGGCATCGGTGTCGGTCAAGTTGATGCGCACCGGCGTGCCGCCCAGGCTGTTGGCCTCGGTCAGGTTCAGCGAACCGGCCAACTCGTTGGCCGTGCTGACCACCGTGGGGGCCATGTGCAATTTGACGTTGCTGTCCACCAGCACTTGGGCTGCGGCATTGGTCAGGTCGCTCAGCACTTTGTAGGTCTTGGTCACACCGCCCTCGGTGTGTTCCACCAAACCGATGCTCTGCCACGCGCCGCTTAGGTACAGGTCGTTGGCGGCGGTGCCGTCCACCACCACTTGCGCGCCGTTGTTCACGGTGTCCCAGTTGGTGGCTGTGGTCGCTGTCCAGCCAGTGGCCGTGTTGAAGGGGTTGTTCTTCTCAGACAAGCCCAACACATCCAGCAAACCCATGGTCAGCGAGGTGCCTGCGGAGAACAGGTTGATGCGCTCGATGCTCTGGATGGCTGCGGGGCGGATGGTGCCCAAGTCCAGCGAACCCATGAGTTGCAAGGTGTCGATGCCATTGCCGCCGTCCACACGGGCGATGGCCTGCGTGGTGTTGCCGCTGTTGGTGGCCAGCGCCGCGATGTTGCTGGCGTTGATGACGAGGGTGTCGTCACCTCGCCCACCGTACAACACGTCGGCCCCGCCTGCGCCAATGAGCGTGTCGTTGCCGTCACCGCCCACCAGCTGGTTAGCACCGCTGGTGCCTGCCAGGCTGTCGTTGCCGGTGGTGCCGATGGCGTCGCCGTTGAGGGCCTGGAAGGTCATGTCGTTGATGCGGGTCACGCCGCCGTACACCACACGGGTGGCACCTGCGTCGGTGCGGCCTGCAGGATCGTCCATGGGCACCGAAATCAACACATCGGCAAAACCGTCGCCGTTCACATCGCCCGCAGCGCCAATGGTGTAGCCCGAATACCCGTTGGGTGACACACCGTTGATGCGGAAGCCCTCGGACGCAGCCAAGTCGCTGAGCGTCACTGTGCTCGTGCCCGTGCGGCCATACACCACATAACCCAAGCCAATCGCCGAGGTGCTGTTGAGCGGTATGTTGTATGCCGAGACCAGCATGTCTGCCAAGCCGTCGCCGTTGAAGTCACCCACCATCGCCACATCGGCGATGCCACTGGTGCCCATGCCGGTCAGCATGAAGCCGCCGTTGCCTGCAGCCAGATCGGACACCTGCACCGGTGCATCGCTGGTCTTGCCAAACACCACATACGCATTTGTTGCGTTGCTACCGTCGTTGATAAAGATGTCTTCCAGTCCGTCGCCGTTGACGTCACCACCCGCCGTGGTGTAGACGGTCGTCCCAGTCAAGCCCTTGATCGAAAAGCCCCGGCCTGTACCCGCCACGCTCATGGTGTTGGTCGTGATGCCTGTCAGGGCACTGCCACCAAAATGCACATAAGCCGTGCCTGCCGCACTGACAGCGCTGTTCATCTGAATGAAGTCAGAGTAGCCATCGCCGTTGAAATCGCCAGAGGCCGACACCAGCACACCGCCCGACATCACACTGGCAACGCCATTGTTGATGAAGTAACCATTACTGTAAGTGCCGGTGGAGCCAGTCGGCAACGTCACGTTGGCATTAGACGAGCTGCCATACATCAAGAACGCGCTGTTGGGTGCCGCGTTGAAGTTGATCAACACATCGTCATAACCGTCGGCGTTCACATCGCCCACCACGCTGATGCCCGCAATGCTTGTTGTGGGCGAGGTGATGGTGAAACCATTGCTGATCGTGAAGCCCGCCGAAGTGGTGGTCATCGCACCCGGGCTGCGGGTGTTGCCCAACACCACATAAGCTGTTGTCGTGGTGTTTTGCATCACCACATCGTTCAGGCCGTCACCATTCAGATCACCCGCTGGGCCGTTGTAATAAGCCGTGGTGTCAAACATATAGCCGTTGGTGTTGCCAGCGGCCGAGAAACTCGACACATCTACCGAAGTCAGACCGGGTTTGCCATAAACCACATAGTGCTTGCCAGTGATAGTCACAAGATTGAAGTCATCGTAGCCGTCGCCGTTGACGTCGCCCACATTCATGGCACCCTGCGCCGAAGCAACATAGCCCAGCTTGTCGTTAACTCCCGCACCGTTGATGGCAAAACCAGCGCTCATGGTCGTCAAGTCATCCAGCGGCAAGTCAAACGACCAGTCCACCGTCACGGTGGCGGGCAATGAAGTGTTGCCACTGACCTGATTGGTGATGGTGGCGGTGACCACCACATTGCCAAAGGCCTGGCTGTCGATGGTGGCAAAAGGTACCACCACATCGACATACTTGGCCGTGATGTTCGCAGTCGTGATTGCCCCCACATTGATGACTTGGTTGCCCCAGTTGAGGGTGAGCGTGTCACCCGCCACCGTCGGAACGCTGCCCGTCGTTGGCAGCTGCACCCGCACGATGGTGCCGCTGTCTGCCGAGTTGATGACCTCGTTGTAATACAGCTTGTTGTCCACGTTGCCCGTGACACCGGCAAAGGTTGCTGCATGGCCACTGATGGAGGCTTCAGGAATACCCGTCACCGCGCTGGTGTTACTGGTCGCCCAAGGCACCGAGTTAATGGTCGGCGCAGTGGGCGTCACAAAGTTGATGCTCACGCTCGATGCGGCGCTGGTGATGCCGTTGCCCAGCGACACGCTGACGTTGATGCTCTCGCTGGTGTTGGCCGGTGTTTCGGCCTGCATGACCGAGGTGGGCACGATCACGGCCACGCTGTTGGCGGCGATGTCGGCTGCGGTCAGCACTTGCGTGAAAGTTTGACCACCCCAGGTGACGGTGATCACTTGGCCTGCCACAGCGCCAGTGCCTGCCAAACCGACGTTGACCGGCGTGCCGCCCAAGCTGGCGGCTTCGGTCATGTTGACGGTGGGGCCTTCGGGAATGCTGGTGATGGTGGGCACCACCGCAATGACCAACTCGCTGCTGCTGATGTCGCTGCGGGTCAGGCCTGCGGCGGTGGTGGACACGTCCACGTTGTAGGTGGCTGCGCCTGCGGGCAACACGCTGGCGGGCACGGCCAGGCTCCACGCGCCGGTGGTGCTGTTGTAGCTTAGGCCTGCGGGGCTGCTGGTACCACCCACGGTCAGGGTGTAGGTGCCCAAGGTGGTGGTGCCTGCGGCGTTTTTGATGACGACGGTGAGCGAGTCACCGGCCGCCAAGTTGACGGTGCTAGACCCCGTGAGTTTTTGCGCCAAGCCGGTGATGGTGGGCGTGGTGTTGAGGGTGGTCTGGCTGACCACGGTGGGCACGTCGGGCGCGGCGATGTTGACGAGCAGGCCGTTGTTGGTGTCGGCCACAGCGGCGTTGCCGGCGATGTCGCTGACGCTGGCACTGATGGCGTAGGTGTTGCCGTGGTTGAGCAACACAGCATCGGCCGAGGGCACTTGCACAGACCAGGTGCCCCCCGAGGCGGCCACGGTGTAGGTTTTGCCGGCCAGGGTGACGGTGACGGTTTGGCCGTCTTCAGCGGTGGTGGTGCCGCTGATGACGGGCAGCGGGCTGACGGTGCTGCTGAGGGTGTAAGTGGTGGTGTCAAAACCGCGCTCGACCGGGCTGAAGTTGCCATTGTCCGATGCGCCCACGGCGTCGCCAAACACGCTGGTGACCAGCACGGTGGGGGCGGTGGTGTCGAGGGTGACGCTGCCTGTGGCGGTGCCTGTGCCACCGTTGCCGCCCGAGACGGAGACGGTGATGGCTTTGAGGCCGTCGGTGGTGAAGCCGACGGCTTTGTTCCAGGTGCCGCTGGTGGCGGCCACTGCGCCGGTGTCGACCGACCAAGCGCCGTTGCTGTCGGTCATGACCACAAAGCTGACGCCCGCGATGGTGACAGTGACCGGCCGGTTGGGCTGGTCGCTGGTGCCGCTGATGGTGGGCGTGGTGTCGGTGGTGACGCCGTCGGTGTTGCTGGTGCCCGTGTCGTTGGTGATGCTGGTGATAGCCACGGCCACAGGCGCAGAACGGATGTCGAGCGGCACGTTGGCGGGGTCGCTGACGTTGCCAGCAGGGTCGGTGGCGGTGACGACGGCGTTGCCGACGGTGCCGTCGGTCAAGGCGTAGGTGGGCGTGACGCTCCAAACGCCGTTGACCACCACAGCGGTGAGCACTTCGCCAGTGCCAGGCATGAGGACTCGGATGGTGTCGCCGTTGGTGCCGGTGCCACTGATGGTGGGTGTGGTGTCGCCGGTGATGCCGTCGCCCACAGTGCCGGTGTCGCTGGCGGGGTCAAGCACGGCGGTGGGTGCCGCGGGGGCTTGCGTGTCGAGCGTGAAGCTGCCTGCGGTGGCGGTGCTGGTGTTGCCCGCCGTGTCGGTGACGGTGGTGCTGGTGGTCCATGCACCGTTGTTGGCCGTGGTGAGTGCGCTGCTTGGGATGACTTGGCTGATGGTGAACGGGCCAGCGCCGGTGGCGGTGCCGCCTTGGGCTGCGGGCAAGTCGGCGGCTGTCAGCACGGTGCTTAGCGTGGTGGTGGTGCCGTTGGGTTGGGTGACCACGGTGGTGACGGTGTCGCCCACTTTGGCGTTGGCAGGCAAAGTGGTGACGATGGGCGTGCCGCCCAAGCTGGCAGCTTCTGCCGCGCTGACGCCATTTGCCGCTTCGGGCAAGGCCACGGTCGGGGCCGATGGCGCGGTGGTGTCGAGGGTGACGGGCACCACGCCGGGTGCGCTGGTGTTACCAGCGGCGTCGGTGGCGGTGACGCTGAGGTTGTTCAGGCCTTGCGCCAAGTCGGCGTTGGGGGTGATGGCCCAAGTGCCATCGCCGGCGGCGACGTTGGTGCCCAACAAGGTGGTGCCGTCGGGGGCGTAGAGCTTGATGGTGGCGCCTGGCTCGGCGGTGCCCGTGATGACGGGGCGCACGACCTTGGTCAGGTTGTCGGTGTTGCTGGAGCCGCTGTCGCTGGCTGCGGCCACATCGCCCGCTGGGGCTGAGGGCGCAGTGGTGTCGACCACGGTGGCGTCGATGCGCACTTCACCGGCGCTGGCGTCGGTGGTGCTGTTGCCCGCGGCGTCGGTGACGGTGGCGGTGACGTTGTAGGTCTGGCCATCCACAAAGGCGGCCAAGGTGCCGCTGGCGGGGGTGGCGGAGCCGGTGTCGAGGTTCCAGTTGCCGTTGCTGCCGACGGTGACGTTGTAGGTGGCACCGTTGACAGTGACGGTCATCGTTTCGCCAGGCAAGAGCGTGGCGGTGCCGCTGATGATCGGCGTGGTGTCGGCCGTCACCGTGGGGGTGATGACGGGCACGGCGGGTGGCGTGGTGTCGAGCACAAAGCTACCGGCCGTAGCCGTGCTGGCGTTGCCCGAGGCATCGGTGACGGTGGTGCTGGTGGTCCAAGCGCCGTCAACCGTCAAGGCGCTGCTTGGGATGAGCTGGCTGATGGTGAATGGGCCAGAGCCCGTGGCGGTGCCACCTTGGGCTGCGGGCAACTCGGCCGCCACGATGACGTGCGTCAGCGTGGTGGTGGTGCCGTTGGGGTTGGTGACGACGGTGGTGACGGTATCGCCCACTTCGGCGTCGGCAGGCAAGGTGGTGACGATGGGCGTGCCGCCCAAGCTGGCGGCTTCAGCGGCGCTGATGCCGTTGGCCGACTCGGGCAAAGCCACGGCGGGCGCTGTGGGGCCGGTGGTGTCGATGGTGACGGGCAGCGCGGTGGGGGCGCTGGTGTTGCCCAGTGGGTCGGTGGCCGTGACGGCCAAGGTGTTGAGGCCTTCTGGCAAGGCTGCTGAAGGCGTGGCTGACCAGTTGCCGTTGGCGTCGACCACCGCCGTGGCGAGGGCGGTGCCGTTGGCGTCTTTGACCGTGATGGTGTCGCCAGGCGTGCCTGTGCCGCTGAGGGTGGGCGTGGTGTCGTTGGTGGTGCTGTCGCCCAGCGTGCCGCTGTCGCTAATGGAAGCCAGTGCGGCTGCGGGTGCTGCAGGTGGTGTGGCGTCGACGGTGGCGGTGCCCGACTGTCCATTGGTGGTGTCGGTGGCTTTGACGACCGCGCCGTTGGCGATGGGGGTGCCAGGCACGGCGGTCCAGTTGCCGTTGCTGTCGACCAAGGCGGTCAGGGGTTGGCCGTTGCCGTCCAAGATGGCCGTGCCGTTGGCGAGCGTGAGGGCCACGGTGTCGCCGGGTTTACCGGTACCAGCCAAAGCGGTGCCGTTGGTCGGGTTGACCACGGGCATGGCGCTGTTGACAGTTTGTGTGCCGGGTGCGCTGGTGTTGCCAGCAGCGTCGACTTGTGCGGCAGAGAGCACGGTGCCGTCGGGAATGGCCGCTGCGGGCGTGACGCTCCAGCTGCCGTTAGGCCCAACCAAAGCGGTGCCGATGACGCCGCCTTGTGCGTCGGTGACGGTGACGGTTGCACCTGGCTCGCCGGTGCCAGTGAGGGCACCCGAGCCGTTGGTGGCGCCGATGACAGGGGCGGCCGCGCTGGTGTCGATGGTGACGGGCACGGTGGTCGCTGGGCCGGTGTTGCCAGCGGGGTCGGTGGCGGTGACGGCGAGGTTGTTCAGGCCCTGTGGCAAGGCTGTGGTGGGCGTGGCCGACCAGTTGCCGTTGGCGTCGACCACGGCAGTGGCGATGACGTTGCCTGCGGCGTCTTTGACGGTGATGGTGTCACCCACTGTGCCTGTGCCACTAAGGGTGGGCGTGGTGTCGTTGGTGATGCCGTCGCCCAGCGTGCCGCTGTCGCTGCTGGATGCCAATGCCGCTGCAGGCGCTGCGGGTGCGGTGGTGTCGAGCGTGAAGCTACCGGCCGTTGCCGCGCTGGTGTTGCCCGCCACGTCGGTGACGGTGGTGCTGGTGGTCCATGCGCCGTCAACAGTGAGCGCGCTGCTTGGGATGAGCTGGCTGATGGTGAACGGCCCAGCGCCCGTGGCGGTGCCGCCTTGGGCTGCGGGCAACTCGGCCGCGACGATGACGTGTGTCAACGTGGTGGTGGTGCCGTTGGGGTTGGTGACCACCGTGGTGACGGTGTCGCCCACTTTGGCGTCAGCCGGCAAGGTGGTGACGATGGGCGTGCCGCCCAAGCTGGCCACTTCAGCCGCGCTGATGCCGTTGGCCGCTTCGGGCAAGGTGACTGCGGGGGCAGATGGGGCTGTGGTGTCGAGCACAAAGCTACCGGCAGTTGTGGCGCTGGTGTTGCCCGTGGTGTCGGTAACGGTGGTGCTGGTGGTCCAAGCGCCGTCAACCGTCAAGGCGCTGCTTGGGATGAGCTGGCTGATGGTGAACGGGCCTGCGCCGGTGGCGGTGCCGCCTTGGGCTGCGGGCAGCTCAGCCGCCACGATGACGTGAGTCAAGGTGGTGGTGGTGCCGTTAGGGTTGGTGACCACCGTGGTGACGGTGTCGCCCACTTTGGCGTCTGCAGGCAAGGTGGTGACGATGGGCGTGCCGCCTGCGCTGGCCACTTCGGCCGCGCTGATGCCGTTGGCCGCTTCGGGCAAGGCCACTGCGGGCGCTGTGGGCCCTGTGGTGTCGATGGTGATGGGCACAGCCGTGGCCGGGCCCGTGTTGCCAGCGGGGTCGGTGGCGGTGACGGCCAAGGTGTTGAGGCCTTCTGGCAGCGCTTCGGTGGGCGTGGCTGACCAGTTGCCGTTGGCGTCGACCACCGCCGTAGCAATGACGTTGCCTGCGGCGTTTTTGACGGTGATGGTGTCACCGGCTGTGCCAGTGCCACTGAGCGTGGGCGTGGTGTCGTTGGTGGTGCTGTCGCCCAAGGTGCCGCTGTCGCTGCCAGAGGCCAAAGCGGCAGCGGGTGCTGCAGGAGCGGTGGTGTCAATGGTGACGGGCAGTGCGGTTGGCGCGCTGACGTTGCCCAGGGGGTCGGTGGCGGTGACGGCCAAAGTGTTGAGGCCTTCTGGCAAGGCTGCTGTGGGCGTGGCGGCCCATTGGCCGTTGCTGCCCACCACGGCTGTGGCAATGACTTGGCCAGCCGCGTTTTTGACGGTGATCGTGTCGCCAGGCGTGCCTGTGCCACTGAGGGTGGGCGTGGTGTCGTTGGTTGTGCCGTCACCCAGCGCGCCGCTGTCGCTGATGGCAGCCAGTGCGGCTGCAGGGGCTGCAGGTGGTGTGGCGTCGACGGTGGCGGTGCCAGACATGTTGTTGGTGGTGTCGGTGGCTTTGACGACCGCGCCGTCGGGCAGCGGGGTGCCGGGCAATGCTATCCAAGTGCCGTCGGGGGCAACCAAGGCGGTCAGCGGGTTGCCACTGCCGTCCAAGATGGGCGTGCCGTCCACAAGCGTGAGGGCCACGGTGTCGCCGGGTTTACCGGTACCAGCCAAAGCGGTGCCGTTGGTCGGGTTGACCACGGGCATGGCGCTGTTGACCGTTTGTGTGCCGGGTGCGCTGGTGTTGCCAGCGGCATCGACTTGTGCAGCAGAGAGCACGGTGCCGTCGGGAATGGCCGCAGAAGGTGTGACGCTCCAGCTGCCGTTAGGCCCAACCAAGGCGGTCCCAATCACGCCGCCTTGTGCGTCGGTGACGGTGACGATTGCACCTGGCTCGCCGGTGCCAGTGAGGGCACCCGAGCCGTTGGTGGCACCGATGACGGGGGCGGCCGCGCTGGTGTCGATGGTGACGGGCACGGTGCTCGCTGGGCCGGTGTTGCCAGCGGGGTCGGTGGCGGTGACGGAGATGTTGTTGACGCCTTGTGGCAAAGCGTTGACAGGCGTGACGCTCCAGCTGCCGTTGCTGGCTACGACGACGGTGGCGGTTTCGCCGCCGGGGAAGGTGACGGTGATGGTGTCGCCGGGCGTGCCTGTGCCGCTGATGGTGGGCGTGGTGTCGTTGGTGATGCCGTCGCCCAGCGTGCCGCTGTCGCTGCTGGAATCGAGTGCCGCTGCAGGCGCTGCGGGTGCGGTGGTGTCGAGCGTGAAGCTACCGGCAGTCGCGGCGCTGGTGTTGCCCGCCACGTCGGTAACGGTGGTGCTGGTGGTCCATGCGCCGTCAACAGTGAGCGCGCTGCTTGGGATGAGCTGGCTGATGGTGAACGGGCCTGTGCCCGTGGCGGTGCCGCCTTGAGCGGCAGGCAATTCAGCCGCCACGATGACGTGTGTCAACGTGGTGGTGGTGCCGTTGGGGTTGGTGACCACGGTTGTCACGGTGTCGCCCACTTTGGCGTCGGCCGGCAAGGTGGTGACGATGGGCGTGCCGCCCAAGCTAGCGGCCTCTGCCGCGCTGATGCCGTTGGCCGCTTCGGGCAAAGCCACTGCAGGGGCCGATGGGGGTGTGGTGTCGAGCGTGAAAGCGCCTGCGGTGGCTGGGCTGGTGTTGCCTGCCACGTCGGTGATGGCGGTGCTGGTGGTCCATGCACCATCAACCGTCAGATCTGTACCGGGGATGAGCTGGCTGATGGTGAACGGGCCAGAGCCCGTGGCGGTGCCGCCTTGGGCTGCGGGCAACTCGGCCGCGACGATGACGTGCGTCAGCGTGGTGGTGGTGCCGTTGGGGTTGGTGACGACGGTGGTGACGGTATCGCCCACTTCGGCGTCGGCAGGCAAGGTGGTGACGATGGGCGTACCGCCCAAGCTGGCCATTTCGGCCGCGCTGATGCCGTTGGCCGCTTCGGGCAAGGCAACGGCTGGGGCCGATGGGGCTGTGGTGTCGAGCACAAAGCTTCCAGCAGTCGCGGCGCTGGTGTTGCCCGTGGTGTCGGTGACGGTGGTGCTGGTGGTCCATGCGCCGTCAACAGTGAGCGCGCTGCTTGGGATGAGCTGGCTGATGGTGAACGGGCCTGATCCAGTAGCGGTGCCGCCTTGGGCTGCGGGCAGTTCAGCCGCCACGATGACGTGCGTCAGCGTGGTGGTGGTGCCGTTGGGGTTGGTGACCACCGTGGTGACGGTGTCGCCCACTTTGGCGTCAGCGGGCAAGGTGGTGACGATGGGCGTGCCGCCCAAGCTGGCTGCCTCAGCGGCGCTGATGCCGTTGGCAGCTTCGGGCAAGGCCACTGCGGGCGCTGTGGGCCCCGTGGTGTCGATGGTGACGGGCACGGCGGTGGGCGCGCTGACGTTGCCCACGGGGTCGGTGGCGGTGACGGCCAAGGTGTTGAGGCCTTCTGGCAGTGCTGTAGTTGGCGTGGCAGCCCATTGGCCGTTGCTGCCCACCACGGCTGTGGCAATGACTTGGCCCGCCGCGTTTTTGACGGTGATGGTGTCGCCAGGCGTGCCTGTGCCGCTGAGGGTGGGCGTGGTGTCGTTGGTGGTGCTGTCACCCAACGTGCCGCTGTCGCCGATGGCGGCCAGTGCGGCTGCAGGGGCTGCGGGTGGCAAGGCGTCGACCACTTGGGTGGCGGACAAGTTGCTGGTGGTGTCGGTGGCTTTGACCACGGCACCGTCGGGCAACGGGTTGCCGGGGGTGGCGGTCCAAGTGCCGTCGGGGGCGACCACGGCGGTGAGCGGTGCGCCGTTGGCGTCGCGCAGCACGGTGCCGTCGGCCAACGTCAAAGCCAAGGTGTCGCCGGGCTTGCCAGTGCCGGCCAGTGTGGTGCCGTTGGTCGGGTTGATGTCGGGCACGGCCGTGTTGACGGTGGCGGTGCCAGGGGTGCTGGTGTTGCCTGCGGGGTCAACGGCGGTGGCGCTGAGTGCGGTGGTGTCGGGCAGCGCGGCGCTGAGCGGCACGCTCCAGCTGCCGTCTGGGGCGACCACGGCGGTGCCGAGCACGGTGCTGCCGTTCATCAAGGTGACGGTGGCGCCGGGCTCGCCGGTGCCGCTGACGGCACCGATGCCGTTGGTGGGCGCGATGGCGGGGGCGGCCACCGCGGTGTCGATGGTGACCGGCACGATGGCAGGTGCGCTGGTGTTGCCAGCGGGGTCGGTGGCTGTGACGGCCAAGTTGTTCAGGCCCTGTGGCAAGGCGGTGGTGGGTGTGGCCGCCCAAGTGCCGTTGCTACCCACGGTGGCGGTGGCGATGACGTTGCCTGCGGCGTCTTTGACGGTGATGGTGTCACCGGGCGTGCCAGTACCGCTGAGGGTGGGCGTGGTGTCGTTGGTGAGCTTGTCGCCCAACGTGCCGCTGTCGCTGACCGAGGCGAGTGCCGCCACGGGTGCGGCGGGTGCGGTGGTGTCGATGGTGACGGGCACGACCGTTTCAGGGCTGACGTTGCCTTGCGGGTCGGTGGCGGTGACTTTGAAGTTTTGCAAGCCATCGGGCAAGGCGGCGGTGGGCGTGATGGCCCAGGTGCCGTTGGCCGCGACCACGGCGGTGCCGAGCACGGTGCCGTCAGCGGCTTTGAGGGTGATGGTGTCGCCAGGCGTGGCGGCAGCCCCAGTGAGGGTGGGCGTGGTGTCGGTGGTGATGGCGTCACCGGCAATGCCGCTGTCGCTCACGCTGGCCAACGCAGCGGCGGGTGCCACCGGCGCGGTGGTGTCGATGGTGACGGGCACGGTGGTGGCGGGGCCGGTGTTGCCAGCCGGGTCGGTGGCTTTGACTTGCAAGTTTTGCAAGCCGTCGGCCAAGGCCGTGGCGGGTGTGACGGACCAGCTGCCGTCGCTGGCGACGGTGGTGGTGCCGAGCACGGTGGTGCCATCGGGCGCGTAGAGGGTGATGGTGTCGCCAGGCGTACCTGTGCCCGTGATGGTGGGCGTGTTGTCGGCGGTGATGGCGTCACCGGCGATGCCTGTGTCGCTGGCTGCGGCCAAAGCGGCCACGGGTGCCAAAGGCGCGGTGGTGTCGATGGTGATGGGCAGCGCAGCCGGTGCACTGGTGTTGCCGGCCGCGTCGGTGGCGGTGATGGCCAGGTTGTTCAGGCCTTGTGGCAAGGCGTTGGCGGGTGTGGCGCTCCAGTTGCCGTTGCCGTCGACCACGGCGGTGGCGATGACGTTGCCATTGGCGTCTTTGACGGTGATGGTGGCGTTGGGCTCACCGGTGCCGCTGAGGGTGGGCGTGGTGTCGTTGGTTTTGCTGTCGCCGAGTGTGCCGCTGTCGCTGACCGCGTTGAGGATGGCGGTGGGTGCAGCAGGCGCTGCCGTGTCGATGGTGACGGGCAGCGTGGTGGGCGCGCTGACGTTGCCAGCGGGGTCGGTGGCGGTGACGCTGAGGTTGTTCACACCTTGTGGCAAGGCGGTGGTGGGCGTGACGGCCCAATTGCCGTTGGCATCGACCACGGCGGTTTGCACTTCGCCTCCGGGGAAGGTGACGGTGATGGTGTCGCCGGGCGTGCCGGCTGCGCCGCTGATGGTGGGCGTGGTGTCGTTGGTTTGGCTGTCGCCCAAGGTGCCGCTGTCGCTGATCGCGGCCAAGACGGCGGCGGGTGCGTTGGGGGCGGTGGTGTCGATGCGCAACTCGTTGGTGCTGATGTCGCTGGTGGCGTTGTTGGCCGCGTCGGTGATGGTGGCGGTGACGGGGTAGCTGGTGCCGTCGGCAAAGCTGCCCAAGGTGCCGCTAGCCGGTGTGGCGGTAGCGGTGTCGACGCTCCAAGTGCCGTTGCTGGCCACGGTGACGTTGTAGGTGGCGCCGTTGACGGTGACGGTGAGGGTTTCGCCAGCCAAGAGGTTGGCGGTGCCGGTGATGACGGGGGTGGCGCTGTTGGTGGTGAGCGGGTTGACCGTGGGCACCGAGGGTGCGGTGTTGTCGAAGCTGAATTCGTTGCTGGTGACGTCGCTGGTGGCGTTGCCCGCTGCGTCGATGACGGTGGCGGTGACGGGGTAGCTGCTGCCGCTGACAAAAGCGCCCAGCGTGCCGCTGGCAGGCGTGGCGGTGCCGGTGTCCAGGCTCCAGCTGCCGCCTAAGCCGACGGTGACGTTGTAGGTGGCACCGTTGAAGGTGACGGTGAGGGTTTCACCCGCGCCCAGAGTGGCGGTGCCGGTGAGCACAGGGGTGCTGTCGCTGCTGACCAAGGCGGCGACGGTGGGCGCGGCGGGGGCCGTGGTGTCGATGGTGACGGGCACGGGGGTGGCGGCGCTGACGTTGCCTGCGGGGTCGGTGGCTTTGACGCTGAGGGTGCTCAGGCCATCGGCCAGTGCAGTGGTGGGCGTGATGGCCCAAGTGCCGCCTGCGGCGACGACGGCGGTGCCGAGCACGGTGGTGCCGTCTGGCGCGTAGAGGGTGATGGTGTCACCGGGCGTGGCACCTGCACCGCTGATGGTGGGGGTGTTGTCGCTGGTGATGTTGTCGGTGTTGCTGGCACCGGTGTCGCTGGCGGCGGCCACGTCGGCACCGGGTGCGGCAGGCGGCGTGGTGTCGATGGTGACCGGCACGGTGGTGGCGGGGCTGGTGTTGCCAGCGGGGTCGGTGGCGGTGACGCTGAGGGTGTTCAAACCATCGGGCAGCGCGTTGGTGGGGGTGACCGTCCACGTGCCGTTGCTGGCGACGACCACGGTTTGGACTTCGCCACCGGGGAAGGTGACGGTGATGGTGTCGCCGGCTGTGCCGGTGCCGCTGATGGTGGGGGTGTTGTCGCTGGTGAGGCTGTCGCCCAAGGTGCCGGTGTCGCTGCTTGCGGCCAACACGGCAGCAGGTGCGGACGGACCTGTGGAATCGATGGTGATGGGCAGCGCAGCGGCGGGGCCGGTGTTGCCAGCAGGGTCGGTGGCGGTGACGGCCAAGTTGTTGAGACCGTCGGGCAACGCCTGCACAGGCGTGGCGGACCACTGGCCGTTGGCGTTGACCAAGGCCGTGGCGATGACGGTGCCAGCGGCGTCTTTGACGGTGATGGTGTCGCCGGGGTTGCCGGTGCCGCTCAGCGTGGGCGTGTTGTCGTTGGTGAGGCTGTCGCCCAAGGTGCCGCTGTCGCTGATGGGGGCCAATGCGGCAGTGGGTGCAGCCGGACCGGTGGTGTCGATGGTGATGGGCAACTGCGTGGCGGGGCTGGTGTTGCCGGCCGGATCAGTGGCGGTAACGCTGACGTTGTTGACGCCGTCGGCCAGGGCCGTGGTGGGCGTGACGCTCCAAGTGCCGTCAGCGGCGACCACAGCGGTTTTGACTTCGCCACCGGGGAAGGTGACGGTGATGGTGTCGCCGGGCGTGCCAGTGCCTGTGATGGTGGGCGTGGTGTCTGCGGTGGTGCTGTCGCCTTGCACGCCGGAATCGCTGATGGCGGCCAAAGCGGCGGCGGGTGCGGCGGGCGGTGTGGTGTCGAGCACGAAGCTGCCAGGGCGCGCTGGGCTGGTGTTGCCCGCGAGGTCGGTGACGGTGGTGCTGGTGGCCCAGTTGCCGTCTTGCGTCAAGGCGCTGGAGGGGATGAGCTGGCTGATGCTGCCGGCCGCGATGTCGGCCGCGGTGAGCACTTGGCTGAGCGTGAGGGTGCTGCCGTCGGGCAAGGTGACGACGGTGGTGACGGTGTCGCCCACAGCCGCATCACCCGGCAGGGTGACGGCGATGGGGGTGCCGCCGTTGCTGAGGGCTTCAGCGGCGTTGACGCCGTTCAGCGCCTCGGGCAAGGCCACACCGGGTGCGCCGGGTGGCGAGGTGTCGAGCACAAAGGCGCCGGACTGCGGCGCGCTGGCGTTGCCTGCGGGGTCGGTGATGGTGGTGCGGGTGGTCCAGTTGCCGTCGACGGTCAAGGCGGCGGACGCGATGGTTTGTGTGATGGTGAAGGGACCTGCGCCGGTGGCGGTGCCACCTTGGGCGGCGGGCAGTTCACCCGCGGCGATGACGTGGGTCAGCACGCTGGTGCTGCCGTTGGGGTTGGTGACGACGGTGGTGACGGTGTCACCCACTTTGGCGTCGACAGGCAAGGTGACGATGAGGGGCGTGCCGCCGTTGCTGAGGGCTTCGGCAGCGTTGATGCCACCAGCCGCTTCGGGAAGGGCCACAGCGGGCGCGCTGGGGGCGGTGGTGTCGAGCAGCAGGGTTTCGGTGTCGGTGCCGGTGACGTTGTAACGGTTGACCACGCTGGCGGTGACGGTCTGCGTGCCTTCGCTCAAGGCCGCGACGACGGCGCCGGGCACGGTGACAGTGAAGGTGCCGCCGACCTGCACGGTGGCCGGGTAGTCCACCCCGCCGATGTTGACGGTAACGGCTGAGCCCACAGGCGCATTGGTACTGCCGCTGATGGGCAGAGCCTGGTTTTGCTCAGCGGCATTGACGGTGCCGCCACTGATGGCGTTGAGCGTGACGGTGGGCGGCACATCGTTGATGTGCAACTCGGTCGAGCTGATGTCTGGGACCGTGACACCGCCGGCCGTGACGCTGACGGCCACGTTGTAGTCGCCGTTGGGAATGCTGGCAGGCACCAGGGACCAGGTGCTGTTGGTGCTGTCGTAGCTCAGGCCTGCGGGCGCACTGGTGCTGCCGATGAGCAGGCTGTAAGGGACGTTGTTGACCGTGACTTCAAGGGTGTCGCCAGCGGCCAAGGCAATGTAGCTGCCGCTACCCGCGTCCTTCTGCGCCCGGCCTGTGATGGTGGGCGTGTGGCTGCCGGTGTAAAGCTCCACCACGGTGGGCACATCGGGGTTGGCAATGTTGGCCACCAAGCTGTTGGTGTCGGTGCCGGCGTTGCCTGCCACATCCTTGACGCCGGCCGAGATGGCGTAAGTGCTGCCGTGGTTCAACGCAAGTGCGTCGGCGTTGCTGAGGGTGTAAGACCAAGTGTTGGGCTGGCCCGAAGCACCGGCCTGCACGGCGGTGGTGTAGGTCTGGCCGTTGAGCGTGAGGGTGACAGTCTGGCCGACTTGAGCATCGGTGGTGCCGCTGATGATGGGCAGCACATCGACGGTGCTGTCGCTGAGTGGCCCGCGTTCGGCGGCACTGAATTCGCCGTTTTGATCGGTAACAGAGCTGACAGCCACGCTGGTGACGCTGATGACAGGCGCCGTGGTGTCAAACAGCACTGGGCTGGTTTGCTGCACCGCCGGAGTGCCGGCAAAGTTGCTGACGTCGGCTTTGAGGGTGTAGCTGCCATCGGCAGGCAACTGGGCCTGCGGGATGTTGAGGGCAAAGCTGCCGTCGGGCTGGACGGTGGTGTAGTAGGTGCCGATGACGGTGCCGTTGGCGCCCACCAGTTGCACGGTGACGGGCTGGCCCGCTTCGGCGGTGGTGGTGCCGCTGACGGGCAGGTCGCCCGATTTTTCGAGGGCATTGACGGTGCCGTCGCCAGCCACGGTGGCCAGCGTGAGTGCGGGGCCGTTGGCGGACAGTTTGAAGCCGTCGGTTTGCGCTGCGCTGGTGTTGCCTGCGGTGTCGGTGAGGGTGGTGCTGGTGGCCCAAGCGCCATCGAGGTAGGTGGTGGTGCTGCCGCTGGCGAGCAACTGCGCCTGAGGCACGGTTTGGCTGATGGTGAAAGGGCCTGCGCCGGTGGCAGTGCCACCTTGGGCAGCGGGCAACTCGGCTGCCACGATGACGTGGGTCAAGGTGATGGGCGTGCCATTGGGGCTGGTGACGACGGTGGTGACGGTGTCGCCCACTTTGGCATCGGCAGGCAGGGTGACGACGAGGGCCACGCCGTCTGCGGCTTCGGCAGCGCTGACGCCTTGCGACGCATCGGGGATGGCCACGCCGGGGGTGGCGGGAGCCGTGGCATCCACCGTGAACGGGGTGCCGTTGGCCGTGCTGCTGTTGCCAGCCGCGTCGGTGACGGTGATGACGGGGGTGTAAGTGCCGTCAGGCAAGGTGGCCGTGGCGGGCAGGCTCCACCCACCTTGGGCGTTGGCGGTGACGGTGTAGGTCTGGCCGTTGACGACGATTTGCACCGTGGCGTTGGCTTCGGCGGTGCCGCTCAGAGCGGGTGTGTTGTCGTTGGTTTTGTTGTCGCCCACAACGCCAGAGTCGCTGGCCAAGGCCAATGCGCCGGTGCCTGCGATGGGCGCGCTGGTGTCGAGGGTGAAGGTGTTGACGGTGGGCAGGCTCTCCAAGCCGGTGACGGCCAATGTGAGGGTGGTGCTGGCACTGTAGGCACCGTCGGTGGCCAAGTTGCTTTGGGTGAGCAACTGGCTGATGCGGCCGGCTTGGATGTCGGCGGTTTTGAGGGTGGTGCTGAGCACGCGGTTGCTGCCGTCGGGCAAGGTGACGGTGGTGGTGACCACGTCGCCGGCGCGGGCGTTGGCCGCGAGTTGGGTGACGATGGGCACGCCGGCGTCGGAGGCTTTTTCGGCGGCGTTGACAAAGGTGTCGGCCCCGGTGGCTTCGGGCACGGTGGTGGCGGGTGCGGCGGGACGGGTGGTGTTGATCACCAGGTCAAAGAAGCCCGAGGGGGTGAGGCCGTTGACGGGACCAGCGGCGGTTTCGACCACCACTTGGTAGGTGTAGTTGCCATCGGCGAGGGGCGCGTTGAGGCCTGAGCCCGAGCCGTCTTGGAAGGTCCAAGCGGTGCCGTTGGTGTCGGCCACACCGACTTTGACCAAAGTGCCGTTGTCTAACTTGCGATAGACCGCCAAGCTTTGGCCGGTCTGCAGGGCGGTGCCCAAGGTGCCGGCAAGCTGCGGGCTGTTGTCGTTGGTGGCAGAGCCGTCGGCGAGCAGACCGAGTTGGGGGCCCACGTTGTCGATGGCGCCGGTGATGAGCAGAGCGCCGGTGTAAACGTTGTTGGCACCAGGGCCGCTGGTGTTGCCCGCCACGTCGGTGGCGGTAGCGCTGAGTACGGTGCCGTTGGGCAGGGGTTGTGCGGGCAGGAGGGTCCAGTTGCCGTCGGCGCCGACAGGGCAGGTGCCAATGATGTTGCCTTGGCCGTCGCGAACGGTGACGAGGGTGCCCACTTCGGCGGTGCCGTTGATGATTTGACCGTTCGAAGGGCTGACATTCGGTGCGTCAGGCGCGGTGGTGTCCACAATGAAACCGGTGCGCACGGGCAAGCTTTGGCCCACTTGGGTGACCAAAGAAATGGCAGCGTTGTAGAGGCCGTCGGTGGCCAGTTGCGCGGGGGTCAGGGTGCGGGTGATGGCACCGGCTGTGATTTGAGCGGCGGTGAGCACGTCGACCAGCGTGAGCGTGGTGCCGTTGGGCAGGGTGACGACGGTGCTGACGGTGTCGCCCACTTGGGCGGTGGCGGGCAGGCCGATGTCAAAGTTGATGCCGCCGCTGGCTTTTTCTGCGGCGTTGATGTAGCCGTCACCGGCTTCGGCCAGACGCACGCTGACTTGGTCCACGTCAACGGTGCCAGCGCCTGGGCCGGACACGTTGCCTGAGAGGTCGGCGGCTGAGGCTTTGAGCACGGCGTTGTCTGCCAACGGGGTGGTTGGCACGAAGCGCCATTGGCCCAAGGCGTCGACGGTGGCGGTGCCTACGACTTGGCCCGCACTGTCAGTGACGGTGACGATGCTGCCAGGCGTGCCTGTGCCGCTGACGAGCTTGCCGTTGCCGGTGTCGACCTGAGGTGCTGACGGGGCGATGTGCAATGCGGCTTGTTCGAGGCCGTCTGAGCCCACCAGTTTGAGGGGGGTTTCTAGCGTGGGTTGTACGGCCGCGCTGGTGAGGGCAAACACGCCTTGGCTGTCGGCGACGGCGCTTTGGGTGGTGCCGTCGGGCAAGGTGATTTGCACGGTGGAGCCGGGTCTGGCGGTGCCGCTGATGACGAGTTTGCCGTTGGCGTCGACGGTTTGTCCTGTGACGATGACGTCACCGAGCAGCTGGCGGTTGAGCACGCTGTCGGTGGTGAAGGTTTTTTCGGCGCTGTTGGGCGCGGTGATGAGCGCGTTCAGGGCTTGTTGACGACCTTGGTCGACCATGGCCGCGCCTGCGGCGGTGATGCTGCCAGTGCCGCTGGTGTTGATGTTTTGCGCCAACTGCGTGAGGCTGGTGGCAAGGCTACCACCGTTCAAGCTGTCCAGCCCCGAGAGCTTGGTGAGCAAGAGGCCGTATTTTTCGCTGGTTGACAAGCCGTCTGTGGCGTTGAAGGTCCCGCTGTTGGTGGCCACAGGGCGGGCAGTGATGTCGACGCCATTCAGGCCCAGCACATTGGCCACAGCTTGGTTGGTTTGCAGCACCAGCGCCGTGTTGACGGGCGCACTGTCGGTGGTGATGCCGGACTTGAGCACGGCCAGTTCAGTGACGGGGGTGATGTGGATGACGAGTGCCGCGTCCAAACCATTGACGGTGAACTGCGATTGACCCACGTCGGCCACGCCCATGGCGCGCAGTGTGGTGCCCATGCTTTTAGTGGAGGCCGTGACTTCGTCGAGGTAGTTGGCGGCATCCGCGTTGCTGTCGATGGCCTTGAGCAACACCGCGCCACGGTAGTCGCCGCGTGTGGGCACCAAGATGCTGAAGGTGCCGTCGCTTTGGATAGTGGCCGTGCCCAGGAGAGCACCTTGCGCGTCGTAAGCGTTGAGCGTGACGCCGCCGCTGACGGGACCGGCGGTGACGCTGCCTGAAATGGTGAGGTCACCAACGATGTTCAGTTCGACCGTGGCGGGTTGGCTGGTCTGGCCAGCAGGGCTGGTTTCGGTGATGCTGAGGGTTTGGGTGCCCAGCGCCAATGCGGATGTGGCGACGCTCCAATTGCCATTGGTGTCCACCACGGTGGTGGCCAGCGTGACGCCCGCTGGGTTTTTGATGGTGATGGTGTCGCCGGCTTTGCCCGTGCCCTCGAGGGTGGGGGTGTTGTCGCTGGTGATGCGGTCGCTGTCACTGACGCCGTTGTCGCTGCTGGCGGCCAAGCGGGCGGTGGGGGTGGCAGGGATGGGCGGTGCGTCATTGGCGTTCAGCAAAGCTGCGCCACCTAGGCCTGCGACGCCCCACCACGGGTTGAACCACACGATGCCTTCTTGCAAGACGATGGGGGTGACTTGCCCCGCCAGCGTACTCATGGCGGGACGCAAACCTTCGTCAATGACGTAAGTGGCCAAGTCGCCTTTGCCTGTGATGCCGGTCAGGCTGTCTTTGGGGAATTCAACAATGGCTTCGTCGTAGTACTGCTCAATGATGATGTCGGCAGTTTCTGAACCTTCTAAGAAGATTTCTAAATCGCGGCCAGAACGCTTGGCACGGACGTGCTGAGGGGCGCGTTCACTTTTAGGATCGAGCAGTTCGTAGCGGGTGGCAGATTGCGCCTTGACCCGAAGTGGTGCACCTGCATCGCCTGCACCGGCGGTGACTTCATAGTTTTGTTGTTCTTTGGTGCCGTTGGATTTTTTGGCCAGAAGTTGGACTTTTTTTGCAGTGGATTTGGATGCGTCGGTCATAAGTAACTCTCAAAAACAACAAAAACTATAAAAACGTGAATTTAATAATTTTAGATGTCTTATCTGTTTTTAATTTAAGTCATGATTAATTTGAATAATATTTAAAGTAATTAATTAAGTAAAAATTTAATAACGTATTAAATGTTTAACTAAGTATTAAATTTAACGAATGTAAAGTGCATTTTTCGACTAGCAATGGCGGATATACATGCACAGGGACTAGAAATGTTGGGGATCGACTGAGTATGAAATCCCCAAGTTGTGGCAAACCTTATTGATTTGGTGCATTTTTTGCTTACATCCGGTGCGCCGCCCATTCGTGGGCGAAAAACGCACCAAAAAAGAACATCAACGACAAGGGAATAGTTATGGACGCACACAAACAGGGCGCAGATGCTTTGTTCATTCTGCTAGGCGCAATCATGGTGCTGGCGATGCACGCAGGTTTTGCATTTTTAGAGTTGGGCACGGTTCGCAAGAAGAACCAGGTCAATGCGCTGGTGAAAATCTTGGTGGACTTTTGCGTGTCCACCGTGGCTTATTTCGTCGTCGGCTACGGCGTGGCGTATGGCGCGAGCTTCATGGTGGGCGCTGAGTCGTTGGCCGACAAAAACGGCTACGAGCTGGTGAAGTTTTTCTTCCTGCTGACGTTTGCCGCCGCCATTCCCGCCATCATTTCGGGCGGCATTGCGGAACGTGCCAAGTTTTGGCCGCAATTGATTGCGACAGCCGTGATTGTGGGTTTTGTGTATCCCTTCTTCGAGGGCATTGCTTGGAACCAGCACTTCGGCTTTCAAGCGTGGCTCAAGGCCTTGACAGGTGAAGAGTTCCACGACTTCGCAGGCTCTGTGGTGGTGCACGCCGTGGGTGGCTGGATCGCTTTGCCCGCCGTGCTGTTGCTCGGTGCGCGCAGCAACCGCTACCGCAAAGACGGCGCCATTTCAGCGCATCCGCCTTCGAGCATCCCATTCCTCGCTTTGGGCGCATGGATTCTGATCGTGGGCTGGTTTGGCTTCAACGTGATGAGCGCACAGACCTTAGACAAGATTTCGGGCTTGGTCGCCGTGAACTCACTGATGGCGATGGTGGGCGGCACGCTGGTGGCGTTGCTCTTGGGCAAGAACGACCCCGGCTTTGTGCACAACGGCCCCTTGGCTGGCTTGGTGGCGGTGTGTGCTGGCTCTGACTTGATGCACCCCATGGGCGCGTTGGTGGTCGGCGCGGTGGCCGGTGCCATCTTTGTGGTGATGTTCACTTTGACGCAGAACAAATGGCGTGTGGACGATGTGTTGGGCGTGTGGCCCTTGCACGGAGTGTGCGGCACTTGGGGCGGCATTGCAGCAGGCATCTTTGGTGCGCAATCGCTGGGTGGCTTGGGCGGCGTGAGCTTGACCGCGCAATTGGCAGGCACCGCACTGGGGGTGACTTGGGCGTTGCTGGGTGGCTTTGTGGTCTACGGCGTGCTGAAAATGACGCTCGGTTTGCGCATGAGCCAAGAGGAAGAATTTGAGGGCGCCGACTTGTCTATCCACAAGATCAGCGCGTCGCCAGACCGCGAATCGAGCTGGTAAGCCGCATGAATTGTGGTTTTTCAGCGATTTATTCGTGCGAATACTGGAAAACGCTTGGTTTTATGGGGTGCTTGTGCCCCATAATGGCCGTTGCTATGTCGATACCTGAGTTTTGACGTGGTGTATTTGGTGATCGGTCAGTTTCGGTTCGGGACTCCATCGCTTTGTTTTTGTGTTTTAAGGAGTCCCTTCCATGGGCAATAAATTGTACGTCGGCAACCTGCCGTATTCGGTTCGCGACAGCGACCTCGAGCAGTCTTTTGGACAGTTCGGTACTGTGACCAGCGCTAAAGTCATGATGGAACGCGACACAGGTCGCTCCAAAGGTTTTGGCTTTGTGGAAATGGGCAGCGATGCCGAAGCTTTGGCTGCTGTCGAAGGCATGAACGGCGCACCTTTGGGTGGTCGTAGCCTCGTGGTGAACGAAGCCCGTCCTATGGAGGCACGTCCTCCCCGCACTGGTGGCGGTGGCTACGGTGGTGGTGGCGGCGGTGGCGGCTACGGTGGTGGCGGTCGCGAAGGCGGCGGCGGCGGCGGCGGTTTCCGTAGCCCATACGGCGGCGGCGGTGCTGGCGGTGGCCGTAGTGGCGGCGGCGGCGGTGGTCGCGGCGGCTTTGGCGGCGGTGGCAACAGCTACTGATCTGCTTGACTGCACATCAAAAAGGCTCCCTCGGGAGCCTTTTTTTATGGGGTTGTTTTTTTGTCAGTCGTTTGAGATCGCGGTGCAATCGTGCCACGCACACGGCCTTGGAGCTGGATGATGCGGTCTAGGTTGTCGTAGTCCATGCGATCTGCTGTGAATCGGTCGCCGCTGCCGCGCAACATTTCAACCGGCAAATGCGAGCGCACATTCTCAGTGTTGGCAAAAAGGTGCAAAAAGTCACTGCGCAACTCGGTACGAGGCAACACCACGCCTTGCGGTGTCTTGGCGGCCTCGCGCACGATTTGCGCCTTGTTGAACAACTGTGCTTCGGAACCGTCTGCGTTGATCACGCCACGTTCGGCACGTGAAATGGTGAGCCGGCCTTCTGACGAAAAAGCCCGAATATGCGGGTGGTCGATCTCAAGCGTGTCGGTGTCGGGGTAGTGACGACCTTCAGCGCCCAAAATTTCGCTTTTGAGTTTGCCATCGGCGCCGAACACTCTCACTGAAAAATCGCGCATGAAGTAGTCAGGCACATGACGCGGCGCAGACTCCAACTCGACCTCGCCCATGACCGGTGTGTTGCGCACCAACCAATACGTGGACAAGGCCATCAAGCCCATGAGAAAAATGGGAAAGTAGACCGCGAGGTGGTCCCACGTTTGACGCAAACGCGCCCAGACGGATCGCGACACGAGCGCTTGGCTCATGCGAGATGACCGTACAACAACTCGGCATAACGGCCCGAAGCCACCACCAGCAAATCGCAAAATTCGCGTGCGGCACCGTGGCCACCTTCACGTTGGGTGACGTAATCGGCCATGGCCTTGACTTCGATGTGCGCGTTGCTCGGAGCGCAGGCAAAGGCCGCCAATCGCATGACGGCCATGTCGGGCCAATCGTCACCAATGTGTGCGGCTTGTGACCAGTCATAGCCCAGTTGGGTGAGAATTTCTTGGGCCGCCGGTGCTTTGTCTTCGGTGCCGTAACGCACATGCTCAATACCCAAGGCTTTGAGCCGGGTACGCAGCGGCGCACTGTCGCGGCCGGTGATGACAGCGGGCGTGATGCCTGCCTTTTTCAGCATCTTCAACCCATGACCATCGAGGGTACAAAAGCGCTTGATGGTTTCGCCGCTTTCGGTGAAGTACAAACCGCCATCGGTCAGCACCCCGTCCACATCGAAGAACGCCACGCGCACGCCTTGAGCACGCAACAACAGTGCAGGGTCAAAGCTCAGCGCGGGGATTGGCATGGCTGTTTGTGAGCGTTGTGTCATCAGATCACCTTTGCACGCATCAAGTCGTTGGTGTTCAAAGCGCCGCAGAGCAGGCCTTGCGCGTCCACCACCAGCACGCTGGTGATGCGATGCAACTCCATCAACTCCGCGGCTTCAGCCGCCAAGGCGGTCGCACGCACGGTGCGGGGTTGGGCGTGCATGACTTGCTCAGCGCTGAGTTGGCGCATGTCGGTGCCTTTTTCAATCAGACGGCGCAAGTCACCATCGGTGAACACGCCCAGCACCTTGCGCTGTGCGTCCACGATGGCGGAGGCGCCCAGTCCTTTGGCGCTCATCTCGCGCATCAATTCGCTGAAAGTCGCGGTGGGCAACACATGGGGCACGTCATCACCGCTGCGCATCACGTCGCTGACGTGGGTGAGCAAGCGCCGGCCCAAGGACCCACCGGGGTGCGAACGCGCAAAGTCTTCGGCACGAAAACCGCGTGCATCAAGCAAGGCCACGGCCAAGGCATCGCCCAAGGCCATTTGTGCCGTGGTGCTGGCCGTGGGCGCCAAGTTCAACGGACAGGCTTCTTTGGCCACCGCGCTGTCGAGCACGATGTCGGCATGCTTGGCCAGGGTCGATTGCACGCCACCGGTGATGGCAACCAGAGGGACGCCTTGGCGTTTGAGCACGGGCAAGATGGCGGCGAGTTCATCGCTCTCGCCGCTGTTGGAAATGGCAATCACCAAGTCGCCGTCTTTGACCATGCCGAGGTCACCGTGGCTGGCTTCGGCGGGGTGCACAAACATGGCGGGTGTGCCCGTGGACGCCAAGGTGGCTGTGATTTTGCGACCCACATGGCCGCTTTTGCCCATGCCCATGACCACCACACGGCCACTGACTTTGAGAATGGCACGCACGGCCAACACAAAACTAGGGGACAAGCGGTCGCGCAAGTCGCGCACGGCGTTGGCCTCTATCTCCAACGTGTCATGGGCCAGTTGCAAGATGCGTTGGTCGTCCACGGGCGCGATGGTGGGGGCGTGAGTTTGGGTCATGGTTTGATTTTATCGGCCAGGTGCCGTTTTACTTGCCGATGCAAAAGCTAGAAAAGATGACGCCGAGTAAATCGTCGGACGAGAACTCACCGGTGATGGTGTTGAGCGCGTTTTGACTCAAGCGCAGTTCTTCGGCCAACAAATCTAAGGCTGGCACTTTGGCTTGCAAACAGGCGTTGGCTTGGTGCAAATGCGCATCGACTTCGCGTAAGGCCTGCACATGGCGTTCACGCGCCATGTAAAGCCCCTCGGCGCTGCCGCCTTGCCAGCCCACCACTTGCAGCAAGTGTTCGCGCAAGGCCGGTAAACCGTCACCGGTTTTGGCGGAGAGGCGCAGGGTCAGACGTGACTCACCAGAAGGCACAGCACCTTCGCTGGTATCGGCCTTGTTCCACACATGCAACACCGGAACGTGCGCGGCCACGGTTTGCTGCAAGGTGGCTTCAATGTCAGCGTCTGCGGCTTTGTAAGTGGCATCGCTTTGACGGGTGAGGTCATGCAAAAACAACACGGCGTCGGCTTGGCCAATTTGGTCCCACGCGCGCGCAATGCCAATGCGCTCGACCTCATCTACGTCGGGGTGGTCGCGCAGTCCTGCCGTGTCGATGACGTGCAAAGGCACGCCTTCGATTTGAATGGTTTGTTGCACCACATCACGCGTGGTGCCCGCAATGGGCGTGACGATGGCCAACTCGGCACCGGCCAACGCGTTAAGCAAGGAGCTTTTGCCTGCGTTGGGTTGGCCCGCAATGACCACGCGAATGCCCTCACGCAACAACGCGCCTTGACGGGTTTGCTGCGTCACACGCAAGAGGTTAGCTTGCAAGCGGTCCAGCTGACCTTGGGCATCGGCTTGTTTCAAAAAGTCGATGTCTTCTTCGGGAAAGTCCAACGTGGCTTCCACCAACATGCGCAAGTGGATTAAGGCATCACGCAGTTGGTGAATCTCCGTTGAAAACGCACCCGCCAACGAACGACTTGCACTGCGTGCGGCGGCTTCGGTGCTGGCATCAATCAAGTCAGCCACGGCTTCGGCTTGGGCCAAGTCGAGTTTGTGATTCAGAAATGCACGTTGCGTGAATTCCCCCGGTTGCGCCAAACGCAGGCCGCGCAACAAGGGGCGTTGTTCGGCATCCTGTTGTGCGGTGACGTCTAAACAACGTGCGAGCAACAATTGCAGCACCACGGGACCGCCGTGCGCTTGCAACTCCAACACGTCTTCGCCTGTGTAGCTGTTGGGGCCAGGGAAGTGCAGCGCCAACACATGGTCGATGGGTGTGCCGTTGGCGTCCGCGATGGGCAAATACGTGGCTTCACGCGGCTTGAGGCTGCGGCCGCACAAGGCCTGCACCACAGGGCCCAAGCCTTTGCCGCTGAGTCGCACGATGCCGACGGCGCCTCGACCGGGGGCAGTGGCAATGGCAATGATGGGGGCGTCGTGTTGTGAAAGCATGAATGGATTGTCCAGAAAAAAACCCGCCACCCTTTCGGACGGCGGGTTTTCAAATTTTTGAAAGCGAAAAAGCTTTCAAACTTTGATTTAGAACTTAGGCAAGTTGAATTGCGGTGGCACGCCCATGCGGATGTTGATGAACCACTGCTGTGCAATCGACAGCACGTTGTTGGTGATCCAGTAGAGCACCAGACCTGCTGGGAAGAAGAAGAACATCACGCTGAAGGCCAGCGGCATGATCCACATCATCTTGGCTTGCATGGGATCGGGTGGTGCGGGGTTCAAGGCTGTTTGCAACAGCGTTGTCAGCGTCATCACCAAAGGCAAGATGAAGAAAGGATCGGGTGCGGCCAAGTCGTGGATCCAGCCCATCCAAGGCGCATTGCGCATTTCAACGGTGGACAAAAGCACCCAATACAAGGCGATGAACACGGGAATCTGAATCATGATGGGCAAGCAACCACCCATGGGGTTGACCTTCTCTTCACGGTAGATTTTCATCATCTCCACTTGCATTTGCTGTGGGTTGTCTTTGAGACGCTCACGCATCTCCATGATGCGTGGATTGACCGCTTTCATTTTGGCCATGCTCTTGTATGCATGAGCATTCAAACCATAGAAACCGGCTTTGAGCAACAACACCAAGGCGACGATGGACCAACCCCAGTTGCCCAAGATTTTGTGAATTTGGTCGAGCAACCAGTACAAAGGCTTGGCCATGATGGTGAGCCAACCGTAGTCTTTGACCAGCTCCAAGCCTGGGTAAAGGGCTTCAAGTTTTTTCTCTTCTTGTGGACCGGCGTAGAAAGTGGCAGCCACGCTTTTTGTTTCCCCAGGTTTGATGGCATCCAAAGGTGCAATCAAGGTGGCCCGGTAGCAGCAGTCGGCCATGGAAGAACCGATGTCCACAGCGTCCATCGAAATGTCACGCTTCAAGCCGTCAGGCAAAATCCAAGCGCTGACAAAGTAATGCTGAACCATGGCGATGTAACCATTGGCCGATTGCTTTTCGATGTCGAATTTTTTCTTTTTGATGTCGGAAAATTCCACCTTTTCATACTTCTTAGCGTCTGTATAAACAGCAGGGCCCGTGAAGGTGGAATAGAACGACGATTCGCCCGCAGGTTTGTTGCCATCGCGAACCAATTGGAAATACAACTGCGGCGACACCTCTTGTGTGCTGGTGTTGACGATGTCGTGTTTCACGGCCATGTCGTAAGCACCGCGCTTGAGAGTGTAGGTTTTCACCAATTTCACGCCGCCTTGGGCTGCAGACTCAAACGTGATGTTCAGTGTTTGAACATCACCTTGCAATTTGCGTGCGCCCGGCAAAACTTTCATCGCTGTCTTGTGCGTGGGCATGGAGACACCCGGGGTACTGGCGATCAAGCCTGTTTGAGCCATATAGATGCGCTCTTTGCTGTCATCTAACAAGACCACGTTGTGCCCTAGGTGCAACACATCCGCTTGGGTCAAAAACTCCACGCGCGCCAAGGTACCGCCTTCGGTGTCAAACGTGAGTTTGAGCACGTCAGTTTCAACCTCGATCAGCTCTTTAGGCGCAGAAGTTTGACCTTCGGTAACAGGCACGGTGCCTGGCTGAGCAGCCACAGCAGCGGGCACGCCAGCAGCTTGAGGCACATCAGAAGCAGGCTTTGCGGCCGCTTGTGCTTGTTGTGCAGGGTTGGGAAAGAAGGTGGCTTTATTTCCATTGAAGATCTGCCATTGGTCCCACAAAAGGACCATGGAAAAGCCAAAAATCACCCACAAAATGGTGCGGCGAATGTCGTTCATGAAGAGTTCTTTCCGGAGTTGGAAGATGTCGAAGAAGTCAAAAATGCAAGCTGTGTAGGCGGAACAGGATCTTGTCCACCCGCGCACCATGGGTGACAACGACCCAAACGGCGCAACGTCAAATAGCTGCCATGCGCTGCACCGTGTTGTGACAAAGCTTCTAGCGCATAGACCGAGCATGTCGGCTCAAATCGACACGCCGAACCGAGCCAAGGACTGAGGAACAGTCGATAGGCTCGAACGCATCGGATGAGGAACATTTGCATCATGGCGAAATAACTTTGCCAAACAACTGTGTCAGTTCTTCGCGAACTGCAATTTTCAAGGCGTCTGAAGACGCACTGATGAATTTTTTGGTGTCAAACGTGGTGCGCAACCGCACCACATAAGGCGTTGGCGTCAATTGGGCCGCAAATTCTTGCGACACGCTGTGAATCTGACGCCGAATCAAATTGCGCGTCACCGCGCGTTTGGCCCATCGCTTGGGTGTCAAAGCACCCAACATCAAAACGTCGTGCAAAAACAGGGCCTGAGTTTTTTCAAACTCTGGCCCTGCCAAATTGATCTGCGTGGGACGCCACTGATGCAACACAAAGTGCGGCGTTCTAGCCACACTGCCTGCTGCCATGACAGCCTGAAACTCAGCCCACTGCGTCAGACGTTCCACGGCGCTCACGTCGCGGGCCTGTTCAGTGGTTTGAGAATTAGACAGCCAGACGCTTGCGGCCTTTGGCGCGACGTGCGTTGATCACAGCACGGCCGCCACGAGTTTTCATGCGGACCAAGAAACCGTGTGTACGGGCGCGGCGTGTTTTAGAAGGCTGGTAAGTGCGTTTCATGATGATTCCAAATATCTAGACCCTGAAGATCAGGGAAACCCGTGATTATCTCAAATTTTTAAGCCGCTCTGAATTTTCTTGCACAAAGGGGTGAACTGGCCACTTTAAAGGCCGAAAAATTTTTACCGTGACCTGTGGATAAAAGTTTGATAAAGTGCGTTTTCGCGGGAATTTTTACCCAGCTATCCACAGAAAAATAATTCATGATTCAGGGTCTCCCTTCCTCTGCCACAGACGGCTTGCCTTCAAATTCAGGCGATGGTTTATGGCAAACCTGTGTCGATCAACTCGCACAAGAACTCCCTGAACAACAGTTCAATACGTGGATCAAACCCCTGCAAGCCACTGTTGCTGAAAATTTCAGCAAGGTGGTTATTTTGGTTGGCAACCGTTTCAAGCTTGACTGGGTGCGTGCCCAGTACGCCAACCGCATTGCTGCACTTTTGCACCAACTTTATGGCCAACCCATTCAAGTTGAATTAGCCATCACGCCCAAAGAAGCACCCGTTAAAACGCGTGTGGTCCCTTACACGCAAGAGTTGGAATCTTTGCCCGAAAGCTTTGTGGGCATCGAAGAAGCAGCGCCCACAGGCCCTCGCACACGCCTCAACACAGCACTGACCTTTGACAGCTTGGTCGAAGGTACCGCTAACCGCATGGCACGCGCTGCCGCACTGCATGTGGCCACCATGCCCGGCCAGCTGTACAACCCTTTGTTCATTTATGGCGGCGTTGGCTTGGGTAAAACCCATTTGATGCACGCCGTGGGCAACAAAATGCTGGCCGAACGCCCAGACGCCAAAGTTTTGTACATCCACGCTGAACAATTTGTGTCCGATGTGGTGAAAGCCTACCAACGCAAAACCTTTGACGAATTCAAAGAGCGTTATCACTCCTTAGATTTGCTGCTGATTGACGACGTTCAGTTTTTTGCCAACAAAGAAAGAACGCAAGAAGAGTTTTTCAACGCGTTTGAAGCGTTGCTGGCCAAAAAGTCACACATCGTGATGACCAGCGACACGTATCCCAAAGGGTTGACCGACATTCATGAGCGCTTGGTGTCGCGATTTGATGCGGGTTTGACGGTAGCCATTGAGCCGCCCGAACTTGAAATGCGTGTGGCCATTTTGATCACCAAGGCACGCAACGAAGGCACGGAGATGCCCGAAGAGGTTGCCTTCTTCGTCGCTAAAAACGTGCGTTCTAACGTGCGTGAGCTGGAAGGCGCCTTGCGCAAAATCTTGGCTTACTCACGTTTCAACCAAAAAGAAATCTCGATTCAACTCGCGCGTGACGCCTTGCGAGACTTGTTGTCGATCCAAAACCGTCAAATCTCTGTTGAGAATATCCAAAAAACGGTTGCGGATTACTACAAGATCAAAGTCGCGGACATGTACTCCAAGAAACGGCCTGCCTCGATCGCGAGACCTCGCCAAATTGCGATGTACCTGGCCAAAGAGCTGACGCAAAAAAGTTTGCCTGAAATTGGTGAATTGTTTGGTGGACGTGACCACACCACCGTTTTGCATGCCGTTCGTAAGATTGCCGCCGAACGTCAACAACTCACCGAGCTCAATCAGCAACTTCATGTGCTCGAACAGACACTAAAAGGCTAAATTTTCAACTTCGCATAACCCTGTGGATAATTTTTGAACAACACACCAGTTATCCACAGACCCAAGCAACATACCAAAGTTATCCAGTTTTGAGTGACAGCAGAAAAGCAAGCTTGCCAACACCCTTCAAAGTGATCCAAGTCCTTGAAAAAAAAGAGGAAAATGCTGTTTTCCACAGAAACCTGCTGTGCTTATCTACTACTACTACTTTAAATAAAGAAAACAAGAGGAAGAGATGATCGTTCTGAAAGCTACGCAAGACAAAGTTTTGGCCGTATTGCAATCCGTGGCTGGCATCGTTGAACGACGCCACACATTGCCTATCTTGGCTAACGTATTGATTCGTAAAACAGGCAGTTCACTGCAACTGACTACCAGTGATTTGGAAATCCAAATTCGCACCACAGCTGAACTCGATGGCGATGCAGGCAACTTCACCACGACGGTGGGTGCACGCAAGTTGATCGACATCTTGCGCACCATGCCTTCTGATCAAACGGTGAGTTTGGAATCGAGCCAAAGCAAATTGATTTTGAAAGGCGGCAAAAGCCGCTTCACTTTGCAAAGCTTGCCTGCTGAAGACTTTCCTCTGGTGCAAGAAGCTGCCAACTTTGGTCCTGCATTCAGCGTGCCTCAGAAGACTTTGAAAGAGCTGTTGAACCAAGTTTCTTTCTCGATGGCCGTGCACGACATTCGTTACTACCTCAATGGCATTTTGTTTGTGGCAGAAGGCAAGCAACTGAGCTTGGTGGCAACAGACGGTCACCGTTTGGCATTTGCATCGGCCATGTTGGATGTGGAAGTGCCGCGTCAAGAAGTCATCTTGCCGCGCAAGACAGTGCTTGAAATGCAGCGTTTGTTGAGCGACAAAGAAGGCGCCATCGACATGCAGTTCGCCAACAACCAGGCCAAGTTCACGTTTGAAGGCATGGAGTTCGTCACCAAGTTGGTCGAAGGCAAGTTCCCCGACTACAACCGTGTGATTCCTAAGAACCACAAAAACACCATCACCATGGGTCGCACCGCATTGCTCGCTACCTTGCAACGCACGGCCATTTTGACCAGCGACAAGTTCAAAGGCGTTCGCTTGAACTTGGAGCCTGGTGTTTTGCGTGTGGCGTCAAGCAACGCTGAGCAAGAAGAGGCCGTCGACGAGCTCGAAATCGACTACGGCGGTGATGCCATCGAAATTGGTTTCAACGTGACCTATTTGATCGACGCCTTGACCAATATGGACCAAGACATGGTTCAAGTGGACTTGGCCGATTCGAACAGCTCCGCGCTCATCACCATCCCAGGCAACGACACGTTCAAGTACGTGGTGATGCCAATGCGCATCTAAGCGCCACTGATTATTTTTTTCTCGACAGAATTCGCAGCGCCTTGTGCGCTGCGCACGAAGATTTGCTATGACCGAACCTACTCAAATTCCTGAAACTCCCATCACACCTCCAGCCGGTGAAGGCTATGGCGAAGGATCTATCCAGATCCTTGAAGGACTTGAGGCCGTTCGCAAGCGCCCAGGCATGTACATCGGTGATACGTCGGATGGCTCAGGCTTGCACCATTTGGTGTTTGAGGTCGTTGATAACTCGATCGACGAAGCTTTGGCGGGTCATTGCGATGACATCGTGGTCACCATCCACAGCGATAACTCCATCAGCGTGACCGACAACGGTCGCGGCATTCCAACTGGCGTGAAGATGGACGACAAGCACGAGCCCAAGCGCAGTGCTGCTGAAATTGCCTTGACCGAATTGCATGCGGGTGGCAAGTTCAACCAAAACAGCTACAAGGTCTCAGGTGGTTTGCACGGCGTGGGTGTGTCATGTGTGAACGCACTGTCGAAATCTTTGCGTTTGGTGGTGCGTCGCGAAGGCAAAGTGCACACCTTGGAATTTTCCAAAGGCTTTGTGCAAAACCGAATCATTGAAGTGGTGAATGGCGTGGAAGTTTCGCCCATGCGCATCACGGGTGAGACAGAGAAGCGCGGTACGGAAGTTCACTTCTTGCCAGACACTGAAATCTTTACCCAAAACACAGATTTCCATTACGAAATCTTGAGCAAGCGTTTGCGTGAACTGAGCTTCTTGAACAACGGTGTACGCATCCGTTTGATGGATGAACGCACAGGCAAAGAAGACGATTTCTCGGGTGCGGGCGGCGTCAAAGGTTTTGTGGACTTCATCAACTCCGGTAAAAAAGTGTTGCACCCCAATGCTTTTTATTCCGAAGGTGAACGTCCTTCTGAAACGTATGGCGGTATTCCTGGCACCAGCATTGGTGTGGAAGTGTCCATGCAGTGGAACGACGGCTACAACGAGAACGTGCTGTGTTTCACCAACAACATTCCGCAACGCGATGGCGGCACCCATTTGACGGGTCTGCGCGCTGCCATGACACGCGTGATCAACAAATACATCGAAGAACACGAGTTCGCTAAAAAAGCCAAAGTCGAAGTGACGGGCGACGACATGCGCGAGGGCTTGTGTTGCGTGTTGTCGGTCAAAGTGCCTGAACCTAAATTCAGCAGCCAGACCAAAGACAAATTGGTGTCGAGCGAAGTGCGTGCACCGGTGGAAGACATCGTGGCCAAAGCTTTGGGCGATTACCTGCAAGAACGTCCCAACGATGCCAAGATCATTTGCGGCAAGATTGTGGAAGCAGCGCGTGCGCGTGAAGCCGCTCGTAAAGCCCGCGAAATGACGCGCCGCAAAGGTGTGCTCGACGGTATGGGCTTGCCCGGCAAGTTGGCCGATTGCCAAGAAAAAGACCCAGCACTGTGTGAAATCTACATCGTCGAGGGTGACTCGGCCGGCGGCTCTGCCAAGCAAGGCCGTGACCGCAAATTCCAAGCGATTCTTCCTTTGCGCGGCAAAATTTTGAACGTCGAAAAAGCGCGTTACGAAAAGCTGTTGACCAGCAATGAGATCTTGACGCTCATCACCGCCTTGGGCACCGGCATTGGCAAAGCCAGTGCAGAGTCTGGCAAGTCAGCGACCGACGACTTCAACGTCGACAAGCTGCGTTACCACCGCATCATCATCATGACTGACGCGGACGTGGACGGTGCGCACATTCGCACGCTGTTGCTCACATTTTTCTATCGCCAAATGCCTGAATTGGTGGAACGCGGTCACATCTACATTGCGCAGCCACCGCTTTACAAAGTCAAAGCAGGCAAAGAAGAGCTTTATTTGAAAGACGCGTCGGCACTCGACGGTTTCTTGCTGCGCATTGCTTTGAAAGAAGCCAGCATCACAACCGGTGGCGCTAATGCCCAAACTTTGAGTGGCGACACCTTGGCTGAGTTGGCGCGCAAGCACCAGCTGGCTGAAGCCGTCATTGCACGTTTGAGTGGCTTCATGGACGCAGAAGCTCTGCGTGCCATGGCCGATGGTGTGTCGGTCAACCTCGACACGGTGGCCGATGCCCAAGCGTCTGCTGAAGCGATGCAAGCCAAGTTGCGCGAGTTGGGCAGTGGCTCAGAAGCGTCGGGCGAGTTTGATGTCCGCACCGACAAACCCATTTTGCGCATCAGCCGCAGCCACCACGGCAACGTCAAGAGCAGCATCATCACGCAAGACTTTGTGCACGGTGCCGACTACGCCGCGTTGGCCGAAGCCGCACAAACCTTCCGTGGTTTGTTGAGCGAAGGCTCACGCGTGCAGCGTGGTGAAGGTGAAAAGGCCAAAGAAGAAAAGGTCAGCGACTTCCGTCAAACCATGAAGTGGTTGATTGGTCAAGCCGAAAACGCTACCGCACGTCAACGCTACAAGGGCTTGGGCGAGATGAACCCTGCACAGTTGTGGGAAACCACGATGGACCCCACCGTGCGTCGTTTGCTGCGTGTGCAAATTGACGACGCGATCGAAGCCGATCGCGTGTTCACCATGTTGATGGGCGACGAGGTGGAGCCCCGCCGTCACTTCATCGAAAACAACGCTTTGCGCGCTGCCAACATCGACATTTAATTGCGTCGACCTTTCCAGTGTCCATGTTCTGGAAGGGTTTCGGCGTCAAACACCTTTTGCTGTTCGACGCTCAGTTGGTTGTAGAACGTGCGTGTGGCTTCGGTGCGTTGTTTGATGTGGGTTTGCATGGCCGCGAAGTTGGCTTCATGCATCGCATTCATTTTTTCTAGGCGCTCGGGCGTGCTGAGCTTGGCCAACGCCTCTCGGTCAACCGGCTGCATAGGGCGGTTGGCAGGCGCCTTCATGCCTTGCAAAAAAGCCGTCCATACGGGTTCTTGCGATGGTGCCAAATGCAGTTTGGCTTTCAATTCAGTCTGTCGCTTTTCCCAACGCTTGCCCATGCGTTCATGCATGCGGTCATCGTCATGGTGCATGCCCATCTCGCCCATCATGGGTTGAGCTTGTGCAGGCAATGTGGCTGCCATGGCTGTGCCAGCCAGCAGGGCAGTCATGGCCAAACGGGTGATGTTCAAACGGTTCATAAAAGTTCCTTAAAGTGAGAAGCAAAATGCCTCTGTTGAGCTTTGACTGTGAACCGTTTGTGTGTCGCGTCTGTGCGCTAAACAACAACTTGCGTAAAGTTGTGTAACGCACACCCCATTTTTTAACCCATCAGACCTGCGCGAAAGTCGTCTACCGCTTGAACGAGCTCTTCACGCGTGTTCATCACAAACGGACCGTATTGCGCAATCGGCTCGCCCAAAGGCTGGCCTGCAATCAAGATGGCGCGTGTGTTGGCTTGAGCGCGCAACACAACGCCGTCACCAAGGTTGCTCAACACAGCCATGCGTTGCACGGGCACAGTGGTTGCCTGATCGCCGTGAACCACCTCTAAGCTGCCTCGGTACACATACACAAAAGCGTTGTGTGTGGCAGGCAAGGTTTGTTCAAAGACGGTGTCGTTGGTATTGGGAAATTGCACATCCAAATAAATGGGATGCGTGTGTTCGCGTTGCACAGCACCTTCAGCCCCGTGTGACGCACCGGCAATCACGCACACCAACACACCATTCCCGGTGGTGACTTCAGGTATGTCTTCGCTTTGAATGTCGCGGTAGCCTGGCGTGCACAGTTTGTTTTGACTCGGCAAATTCAACCAAAGCTGAAAGCCTTCCATCACGCCTTCTTCTTGCTCGGGCATTTCGCTGTGGGTCAGGCCGCGTCCTGCGGTCATCCATTGCACACCACCGTTTTGCAGCAGGCCTTCGTTGCCCGCACTGTCTTTGTGGCGCATGCGGCCCGCGATCATGTAGGTCACGGTCTCAAAGCCACGGTGGGGGTGGTTGGGAAAACCGGCAATGTAGTCGTCAGGCTTGTCGCTGCCAAAAGCGTCGAGCATCAAGAAGGGGTCGAGACGCGTCTGCAAGTCATGGGTCAACACGCGGGTCAAGCGCACCCCTGCGCCATCTTGTGTGTCTTGGCCTTGTACCAAGCGTTCGACGCTGCGGCCTTGCGTGACGGCACTCATGCGACCGCGTAGCCTTCTTCGGCAATCACATGGGCCACGGTTTCGCGAGGCTGTTCAGTTTGCACCACCACTTTGTCGTGGTTTCGGTCGATCTGAACTTGTGCTTGCGCATCCAAACGCAGCACCGCTTTTTTGACGGCCATTTCGCAATGCCCGCAGGTCATGCCTTGAACTTGAAAAGTGTGTTCCATAAGTCGCTCCTCATAAAGATGTAACCTTACCGCATGAATGAATTGTCCTGCGATATCGGTATTGGTGGCATGACCTGCGCTTCGTGTGTGGCCCGTGTGGAACGCGCGATTGCCAAGGTGCCAGGTGTTCAATCGGTCAGCGTCAACCTCGCCACCGAGTCTGCGCGTGTGACGTGGGCTGAGTCTGCGGCTGGCACCGGCGATGCGTCGAGTTCTGATGCAGAGATGGCTTCAGACACCCAAACGCAACAAGCCCGTTTGCGACGTGCCGTGCGCGATGCCGGTTACGAACCCCTCGCTGCCGAACACTTAGAGCTTGCGCCTGTCGGGCCTTGGGTCGGGTTTTTGCCTGTGGCCATCGGTTTGCTGCTGAGCGCGCCTTTGGTCTTGCCCATGTTGGGCGATGCCTTGGGCCAACACTGGATGCTGCCCGCGCTGTGGCAATTTTTGTTGGCCACCCCTGTGCAGTTCATCCTCGGTGCGCGCTTTTACAAAGCGGGTTGGCATGCGCTGTTGGCAGGCAGCGGCAACATGGATTTGTTGGTCGCCTTGGGCACCACAGCTGGCTGGGCCTTGTCGGTTTGGCTGTGGCTCAGTGCGCCTGCGGGGGCCATGGTGCATTTGTACTTCGAAGGCTCAGCCGTGGTGATCACGCTGGTGCTGTTGGGCAAGTGGTTGGAGGCGCGCGCCAAACGCCAAACCACCGATGCCATTCGCGCGCTGCATGCCTTGCGACCCGAACGCGCTCGCGTCATCGGTTTGGATGGAGAGATGGACATTCCCATCGACGAACTGCTGGTCGGTGACCGCGTGGTGGTCTTGCCCGGTGAACGCTTTGCGGCGGATGGCGTGGTGTTGGAAGGTCAAACCCAGGTGGACGAATCCATGCTGACGGGCGAGCCTTTGCCGGTGTCTAAAACCGTGGACGCGCATGTCACCGGTGGCAGCATCAACGGCGAGGGGCGTGTGGTGGTCAAAGTCACCGCCACGGGCACTGCCACCGTGTTGGCCAACATCATCCGTTGGGTCGAAGACGCGCAAGCGGCCAAGGCGCCCATTCAGCGTTTGGTGGACCAAGTTTCTGCTGTCTTTGTGCCAGTCGTCTTGGTCTTGGCCGTGTTCACCTTGGGAGGCTGGTGGTGGACGGGGCACAGCGTGGAGGTGTCGCTGATTCATGCGGTAGCGGTGTTGGTCATCGCTTGCCCCTGCGCCTTGGGTTTGGCCACGCCTGCGGCCATCATGGCGGGCACGGGTGTGGCAGCGAAATTCGGCATTCTGATCAAAGATGCCCAAGCCTTAGAGATCGCACACCGCGTGGACACCGTGGCGTTTGACAAAACCGGCACGCTCACGGTCGGGCAGCCACGTTTGCTGTCACTTTCGGTGGTCGATGAACTTCAAACCCGCGACCCCCTTGACGCCAGCTGGTTGGCCCTCGCGGCCAGCCTGCAAAGCGGCAGCGAACACCCCCTGGCTCACGCCGTGGTGCAAGCCGCCAAGGCCCAAGGGCTGAGCGTGACACCGCCCACCGACATGCGTGCTGTGCCCGGCTTTGGCAGCGAAGGCACGGTGCAAGGTCGTACTCTGTTGTTGGGCAGCTTGCGCTGGATGGATGTTTTACAGGTGCCAGAAGGCCCTTGGCGCGCTCAGGCGACTTCGTTGCAGGCGGAGGGTGCCTCGGTATCCGTTTTGGTCGAACGCGCGCCACAGGGCCTTCTAGCCCGCGCCGTGCTGGCCTTTGGTGACGAACCTAAGCCCGGTGTGCAAGCGGCGCTGGCACGGCTGCGCGAACGTGGTCTGCGGTTGGTCATGATTTCTGGGGACAACCCAGGCGCTGCGCAAGCCATGGCCGCCCGTTTGGGTCTGCGTCCTGACGAAGTGCACGCCAACGTCATGCCCGGCGACAAGGCCGCGTTGGTGCGTCAACTCCAGCACAACCCCGACGGCCCTCCGCATGTGGTGGCTTTTGTGGGCGATGGCATCAACGACGCCCCAGCCTTGGCCGCTGCCGATGTGGGCCTCGCCATGGCCAATGTCAGCGTGCATGGCCAAGGCGGTGGCACCGATGTGGCCATGAACGCCGCAGGCATCACGTTGATGCGCGGCGATGTGGCGCTGGTGGCCGGTGCTTTGGATATTTCGGCGCGCACGGTGGCCAAGATTCGCCAAAACCTGTTTTGGGCCTTTGCCTACAACGCCGCGGGCATTCCGCTGGCCGCCATGGGCTACCTCAGCCCTGTGGTGGCGGGTGCGGCCATGGCGCTGAGCTCGGTCAGCGTCATGACCAACGCCTTGTTGCTCAAGCGTTGGAAGCCTTAAAGCAAAAAGCCACAGCATGTTGCTGTGGCTTTTTGCATGGCGGTTAACGCGGTTTAGGCTTCTTTAGGCGCCTGCAAGGGTTTGTTGGAGAACCAAGCCACATACAACGCAGGCAACACCACCAAGGTCAGCAGCGTGGCGGTAACCAAGCCACCGATTACCACAATCGCCAAAGGCCGTTGAGTTTCAGAGCCAATGTCGTGGCTCAGTGCCATCGGCAGCAAGCCCAAAGCGGCCAGCATGGCCGTCATCAAGACCGTGCGCAGACGTTGCAACGCGCCTTCTTTCACGGCATCTATCACGGTGTAGCCCGCGTTGCGCAGTTGTTGAAAGACCGACAGCATCACCACCCCGTTGAGCACCGCTTGCCCCGACAGCGCAATGAAGCCAATGGCCGCTGACACCGACAGCGGAATGCTGAAAATCCACAGCGCCACAAAGCCGCCAATCAAGGCCAAGGGCACGTTGATCAAAATCAGCCCCGCGGTTTTGAACGAGCCAAACGCGTCGAACAGCAGCACGAAGATCAGCAATAACGAAATCGGCACCACCACGCCTAAGCGTTGCATGGCGCGTTCTTGGTTCTCAAATTCGCCGGACCAAGTTAGCCCGTAATTGCGCGGTATTTCCACCTTCGCAGCGACGATGGTTTTCATGTCCGCCACGATTGAGCCCATGTCGCGACCTTTGATGAAAATACCAATGGCCATCGTGCGACGTCCAGCTTCACGCGCGATGTTCATCGCACCGCTGCCTTCGCGAATTTCTGCGACGTTGCTGAGTTGCGTGCTGCCACCGTTTGGGGTGGGAATCAAGATGTCTTTCAAATTCACAATGGCACGACGTTCAGAGGCCAAGCGCACCGCCACTGTGAACCGGCGCTCGCCTTCCCAGATGGTGGTTGCGGCTTTGCCAGCCAGTGCAGTTTCGATCACGTCTTGGATGTCACTGACATTCAGTCCCAGACGAGCGCTACGCTCTCGGTCGATGTCGATCAACAGTTGTGGCAACTCGCCCTGACGGTCAATCTCGGCACGGTACACGCCGCGTACGGTGCGTATCTCATGTTCAATCGCCTCAGTGGTTTTGCGCAAAATATCCAGATCGTCACCTGAAACTTTGATCACGATTTGCCCATCAATTTGTGAAATCGACTCCAACACGTTGTCACGAATCGGTTGTGAGAACGTGGGTTGCATGCCTGGCAGATCGGACACGGCACGGTCCATTTCTTCAATCAGATGTTCACGCGTTAAACCCTTGCGCCACAGTTCAGGCGCTTTCAAGTCGACAAAGACCTCCGCCATGCTGATGGTTTTGGGGTCGGTGCCATCTTCAGGCTGACCCGCTTTTGATACGGTTGTTTTTACCTCGGGCACAGTGAGCAAGGCGGTTCGCACGTTGTGCAGCACCTTCGCAGCCTCATCGTTGGAGATGCTGGCGGGTAAGCGGACATTGACCCAAATGGTTCCCTCGTTGAGCTCGGGCAAAAATTCTGAGCCCAGCCGAGAGGCGGCGAGCACCGACAGGAAAAAGCCTGCCATCGCGATCACCACCACCTTGCGCGGCTGTGCAATGGCCCAAGTCAGTACCGGTTCGTAAAGACGTTTGGCGCTACCGACCAAACGGTTGTCGCCGTGTGGAACGCCTTTGCGCAACATCCAATAAGACAACAAGGGGACCAAGGTTAGCGAGAAAACCAAAGACCCGATCAGCGCAGTCGTGACCGACAGCGCCATGGGTTGGAAGATGCGGCCTTCATGGCGTTGCAGCGCAAAAATGGGAATGTGCGCCGCAATGATGATGAGCATGGAGAACACGGTGGGTCGACCCACTTCGCTGGCGGCGTTGGTGATGAGGGTGCGACGCTCTTTCTCGTTCATGCCTTCGCCGCGTTCAGCCAAGCGGTGCATGATGTTTTCCACCACGATCACGGCCCCGTCCACGATGATGCCGAAATCCATCGCACCCAAACTCAACAAGTTGGCCGGCACGCCCATGATCTTCAAGCCTAAAAAGGTGGCGAGCAAAGACAGCGGAATGACCACCACCACCGCCAGCGATGCGCGTAAGTTCGACAAAAACAGATAGAGAACCAAGCCGACCAACAGGGCACCTTCGACCAAATTTTTAAACACCGTGGTCAGTGTTTTCGCCATCAGCCAAGTGCGGTCGTAAAACGGCACGATCTGCACACCTTGCGGCAGCACGCGGTTGTTCAAATCGTCGATGCGTTCTTTCACGCCTTTGAGAACCACGCTGGGGTTTTCACCTTTGCGCATGATGATGATGCCCGTCACCACATCGTCATCGCTGTCTTGACCCACGGTGCCTAAACGCGGCACAGCGCCGATCGTGACTTTGGCCACATCGCGGACCAGCACAGGTGTGTTGCCTCGGGTGGTGATGACAACCCGCCCCAAATCATCGGCGGAGTGCAGCAATCCCAAACCGCGGATGGCGTATTGCTGCGTGCCCTGTGTGATGTAGCTGCCACCCGCGTTGGCGTTGCCATGTCCAATCGCGTTGGACAGGTCTTGCAAGGTGAGTTTGAACTGGCTCAACTTGTGCAAGTCGGGCTGCACCTCGTATTGCTTGATGAAGCCACCCATCGCCACCACATCGGCCACGCCGGGCACTTGACGCAGCGCGCGTTCAACGCTCCAGTCTTGCAAGGTGCGCAGCTCCGTGGTGGACTTGCCATCGCCACGCAATCGGTAGCGCATGATTTCGCCGACGGGTGTGGCGTTTGGCGCAATTTGTGCCTCTACGCCTTCGGGCAAGTCGATGCCGCGCAAGCGTTCATTCACTTGTTGGCGAACCACGTTCACTTCGGCGTTGTCGTTGTAAGTCACCACGGTGAATGACAAACCAAACTGTGTGTGTGAAAACACCCGAATCGAATTTGGCAAGCCCGATAACGCGACTTCAATGGGAAGCGTGACTTGTTTTTCGACTTCTTCGGCCGCGCGCCCTGGGTAGAGCGCAATGACGGTGACTTGTGTGTCGGTGACGTCTGGGAAGGCTTCTACCGACAGGTTCTTGAAGGCAAATACCCCCGCCATCACAAACAGCAAAGTGCCCAGCAAAATGAACAGAGGCTGGTTCAGCGCGTAATGAATGAGACGTTTCATTTTTGGTCTGCCGCAGTTTGGGCGGGGGCTGTGCTGTGTTGTTTTTGTGCTTCTTCCTTGGCAATCCGAAACTCACGGGCCAACAACAAGCTGTTGTCTTTCACCACCAAGTCACCGGCTTGCAGGCCTTGCACGACCAGCACTTCTTGCAGGCCTTCGTAGCCGAGTTTGACTTGACGGGGTTCAAACACGCCAGGCTCGGTTTGCACATAGGTCCAATGTTCGGTGCCACGCAATTGCACGGCGCTGGCGGGCACCAACACGCCGGCGGCCAGCTTGCGTTCGATGCGGGCCGTTCCCAGCATTTCGGCTTTGAGTTGGCGTTGCGCGTTGTCGATGACGGCGCGAACTTTGATGGTGCGCGTGTTGCTGTCAATGAAGTCGCCCGTCGCGGCGATCTTGGCTTGGAAGCTTTGACCGGGAAAGCTGTGCAAGATCAGTTGGATGGTGGTGCCAGGTTTGAGCGAGGCCACGTCAGATTCGTGCGCGTCAATTTGCACCCAGAGCACGCTGGGGTCGCTGACCACAAAGAGGGCGGGGTTGCCGGGGCCGCCTTGGTCGGGACGCACTTCTTGACCCGCGCTCAGGTTGCGTTCCACCACCACGCCGCGCACGGTCGAGGCCAAGCCCAGTTGTTGGTTCACACCGCTGCTTGCGCCGTACAGGCTGGTGCGTGCATGGGCGCGTGCTACTTCGGCTTGGGCGCGTGCGGCTTCGGCTTCGGCTTGTTCGAGGTCTTTGCGGGAAATGATGCCGGCTTCAAACAGCTCACGTTGGCGAGCGAGGTTGCGTTCGGTCAAGCGTGCATCGGCTTGGGCTTTGGCGGTGTCGGCTTGGGCGGCGCCAAACTCGGGCGATGCCAAGGTGGCCAGCACTTGGCCGACTTGCACGCTTTGTCCAATGTCGGCGTTGAGTTGTGCCACGCGTCCTGCAAAGGCGGGGTAGATGCGTTGGGTGCGTTCTTCGTTCCACACCAAGCGCGCCGGCAACTCAATGCTCACGCTTTGTGCAGCCACGGCAGGCGCTGTGCCCAGCAAGGCCAGTTGTGGGTGACCGGCAGGAAAGCGCAGCTGTTGGCCTTGCACGATGGGTTGCGGCGCTGCGGCGAGGCGTGGCGCTTCCTGGCCGGTGAGTGTGTAGCCCAGCACCAGCAAAGCGATCACGGCAGCCATAGCTCCGTAGCGTTTGGCAGGCGTGTTCAAAAAGGAAGAGGCTTTGTCGGTCATGGTGTTTTTGTGTTCAGACATGTTGTTTTTTCAGCGGCTGACGTTGGGCGTTTTGCCTGTGGCGTTGCTGCTTTCTGTGTCCGGGGTGCGCAGACGCCAGACCACGTTCGCTTTGGCGTAGTCGGCGCGGGCCAACGCTGCTTCGATCAAGGTGCTGCGCAGCGTGCGGCGTGCGTCGATCAAGTCGGTGAGCGAGGAGGCGCCTTTGGCGTAAGCCACTTCGGCTTGTTCGGCCACGCGGCGTGCGCGGGGCACGATGTCTTGGGCGTACAAGGTTTCGCGTTGCAAGGCGGTGCGCAATTCTTCCAACAGGCGTTGCAACTCAGCGCGTGCGTCTTGTTTGGTTTTCTCCGCCAAGTCTTGGGCTTGGGTGAGTTGTGCTTGGGCGCGGCCAATTTCGCCTTCAAAACCATAGCCCCATTGCAGGGGCACCGAGAAGCGCAATTCAAGGCTGCGGCGGGACACGCGGGGGTCGTGGTCCAAGCTGCTGCCTACGGTCACATCGGCTGTTTTTTGTGACACGGCAAGGTCGAGGGCGGCTTGTGCGGCTGTCACGCGTTCTTGTGCGGCTTTTACATCAGGGCGTTGTTCCACCCAAGTTTCGGGCACGTCGCTGCGCAATGGCGTGCTGGGCAATGCGGGCCAGTCGGCGGCGATGCCCCAGTGGGCGAGGTCAACGCGCAGGGCCGTCAGTTGGCGTAGCAACAGCAAAGCACGTTGTTGGTCCAGCTGGGCGCTGTGGGTATCGGCTTGGGCGCGTTGGGCTTCGATGTCGAAGCGGGCGGTGTCTTGGGCTGACAGGTCACCTGCCTTCAGGCGCAGGCCCGCACTTTTGGCCAGCAATTGAGCGCTTTGTAAAAGTGCGTGCATTTCGCGATGGCGTTCTCGTGCCGCCAGCAAGTCAAAGTAGGCCGCTGCGGCTGCGGCCTGTTGCCTTTGCTGCATGTCTTGCAAATCGGCTTGTGCCGCGTTGGCCAAACGACTGGCGCTTTGGGTGCGCAGGGCGCGTTTGCCGCCGCGCTCCCACGTCCAGTCAATGCCGCCGGATTTGTCGATGTTCTTTTGACCAAACGGGCCGGGGCCGACGCCTTGGTCCCCCTTCACGCCGTTGTCCAAATACATCTGACTGGTTTTGGCGGTGAACACGGGGAAGGGCGAGCGGTCAGCGGCCAGCACGTCGGCTTTGGCGGCTTCCGCGGCTTGGCGTGTGATGGCCACGTCGATGTTGTTGCGGGCGGCCTCTAAGACGCGGGTCAGTCCCAGCGTTTCTGTGGCTGTTTGTGCCATCACGCTGCCGTGGCTGAAGGCCAACGCGGCGGCGATGGCGGTGGCCCATGTGGCTACCGCAGCGGTGCGTAAAGTGTGGCTGTATGCCGCGTTTAGGCGGCGCAGGCGCAGGTTCTGTCGTATGCTCATGCGCCGTTTATCGTTGATGCTGCCTGACCAATTCCTGACCAAACCAGGCGCTCCTGTCGCCCTTCATTCTTTCTATTTAACGCCGTGCGAATTTTGCTCATCGAAGACGATGCCGTGTTGCAAACGGTGATGCTGCGCAGCTTGAGCGATGCGGGTCATCGCGTGGACGCGGCCAGTCATCTGGAGGAGGCGGCGCATTTTTGGCAAGTGCAGAGTTACGACGCGGTGCTGCTTGATCTGAACCTGCCCTTGAATGGTCAAGCCCATGCCGCCCAAGGCAGCGGCTTGCAGCTGCTGCGCAACGCCCGTGCGCGTGGCGACCGCACGCCTGTGCTGGTGTTGACGGCACGCAACCGCACCGACGAACGCATTGCCGGCCTCGATGCGGGGGCCGATGACTACTTGGGCAAGCCCTTTGATTTAGAAGAGGTGGAGGCCCGCTTGCGGGCTTTGGGCCGACGTGCCCAAGGTGCTGACGATGTGGCGCGCGTGGGCCGCTTGGCGTTGCACCGCAAGAACCGCCGCATCCTGCTCGACGAGGACGACTTGGCCTTGCCCGCCCGCGAGTTCGAGGTGCTGTGGGAGCTGATGACGCCGCCGGGTCGCGCGGTCAGCAAACGCATCTTGTCTGACAAGCTGTCTGGCTTTGACGAGGCCTTGGGTGACAACGCGCTGGAGGCGTTCATCTCGCGGCTGCGTAAAAAATTGGCCGACAGTGGCGCCACCATTCGCACCTTGCGCGGCATTGGTTATGTGCTGGAGGCTCCGCGTGATCGCGCCTGATCGCCTGCACCTCAAGCCCTCGCTGCGCAACCGGCTGCTGCGCCATGTGCTGCTGCCTTTGGCGCTGACATGGATGATCGGCTCGGCCTTGGTGGTGGGCGTGGCCTCTTATTTTATGCAGCAGGCGTTTGACCGCGCTTTGTTGGACGACGCGTATTTGGTGGCCAGCCATGTGCGCCGCACGGCCGATGTCGGCGTGGGCGGGTTGGAGTTGGGCTTGACGGCGCAAGAGATAAGTACGGTGCTGTTCGACCAAAGCGAGTCTTTGTACTTTGCGGTGTTGCGCCCCGACGGGTCTATGCTGGCAGGACACGCGGGCTTGCGGCCCGCCATTTTGAATGGCACGGCGACGCCGCAATTCGATGCTTTAGATTATCAAAACCATACGCTTCGCAGCGTGACCATTCACCGTCAGCAGCCGTCCGACTTTTATGTGGTGATGGCGCAAACCACCGCCAGCCGAGACCGCTTGCTGCAACGCTTGTTGGTGTTTTCCATTGCGCCGCAGGTGCTGCTGTTGATGGGCTTGGCCGCGTGGTTGCAACGGGCCATTGAGACCGACTTGGTGCCTTTGGCGGAGCTAGAGCAGGCCTTGGGACGCCGTGACGCCCGTGACCTCACGCCTGTGCCCGTGTCTGCCAGCACGCGTGATGTGCAGCGCTTGGGGCAGGCGATCAACGGGTTGTTGGGGCGCATTGCCTTTAGCGTGCAAGCGCAGCGCGAGTTTTCGGGCAACGTGGCGCATGAGTTGCGCACGCCCCTAGCGGGCATCCGCGCGTTGGCCGATTACGGCTTGCGTCACCCCGATCCACAAGTCTGGCGTGAGCAGTTGACGGGCATTGCCCAGAGCCAAGCCCGAGCCAGCCATTTGGTGGACCAACTGTTGGCGCTGGCCTTGGCGGACGAGGCGCACCAAAGTTTGGTGCAGGAGCCCGTGTTTTTAGACGCGTTGGTGGGCGAGGCTGTGTTGCGGTTTTTGCCCCGTGCGGATGCGATGCAGGTCGATTTAGGCGCACGCGGTGTGGACCGTCCCGTGCAGGTGATCGGCAACGCGGCGTTGATCGAAGGTGTGTTGAACAACTTGCTGGACAACGCCTTGCGTTACGGTCGCGCCGAGGCGGGCGAGTGTCGTATCACCGTGTCCGTGGTGGAGGTACCGCAAGCGGTGGTGCTGTCGGTCAGCGACAACGGGCCGGGCGTGTCTCAGGCTCAACTCACGCAACTGTCGCGCCGCTGGGTGCAGGGGTCGGCGGGCGAGGCTTTGAAAGAGGGCTCGGGTTTGGGCTTGGCCATCGTCAGCGAATATGTGCGTTTGCTCGGTGCCAGCGTGGCCATGCAAAACGAAAGCCCCCACGGCTTGCGCGTGACCGTGACGTTTGAAAACCCCGCCTTGTAAAATTGCGGTCTGCTAGGCAGGGCGGCGCACAGCCCCTGCATCCCCCCAAAGGTTGGTTTTATGTTGTACCCCGAAGAATTTGATGTCATCGTCGTTGGCGGTGGCCATGCCGGCACGGAAGCCGCGCTCGCGTCTGCGCGCATGGGCGCGAAAACCTTGCTGCTGTCGCACAACATCGAAACCCTGGGCCAGATGAGTTGCAACCCGTCCATCGGCGGCATTGGCAAAGGCCACTTGGTCAAAGAGGTGGATGCCTTGGGCGGTGCGATGGCTTTGGCCACGGACGAGGGCGGCATTCAGTTCCGCATTTTGAACAGCTCCAAAGGCCCAGCCGTGCGGGCGACTCGCGCGCAAGCCGACCGCATTTTGTACAAAGCCGCCATCCGTCGCATGTTGGAGAACCAGCCGAACTTGTGGCTGTTCCAGCAAGCCGTAGACGACTTGATGGTGGAGGGCGACCGCGTGGTGGGCGCTTCTACGCAAGCGGGCATTCGTTTCCGCAGCCGCACCGTGGTGTTGACGGCGGGCACGTTTTTGGACGGCAAGATCCATGTGGGCCTGAACAACTACGCCGGTGGCCGCGCGGGTGACCCACCGGCCGTGAGCTTGTCTGCACGTCTCAAAGAATTGAAGTTGCCGCAAGGGCGATTGAAAACCGGCACACCCCCGCGCATCGATGGCCGCACGATTGACTTCAGTCAATGCACCGAGCAGCCAGGTGACGGCGTGGCCTCACAGACAGCGACGGGCGCACCTTCGGCTGGCGTGTTAGGCGAAGTGCCTGTGTTCAGCTTCATGGGCCGTGCGTCCATGCATCCGCAACACATGCCGTGCTGGATCACCCACACCAACCAACGCACCCACGACATCATCCGCTCCGGCTTTGACCGCAGCCCCATGTTCACCGGCAAGATTGAGGGCGTGGGTCCGCGCTATTGCCCGAGTGTGGAAGACAAGATCAACCGCTTTGCCGACAAAGACAGCCACCAAATTTTCTTAGAGCCCGAAGGCTTGACCACCCACGAGTACTACCCCAACGGCATCAGCACCAGCTTGCCGTTTGACATTCAGTACGAGTTGGTGCGCTCCATGAAGGGTTTGGAAAACGCCCACATCATTCGCCCTGGCTATGCCATTGAGTACGACTATTTCGACCCGCGTGAGTTAAAGCGCACGTTTGAAACCCGTGCCCTCGGTGGTTTGTTCTTTGCGGGGCAGATCAACGGCACCACCGGTTACGAAGAGGCGGCGGCACAGGGTTTGTTTGCGGGCATCAACGCTGCGCTGCAATGTCGCAGCTTGGCCGGTGCGGCCAACGACTTTGGCGGCGCATGGATGCCAGGCCGCGACCAAGCCTATTTGGGCGTGATGGTCGATGACCTCACCACCAAGGGCGTGACCGAGCCTTACCGCATGTTCACCAGCCGCGCCGAGTTCCGCTTGCAATTGCGAGAAGACAACGCCGACATGCGCCTGACCGAAGTCGGCCGTCAAATGGGCCTGGTGGACGATGCCCGCTGGGAGGCTTTCAGCCGCAAGCGCGATGCTGTTTCACGTGAAACAGAACGCCTCAAGTCCACTTGGGTGAATCCACGCAATTTGTCTGCCGCGGAGTCTGAGCGCGTCATGGGCAAGGCCATTGAGCATGAATACAGCTTGGCCGATTTGTTGCGCCGTCCCGATGTGAGTTACGAAGGTTTGATGTCCCTCGATGCGGGCAAGTACCAGAGCGCCGAATTGGTTGACGGGTTGGCAGCGGGTGACGTTTCACGTGAAACAACGCGTGCTGTGATTGAGCAAGTCGAGATCGCAGCAAAGTACTCGGGCTACATTGATCGCCAGCGCGATGAAGTGCAGCGTGCGGCGCAATACGAAAACCTGCGGTTGCCAGAAACCTTGGATTACGAACAAGTCACGGCCTTGTCGATTGAGGTGCGTCAGCGCCTGACGCGTTACCGTCCCGAGACTTTGGGGCAGGCCTCGCGTTTGTCGGGCATCACGCCTGCTGCTATTTCTTTGTTGTTGATCCACCTCAAGCGTTCGCGCGTGAAGGGTTTTGCGGCAGAGGCGGGCGCCGACGCGTCTGCGTCTGCGCCAACTGCGGTGGAGGCGAGCTGAGATGCATCCTTTGTCAGAAAAGCTGCGCGCTGGGTTGCAAGACTTGGGCTTGCCCGTCAGTGACGAGCGCCAAGCCCAGTTGTTGGCCTACATGGATTTGATTGCCAAGTGGACCAAGGTCTACAACCTGACGGCGGTGCGCGATGCGGAGGAGATGCTCACGCACCACTTGCTCGACAGCTTGGCGGTGATTGCCCCTTTGCGCCGTGAGCTGGCTAAGTTGGTTCCCGACGCTCAGGCTGTTGCTGGCTTGGGTGGCGCGGCAGTTGCTGCTGCGCACGTGCGGGGTGCAGCTGTGGGCGAGGCGGATAAGGCTGTGCCAACAACGACACCCCCCATTTTTCGCCTGTTAGATGTAGGTGCCGGCGCTGGCTTGCCCGGCGTGGTCATTGCCATCACTTGCCCGGATGTGCAGGTGACTTGCGTGGACACGGTGGCCAAGAAGGCGGCGTTTGTTCAGCAAGTGGCAGCCACTTTGCGTTTGCCCAATCTCAAGGGTTTGCATGCACGGGTTGAGTCGCTCGCCCAGCCTTACGACGTGGTGTGCTCGCGTGCCTTTGCTTCTTTGGTTGACTTCACCACTTGGTCTAAGTCTGCTTTGGCGTCTCACGGTGTATGGATGGCGATGAAGGGCAAACACCCCGAGCAAGAGATGGCCGTCTTGCCCGAAGGGGTGAATGTGTTTCACGTGGAACAGCTCCAAGTGCCTGGTTTGGATGCCGAACGCTGCATCGTCTGGATGCGGGGTTAAACTGCCCCCTCTTCTGTTTTTGAGGTTTCCATGTTCGGTATTGCCGACTACGGCGCTTTTGTCGTTGCCATCATTGTTTTTCTAGCCATTCCCGGCCCCGGTAATTTGGCCTTGTTGACGGCCACAGCCAAGGGCGGTGTGCGCGGCGGCATGGCAGCCACCTTGGGTGTGATTGCAGGCGATCAGGTGCTGTTGTGGTCTGCGGTAGCGGGCGTGGCGGCTTTGTTGGTGGCCAGTCCTTCGGTGTTTTCTGCGGTGCAGTGGGCGGGGGCAGCTTATTTGGTGGGGCTTGGTTTTGCGTTGTTGAAAACCAAAATTGGCGATGCGCCCGTGTTGAACATGGCCCCGCACCATTACTTTCGGCAAGCGCTGCTCATCACGGTGTTGAACCCCAAGGCCATTGTGTTTTACATGGCGTTCTTCCCGTTGTTTGTGACGCCTGCGATCCACCAAGGCTTGCTCACCTTTGGCGTGATGGCCGCGACCATTGCGGCGTTGACCTTTGGCTACGGTCTGGTGGCTGTTTTGCTCGCGCACTTCTTGGCTGCACGCGTGCGTGCCAACCCGTTGATTGGGTGGGTGTTGAACAAGATCGCAGGTTTGCTGCTGATTGGTTTTGGCCTCAAGCTGGCTTTTTTCAAGTAATTTTTTCTCCTTTCACGAAAGCCCTTCATGGCCAAAATTTTCTGTGTTGCCAACCAAAAAGGTGGCGTCGGCAAGACCACCACCACCGTCAATTTGGCGGCAGGTTTGGCCAGCGTGGGGCAGCGTGTGTTGATGGTCGACTTAGACCCGCAAGGCAATGCCACCATGGGCTCTGGTGTGGACAAGCGTCAGTTGGCCTTGTCGGTGTACGACGTACTGCTTGAATCTGCCAGCATTGTGGAAGCGCGTGTGCGCAGCAACTGGGGCGACGAAGGCGCGCGTGCCAAAGCGGCCACGTACGACGTGCTGGGTGCCAACCGCGACTTGGCCGGTGCTGAAGTGGAAATGGTGGACCTAGAGCGTCGCGAGAATCGCCTCAAACTGGCGTTGGCTAGCGTTCAGCATGAATACGATTTCGTCCTGATCGATTGCCCGCCTTCGCTGTCCATGCTCACGCTGAACGGCTTGTGCAGCGCGCACGGCGTGATCGTGCCCATGCAGTGCGAATATTTTGCGTTGGAAGGGTTGACCGATTTGGTCAACACCATCAAGCAAGTGCACGCCAACCTCAACCGCGATTTGAAAATCATTGGCCTCTTGCGCGTCATGTTTGACCCGCGCATCACCTTGCAACAACAAGTCAGCGATCAGCTGCGTGACCACTTCGGCGACAAAGTGTTCAACGCCGTCATTCCGCGCAATGTGCGTTTGGCCGAAGCCCCGAGCTACGGCTTGCCTGGCGTGGTGTTTGACCCTTCAGCCAAGGGCAGCCAAGCCTTTGTGGAGTTTGCGCAAGAGATGGTCGAACGTGTCAAAGCCATTTGATTCGCAGATGGCGAACACGCGGGTGACGCCCCAAGTTCTCCTGCTTCCCGGTTGGCACAACAGCGGGCCCGCGCATTGGCAAAGTCTGTGGCAGGCCGAGCACGGCTATGTGCGCGTTGAGCAGCACAGCTGGGATCGCCCCTTGCGTGGTGACTGGATGGCGCAACTCGAAGAGGCGGTTTTGCAGCACCCGCAGAGCGTGCTGGTGGCGCACAGCCTTGGCTGTATTCAGGTGGCTGCGTGGGCGGCACACTCGCGCAACACCCACCGCGTGAAAGCGGCTTTGTTGGTGGCACCGTGCGACGCCGAGCGACCCGAGATGCAAAACATCTTGCACAGCTGGCACCCGATCGTGCGTGACCGCATGCCATTTCCCAGCATCGTGGTCACCAGCCGCAACGACCCGTATTGCAGCTTCATGCGGGCCAGTGCGCTGGCTCAGGCGTGGGGCTCGTCGATGGCGGATGGGGGCATGTGTGGCCACCTCAACGCGGACTCTCGCATTGGCAATTGGCCGCAAGGCCACGCGCTTTTACAACAATTACTCGAAGAAGAAGTTACCCATGGTTACTAAAAAACCCAAAGGCTTAGGCCGCGGCCTCGAAGCTTTGCTCGGCCCCAAAGTGGACGATGCCGCCGCCGCTGTGGCCGCTGCCAACGACGGTTTGCCCACTACCTTGCTGCTGACTGACATGGTCCCCGGCATGTACCAGCCGCGCACACGCATGGACGAAGGCGCCTTGTATGAGTTGGCCGAGAGCATCAAAGCCCAAGGCATCATGCAGCCGATTTTGGTGCGTCAACTGGCCGATGGTCCCAACGCGGGCAAATACGAAATCATTGCCGGTGAGCGCCGCAGCCGTGCCGCCAAATTGGCCGGTTTAGACCGCGTGCCTGTGCTGGTGCGCGATGTGCCCAACGAGGCCGCCGCCGCGATGGCGCTGATTGAAAACATCCAGCGTGAAGACCTCAACCCCTTGGAAGAAGCCCAAGGCTTGCAGCGTCTCATCAAAGAATTTGGCCTCACGCACGAACAAGCCGCGCAGGCCGTGGGACGCTCACGCAGCGCCGCCAGCAATTTGTTGCGCCTCATCAACTTGGCCGAGCCCGTGCAAGGCATGTTGATGGCCGGTGACATTGACATGGGCCACGCCCGTGCGTTGCTGGCCCTAGACCGCGCCACGCAGATCACAGCCGCCAATCAAATCAGTGCCAAGAGCATGTCGGTGCGCGAAGCGGAGAGTTTGGTTAAAAAACTCAGCGCAGAGTTCAACTTAGTCCCGCAAAAGCCGAAGAAAGAGAAGTCGCGTGATTTGAAGCGCGTCGAAGAAGAGCTGTCGGACTTGCTGATGGCTCAAGTTGAGGTGCGCATCAAGAAACGTGTCAAACGCCACGGCCGCATCGAAGAGATGGGCGAGTTGGCGATTCAGTTTGGTTCGCTGGACGAACTCAATGGGCTGATCGACAAACTGCGCACCTAAGTCGCAAGAAATAAACATCCATGCTGTCAAGGTTGAAAGATTGGTTAATGCCCGGTGCCCGGTTTGACGGCACCACGCTGGAACGCAGGCGTTGGCTATTCACCGTCATGTTGTGGATGACGGCTTCTTACAACTTTGCTTTTTATTTTTTTGAAAACCCAGGCTATGACCCGTACTTCCATGTGTGGGGTGCCATTTGCTTTGTGGGTTTGTTTGTCGCTTTGCGCTTGGGGTTGTCTTACGGGCTGGCCGTTAATTTAGGCGTCTTCCTGACTATTTTCATGATCGACTACGTGGCCATCTACACCGGTGGCATCAACTCGCCAGCGATGGTGTGGACCGTGGTGGTGGTGTTGCCCGTCATCATGTTGCTGGGACGGCGTGCGGCTTTGTTTTGGCTGGCGGGTGTGTTGACGAGCAACGTGTTCATTCTGGTTGGCACGTTGGAGGGGTATTTCAATGCCAATGCCGATCTGCGTAACAACGTCTTGCTGTGGGCCTTGGGGACCAAGGTGGCCGTGGTTTGTACGGCCATGCTCATTGGTTATTTTTCAGAGCGTATGCACTATTTGCAGGTCAGTGAAATTGACCGCAGCAATGCCGACCTCGAAGTGACGCACCAAGCCTTGATTCGCGCACAGGCCCACAAAGACGAATTCATTGCATCGGTCGGCCATGAATTGCGCACGCCCATGAATGCCATCTTGGGACTTAACGGCATCTTGCGCACCGAGTTGAGCGATCGTCCCGAAGACACCGACGTGGTCGATCACATTCGGCGCTCCACCGAGCAACTGCTGCAAGTGATCAACGACATCTTGGATTTCTCGCAACTACAAGCCGGTCTGCTGACCTTGCACCCCGACGATTTTGCGGTTGCCGAGGCCGTTGAAACGGTGATGGCTTTGTACCGCGACACGGCCGCAGCCAAAGGTCTGCAGCTCACCGCCGACACGCGCATGGTTGACTCCTTGTGGGTCAAGGGTGACCGTCAGCGCGTCATCCAAGTGCTTAAAAATTTGCTGGACAACGCCGTCAAGTTCACCACGCAGGGGCGCATCCAAGTGCGTGTGCAGCCGGTGGGTGCAGGTGTTTTGTTTGAAATTGAAGACACGGGCATTGGCATTGCCGAAGATCGGCAAGAACAAATTTTCAATCGGTTTGAACATGCCGATGTGCAAACCAACCGCCAATTCGGTGGCACGGGTTTGGGTCTGTCGATTTGCGAAAGCTTGGTCAAGCTCCAAGGCGGGCTCATTGGCGTGCACAGCACGCAGGGCAAGGGCGCGCGCTTTTGGTTCCAATTGCCATTGCGGGCCGTGGCTTCCAAAGACGGAAAGGCCGCTATTGAAGTGGCGCGAACCTTGGCCGACCGCGCTCTGAAAATTTTGTTGGTCGACGACAACGCCGTGAACCTGATGGTGGCGCGTTTGATGTTGAAAAAATGCTTCCCCAAGGCCGAGGTGACCGAAGCCACGGGCGGAGCGGCCGCTTTGGCGCATCTGCGTCAAACGCCGTTTGATTTGGCGTTGCTCGATATGGTGATGCCCGAGATCGATGGCCTAGAGGTGGTGCGCACCTTGCGTCATGACTTCGATGCGCCTGCGCGTCAAATGCCTGTGCTGGCCCTGACCGCCAGCGCCAACCCCGTCGACCGTGACAAATGCTTGGCCGCTGGCATGAATGACGTGCTCAACAAACCGATGGATCAGCAGCAGTTGGTGGACAAAATATCGGCCCTTTTGGTCCTGGCATCACAAGGCCGTTTGACATGAAGCAGACGTGGATTGAACACCTCACGCGCTGGGCCGTGCCTAGGTTGCCGCAACGCTTTCGAGAGGGAAAGCTGCCGTACCTTTACATTTTGGTTTGGATTTTGATCGCTGCGATGGTGCTGTTGTCCATCGTCACGCCTTACCCGAATCACATCCCTGTTCCCCTGATGTTTGCGTGTGTGTTGGTTGCGCTGTTGGTGCTGTTCAGCCGAGGTGCTTCGTTGGATGTGTGCGTGCACATTGCTGTCACGGCGGGCATGGCGCAGGTGTTGTATGCCGCTTGGATGTCGGGCGGCATTTTCTCCCCTCGCATGGCATGGATGGCCATGATGCCCTTGGTGGTGTTTTATGTTGTGGGACGACGTGCAGGTGTTATTTGGATGGGCATTGCCTTGGCTGCTGAGGCGGTCTTGGCATTTCTGAATTGGCATGGGTTCATGCCTGATCAACTCACCCTAGGGCGGCAGCAAGTGTGGTCGTCTTTTGCGAGCTACAACATTGTGTTGTTGATCACCATTTCTGTCCCGTTCCTGTACGACAACATGTATTTGCAGGCGTATCAAAAGCGCAAAAAACACAACCAAGAGCTGGAAGAAAAACGCCAAGAGTTGTTGCGCACCTCGGCCTTGCGCGAGCAATTCATTGCCACGGTCAGCCACGAGTTGCGCACACCGATGAACGCCATCTTGGGCTTCAACGCCATGCTGCTCAAGCGCGTCAAAGACAAGCCGCAGGCGTTGAAAATTTTGAACCACACGCGTCAATCTGCCGACCATTTGCTCACCGTCATCAACGATGTGTTGGACTACTCGCAGCTGCAGGCGGGGCAAATCAAAGTACAGCCCGAGGTGTTTGAGTTGCGCGATACGGTCAACACCGCTTTTGAGTTATTCGGCCCTCGCGTGCACAGCATGCACTTGGCCTACAAATGCGAGATCGATGCCGCCGTGCCGCACTGGGTGCGCGCAGACCGCCATCGTTTGATGCAAATCTTGGTCAACCTGCTGGGCAACGCCATCAAGTTCACGCACCAAGGCCATGTCACCTTGCGTGTGCAACAGCAGCCTCTGTGCGTGTTCTTCTCGGTCAGAGACAGCGGCATTGGCATCGCGGCTGAGCAGCAACCCAAAATCTTTCAGCGTTTTGTGCAAGCCGATGACGACATTCAATCGCGTTATGGCGGCAACGGCTTGGGTTTGTCCATCACCCAACGGTTGGTCGAGCTCATGGGTGGGCACATTGGCTTTGAAAGCACGCCGGGCCGTGGGTCCACGTTTTGGTTCACCTTGCCATTGACGGAGGTCACGCCGCCCAAGGTGGAAGCGCCTGAGCCCGATCTGCCCGTGGCGGCCAGCGAAACACCTCGGCGTTTCTTGGTGGTCGATGACCATCCGATCAACCGCTTGCTCGCCCGTCAAATTCTGAAAAGCCGTTGGAAAAATTGTGAATTGGTCGAGGCGGACAACGGGCTCAAAGCACTCGCCGCGTTGAAGTCGCAAAGCTTTGATGTGGTGTTGATGGACATGGTGATGCCCGAAATGGATGGCATCGAGGCCACCACCGCCTTGCGCCAAACCTTGGACGCCCCAGCGTGTCACACGCCGGTCTTGGGGCTCACGGCCAACGTCAACCCGCAAGACTTAGAACGCTTCAGCACCGCTGGCGTGAATGCGGTGGAGCTCAAACCATTCGACGCGGTCAAGATGTGTGACCACGTCGAGAAGCTGCTTACATTGAAAAAATCTTCCCTGGGTTCATGATGTTGTGCGGGTCCAAAGCCCGCTTGATGGTGCGCATCATGTCCACAGCGCCGGCGCCGGTTTCGGTCACCAAGAAATCCATCTTGTGCAGACCAATGCCGTGCTCGCCTGTGCAAGTGCCGCCCAAGCTCAGCGCGCGGCTGACCAGCTTGTGGTTCAGGTCTTCGGCGGTCTCGCGTTCGGTGGGAATGTTGGGGTCGATCAAATAACCAAAGTGGAAGTTGCCGTCGCCCACATGGCCGACCAAGAAATAGGGAATGCCTGAGGCGTCGGCCTCGGCCACTGAGTCAAGCAAGCAATCGGCCAAGCGGCTGATCGGCACGCAGGTGTCGGTGCTGATGGCGCGGCAGCCCGGCTTGCTTTGCAGCGCAGCGAAATAAGCGTTGTGACGCGCCGTCCACAAGCGGGTGCGCTCTTCGGGGGTGGTGGCCCACTCGAACGATTGACCGCCTAAGTCGGTGGCAATTTCTTGCACGGTTTCGGCTTGTTCTTTCACGCCGTTGGGCGAGCCGTGGAACTCCATCAACAACATGGGCGACTCGGCCAGCCCGAGCTTGGCATAGGCGTTGACCATGCGCACCGTGTTCGTGTCGATCAACTCCACACGCGCAATCGGTACCCCCATTTGGATGATGCTGATGGTGGCGTGCACCGCCGCTTCGATGCTGGGGAACGAGCAAATCGCAGCAGACACGGCCTCGGGCAGCGGGTACAAGCGCACGGTGATTTCGGTCATCACACCCAGCGTGCCTTCGCTGCCCACGAACAGGCGGGTCAAGTCGTAACCGGCGGACGATTTTTTGGCGCGTGTGCCGGTGCGAATCACCTCACCGCTGGCCGTCACCACTTCCAAGGCCAACACGTTTTCACGCATGGTGCCGTAACGCACGGCGTTGGTGCCGCTCGCGCGCGTGGCGCTCATGCCGCCAATTGAGGCATCGGCACCGGGGTCGATCGGGAAGAACAGTCCTGTGCTTTTGATTTCGTCATTCAGTTGCTTGCGCGTCACGCCGGGTTGCACCGTCACGGTCAAATCTTCGGCGTTGATGCTCAGCACCTTGTTCATGCGGCCCACATCCACGCTGATGCCGCCTTGCACAGCCAGCAAGTGGCCTTCGAGCGACGAGCCCACACCAAAAGGAATGACAGGCACTTGGTATTGCGCAGCCAGCTTGATCGCGTCGGCCACGTCTTGCGTGCTTTCCGCAAACACCACGGCGGCAGGGGGCGGCACGGTGGTGAAGGCCGACTCATCGCGGCCGTGTTGCTCGCGAATCACTTGCGCGGTCGAGCAGTTGACGCCAAAGCGACTTTGCAATGCCGCGATCAAAGCGGCGGGCACCTCGCGTTGTGCAACGTGTGGCGCCAAGTGTTGGGGGGATGTGGGGGCGTTCATGGGGGAGTCTCCTAAGCTTTTGTCCATTCTAAGAACAAGCGCAGAGCCGCGTAGGCCGCTTGCGTGACAGGCACAATAAGCGCCACCATTTGCTGAGGAAACATTCATGGGCAATCGACTCACCCAAATCGCCACTCGCACCGGCGACGCGGGCACCACAGGTTTAGGCAACAACCAACGCGTGTCTAAAAACAGCTTGCGTGTCCACGCCATGGGCGAGGTCGACGAGCTCAACTCGCACATCGGCGTCTTGCTCTGCGAAGACATGCCCACCGACGTGCGCGACGTGTTGGTCGAGATCCAGCACCAGCTGTTCAACTTGGGCGGCGAGTTGTCCATTCCCGGTTTCGAGTTGCTCAAAGAAGAGGCCGTGCAAGCCCTTGACGCCGCGCTGGAAACGTACAACGCGCAATTACCGAAACTCGAAGAATTCATCTTGCCCGCCGGCACGCGCGGTGCCGCCTTGTCGCACGTTTGCCGCACCGTGGCACGTCGTGCCGAGCGTGCGGTGGTGGCCTTGGGCAACGAAGAGGCCATTCAAGAAGCGCCACGCCAGTACCTCAATCGTCTGAGCGATTTGATGTTTGTGTTGGCCCGCGTGCTGAACCGCCTCAACGGTGGTGACGATGTGTATTGGAAAAGCGAGCGCATGCAGCGCAACGGAGCCTGAGCCATGTCCGCCAAGCCACCTTTCTCTCCTCAAATTCGGCTTTACCAAAACTGGCTGAGTGAGCAACGCGGCCTGCGCTTTGACAATTACGACGCGCTGTGGCGTTGGTCCACCACCGAGCTCGATGCGTTTTGGCAAAGCATTTGGGACTACTTCGATCTGCAGTCGCCCACGCCGCACCAAGCCGCCTTGGTCAAGAACGCCATGCCCGGTGGCCAGTGGTTCACCGGCGCGCAAGCCAACTACGCGCAGCAAGTGTTCAGGCACGCCGATGCGGCGCATGCCGCGGGCTTTCCCGCCATCATCAGCGAGAACGAAAAAGGCCTGCACCGCGAACTCAGCTGGCCCGAGCTCAAACGCCAAGCCGCCTCGTTGGCACTGCATTTGCAAGCTCAAGGCCTGCAGCCTGGCGACCGCGTCGCGGCCTATTTGCCCAATATTCCTGAAGCCATGGTCGCCTTTTTGGCCGTGGTCAGCGTGGGTGGTGTGTGGAGCATTTGCGCCCCCGACATGGGCACCAACGCCGTGCTCGACCGCTTTGCCCAAATCGAACCCAAGGTCTTGATCGCCTGCGACGGCGTGAGCTACGGCGGGCGCGACCATGACCGCCTGCAAGTCGTGGCTGACATGCGCGCCGCTTTGCCCAGCGTGCAGCACTTGGTGGTGTTGCGCAACCTCAACGACCAAGCCAGCCTGCCCGACAGCACCGACTTTGCGGACACCATCGCCCGCAACGACGCAGCCACCCAAACCTTTGAGCCCCTGTGGCTGGACTTCAACCACCCGCTGTGGATCGTCTACTCCAGCGGCACCACCGGTTTGCCCAAACCCATCGTGCATGGCCACGGCGGCACGCTCATCGTCGCGCTGGCCTTGAAGGTCTTGCACAACGACATAGGTTGCAGCTACCACCCCAACAGCTTTGGCGAGCGCTACCACTGGTACAGCTCGACTGGTTGGGTCATGTGGAACGCTCAACTCAGCGGCCTGCTCAACGGCACCACCTGCGTCATTTACGACGGCAACCCCGGCGGCAGCAAAGACAAACCCGACTGGACCACTTTGTGGCGCTTTGCGGCCAACAACGGCGTGACCTTCTTCGGTGCAGGCGCGGCATTTTTTGCCAACTGCCTCAAAGCCAACATCGACCTCAGCGGTTTGCAAGGCCTTCAGTCGGTGCGCGCTTTGGGCACCACGGGCTCGCCCTTGAGCGAAGACGCGCAGCGCTGGGGCACGCAGCAGTTTGAACGTTTGGGCACGCCCAGCATTTGGTGGTGCAACATCTCCGGCGGCACCGACTTTGCGGGCGCCTTCATTGGCGGCAACCGCGAGCTGCCTTTGGTCCCTGGCGAAATGCAATGCCGCTTGCTCGGCTGCGCCGTTGAAGCGTGGAACGAGCAAGGCCAACCCGTGTTGGGCGACGTGGGCGAGCTGGTTTGTGCGCAGCCGTTGCCGTCCATGCCGTTGTATTTTTGGGGCGACAAAGACAACGCCCGTTACCTCTCCAGCTACTTCGACATGTACCCCGCAGGCCATGGCCGACAGCCTGGCGGCGGTGATGGCCCTGCCAGCTTGGGCGGCGTGTGGCGTCATGGCGATTGGCTCAAGATCAATCCGGTCACCGGTTCTTGCATCATCTACGGCCGCAGCGACGCCACCATCAACCGCCACGGCCTGCGCATGGGCACCAGCGAGTTGTACAGCGCCGTCGAAGCCTTGCCCGAAGTGCTCGACAGCATGGTGGTCGACTTGGAGTACTTGGGCCGCGAAAGCTACATGCCTTTGTTTGTGGTGTTGCGCGAAGGCGTCACCTTGGACGACGCCATGCAAGCCAAGCTCAACAACGCCATCAAGACCGCGCTCAGTCCGCGTTTTGTGCCCAACGAGATCTTTCAAGTGGCCGAAATTCCACGCACCTTGTCCGGCAAAAAACAAGAGCTGCCCATCAAGAAACTTCTGCTGGGTCAGCCGATTGAAAAGGTCGTCAACAAAGACGCCATGGCCAACCCCGCTTGTCTTGACTGGTATGTCGCGCTGGCCCAACAGCGTGCCGCGCAGCACCCTGCTTAAGCACCGCGCCCACTGACTTTTCTAAGCCTTCTTCGGAAGGCTTTTTTTGGCCTTAACTGCCAGGCGTCGCCGTCAAGACGTGACGTTGCGGCGAGAAAGCAAGTGTTAAAAATAATAAAAAGAGTAGATAAGTTAAATTTATTGGTACTTAAGGTTTCTTTTTAATTTTTTCTCTATAAAATTAACTTATTCATCATTTGGTAAAGACTAATTAAGCCGAATGTGCTGTTTTATGAAAAAAACGTCATCTTATCTACAAACACTCATCGACGCCTGCTGCCGCATGTCCGCTTCGGATTTGGGGCTTGCACTTGTTGTGTTCGCAAGTGCCTCGTTCCTTCCTGCTGCGGCAGACGAAGGTGAGCGCAGCATTGAGCGCGCTTTAGGGGCTTGGTACACCCCAGTTCAAGACCTTGCGTTTGAGCAAAGTCGTTTGGTATTTTACCGTCCCGAAGGCGATGGTTATGGGGTAATCACCTTGCATGTGGATGGGCGGTATCACACGTCGCTGCAACACGGCGCCTTTTCGGTGCTTTGTTTAGACCGCGCCTCGGTCAATCTGCAAGCCCAGCCTGGGCGCAGCTGGGCGCGTGCCGACGCCGCACGCGAGGTGTCGCAAAACGTCGTCATGTCGGGTGGGCAAACCTTGTTTGTTCGTCTCAGTGAGGCCTTGGCCACGCGCCCCCGCCTGGAGGTGGTGCCCGCTCACTCGGCCGCGCAGGAAGTGCAGACGACGCGTGAACAAATGCACAGCCTGTCACGCGTTGCCTCAGCCAAGCCCTGTCAGCAACTCAAAGCCTTGTCTCCTCGGCTGACGTTTGCGCCCGATGTCGTCACGTTGAGTGTCCAAAGTGCGCAAAACCGCGCCGAGTTGGCCTCATTGATTCAGCGCTTGGCGTCGCAATACAAAGCGTTCAAGGGTGTTTCGGTGCATATCGTGGGCCATGCGGACGACTTGGGCAGCGAAGCGCGCAATGACGCGTTCTCCAAGGACCTCGCCGCCGATGTCCACCGTTATTGGGCCAGTCAATCCACAAACTTTCACCCCATCACCTCAGAGGGACGTGGCAGCAAAGACCGTCAAAACGCAGCCGGCCAGCCCGCCCGCCGCGTGGAGATCGGTCTGACGGTGCTGTCAGATTAAAAAACAAAAATGAGCTATTAAGTTAACAACATTTAATACCTAGGCAAGGTCAATTTCGCAAGAATTGAAACCGGTAGTACTTGGTTTCACCTCTGAGGCACCTTTTGAGAGTCTTTTATGAATACTTCACAACAAAAATCAAGGCCCACCACACCCCTTTTGACTTGGGCGTTGATGGCGGTTCTGCTTGTGTTGACAAGTTTTTCAGTACGTGCCCAGTCAGAAGAGCCCACGATTCTTCGGCCACTGGGGGCTGCGTACAGCTCGCCCGAACGCGTGCATCCGCAATTGGCGCGCCTGACTTTTTATCGGACCCAAAGCAGCCAAGCCGTGGGCGCGACCAGCGTGATCATCAACGACCGATACCAAACCTCGCTGCAGCCTGGTGGCTACAGCGATTTGTGCATGAAACCCTCAGTGGTGGATGTGGGCGTCAGTTTGCAAAAAGCCGATGAGCGCGCCAGAGAGTTGCCTGACAGTTCCACATTTGTGACGGCCAAGGCGGGTCAAGAGGTCTTCATTCGCGTGGTCGATTTGCCCAGAGGCCGCCTGTCGTTGGTGACCGTACCACCTGAAGTGGCGTTTGCGGAGTTGCAAAAAACACGCCGCCAAGTGCACTCCATCAGTCGTGTGCCCGGCGCGTCCGCCTGTGACCAAGTCACCGGTTCACCCGCGCCCAAAAGCATCGCCATCACGCTCGGCACCGATGCGCTGTTTGTCTATGGTCGTTCTGACCCCGACGCCATCCTGCCTTACGGCCGCGAACAACTCGACCGTTTGGCCGATCGTTTGAACACCCGTTACGTCGACTTTCAGCAAAGTGTCATCCAAATTATTGGCCACGCCGATCCTGTGGGCTCAGCAGCCAGCAATCAACGCCTGTCAGAGGCGCGGGCCAAAACCGTTGAAGCCTATTTGGTGCGCGCAGGCGTCTCTGCCGACAAAGTCCAAAGCGAAGGGCGCGGTGCCACTGAGTTGATCGACAGGAGCTGCGCCAACGTCGTGTCTGCGCTCAGCATCGCGTGTAACAAAGTGAACCGACGCGTCGTGATCGAGATGACTGTTCAGATTCGCTGACCGTTGCCTCGCAAGGGGGCAAAGTCCCGTCGCAGCCCTGCGGTGGGTGATGAATGTTGAGCAATAAAGCATAAAAACAACAAAAACATCAAATTTAAGTACTCATTCCTCGGTATTTTTTGTTCTAACGGTGTAATATCGAATTAACATTTTTAGCGTTAATAAGTATTCACCATGTCATTAAAACGAAACCTTGTAGGCATCACTTTTGTAAACGCGCAATCAGCTTTTGCAGTTTGCTTCACTGCTTTGTAAGCGCGTTTTAACAACATTTAATACAACCAATTGGCTCATTTCGCAAGAATTTAAGCCATTCGTGTCACCACACTCCCATTTCTAGGCTGCCAAATTATGAGCTCCACCACCAACTTCACTAAGTTCACATCGCCCTTGCTGAAGGCGCCCATGCTCTCCCGCAGTGGTCTGTCCGTGAGCCAGTTGCTTGCCCTAGACAGCGCCCGCGTCAATTACTCACCCGGCGTGGCGGTGTGTGCCGAAATGAACTACGGTGCGATCAATGCCCAAGAAATTCAAGATGGCACGGTGGTCACCATTTCTGTGGCGGGCAGTGGCGCACAGGTTGGTGACATTTTGAAAGTCTTTGTGGACAACGTGTTGGTTGCCCAGCACACGCTCTTGGCCAGTGAAATCAGCAACACGGGTACCGCCACGGGCAGCGGTGTTGCCACCGTCGCCATTTCTGCAGCAACGCTCAACGCGTTGACGCAAGGTCCCCATTACGTGACCTCGCAAATCACGTATGCCAGCGGCTCGCTCAGCAACGTCAGCATCGCCAAGGGCTTGTTGACCATCGACACGGTAGCCCCTGTCGCCCCCATCACGCCTGTGGTTACAGACGATGTGGGTCAAACGGTGGGTGTGATTGCCGAAGGGGCCATCACCGATGACAACAAGCCTCTTATTTCCGGCACGGTGATCACCAAGAGCAACACGGTCGAAGTCTTTGACAACGGTGTGTCGTTGGGCAAGGCCACAGTCAATACGACGACAGGCCAGTGGACCCTCTTGCCCGGCACCGCCTTGGTCGATGGCCCACACAGCATCACCATCATTGAGTCTGACCGCGCGGGCAACCCCAGCCCCATGTCGGCAGCTTTGCAATTTGTGGTCGACACGGGCGCGGCCGTCGTGAACATCACCAGCGCGGCGGACAACGTGGGCGATCTCCAAGCCAACGTCGTGAGCGGTGGCGTCACCGATGACACCATGCCCACCCTCATGGGCAGTGCCAACGCCAACGCAGTGGTCACCCTGCGTGAGGGCAGCACCGTCTTAGGCACCACCGTGGCCAATGCACAAGGCCAGTGGACCTTCACGCCCAATACCGCGCAAACCCAAGGCGCACACACCTACACGGCGAGCACCACCGTGGCGGGCAACACCACCACCAGTGCTGGTTTTGTCATCACCGTGGACAGCATCGCGCCCGTCACATCGACACTGATTGGCACAGACGACGTGGGCAGCATCGCTGGCCCCATCGCGGTCAATGGCGCCACCGATGACACCAAGCCCACCTTCAGCGGTGTGACAGAAGCCAACGCCGTGGTCAAGGTCTACGACGGTGCCGTTTTGCTCGGCACCACCACGGCCAACGCCAGCGGCGCATGGACCTTCACGCCCACCTCAGCTTTGACGCAGGGTGCACACAGCGTCACTGCAACCGCCACAGATGCCGCAGGCAACACATCGACTGTCAGCGCAGCGCTGCCTTTCACTGTCGACACCACAGCGCCCGTGGCTGTGCTTGACGCGGTCACGTTGACCGAAGACTTTGTCACCAGCGCTGGCAATGTGGCCACCAACGACACCGGCTTGCAGGGCGGTGAAACCTTTGCCCTTGTGGGTGCCGATAGCTCCGGCAATATCAGCAGTACCTACGTTGGCTTGCACATGAACAGCAACGGCAGCTACACCTTGGTGCCCAACACGGCCAACATCCATGCCATCACGGCCAATGTGACCGAGACCTTCACTTACAGCGTGACAGATGCCGCGGGCCACACCAGCCAAAGCACCCTGACATTCATCGTCACGCCCGTCAACGACGCCGCGGTCATCGCAGGCGCCACCACCGGTGCTGTGACCGAAGCCGGCGGCGTAGCCAATGCCATCGCGGGCACACCCACAGCCAGCGGCACTTTGACATCTACCGACGTCGACGGCGTTGCCAACGCCTTCACCGCTGTAACAGCAGGCTCAGCCAGCACAAGCGGCTATGGCACTTACGCCATGACAGCAGGCGGTGCGTGGACCTACACCCTCAACAACACCCACCTCACCGTACAAGCGTTGGCGGCGGCTCAAACGCTGACCGACACGTTCACCGTGACCGCCGCAGACGGCACCCCCAAAGTGGTGACCGTCACCATCACCGGCACCAACGACGCACCCATCGTCTCTGCCGCAGTGCCCGATCAAGTGGCCGTGCTGGACTCGGCCTTCAGCTACACCGTGCCCGCAGGCGCATTCACCGATCTCGACAACAGCCTGACCTACACCGCCACCTTGGACGATGGTTCAGCGTTGCCGTCATGGCTGACCTTCGATGCCATCACCCGCACGTTCAGCGGCACACCCAATTCGACACTCGACTTCAACGTCAAAGTGACGGCCAGCGATGGCACCGCGGTCATCAGTGACATCTTCCAGATCGGCATTGCGCCTGTCGTCAACAGCGTGGCCATCAGCAGCGCAACGGGCATTCAGAACAGCGTGTTGAATGCGGGCGACACCGTCACCACGACGGTCAGCTTCTCCGAATTGGTCAACGTGACGGGTGCACCCCAACTCACGCTGAACATCGGTGGCACCCCTGTGCTGGCCACCTACGTCAGCGGTTCGGGCACCAACACCTTGACCTTCAGCTACACCATCTTGCCGGGCCAGACCGACACGAACGGCATCAGCTTGACGGCGAACGCCCTCGTGCTCAACGGTGGCACGATCAAAGACGCGGTGGGTAACAACGCCACGCTCGCCACGGCTGCAGTGGTCGACAACGCCAGCTACATGGTGGACACCACGGCACCAGCGACGACAGTTTTGACGGCGGTTTTGAGTGCTGACAACGGCACCTCGTCCAACGACTTCATCACCTCTGTCGCCGCCCAAACCATCAGCGGCACCTTGAGTGCCAACTTGGCCGCTGGTGAAACCGTGTACGTCTCGCTCAACAACGGCAGCACTTGGACCGCTGCGACAGGCACCGTGGGCAGCAATGCCTGGAGCTTGTCTGGTGCCACCTTGAACAGCGGCAGTAACACGCTGTTGGCCAAAGTGGTGGACACCGCAGGCAACGGCAACACGCCATTGAGCAAGGCCTACAGCCTCATCCCAGTGTCTGACTTCACGGTCGGCATCACCAACATCTTTGACGACGCAGGCACCACTTCCACCGTGTTGTCAGGCGGCACCAGCAACGACGCCACCCCCACATTGAACGGCACGCTGGGCGGCGCGACACAAGGCGCGGCCTTGGGCACCAACGAAGTGGTCAACGTGTACCGCACGCCCAACCTGGCAACGGCCACGGTGGTGCAAGCTGGCACATTGGCTGGCGATCAAATTTTGAGCGGCAATGCGCTGACGTACTACAACAACGGCAACGGCAACTACGGCTCCACAGGCAATGTGTACCTGCCCACGGCCCCCGCCAATGGCGACATGGTGGTTATCAACAAAGGCTCGTCTTGGGGCATCAACGTCTTTGCAGGTACCACGGCCATCGACAGCATCGGTGGCTCGGACAACCGTTACTTCAAATGGGACGCAGCCCTGGGCCAATGGCTCACCGGCACCAACGCCTTGGTCAAGGTCGGCACAGCCACCGTCACCACCAATGCGGCGGGCCAAAGCATTTGGACGCTGACGGACAACTCAGGTTTGGGCAACAATGACAGCGTGATGTATGTGGCGCAGATCGAGAACACCGTAGGCGTGTTTGGCAATCAGTCCACACCCAACGCGTTTGACTGGAAATACACCGTCGATAACGTCGCCCCAGCCGCAATCACCCTGATTGGCACCGACGACGTGGGCGCCATCATTGGCCCTATTGCTGCCAACGGCGTGACCGACGACACCAATCCCATCTTCAGCGGCACGACAGAAGCCAACGCCGTGGTCAAGGTCTACGACGGCGCCACCTTGATCGGCACCACCACTGCGAACGGTAGCGGCGCATGGACATTCACGCCCACCACGGCGCTGTCTAACGGCGCGCACAGCGTGACCGCTACCGCCACCGATGCGCATGGCAACACCTCTGCCGCCACAGCAGCGCTGCCCTTTACGGTAGACACCAATCCACCCACAGGTCCGACCCTGATGGGCACGGACGACGTGGGCAGTCTCACAGGCCCTATCGCCGCCAATGCCGTGACCGATGACACCAAGCCCACCTTTAGCGGCAACGCCGAAGCCAACAGCGTGGTCAAGGTCTACGACGGCGCCACGTTGCTCGGCACCACCATCGCCACCGCCGGCGGCACATGGAGCTTCACGCCGACGACCGCCTTGGCACAAGGCGCACACAGCGTGACGGCCACGGCCACCAATGGCGCAGGCGTCACCTCGCCCGCCACAGCGGCACTGGCCTTCACCGTAGACACCGCAGCAGCAGTTGCTGTGGCCGATGCGAACACCGGCACAGAAGACGTGCTCACCTTGGCAGGTAACGTGGGCACCAACGACACCGGCAAAGACGGCAGCGAGACCTACAGCGTGGTAGGCAGCGCAACGGGCCTCTACGGCAATTTGGTGTTGGGTGCCAACGGCGCCTACACCTACACCCGCACCGCCAACTTGGATGCCATCCAGACCACCGCGGTGGAGACCTTCACCTACCAAGTCACCGATGCTGCGGGCAACAGCACGCAAAGCACCTTGACCCTGAACATGACGCCCGTCAACGACGCGGCCGTCATCGCGGGCACCAGCACTGCCACGCTGACCGAGACCAACGTGGCCCAAACAGCCACGGGCACCTTGACCATCACCGACGTGGACAGCCCAGCGACCTTCGTGGCCCAAACTGCAACAGCAGGCACTAACGGTTACGGCAAATTCAGCTTGACCGCTGCAGGTGTGTGGACCTACACGATGGACTCCGCGCACGACGAGTTCAAAGCGGGCACAACCTACACCGACAGCATCACAGTCGCTGCTGCTGACGGCACCGCAAAGCTGATCACCGTCACGATCAACGGCACGAACGACGCTGCCGTGATCGCGGGCACCAACACCGCCACATTGACGCAAAGCGCTGTGGCACAAACCGCGACAGGTACGTTGACTTCCACAGACGTTGATGGCACAGCCAACTTGTTCACAGCGCAAAGCAACATTGCGGGTTCGAACAACTACGGCACTTTCAGTGTGACCACTGCGGGCGTTTGGACCTACACCATGAACACGGCACACGCCGAGTTCGTCGCGGGAACCGCTTACACCGACAGCATCACAGTGGCTGCCGCCGACGGCACCACCAAGGTGGTGACCGTCACCATCAACGGCACCAACGACGCTGCCGTCATCATCGGTACCCTCACAGGCGCTGTGACCGAAGCAGGTGGCGTCGCCAACGCCATCGTCGGTACACCGACGGCCACAGGCACCTTGACTTCGACCGACCCGGACGGTGTGGCTAACGCTTTCACCGCAGTGGCCGCAGGCGCCATCAGTACCGGCGGCTTTGGCACTTACGCCATGACCGCAGCCGGTGTGTGGACCTACACGCTCAACAACAACAACGCGACCGTGCAAGCGCTCGCCGCATCAGCCACGCTGACCGACACGTTCATCGTGACTGCAGCGGATGGCACCGCTAAAACCATCAACGTCACCATCACGGGCTCGAACGATGCTGCCGCGATCGCTGGCGTCAGCACAGCTACTTTGACGCAAAACACCGTGGCCCAAGCAGCCACAGGCACGTTGACTTCTACCGATGTGGACGGCACAGCCAACTTATTCGCGGTCCAGACCAACGTTGCAGGCTCCAATAACTACGGCACCTTTAGCGTGACCGCAGCTGGCGTGTGGACGTACACCATGAACACGGCGCATGCCGAGTTCGTCGCGGGCACGGCCTACACAGACAGCATCACAGTGGCCGCTGCTGACGGCACGACCAAGGTGGTGACAGTCACGATCAACGGCACGAACGAGGCAGCTGTTATCGGCGGCGTGAATACAGCCACGTTGACCGAGACCAACGTGGCGCAAACGGCGTCAGGTACCCTGACTTCCACAGACGTAGACGGCACCGCCAATTTGTTCACCGCACAAACCGCTGTAGCAGGCAGCAACGGCTACGGCAAGTTCAGCCTCACCGCTGCGGGTGTGTGGACCTACACGATGGACACTGCGCACAATGAATTTGTCGCAGGCACGGCTTACACCGACAGCATTACGGTGGCTACTGCTGACGGCACCACCAAGGTGGTGACCGTCACCATCAACGGCACCAACGACGCTGCCGTCATCATCGGCACTCTCACAGGATCCGTGACCGAAGCCGGCGGCGTGGCCAACGCCATCGCCGGTACACCGGTTGCGACAGGCACGTTGACATCGACCGACGCGGATGGCACTGCCAACGCCTTCAACGCAGTGGCTGCAGGTACGACCAGCATCGGCGGCTACGGCACTTACGCCATGACGGCAGCAGGCGCGTGGACCTACACGTTGAACAACGGCAACACGACCGTGCAAGCCTTGGCAGCAGCAGCCACGCTGACCGACACGTTCACCGTGACTGCCGCTGACGGCACAGCGAAGACCATCAACGTCACCATCACGGGCACGAACGATGCCGCCGTCATCGCTGGCGTCAGCACAGCTACCTTGACGCAAAACACCGTGGCGCAAACCGCGACAGGTACATTGACTTCAACTGACGTCGATGGCACCGCCAACCTGTTTACTGCGCAAAGCAACATTGCGGGTTCGAACAACTACGGCACCTTCAGTGTCACCGCAGCAGGCGCGTGGACGTACACCATGAACACGGCGCATGCCGAGTTCGTCGCGGGCACGGCTTACACAGACAGCATCACAGTGGCTGCTGCTGACGGCACGACCAAGGTGGTGACCGTCACCATCAACGGCACCAACGACGCAGCCGTCATCGTCGGCACTATCACAGGATCTGTGACCGAAGCCGGCGGCGTGGCCAACGCCATCGCCGGTACGCCGACTGCCACAGGCACCTTGACTTCGACAGACGCGGACGGTGTGGCTAACGCTTTCACCGCCGTGGCTGCAGGTGCCACCAGCACTGGCGGTTACGGCACTTATGCGATGACTGCAGCAGGTGTGTGGACCTACACGCTCAACAACGCCAACGCCACCGTGCAAGCGCTCGCCGCATCTGCCACGCTGACCGACACGTTCACCGTGACCGCGGCAGACGGCACAGCCAAGACCATCAACGTCACGATCACAGGTAGCAATGATGCAGCCGTCATCATCGGCACCGTCACAGGCACCGTGATTGAAGCAGGCGGTGTTAGCAACGCGATTGCTGGTACGCCGACGGTAACTGGCACATTGACTTCCACCGACGTGGATGGTGTTGCCAACGCCTTCACCGCAGTAGCCGCAGGCACAACCAGTACCGGCGGCTACGGCACTTACGCCATGACCGCAGGCGGCGTGTGGACCTACACGCTCAACAACAGCAACGCGACCGTGCAAGCCTTGGCAGCAGCAGCCACATTGACGGACACGTTCACCGTGACCGCAGCAGATGGCACAGCCAAAACCATCAACGTCACCATAATAGGCACCAACGACGCTGCCGTGATCGCGGGCACCAACACCGCTACGCTGACGCAAAGCGCTGTGGCACAAACTGCGTCAGGTACCCTGACTTCCACAGACGTAGACGGCACCGCCAATTTGTTCACTGCACAAACCACTGTGGCTGGCACCAACGGCTACGGCAAATTCAGCCTCACAGCAGCAGGTGTGTGGACGTACACGATGGACACTGCGCACAATGAATTTGTCGCGGGCACGGCTTACACCGACAGCATCACAGTGGCTGCTGCCGACGGCACCACCAAAGTGGTGACCGTCACGATCAACGGCACGAACGATGCTGCCGTCATCATCGGTACCCTCACAGGATCCGTGACCGAAGCAGGCGGCGTCAGTAACGCCATCGCCGGTACACCGGTTGCCACAGGCACATTGACATCGACCGACGCGGACGGTGTGGCTAACGCTTTCACCGCAGTGGCTGCAGGCACCACCAGCACAGGCGGTTACGGCACTTATGCCATGACGGCAGCAGGCGCGTGGACCTACACGTTGAACAACGGCAATGCCACCGTGCAAGCCTTGGCGGCAGCAGCCACACTGACCGACACGTTTACCGTGACTGCCGCTGACGGCACAGCGAAGACCATCAACGTCACCATCACGGGCACGAACGATGCCGCCGTCATTGGTGGCGTGAACACCGCTTCTCTCACCGAAAGTTACGACGTTCAAACGGCCAGCGGTATGCTGACTGCAACAGACGTAGACGGCACAGCCAACTTGTTCATTGCTAAAACGAACGTGGCAGGCAACAACAACTACGGCACCTTCAGCGTGACTGCTGCAGGCATGTGGACGTACACCATGAACACGGCGCACATTGAGTTTGCGGCGGGCATGGTTTACACCGACAGCATCACAGTGGCAGCAGCTGATGGGACGACCAAGCTGGTCACCGTCACCATGTACGGCGTCAACGATTCAGCCAATATTGGCGGCGTGACGACAGCTACATTGACAGAGACCAATGTGGCCCAGACGGCAACCGGCACCTTGACCATCACAGACATGGACAGTGCTGCGACCTTCGTGGCTCAAACTGCCACAGCAGGCACCAACGGTTACGGCAAATTCAGCCTGACTGCTGCAGGCGTGTGGACGTACACGATGGACACGGCGCACAACGAGTTCAAAGCAGGCACTGCGTACACCGACAGCTTTGATGCGGTGAGCGCTGACGGCACGACACAAAGTATTGTGGTCACCATCAACGGCACGAACGACGCTGCCGTCATCACGGGCGTCATCACGGGTGCAGTGACCGAAGCCGGCGGCGTTGCCAACGCTATTGCTGGCACACCCACAGCGACAGGCACCTTGACCTCCACCGATGTGGACGGCGTGGCCAACGCCTTCACCGCAGTGGCTGCAGCCACCACCAGCACCGGCGGCTACGGCACTTACGCCATGACAGCAGGCGGTGCGTGGACCTACACCCTGAACAACACAAATGCCACAGTGCAAGCGCTGCAAGCTTCACAAACATTGACGGACACGTTCACTGTCAATGCAGCAGATGGCACGGCCAAAGTGGTGAGTGTCACCATCACCGGCTCGAACGACGCGCCCGTGGTGGCAGTGGCTATTCCTGACCAGATGGCTGTTTTGGGAGCCGCTTTCAGCTACACACTCCCAGCAGGCAGTTTCACAGACGTCGACAGCACGCTCACCTACACCGCGACCCGTGGTGACGGCACGGCCTTGCCAACGTGGCTCACGTTCAACGCCGCTACGCGCACCTTCAGCGGTACGCCCACCTCGACGATTGACTTCAACATCAAAGTCACCGCCAGCGATGGCGTCAGCAGCATCAGCGACACGTTCTTGTTGGCCTTGGCACCAGTTGCGACCAGCGTGGCCATCACCGGCACCACGGGCATTCAAAACAACTTCTTGAATGCGGGTGACACCATCACCGCCACCGTCAACTTCAGTGAGTTGGTCAACGTCACCGGCACGCCGCAGCTCACGCTCAACATTGGCGGTACCCTGGTCAAAGCGAACTACGTGAGCGGGTCGGGCACGGGCGCGCTGACCTTCAGCTACACCATCTTGGATGGCCAGACCGACGCAAACGGCATCAGTGTCAACGCCAACTCCTTGGGCTTGAACGGCGGCACCATCACCGATGCGGCAGGCAACAACGCCACGCAAAACTTTGCAGGCCTCACCGACAACATCAGCTACAAAGTAGACACCACTGCGCCAACCGTCGGCACCCTCACGCTGACCGAGACGGGCAGCAGCTTGACCGACGGCATCACTAACAACGGCACCATCACCGTGGGCGCGTTGGAAGCCGGTGCCACTTGGGAGTACAGCACCGACAGTGGCAACACCTGGTTCATGGGCAGCGGCACCAGCTTCACGCTGGGTCAAGGCACCTACGCCGCAGGCGCTTTGCTGATGCGCGAAACCGACTTGGCGGGCAACGTGCAAACCGGTCCGCTGATGGCAACCAACGCAGCGGCCATCACGGTGGACCAAACGGCCCCGTTGTTGGTCGGCAGCAACCCCGGTGACAACGGCTACTTGGCGGCCGTGGGCAACAACTTGGTGCTCAACTTCGACGAAGACGTGGCCAAAGGCACAGGCGCCATTCAGCTCTACAAAGCCGATGGCACTTTGGTGCAAAGCTTTGACGCAGCCACCAGCACGGCGCTCACCTGGAGCGGCAACAACCTGACGATCAACCCCACGGCTGACTTGTTGGCTGGCACGGGTTACTACATCAAGGTGGCAGCTACGGCTGTGAAAGACGTGGCGGGCAACGCCTATGCGGGCATTGCCGATGCCACCACGCTGAACTTCACCACACCTGATGCCAGCGGTGCCATTGTGGTGCCGACTACCAGCAGTCAGACAGGGGTTTACTTGGGCCAAGACTTGTCCACCATTGGTGACTTCAACGGCGACGGCTACGACGACTTCATTGTGGGTGCGGGCATTAACAACAGCACAGGTGCGGCGTATGTGATTTACGGCAACGCCAGTGGCACAGTACCTGACCTGAGTGGTGGCACCATTGCGGCCAGCGCCGGTTTCAAAATTTCAACCGGATTGACTGTTGCTGATTACTTTGGCGTCGCCGTTAACAGCGTAGGCGACACCAACGGTGACGGCCTGGCCGATTTGGTGGTAACAGCCAAATACGCTGGCAATGCCTACCCAACCGGTAACTCGGCCTTTGTCGTCTTTGGCCAAAGCAACGCCAGCACCGTGTATGGCAGCAGCTTCACTGTTGGTAACGGCATCGCTGCCACCAATGGTTACCAAATCCATATCAACGAGACCTATCTTGGCCATGCGGTGAGCAACGCGGGCGACGTGAACGGCGACGGTCTGAGCGACTTGTTGGTGACTTCCGATTTCACCCAATCTCGGAATGCGTATGTGATTTACGGCAAAACGGGTTCGCAAGCCCTCAACCTGACGTCGTACACCGAATTCACGGCCGACTTGGGCTACAACTTATTCTCTGGTGCTGTCGCGAATTTGGGGGCCTCCGTTTACGGCGCAGGCGACGTGAACGGTGACGGCCTGGCCGACTTCGTTATAGGAGCCAACAACTTCGGAACGGTTGGCAAAGCGGGTGCTGCGTTTGTCGTTTATGGCAACAGCACGGGTACCCCCGTTCAGTTGGACGCCAACAACAACATTGATGCCAGCCAAGGTTTCAAAATCACAGGCCTGGTACGTTCTGGTACCAACTCATACTTTGGCACTGCAGTGTCCAGCGCTGGCGACGTCAACGGAGACGGCTTGGCCGATGTCATGGTCAGCTCCCCCTATGAGGCGGCTAATGGCGGCAATTCCGCCTCGGGCGGTGGCGTGGTGTACGTGTTGTATGGCAACAGCAGTGGCACAGCCCTAGACCTGAACGTGAGCAACGGCGTGATCGATCCGAGCCGTGGTTTCAAAGTCACCAATGGCAACACCACCGTCAATTCCAATCTTGGCGATTCCTACACCAGTCTCGCCAGTGCTGGCGACATCAACGGTGACGGCTTGAGCGACATGATCATGACCGGTATGGACGTTGGCGGCGGAGCGCACGCCACCTATGTGGTGTACGGCAATGCCAGCGGTACCAACGTGGCCATTGACGCCAGTGGCAACATTGCTGCGAGCAATGGCTTCAAGCTGGTGGGCGGTGTGGGCCTTTCGGTGGCCAGCGCCGGCGACATCAACGGTGACGGTTTGAACGACTTGTTGGTCTCATCCACGCTGGGTGGGTCCAAGTACAGCTACAACGTGGTGTTGGGTGGCACGCAGTGGGTCACCGCCGCGCTCAACGGCTCGGGTGACTTTGCCGGTACAGCGGGTGACGAAGCCTTGATCGGCTCCACCGGCAACGACACCATTTCCGGCGGCGGCGGTGTGGACCGGTTCTTTGCAGGCCGTGGCGATGACACCCTCGTGCTCACCGCCAGCGACATCGCCAATTTGCAAAACAACAGCACAGACCAAACGGTCAAGACCACCCTCAGCGGCGGCACGGGTTTTGACACCCTTCGCCTGACCGGTGGCACCAGCCTTGATTTGCTCAAAATCTCCAACGCTGCGGCCATGGGCATCGACGAAACCAGCCGCATCGAGGGCATGGAGCGCATCGACATGGCCACCGACACGGCGGCCAACATGCTCAAGATCTCGAACAAAGACATCAACGACATGGCCGGCTTCAACCAGATTCACACCGGCAGCGCCAGTGAAGACGGCAAGACCTGGACCAACGTGAGCGGCACCGCATTGGGCACCATCACGCCTTACCACCAAATGGTGGTGGAGGGCGGCAGCAACGACACCGTGGCGCTGACCGCCAACGGTGGCGCATGGGCCAACGTGGGCACCGTGAGCAACGGCACACAGCAATACACCGTGTACCAGAACGACGGCACCCACTCGCAGTTGCTGGTGCAGCAGGGCGTGACGGTGGACACTCAGGCACCCACCTTGCTGTGGAGCACGCCAGCCGACAACGACTTTGTGAACACGGCCAACCTCGGCAACAACATCAGCTTGCAGTTCAGCGAGAACGTGGTCAAAGGCACAGGCTTTATTCAGCTGTGGAACAAGACCACGGGCTTACCGGTGCAAGCGTTTGACGTGAGCACCAGCGCGCTGGTCACAGGCTGGGGCACCAGCCTGTTGAGCATCAACCCCTCGGCCAACTTGTTGGCGGGTACTGACTATTTCCTCAAAGTCAGCGACAACGCCATTCAGGATTCATCAGGCTTGGCCTACTCGGGCCTGAACAGCGACCTTCAGCTGAACTTCTCCACTCAGGCGGCCGATGGCAGTTATGCCGTCACGACTTCGTTTGCCAGTGCGGCCAGTTCTTCTTCGTTTTTGCGGTCGGTAGCGACAGCAGGCGACTTCAACGGCGACGGTTACGACGACCTGCTGATTGGTGTGGCTGGCTCTACCGAGTCTGGTGTGTATGTGGTCTATGGCAACGCCCTTGGCGAAGGCATGAACCTGGATACCAATGCGACCATGAGCAACGGTCAGATTGCCGCCGACCAAGGGTTCAAAATTTTCGGCGGTAAGTACTTGGGCGAATCGGTGACAGGCATTGGCGACGTGAACGGTGACGGTTTTGCCGATGTGTTGATCGGGAACAACACGGGTGACGTCACCGCGGGTGCGGGCTTTGTGGTGTATGGCAGCGCCAGCCCTGCAGCGTTGAACCTGTCCAGTGGCACCATTGCCGCATCGCGTGGCTACAAAATCGCGGCAGACGCGTCCTACAGCAATTTGGGCAACAGTGTGGCGGGCGTGGGCGATGTCAACGGCGACGGCATTGGCGACTTCATCATGGGTGCTCCGGGTGACACCACCGCTTACAAGGGCGGCGCGGCGTTTGTGGTTTACGGCAAGACCAATGCCGCCACATTGACCTTTGGCACCAACGGCAGCATTGCTGCGGCAGACGGCTTCAAGCTCACAGGGGCAGGGAATGATGGCGCCGGTACCTCGGTGTCGGGCGCGGGTGACGTGAACGGCGACGGTTTGGCCGATGTGATCGTCAGCGCCGCAGGCTCTGTGTCGAACTACGACGGTGCTGCGTATGTGATTTTGGGTGGCGCGACGGGCGGCGATATGAATGCACTCGTGGCGGCCGGCAAAGGCTTCAAAATCACGGGCGCGAGCACGACCGTGGCGGGCTACAACTTGGGCACCAGCGTGTCGAGCGCGGGCGACGTCAACGGCGACGGCTATGCCGACTTGATTGTGTCCAAAAACGACGTGGCCGCTTATGTGGTGTATGGCGGGGCCACGCCTACGTCAATCAGCCTGACTGGTGGCACGATGGCCGCATCGCAAGGCTTTCGCATCGTGGGCAACGTCGCCATCGCTAACGGTTTGAGCCAAGTCTCCAGCGCCGGAGACATGAACGGCGACGGTTTTGCCGACGTGGTCGTGGGTTCCAAAAGCGGCTCCTCGTATGTGGTGTACGGCAGCGCCACGGGCGCAGAAGTCAACGTGAGTTCGGGCACCATTGCGGCGTCACAAGGCTTCAAGCTCACCTATTCGACGACCGATGCCACGGTGACCGCAAAAGATGTGTCGTTTGCGGGCGACTTTGACGGTGATGGCTTGACCGACTTGGTGATTGCCGATAAATCGTCGACCTCGGGTTCCGCCAACAGCTACAAGATCGTCTTTGGCGGCACGCAGTGGCTGACCGCTTCGGTGGTGGGCAACGGCACCGTCACAGGCACAGTCGCATCGGAGGCGATCCTTGGCTCGACCGCCAACGACACTTTGACGGGCGGCGGCGGTGTGGACCGTTTCTTTGCCGGTTTGGGTGACGACACCATCGTGCTGACGGCCAGCGACGTGGCCAATTTGGCGAACGTGGCCGCAGGGCAGACAGCGAAGGCCAGCGTGAGCGGTGGTGGGGGTTTTGACACGATTCAACTCAGCGGCGGTGCCAACCTGAACCTGACCACCATCAGCAACGCCGGTGGGATGGGCTTGGAACAAAACAGCCGCATCGAGAGCATTGAGCGCATCGTGATGGGCGCAGACCCCGCAGCCAACACGCTGACGCTGACGGCCAAAGATGTCAAAGACATGTCCGGTTTCAACGTGATCCACACCGGCACTGCCAGTGAAGACGGTAACGTCTGGACCAACACAACCGGTACGGCACTGAGCGCCACAACCCAGTACCACCAACTGGTGGTGAACGGCACCGACATCGACACCGTGGTGTTGGCCGCCGACGCGGGCTTCTGGGTCAACGTGGGCACGGTCAGCAACGGCGTCACGACTTACACCGTGTACCAAAACGCAGGCAACCTCGCGCAAGTGCTGGTGAAGGCGGGCGTGATCGTGACCAACAACGACAGCGTGGCACCCGTGGTGATCGACATGAACCATGATGGCCAACTCAGCTACGGCCATGTGACGATGGACGTCAACGGTGACGGTCAACTCGACCACACCGCTTGGGCCGGCGCACAAGACGGCGTGTTGGTGTGGGACAAGTACCAAGACAACGTGGTGCACGACAACAGCCAATACGCCTTCAGCCAATACGGCGCAGCGGGCAGCACCGACTTGCAAGGTTTGGCCGCTGCGTTTGACAGCAACCACGATGGTGAGTTTGACGCACGCGATGCCAAGTTTGCGCAGTTCTCGGTCTGGCAAGACGCCAACCAAAACGGCGTGAGCGACGCGGGCGAAGTGCACACTTTGGCCGAGGCAGGCATTGCGTCCATCCACCTGAGCAGCGATGGCGTGGTGCGCAACCCCGCCGACGGCGTGACGGAAGCAGGGCGCACCACAGCCACGGGCACCGATGGCCAAAGCGTGTTGGTGGCCGATGCGGCGTTTGAGTTCCACACCGCACCGGTGGCGACTGCTTCGGCGGCTTCCGACAAAGTGTTGAACTTGGCCGACGTGTTGCCCGCCCCCGATTGGCAAGCCCACGACATCACCAGCGCGCATGTGTCTTACTCGCTCAACAGCACCAGTTTATTGACCGATGAGTTGATGCACAAACTGGCAATGTAAGCCGCAACATGGGTTGAAGAGACAGGGCAGGCTGCCCGTTAAAGTAACTCTCCATTAAACCTTAAGTAGTCACTTTGTGAGAGCCTACTTCCCGTCAAGGGGAGTAGGTTTTTTGCTTTTTTTGAGTTGGACTCAAAAACAGCATTTTCCTTCTCAAAAACACGCCTTCATACGCCAATAGGCGTATGTACTAATGCCAGAAAAAACAAGAAAATTGGTTTTATCAATTTACCTGTATTTTTTGATCTTTTATCGCATTTCATTCAAACGAATGAAATCGGTAAAAACCATGAATATCTCAGTTTTAAGCTTTTTGTCGAAATTAGTCACGCACCATGGTCAATCCAATTCAAGTCATCGCCAACACCGGGGACGCCTCAACGTTCCAAACCATGGAGTTGGTTCCTGGTCACGGTGACCAAGGCAAGTCCACACGGATCAAGGCTTTCCCTAAGGGGCGTTACTTGTTGCAAGACCCTGCGTTGAACAACCAAGGTCCGCAAAAGGTTCGCACCCAACGCGTTGGCAAAAACCTGCATGTCATGTTGGACGGCAGCGTGCAGCCGGACTTGATCGTGGAAGGCTACTTCGACGAAGCCAATCTCATCGATGCCAACCAAGGCCTGATGGGACGCAACGCAAATGGTGCCATGCGAGCTTATGTGCCCAGCGAATCGACAGCGGTTGGTTTGGGTGTGGAAGGCGGTGCTCCCGTGACGCAATTGCTCAGCGCTGCGCCATTGGCCGCGGGCGCTTGGCCAGCGATGACCGCAGGTGCAGGCCTGGGCGCTGGCATAGGCATGGGGGCCATCTTGGGCGCCGCGGTTGCGACGGTACTTGCCGAGCGCCATCTTTTTAAGCCGACCAATCCCGCCAGCGGCATCAACACAGAGCAACGCAATACCGCCCTTCAAGCCGCTGAAGCCGCCGATCAAGCTGCGACGGACGCCTCCACCGCAGCCCTCACAGCCGCAAGCGCCAAAGCCGATTTGGCTGCAGCTGTGGCCGCTCTGAGCTCACCTGCCACGCCTGCCCAACTGGCTGCCGTGGAAGCCAAGCAAGCGGCAGCCCAAGCCGCCGCTGCTGTGGCCCGTGACAAAGCGGCGGCGGCTCTTGTTGCCGCCCAATTGGCGCATACAACGGCGGCCGCTCTCAACGCGCCCGACCCTGCTTCGGTCGCCGCCGCCAATACGGCTGCTGCTGCCGCCAACACCGCTGCTCAAGCCGCCAACGAGGCCGCCACTGCCAGCGAAACCACCACCGACGGTCAAGTGGATGCTTTGGCTGCTGCCGCACTCAATGCGGCGACGGCAGCCAACCAAGCCGCCACCGCCGCCACACTGGCCAAAGGCGAATTGGCCAATGCCGTAGCCGCACTCGGCACCCCTGCCACTCCCGCGCAATTGGCCGCTGTGGAAGTTAAACAGGCCGCCGCCCAAGCTGCCGCCACCGAGGCCGCTACCAAAGCCACAGAAGCCACAGCTGCCGCCGCTGCCGCACAAAACGCCGCCATTGCCGCAGGCGAAAGCGAACCCGCCAGCGCAGCCGCCGCCAACACCGCCGCTGCTGCTGCTAACAGCGCAGCCACCGCCGTCAACACGGCCGCCACAGCCAGCGAAACCACCACCGACAGCCAAGTGGATGCCTTGGCTGCTGCTGCACTCAATGCTGCGACGGCAGCCAACCAAGCCGCCACCGCTGCCACACTGGCCAAGGGCGAATTGGCCAATGCCGTGGCCGCACTCGGCACCCCTGCCACCCCCGCGCAATTAGCCGCTGTGGAAGTCAAACAAGCCGCCGCCCAAGCTGCCGCCACCGAGGCCGCTACCAAAGCCACAGAAGCCACAGCTGCCGCCGCTGCCGCACAAAACGCCGCCATTGCCGCAGGCGAAAGCGAGCCCGCCAGCGTGGCTGCAGCCAACATCGCAGCCACCGCCGCCAACAGCGCCGCCTCTGCAACCAACACGGCCGCCACTGCAAGTGAAACCACCACCGACGCTCAAGTGGATGCCTTGGCCGTCGCCGCACACAATGCGGCGATGGCAGCCAACACAGCCGCCGCCGCAGCGAACGCCGCACAAACAGCCGTGAACAACGCCGTCGCAGGCTTGAGCACACCGCCAACCGGCACCGAGCTGGCCGCACTGAGCGTCAAACAAGCCGCCGCTGAAACGGCAGCCACCGACGCCGCAGCCAAAGCCACTGCCGCCACCCAAGCGGCCACTGCCGCACACAACGCAGCCGCAGCCGCCAACGAAACCGATCCATCGGCCGTCGCCGAAGCCACCACAGCAGCCGCCAGCGCCAACACCGCTGCCAAAGAGAGCGCCCTGAGCGTCATCAGCAGCGCTGCCCAAGCCAACAACGCCAGTGCCACATCGCCTTCCGAAAACGTCTACACCCTCGCGGGCGTGACCGGCGTCACCTCTGCCAACTTGCCAGCGCTGAACAACTTGCTCAACGGCAACAGCACCGATGGCGCAGGCACCGACACCACAGGCGAAGTGCAGGGCGTGGTGAACAACCTGACGGCCTATATCGAGGCGATCAACGCCATCCAAAACGCCGCGCAAAACAACAGCGCCACCGACAGCAACCCCAGCGTGGCGCAATATGCGGCGGCAGGTGTGACCGGCGTGAACGCCGGCAATCTGGCGGCCATCAACAGCGCCCTCAACAGCGGCACCATCACCAGCACCGAGGTGGACACCCCCGCTGAACTACAAGCCCTCATCAGCAGTTACAACACCATCCTCGGTACCGCTGACGGCATAGCAGGCAACGCCAGCACCACGCCGACCACCACCGACTACGCCGCCATTGGCGTGACCGGCGTCACCAGCGCCACAGAAGGCTTGCTGGGCACCGTGATCGACAGCAAAACAGTGGGCGCCATCGACAGCGCCGCTGAAGTGCAGGCACTGGCCAACGCCGTTGCCGCCACGGTCGCCTACACCGCCGCACAGGGCCAAACTGCGCCCAGCGTTGACCAGCTCAATGCCTTGACCCATTCCGCGTCAAACGGCAACACCAGCCCCGTCACCCCCGACAACTTGGCTGCTGTGCTCGCCGCCTTGGCATCGGCCAATGTGGACGGCATGGCTGTGGCCACCCAAGCCGAACTCGAAACCTTGGTCAACCAAGCTGTGAGTGGCTACACCGCCGCCTTGAGCGCCATCAGCGCTGCAGCTGAAAACAACAGCGCCTTCGCCATCAGCCCCAACGCCACGCAATACACCGCCGCGGGTGTGAGCGGTGTCACGTCCAGCAATCTGGCGGCCATCAACGAAGCCCTCAACAGCGCTGCTATCAATGGCAGCAAAGCCGATTCAGCCGCTGAAGTGCAAGCCATCGTCGATGCGTACAACGCCATCTTGGGCGAAGCCAATGGCGCGGCACCCGATGCCGATGCCACGCGTAACCCCACTGCCGCCGAATACGCCGCCCTTGGCGTCAGCGTTGGCGCAGCAGCCACTGCGCCGCAAAACCTCGCCTTGCTCAACAACCTGGTGGGCGCCAAAACCGCGACAGGTGTGGACACCATCGCCGAACTTGATGAGCTGGCCCGCATCGCCAACGCCATCCAGACCCTTGCAGCTGGAGGCATAGCCACGCCTGCGCTCACCGAAACAGACCTGAGCCTGATCGGTCTCACCGGTGTCACGCCCGACAACCTGTCTGCCGTGCTGGCCGCCATCGCCGCCAAAAACGACAACGGCAGCGAGACCGATTCTTTGAGCCAATTGCAAACCGCCGTGGACAACGTCAGTCTTGCGCTGAACGCGCTGAGCAGCTTCGCGCAAAACAACGCGCTGGGTTTGGCCTTGCACACAGGCACAGCGCCTGATGCCACCACCTACACCAACGCGGGTGTGACCGGCGTGACCGCCACCCATGTGGACGCCATCAACGACGCGCTGGCTTCGGCCGCCGTGGACGGCGCCAAGGCCGATACGCCGGCCGAGTTGCAAGCCATCGTCAACGCGTTCAACAAAGTGCTGAACGCGGCCAACGGCACCGACGGTGACGCCACCGCTACGGCCACCGCCACCGACTACGCCAACCTCGGCGTGACCGGTGTCAGCGCCGCCACTGCCGCGCTCATCAGCGATGTGGTCGACAGCAAAACGGCCACCGATGTGGACACCGTGGCCGAGCTGCAAACGCTGGCCGACGCCGCCAAAGTCGTGCTCGCTTACACCAGCGCTGCCGCAGCCACCGCATCGGGCACCGTGCCCACCGTGGCCGATTTGAGCCACCTAGTCACAGGTGTCACCGAGGCCAATTTGGCCGCCGTTTTGAGCGCGCTCGAAGCCGCTAACGGCAGTGCCACCAGCGCTGCACCCGTCGACCAAGCCCGCTTGCAAGCTTTGGTGGACCACATCACCCAAGCCTTGAACGCCATCACCGGTGCAGCTGAAAACAACACCGCCACCGCCACCAGCCCCAGCGTGGCGGAATACGTCTCCGCAGGCGTGACGGGTGTGAGCGCCGACAACGTCGCCCTCATCAACGACATGCTCGACACTGTTGCCATCCATGGCGCTGAGGTGGACAGTCCCGCCAAAATTCAAGCCTTGGTGGATGCCGTGCAGCAAATCCGCGCGCTGGCCGATGGCACGGCAGGCACCGGTGCGGTGCTCGACAACGCCGACATCACCGCCTTGGGTTTGAGCCAAGTCATTGCTCTGGAATTCAACCGCGCCTTGTTCAACGACATCTTGGACAAGTCGGGCAGCACCAGCGTGGACAGCGCAGCCAAAATTTTGAACCTCGCCAGCATTGCCGAGCGTGTGGTGCAAGTGGGCTTGGGTCAAACCCCTGCCGTCGCGTTGACCGCTGCAGACCTTCTGGCCATCGGCGTGTCAGGCGTGACCACGGCCAACCTGAGCCGCGTGCTCGCCGCCATTGACACCGCCGTGCTGGGCAGCGATGCCAGCACCGTGGACACCTTGGGCGAAGTGCAAACGTTGGTCAACACCGTCAACTGGCTGGCCAGCACCGCCCCTGTGACGATGGCCGAAGCCACCAGTGGCGTGAGCGCCACCGAGTTGCTGAACGGCTTGCAAACCGTGGTGGGCGTACCTGCCCTGGCCAGCGTGGGCGACGTACTGACCCTGTCACTCAAAGACCCGAATGGCGATCTGCGCAGCGTCACACACACGCTGACGGCGCAAGACGTAGCCAGCAGCAGCGTCACCTTGACGGTGCCACGCACCGCGGTGGACGAAGACGGCAGCTACACCCTCACCAGCAACATCACGCGCATCAGCGATGGTTTGATCACCGCCGACAGCGTCAGCAACTTCGTTTTGGATGCGACCGCACCGACCCTGTTTGTGACGCGCATTTCGGGCGACGCCGTGTCCTTACCCACCAACGCCACCGGCGAGTTTGATGCTGCCGAGCGCGGCACGGTGCTCACCACGGTGGCTACGGACGTGAAGATTCAAGGCACGACCAATGCCGAAGCGGGGCAGGGCGTGCAAGTCACGCTCAATGGCATCACTTACGCCGCCACCGTGCAAGCCGGTGCAAGCGCGCAGCCCAACACCTGGACCATCACCTTGCCCACGGCCGACGCCATCGCGTTGAACCACGGCAACACCTACAGCGTGAGCGTGCAGGCCACCGACGTGGCGGGCAACCCCACAGTCGAAGACCACTTCAGCCTGTTCGTGAACACGGCCTACCCCGATGTGCCCACGGTGGACAACGTGTTCACGCACGGCGTCATGTCCAACGGTGCTTATGCAGCCACGCCCACACTGACTGGCAAGGCGTCCAAACTCATTTCGGTGGGCGCAGACCCAGCGGTCAGCAGCAATTACATCGCCTTGGCAGGCGCCGACCAAATCACGGTCAGTGTTAACGGCCAAACCATCACCGGCACCATCGCCTCGATGCCTGCTGGCTTGAGCTACAACGCGGGCACCAAAACTTGGAGCCTGAACACCAGTCTGTTCACCGGCTTCACGCCTTTGGCCGATGGCACCTACGACGTGTCGGTCACCGTGGTGGCTGGCGGTGTCACCAAAAACGACATGGGCAGCAGTGAGCTGAAAATTTTCAGCACGCCGCCCGTGGTCACGCTCAACACGCTCGCGGGCGATGGCTACATCAACGCGGTTGAGAGCAGCCAAGACCTGATCGTCTCCGGCACCACCGACGCGCAAGTCGGCTCTGCGGTCACCTTCACCGTGGGCGGTGTGACGTATCCCATTTCACCAGCTACTGTCACGGTGCAAGCGGGCGTGGGCGCGAATGCGGCCAACACCTTTTTGCTCATCGTGCCAGCTGCCGCTGTGCACAGCCTAACCAATGGCGCACAAACCGCGCAGTTGAGCGTCACCAACCGCTACGGCAGTGTCACTCAGCAAAGTCCTAGCCTCACCGTGGACACCCAAGCGCCGGGTCAAAACCCAGATGGCAGCGATGCCGCCGTGGCATCGCCCAACGCGGTGTTGCCCGAGAGCATCAACGCCACACCTGGCATCAACAAAGCCGAGCTCGCCGATGGCGGTGGCATTCAGGTTGATGTCACCTTGCCCACAGGCTCGGTGGCAAACGATGTGGTGCAAATCGCGGTCACGGCACCCAACGGCACCGTGCGCACGTTCAACCACACACTCACCGCGACAGAAGCCAGCAATGGCACGGCCAGCGTGACGCTGCCTAGCAGCGGTGCCAACGCCGTTGTTGCCGAAAACGGCAACTACACCGTCACCGTGACCATCCAAGACGTGGCGGGCAACACCAGCCACGTCAGCGCATCGACCAGCTTCACGCTCGACACCCAAGCCCCGGGCCAAAACCCAGACGGCAGCAACGCCGCCATTCCTGCGCCTGCGCTCACCTTGGTCGAAGCCGTCAACGGCGTGAACCAGACCGAGCTGGCCGATGGCCTGCAGTACCAAATCACACTGCCCAGCGGCAGCAAAACCGGCGACACGCTCAGCTTCACCTTCAAGGCCCCTGACAACACACTGCGCACCGACAGCCACACTGTCACCGCAGCCGAAGCGGCTGCAGGCAGCGCCAACCTGACGTTGCCTGCCACGCTGGTCAACGAAGACGGCACGTACACCGTCACCGTCACCAGCACCGACGCAGCGGGCAACTTGGGCACCGACCCGGCCAACACCGGCACCACCACGTTCGTGGTCAACGCGGCGCTGAGCACCCTCACCACTTTCGCGCAAGCCAATGCCACAGGTTTGGTCAACGCCAGCGGCAGCACGCCCGACGCAACCACTTACACCAAAGCCGGCATCACCGGTGTGGACAACACCAACCTCGCCGCCATCAACGACGCGCTGGCCAGTGCCGCGGTGGATGGCACCGCCACCAACACCGTGGCCAAAGTGCAAGCCATCGTCAACGCCTACACCGCCATCTTGGCCGAGGCCAATGGCAGCGCTGCAGACGCCACAACCACCACCGACCCCACGCAAGCCCAATACGCCGCAGTGGGCGTGACCGGTGTGGACTCATCGGCCAAAGAAACCTTGCTTGGTGCCGTCATTGGTGCCAAAGTCGCGGCCGATGTGAACACCGTGGACGAGCTGCAAACCTTGGCCAACGCCGTGGCCGCCACCGTCACCTACACCGGTGCCGCAGGCCAAACCGGCCCCGACGCCACCCAACTCAACAGCCTCACCGGCGGCACGGGTGCTGCACACACCGTTACCCCCGACAACTTGGCTGCTGTGCAGGCCGCCATCGCGGCAGGCAACACCGACGGCACGCCCATCGCCAGCGAGACCGAACTTCAAGGTTTGATCGATGCGGCCATCACCGGCTACAACAACGCGTTGAGCACCTTGCGTGGTTTTGCCCAAGCCCAAACAGGCGGGCTGGCCAACGCCCTCGCTCAGTCGGCCACGGCCCCCGCGCACACCGACTACGCCGCTGCCGGTGTCACTGGTGTCGATGCCAACAACGTCAACGCCATCAACGACGCCTTGGCCAGCTTGGTGATCGACAGCGCCAAAGCCGACACCGCCGCTGAAGTGCAAGCCATCGTCAACGCCTACAAAGCCGTGTTGACCGAGGCCAACGGCAACTTGGCCGATGCCAACCCAGCCAGCAACCCCACACCGGCGCATTACGCGCAAATCGGGGCCAGCATTGGTGCCGCTGCCAGCGATGCAGAAAACCTCAGCTTGCTCAACGACATCGTGGGCGCCAAAACCACGGCCGGTGTGGACACCATCGCCGAGATCGACGAACTGGCGCGCATCGCCAACGCCATTCAAACCTTGGCCGCAGGTGGCACACCTGCGCCCGCTTTGACCCAAGTCGATTTGGCGTTGTTGGGCTTGTCCGGCACCACGCCTGACAACTTGCGTGCCGTGCTCAACGCCATCGCCGCGCAGCCCGACAGTGGCGCGGCCACCGACTCGCTCAGCGCGTTGCAAGGCGTGATCGACACGGCAGTCACCGCTTACCAAAGCGCGCTGACGGCCATCCAATCGGCCGCACAAAACAACAACGCCACCGCCGCCAACCCCACCGTGGCTCAGTACGAAGCCTTGGGCATCAGCGGCGTGACGGCGCAAAACTTGGGCGCCATGAACAGCGCCTTGAACGACGCAGACATCAGCGGCACGCAGGCCAGCACGGCCGCCAAAGTACAAACCATCGTTGATGCGTACAACGTCATCTTGGGCACCGCCGACGGCGTGCCGGGCAACGCAGCCGACCCTGCGGCCACCGACTACACCGCCATCGGTGTGAACGGTGTAGACACCCCGCAAGAACTCAGCCTCTTGGGTGAAGTGCTCGACAGCAAAACCACCCCCGATGTGGACACCCTCACCAAACTGCAAGCGCTGGCCGACGCCGTGCAAGCCGTGATGACGGGCAACCCCACACAAGCCCAACTCGAAGCCCTGGGCATCAGCGGCGTGACACCCGCCAACTTGAGCACCGTGCAAGCCGCGCTCGCGGCCTCCACCGAGGCCAACGACGCCACGCACCTCAACACGCAGGCCGGTGTGCAGACTGTGGTGAGCAACGCCATCAACGCCTTGGCCGCCATCGAAGCCGCCGCGCAAAGCAACACCGCCACCGCCACGACCCCGAGCGATGCGCAATACCTCGCCATGGGCGTGACCGGCGTCAGCTCTGCCAATTTGGCCGCCATCAACAGCGCCCTGAACGACGCAGACGTCACCGGCACCCAAGCCAACACCGCCGCCAAAGTGCAAGCCATCGTGGACGGCTTCAACGCCATCTTGAACAACGCCGACGATGCGACCAAGGCCAACCCTACGCAAGCCAACTACGCCGCCATCGGCGTGAACGGTGTGGACACCGCCCAAGAAGTCACCTTGCTCGGTGACGTGATCGACGCCAAAGGCAGCACCGATGTGGACAGCGTGTCCAAAGTGCAAACCTTGGCCGACGCCGTGCAAGCCGTGATGAACGGCAACCCTACCCAAGGGCAGCTCGTGGCATTGGGCATCATTGGCGTGACCCCCGCCAACCTCAGCAGCGTGCAAGCCGCACTGGCTGCTGCTGTTGACGCTGTCGAACTCAACACCCTGAGCGGTGTGCAAACCGTGGTGACCGAGGCCCTCAACGCCTTGTCTGCCATCGAAGCCGCGGCGCGAGACAACACCGCCAGCGTCACCAGCCCCACCGCCGCGCAATACGACGCGCTCGGCGTGACGGGCGTGACCGACCAAAACTTGGCCGCCATCAATAGCGCCTTGAACGACGCAGACGTCACCGGCACTCAGGCCAATACCGCTGTCAAAGTGCAAGCCATCGTGGACGGTTACAACGCCATCCTCGGCAACGCCGATGGCGTGGCCAACAACGCCACCGACCCGTCGCAAGCCAACTACGCTGCCATCGGCGTCAATGGCGTGGACAGCGCCCAAGAAGTCACCTTGCTCGGCGATGTGATCGACGCCAAAGCGTTGGCCGATGTGAACACCGTGACCCAAGTGCAAGCCTTGGCCGACGCCGTGCAAGCCGTGATGACCGGCAACCCCACACAAGCGCAACTCGAAGCGCTGGGCATCAGCGGCGTGACCACTGCCAACCTCAGCACCTTGCAAGCGGCCTTGACTGCCGCTCCCGACGCCACGCAACTCAACACCTTGAGCGGCGTGCAAACGGTGGTGAGCAACGCCATCAACGCTCTGGCCGCCATCGAAGCTGCGGCGCAAGCCAACACCGCCAGCGCCACCAGCCCCAGCACAACCCAATACGAAGCCTTGGGCGTGACCGGTGTGACCGCTCAAAACTTGGCCGCCATCAACAGCGCTTTGAACGACGCAGACGTCACCGGCACGCAAGCCGACACCGCTGCCAAAGTGCAAGCCATCGTGGACGGCTACAACGCCATTCTCAACAACGCCACCGGCGGTGCCAACAATGCCACCCATCCGTCGCAAGCCAACTACGCCGCCATCGGCGTGAGTGGTGTGGACACCGCGCCAGAAGAAAGCCTGCTCGGTGATGTCATCGACGGCAAAGGCACCACCGACGTCAGCACCGTCGACCAAGTGCAAGCCCTGGCCGACGCTGTGCAAGCCGTGATGAACGGCACCCCCACCGAGGCGCAATTGGCCGCGTTGGGCATCACCGGCGTGACCTCTGCCAACCTCGGCACGGTGCAAGCCGCACTGACGGCTGCGGTAGATGTCACCGAACTCAACAGTCTGAGCGGCGTGCAAACGGTGGTGAACAATGCCATCAACGCCACCTCCGCCATCGAAGCGGCAGCCCAAGACAACACGGCAACGGCCACCACCCCCAGCGTCGCGCAGTACCTTGCTGCGGGCGTCACAGGCGTCACGGCCAACAACTTGGCCGCCATCAACGACGCCCTGAACGACACAGACGTCACCGGCGCGCAAGCCAACACCGCCGCCAAAGTGCAAGCCATCGTGGACGGCTTCAACGCCATCCTGAACAACGCCAACACGGCAGCCACAGCCAACCCCACCCAAGCCAACTACGCCGCCATCGGCGTGAGCGGTGTTGACAGCACGGCCAAAGCCAATTTGCTGGGCGACCGCATCGATGCGCTGGCCGCCGCCGATGTGGACCAAGTGTCCGAAGTGCAAACCCTGGCCGATGCCGTGTCTACGGTCATGGCCGCCGCGGCCTTGGGCGCGGGTGCCACCAGCACCCTCACCAAAGCGCAACTCGAAGCGCTGGGCATCACTGGCGTGACCGACGACAACCTGAGCGCTGTGCGTGCCGCCATCGTGGCCACCACAGACGACGGCAGTGCCGTCGACAGCGTGAGCGAACTGCAAGCCGTGGTGACTGCTGCTGCCACCGCCGCTGCCAGCGCTTTGACCGCACTCAGCGGTTTTGCACAAACCAACACCACGGGCTTGGTCAACGCCAGCACGGGCACAGCGCCTGTGTTGAGCGCTTACGTCAACGCCGGTGTGACCGGTGTGAACGACAACAACCTGAGCGCCATCAACGACGCGCTGGCCAGTCTGCCTGTGGGTCTTTCTGAGGCGGACACCACCGCCAAAGTGCAGGCCATCGTCAACGCCTACAACGCTGTTCTTGACGAGGCCAACGACGCCACCAACGCCGCAGGCAACACCACGCCCGACGCCACGCCGGGCACCAACCCCACTGCCGATCAATACGCCTTGATCGGTGCCAACATCGGCGGTGCTGCCACCGATGCAGAAAACCTCAACCTCTTGAACGACATCGTCGGCGGCTTGCAAGCCACCGACGTCAGCACCATCGCGGTCATCAACGACTTGGCACGCATCGCCAACGCCATCCAATTGGTTGCAGCCAACGGCACAGCCACGCCTGCGCTGACCGCAGCAGACTTTGCCAAAGCTGGTCTGTCCGGCGTGACCATCGACAACCTGCCTGCTGTGTTGGCCGCCATCGCCGCGCAAAACAACGACGGCAGCGCCACCGATTCCTTGAGCGAGTTGCAAGCCATTTTGAGCAGCACCGCCCAAGCCGCCGCCAGCGCACTGACCACCCTCAGCGCCTACGCCGAAACCAACGCCACCGGTTTGGCCAGCGCCACAGGCACCGCGCCTGTGCTGGCTGACTTCACCGCCGCTGGCGTGACCGGCGTCGATGCGACCAACCTCAACGCCATCAAAGACGCCTTGGCCAGTGCCAGCGTAAACGGCCAAGCCGCCAACACCAGCGCGCAAGTGCAGGCCATCGTCAACGCCTACAACACCGTCTTGGCGCAAGCCAACGACGTGGCCAACAGCGCAGGCAACACCACCGCCGACACCGCAGACAAAGCCACCGCCGATCAATACGCACTCATCGGTGCCGATATTGGCGCCGCCGCCAACGACATTGAAAACCTCGGCCTCTTGAACGATGCCGTCGCAGGCAAGCAAGCCGCTGACGTGGACACCGTCGCCGAGATCAACACTTTGGCCCGCATCGCCAACGCCATCCAGTTGACGGCGACCAACGGCACAGCCACGCCCGCACTGAGCGTGGCCGACTTCGTCACGTTGGGCCTGACCGGTGTGACCACCGACAACCTGCCCGCCGTGCTCGCTGCCATCGCGGCCAAAGCCGACGACGGCACGCAGACCGACACGCTGGGTGAGCTGCAAACGATCATCACGGCCTCAGCCGCTGCGCAAACCACCGCGATCAACCTGATTGCCACCTATGCCGAAACGGGTGCCACCGCACCGGCCACGACCGATTACGCCGCTGCAGGTGTGAAGGGTGTGAGTACCGCCAACCTCAGCGCCATCAACGACGCCATCAACAGCCAAAAGGGCAGCGACCTCGTCTTGGGCAATGCCAACGACAAAGACGGTGCGGACACCACTGCCGAAGTGCAAGCCATCGTCGATGCCTACAACACCATCCTGGCCCAAGCCAACGATGCGGACGCCACTGCAGGCGACAACACGGCGGCTACTACGCCCAACGCCACCGCTGCGCAATACGCGGCCATCGGTGCCGACATTGGCGCTGCCGCTACTGACGGTGAAAACTTCAACTTGTTGAGCGACATCATCGGCGGCCAACAAAGCAGCGGTGTCAACACCGTCGCCAAGATCGACAACTTGGCCCGCATTGCCAACGCCATCGAATTGATCGCCGCGGGTGGCACGTCCAACCCGGCATTGACCGCGACCGACTTCACCTCGGTGGGGTTGACGGGCGTGAGCACCGACAACCTGCCTGCCGTGCTGGCCGCCATCGCTGCCAAAGCCGACGACGGCACGCAGACCGACAGCTTGAGCGAGCTGCAAACCATCGTCACCGCCGCCGCCGCCGCCGCCGTGGTCGCCTTGGGCGACTTGAGCACCTTTGCCAACGCCAACGCAAGCGGTTTGGTTGACGCTACGGGCACCGTGCCTGCGCTCGGCACTTACGTGGCCGCCGGTGTGGTGGGCGTCAATGCCAACAACATCGACGCCATCAACGACGCTTTGGCCAGTGCCCCCGTCAACGGCGCAGCCGCTACCACTGCGCCCCAAGTGCAAGCCATCGTCGATGCCTACAAAGTCATCTTGGCTGAAGCCAACGATGTCGATGGCAGCGCCGGCAACAACACCGCTGACGCCACACCCGGGGTGAACCCGAGCGCCGCGCAATACGCGCTGGTCGGTGCCGACATCGGCGCTGCGGCCAGCGATATTGAAAACCTGGCCTTGCTCAACGACATCGTGGGTGGCTTGCAAGCTGCCAACGTCGACACCGTGGCCGAGATCAACGAACTCGCCCGCATTGCCAACGCCATCCAAACTGTGGCGGCCACAGGCACAAGCACGCCTGCACTGACCGAAGCCGACTTTGCCAAAGTCGGTCTGGTTGGCGTGACCGTGGACAACCTGCCCGCCGTGCTCGCTGCCATCGCGGCCAAAGCCGACGGTGGTGCAGACACCGACAGCCTGAGCAAGGTGCAAGCTGTCATCACCTCAACTGCCACCGCGCAAACAGCGGCGATCCACAAGATCGCGGCCTATGCCGAAGATGGCGTGAACAATCCCGCGCCTACCGCACAAGACTATGCCGACGCTGGTGTGGCCGGTGTGACGGGTGGGGCTTCGGGCAATTTGAATGCCGTCAACGACGCCATCAACAGCCAAAAGGGCAGCGATGCCATCTTGGGCAACGCCAACGACAAAGACGCGGCCGACACCACCGCCGAAGTGCAAGCCATCGTCAACGCCTACCAAGTCATCCTCGCCCAAGCCAATGACGCCGCCGACAGTGCAGGCAACAACCCCGCAGCCACCACCCCCAACGCCACCGCAGCGCAATACGCCGCGGTGGGCGCAGACATCGGTGCCGCCGCGAACGACGCTGAAAACTTCAGCTTGCTCAGCGACATCGTCGCGGGCAAGCAAGCTGCCGATGTGGACACCGTGGCCGAGATCAACGAACTCGCCCGCATTGCCAACGCCATCCAAACTTTGGCTGCCGGTGGCACACCTGCGCCTGCATTGACCGAAACCGACTTCGCCAAAGTGGGTCTGTCTGGCGTCACGCCCGACAACTTGCCGGCCGTGCTGGCCGCCATCGCCGCCAAAACCGACAGCGGCACAGACACCGACAGCTTGAGCAAGGTGCAAGCCGTCATCACCACTGCAGCGGCTGCGCAGACTGCAGCGATCAACAAGATCGCGGCTTATGCCGAAGACGGTGTGAACAACTCCGCGCCCACCGCGCAAGACTACGCCGACGCCGGTGTGGCTGGTGTGACGGGTGGTGCTTCGGCCAACTTGAGCGCCATCAACGACGCCATCGACCACCAGACAGGCTCCGACGCCACGCTGGGCAACGCCAACGACAAAGACGGCGCCAACACCACGGCCGAAGTGCAAGCCATCGTCAACGCTTACAACGCCATCTTGGGCGAAGCCAACGACACCACCAACACCACGGGCGACACCACAGCTGACGCAACGCCCACTGTCGATCCGACCGCAGCGCAATACGCCCTCATCGGCGCGAGCATCGGCAACGCGGCCACCGACGCCGACAACCTGGCCTTGCTCAACGACATCGTGGGCGGCCTGCAAACCGCTCAGGTGGACACCATTGCCAAGCTCAACGAGCTGGCCACCATTGCCAACGCCATCCAAAGCGTGGCCGCTACAGGCACCAGCACGCCTGCGCTCAATGCAACGCACTTTGCGCAAGCAGGCCTGAGCGGCGTCACGCCCGACAACCTGCCGGCCGTGCTGGCCGCCATCGCCGCCAAAACCGACAGCGGCAGCGATACCGACAGCCTGGCCAAAGTGCAGGCCGTCATCACCGCAGCAGCCAATGCGGCCAGCGACGCGCTGAATGTGATCAGCGCCTTTGCCGAAACCAACACCACGGGTTTGGTTGCCGCCACGGGCACCAGCCCGGCACTCAACCATTTCACGGCCGCCGCCGTCACCGGCGTCGATGCCAACAACCTCGCCGCCATTCAAGACGCGCTGGCCAGCGCCGCCGTCAATGGTGAACTCGCCAATACCCGCGTTGAAGTGCAAACCATCGTCGATGCCTACAACGCTGTTCTGAGCGAAGCCAACGGAGCCACCCCAGACGCGGGTGCAGACCCCACGGCAGCGCAATACACCGCCATCGGCGTGACCGGTGTCACCACCGGCGTCAAAGAAACCCTCTTGGGCGATGTGATCGGCAGCAAAGTCAGCACCGACGTGGACACCGTGGCCGAGGTGCAAACCCTGGCCAACGCCGTCACCACCGTCATGGCCAACGCGGCAGGCACGGGCACCGTGTCGGTGGCGCAGTTGCAAGCGCTAGGCCTCAGCGGCGTGACCGCAGAAAACTTGGCGGCTATTCAAGCTGCCATCGCCGCGACCAATGCGAACGGCACCGGTGTCGACAGCCAGTCTGAGCTGCAGACCTTGGTGACCACCATCAACACCGCTGTCACGGCCATCAGCACGTTTGCACAGGCCAACACCGCCGGTTTGAGCTCATCGACAGGCACACCGCCCACAGCCACCGATTACGCCAATGCCGGCGTCACCGGCTTTGTGTCCGGCAACCTCAACGCCATCAACGACGCCTTGGCTTCGGCCACCGTCACCGGTTTGTCGGTGGACACACCGGCTGAAATTCAAACCCTCGTCAACGCCTACAACACCATCCTCGCCAGCGCCGATGGCAGCGACGATAACGCCGCCGCACCCACCGCCGAGCAATACGCCGCCATTGGTGTGACCGGTGTGGACAGCGCCGCAGAAGTTAGCTTGTTGGCCGATGTGATCGACCTCAAGTCCGCAGGCGACGTGAACACCGTGGCCGGGGTGCAAGCCTTGGCAGATGCTGTGCAAACTGTGATGAACATCGCAGCGGGCATCACGCCCACCGCCCCGGCTGCTGACATCGTTGCCCAGCTCACGCTCTTGGGTGTCACCGGCGTCACCACTGCCAACTTGTCGCGCGTCATCACCGCTTTGGCCAGCACGCCAGACAACGGCAGTGCGCTCAGCACCTTGGCCGGTTTGCATGCCGTGGCCGATGTGCCGCAAGCGCACGTCACGCTCACGAGCGTCACTGACGACTTTGGCGTGGTCACCGGAGCCCTTGCTAATCCTGATTTCAGCGACGATGCCACCCCCACACTGGCAGGCACCTTCACGGGCACGCTGGCTGCAGGCGAAGTCATTGCCGTGTACGACACCGTCAGCGGCACCCGCTTGGGTGTGGCCACCGTCGATGCTGTTGCAGGCACTTGGACTTTCACACCCACGGCCATCAGCACCGTCAAAGCCGATTTCAGCTTCCAAGCTGTGGCCGAAAATGCCTACGGTTTGCGCGACGACACGCCCAGCGCCACCAGCTTGATGCACTTCGACAACACCCCGTTGATCGTGGTCACCAAGGTGAGTGATGCGATTGCATCAGTGGCTGATTTGAAAATCGTTTTCAACCAGGACGTGGTGGCGGTTGCAGGCAAGAAAATCAAACTTTATGACACCGTTGGCAACACCTTGGTTGCCTCCATTGACGCAGACAACGCGACCATCATCGACGGTGTGGTGACGATCAGCCAAGCCAGCGTCACCATCAACCCTGCGAACGACTTTGTCGTCGGCAAAACTTACTACGCCACGATCGATGACGGGGCCTTCCGTACGCTGAGTGGTATCAACTTTGCAGGCTACAGCAGCGTGTCCGACTGGACCTTCTACCCAGCCGATCCGGTGACCACTGTCAGCATCGGTGGCACCAACGTGAACGCCACCAACGGCATCAACGCCGCTGAGTTGGCAGCGATGACCATCGGCGGCACGGTGTCCAGCACCGCCTGGGGCTCGGTCAGCAATTTAGAGATTGCCAAAATCAGCTTTGTGCCCACCAACGGCACCACGGTTGAGTTGACCACCGGCCTGCCCGCCATCAGTCAAGGCAGCCCCAACTGGACGCTCGCCAACCACGCCGACTGGACCAGCCTGCTCGAGAGCGGTAAGTCCTACCAAGTTGTGGTTCAACTTGACAGCACCATTGGCACTGCGCCCAACGCGACCAACACCACATCAATCGCAAGCACGTCTTACACGCTGATCGACACCGTCGCACCCACCATCACCCTGGACGCCGTCTTGGCCGGCGACAACATCGTCAACGCCGCCGAAGACAACGACTTCGCCGTCAGCGGCACCACCACCGGTGCCGAAGACGGCCAGACCGTCACGGTGACCTTCACCGACAGCAGCACACCCACGCCTGTCAGCTTCACCAAAACGGCCACGGTGTTGAACAACGCTTGGGCGTTGAGCGTCGCGCAAAAGGCCGACATCAGCGCCTTTGCCAACGGCAGCGTGTCCGTCAGCGCGAGCGTGAGCGACCGCGTGGGCAACGCGGCAACAGCGGCCAGCACCACCGTGCAGCTCGACAACGCGCTGCCCACCATCAGCGGCGCACCAGCCATCACGGCCAACACCGGTATCAGCGGCACCACGCTGAACGAGGGTGACACCGTCACCTTCACCGTCACCTTCACCGAAGCCGTCACGGTCAACACCGTGGGTGGATCGCCCAAGTTGGCTTTGAACATCGGTGGTACCACCGTGCAAGCCAACTACGCAGGGGGCACCGGCACCGCGGCGCTCACTTTCACGGCCACCATCGCAGCCGGTTTGAACGATGCCAACGGCATCAGCGTCGCAGCCAACGCTTTGACGCTCAACGGCAGCACCCTCAAAGATGCCGCTGGCAACCCGGCCGTGTTGACCCACATCACGATGGGCGACAACGCCAGCTACGTGGTTGACACCACGGCTCCCGTGGCCCCCGTGCTGACCTTGGGCACCGGCGTGGCTAACGGTGCCACCGTGGCCGAAGCTACCGTCAACACCGTCAGCGACGGCGTGGTGCTGGTCACCGCAGAGGCGGGTGCCACCGTGGTGGTCACGTTTACCAACGGCTCGCACAGCGTGCCCGTCACGGTGACGGGCAACGGCAGCACGCCTGTGCCAGTCCACCTCAGCAACGGCGATCTCACCACACTGACCGATGGCACCATCAGCGTCAGCGCCATCGCCACCGATGCAGGCGGCAACGCCAGCCCCGCAGGCACGGCCAATTTCACCCTCGACACATCTGCCCCCAACGCGCCTGTGTTTGCCTTGGGCACCGGCGTAGCAGGCGGCGCAACAGCCGCAGAAGCCACCGCCAGCAACGGCGTGGTCAGCGTCACGGCAGAGCAGGGCGCGACCGTGGTCGTGACCTTCACTGACGGCGCAGCCACACCGCACACCTTCACCAAAACCGTCATCGGCAACGGCAGCACGCCGGTGGCCGTGGTTTTGACCAGCGCAGAGCGCGACAGCCTGAGCGAAGGCAGCATCAGTGTTAGCGCTGTGGCCACCGACGCAGCGGGCAATACCAGCAACGCGGGCACCACCAGCTTCACGCTGGACACCCAAGCGCCGTCGGCCCCATCGGCTGCAACGTCGTACCAAGACAACGTGGGCAACACCACGGGCAACGCCAGCTCAGCGGCCACCACCGACGACACCACGCCTGGCATGCAAGTGGGCACCGGCCTTGTCGACGCGCCCAAGCTCTATGTCAACGGCGTGCTGACCGCTGCCACCTACAACATCAGCACCGGTTACTTGACGCCTGACAGCGCGCTCACCACCGGTGCCAAGGCCCTGACCTTCACGCTCACCGATGCTGCAGGCAACGAGAGCGCGCCAAGCGCCGCGTTGAACGTCAACATCTTGGCGGCCCCCGTGTTCACCAGTGCGGCCACAGCTACTTTCGCTGAAAACACAGCCACATCCACTGTGGTCTACACCGCGCAAGCCACCCAATCGGACAGCACCTTGAGCTACAGCTTGAGCGGCACCGATGCGAGCAAGTTCAGCATCAACGCCAGCACGGGCGCGCTGACCTTTGTGGCCTCGCCCAACTTTGAGGCCCCCACCGATGCGGGTGCCAACAACGTGTACGACGTCACCGTGCGCGCCATCAACAGCGCGGGCGGCTTCACCGATCAGTCGGTGGCCATCAGCGTGACCAACGTGAACGACCCTGCTGTGATGGGCGGCACCGCCACCCAATCGCTGACCGAGACCAACGCGGCACAAACTGCCACCGGCACGCTCAGCATCACCGACCAAGATGGCGTTGGCCAAGAGGTTTTCACCGCACAGACCAACACCGCAGGCTCCAGCGGCTGGGGCAAGTTCAGCCTCACCAGCGCAGGCGTGTGGACCTACGTCATGAACTCGGCCCAAGACCAGTTCGTCGTTGGCCAAACTTACGCTGACAGTTTCACGGCCGTATCGGCAGACGGTACGACACAGCTCGTCACTGTGACGATCACCGGCACCAACGATGCGGCAGTCATTGGCGGCGTCACCACCGCCACCTTGACCGAGACCAACGCAGCGCAAAGCGCCAGCGGCACATTGACCATCAGCGACGTCGACAGCACCGCCACCTTTGCGGCCCAAGCGGGCACGGCGGGCAACAATGCCTACGGCACCTTCACGTTGACTACCAGCGGCGCGTGGACCTACACCATGAACGCCGCGCACAACGCGCTGGTGGCTGGGCAAACCTACACCGACAGCTTCACCGCCGTCTCGGCCGACGGCACCACGCAGACCGTCACGGTCACCATCAACGGCACCAACGACGCCGCTGTCATCACCGGTGTGAGCACCGCTGCATTGAGCGAGACCAACGCTGCGCAGACCGCCACCGGCACGCTGAGCATCAGCGACGTGGACAGCGCGCAGACCTTCCAGGTAGAGAGCAATATCGCTGGCAACAACAACTTCGGTGTGTTCAGCATCGACAGCGCGGGCGTGTGGACTTACACCATGAACTCGGCGCACAACGAGTTTGTGGCGGGCCAAACCTACACAGACAGCTACACCGCCAAAGCCGCTGACGGCACGACCCAACTCATCACCGTCACGCTCACCGGCACCAACGACGCGGCCGTGATCGGTGGCACCAACACCGCCAGCTTGACCGAAACCAATGCGGCCCTGACCGCCAGCGGCACGCTGACGATCACCGACGCGGACAGCGCCGCCACTTTCAGTGCGCAAACGGACACCGCAGGCAGCAACGGCTATGGCAAATTCAGCCTGACCTCGGCGGGTGTGTGGAGCTACACCATGAACTCGGCGCAAAACCAGTTCGTGGCGGGCACCGACTACACCGACAGCTTCACCGCCGTCAGTGCCGACGGCACCTCCCAAACGATCACCGTCACCATCACGGGCTCCAACGACGCTGCCGTCATCGGCGGCGTGAGCACGGCCAGCCTGACCGAAAGCGACACCGCCCAGACGGCAGGGGGAACGCTGACCCTGACCGACGTGGACAGCGCTGCGACTTTCACTGCACAGACCAACACCGCAGGGACCAACGGCTGGGGCAAGTTCAGCATCGACACCGCTGGTGTCTGGAGCTACACCATGAACTCGGCGCAAAACCAGTTCGTGGCAGGTCAAACCTACACCGACAGCTTCACCGCCGTCAGTGCCGACGGCACCTCCAAGCCCGTCACCGTCACCATCACCGGCACCAACGATGCCCCCGTGTTGGCAGACACCACACTCACCCTGACTGGCCTGAGCGAAGACGCTGCCACGCCAGTTGGCTTGGTGGGCAACCTGGTCAGCACCCTGGTGGGCGGCATCACCGATGCCGACACCGGCGCGACGCAAGGCATCGCCATCACCGGCACCAACAGCGCCAACGGCACGCTTTACTACAGCACCGACTCGGGCACCACTTGGACGGCCGTGGGCACCGTCAGCAGCATCAGCGCCTTGCTGCTGGCGTCTGACGCGGCCACACGCCTGTACTACAAGCCCTTGGCTAACACCAACGGCACCACAGCAGACGCGCTCACCTTTGTCGCTTGGGACAAAACCAGCGGCACCACAGGCAACAAAGTCGACACCACCGTCAACGGCGGCACCAGCGCTTTCTCCAGCGCCTCCGACACCGTGGCCATCAGCATCAGCGCCGTCAACGACGCGCCGGTCAACACCGTGCCTGCCGCGCAAATCACGGCCGAAGACACGGCTTTGGTCATCACTGGCCTGAGCATTGCTGACCTGGACGCAGGCACCGGCAGCATGAGCGTCACCCTCAGCGTGGGGCAGGGCACCGTGACGGTGCTCGCCAGCGCTGCAACCACGGCGGGTGTGACGATCACCACCAACGGCACCAGCAGCGTGCAGCTGAGCGGCACCGTCAGCGCCATCAACACCTTGTTGGCCACCACCAACGTGGTGACTTACACCCCGGCGCTCAACTACAACGGCGCAGACACGCTGACCCTGCTCACCAACGACGGTGGCAACACCGGCAGCGGCGGTGCATTGGCCGACACCGACACCGTGGCCATCACCGTCACCGCCGTCAACGACGCACCGGTCAACACCGTGCCCACCGCGCAAACCACAACCGAAGACACGGCGTTGGTCATCACCGGCCTGAGCGTGGCCGATGCCGATGCCGCCACCGGCAGCATGACCGTCACCTTGAGCGTGACGCAAGGCACCTTGGCCGTGACCGGCGGCAGCGCCGCCATCGCAGGCAGCGGCACCGCCAGCGTGACCTTGACCGGCACCGCAGCGCAAATCAACGCCACACTGAGTGCCAACAACGCCGTCACCTACACCCCAACTGCCAATTACAACGGTGCCGACACGCTGAGCATGAGCACCAGCGACGCAGGCAACACGGGCAGCGGCGGCGCATTGACCGACACCGACACGGTCGCCATCACTGTCACCGCCGTCAACGACGCACCTGTCAACACCGTGCCTGCCGCGCAAACCACGGCCGAAGACACCGCAAAAGTCATCACCGGCCTGAGCATTGCGGACGTCGATGCAGCCACCGGCAGCATGACCGTCACCCTCAGCGTGGTGCAGGGCACCGTGACGGTGCTCGCCAGCGCTGCAACCACGGCGGGTGTGACGATCACCACCAACGGCACCAGCAGCGTGCAGCTGAGCGGCACCGTCAGCGCCATCAACACCTTGCTGGCCACCACCAACGCCGTCACCTACACCCCAACTGCCAATTACAACGGTGCCGACACGCTGAGCATGAGCACCAGCGACGCAGGCAACACCGGCAGCGGCGGCGCATTGACCGACACCGACACCGCGGCCATCACCGTCACCGCCGTCAACGACGCACCGACCGTGGTTGTGCCCGTGGCACAAAGCACCAACGAAGACACCAATTTGGCCATTGCAGGCCTGAGCATTGCCGACGTCGATGCAGGCACCGGCACCATGACCGTCACCTTGGCTGTGGCGCACGGCACCGTGACCGTGCTCGCAGGCACGGGCGTCACCCTTGCCACCAACGGCACCGCCAGCGTGCAGCTCAGCGGCACCGTCAGCGCCATCAACGCCTTGTTGGCCACGACCAACGCCGTCACCTACAGCCCCACGCTCAACTACAACGGCAGCGACAGCTTGAGCATGGTCGTCAGTGACGGTGGCAACACCGGCGCAGGCGGCACTAAATCGGCCACAGGCAACGTGGCCTTGACGGTCAATGCCGTCAACGACGCGCCGGTCAACACCGTGCCCGCCGCGCAAGCCACGGCCGAAGACACCGCCAAAGTGATCTCGGGTTTGAGCATTGCTGACGTTGACGGTGCCAGCGGCAGCTTCACCGTCACCCTGGCCGTGGGCCATGGCACCGTCTCCGTGCTGGCAGGCACGGGTGTCACGATCAGCAACAACGGCACGACTAGCGTGCAACTGAGCGGCACCGCCAGCGCCATCAACACCTTGCTGGCGACCGCCAGTGCGGTCACCTACACCCCAGCGCTCAATTACAACGGCGCAGACACCCTGAGCCTGACCACCAGCGACGGTGGCAACACCGGCTCGGGCGGCCCGCAAAGCGACATCGACACCGTGGCCATCAACGTCACGGCCGTCAACGACGCACCGGTCAACACCTTGCCCGCCACGCTGGTGACCAACGAAGACACCGTCACCGCCCTCAACGGCTTGAGCGTGACCGATGTCGATGCAGGCACCGCCAGCATCACCGTCACCTTGAGCGTGACCCACGGCGTGCTCAACGCCCAAGCGGCCACCGGCGTGACCATCGCCACCAACGGCACGGCCAGCGTGCAGCTGAGCGGCACCGCCAGCGCCATCAACGCCTTGTTGGCCACAGCCAGCGGCGTGAGCTACACCCCCGCCGCCAACTACAACGGCGCAGACACGCTCACCATGTTCACCAGCGACGGTGGCAACACCGGCAGTGGCGGCACCTTGACCGACACCGACACCATGGCCATCACGGTCAGCCCTGTCAACGACGCGCCGGTTAACACCGTGCCTTTGACCACGCTCACCACCAACGAAGACACGTCTAAAGTCATCACCGGTCTGGTCATTGCTGACACCGATGCAGGCACCGGCAACCTGACCGTCACCCTGTCGGTGGCGCACGGCACCGTGGCTGTTTCGGGTGGCACAGCCACCATCGCTAATAGCGGCACCGCCAGCGTCACCCTCACCGGTACCTTGGCGCAAATCAACGCCACCTTGAGCGCGTTGAATGCCGTCACCTACACCCCAGCGGCCAACTACAACGGCGCCGACGTGTTGACCATGGCCACCAACGACGGTGGCAACACCGGCGGCGCAGCGCAAATCACCACCAGCACCGTGGTGCTCAGCGTCACCGCCGTCAACGACGCGCCTGTGTTGGCCGACACCATCCTCAGCCTGCCCGCTGTGGCGCAGAACTCGGCTGCACCTTCGGGTGCGGTGGGCAATGCCGTCAGCACTTGGCTGGCCGGTATGAGCGATGTGGACGCCAGCGCTGTGCAAGGCATGGCCATCACGGGCGTCAACGCCAACGGCACGCTCTACTACTCGACCGACAGCGGCACCACTTGGACCGCGCTCGATGCCACCACCAGCAACACCCATGCCCTGCTGCTCAAAGCCGATGCCAGCAACCGCGTGTACTTCATGCCCAACGCCAACTACGAGGGCATTGCGGCAGACGCTTTCAGCTTCCGTGCCTGGGACCAAACCAGCGGCGCGCAGGGCAGCTACGTCAGCACCGCCACCAACGGCGGCACCAGCGCTTTCTCCACCTTCACCGAGGCGGTCAGCCAATCGGTCGGCAAAACACTCACCATCGACACCGTGTCGCTGGACAACTTGTTGGCCATCAACGAAGCCGTGCACCTCAGCGGTACCGCCGCCAACGGGGCTAGCGTGTCGCTCAACATCAACATCAACGGCACCACACGCACACTCACGGCCGACGTAAACACAGGCTTGTGGTCTTACGACCTGAAGTTGGAGCCCATGGTCCGTTACGTCATGGTGCGCAAAACTTTGACGAATGGCAGCGCGTCTTACACGGCAGGCGGCAATGGCGTTTTCACCATCAGCGAAGTGCAGGCCATGCAAGGCAGCAACAACGTGGCCTTGGGTAAAACCGTCACCACCTCGTTGCAGGCAGCGGCCCCCGCATCGCTGGTGACCGATGGCAGCACAGGCACGTTTGAAATCAACGGCACCGGCACGGGCATCACGTTTGAGGCCTGGGTGCAGGTCGACTTGGGCGGTTATTACCGCCTCGACAGCATCAAGGCCACGGGCCGTGGCGATTACGTGGACCGCACCAACGGCGCCACCATCTACACCTCGATTCAAGACATGTCGGGCATGACCACGGCCCAACTGACCGCCGCAGTCAGCGCGGCCACTGTGTCGAGCACAGACATCGCTGGCTTGACCAGTGGCTCAACCACCTTCACCGCCACGCAACCCAACGCGGCGGACAAAGAAGTCATCAACGCGGGTGCCAACACCATCACCGCCACGGCGACCGATGGCAACAGCGTGGTCACCACGGCCAGCAAAACCGTCACGCTCGATGCGGTATTGCCCGCCATCACAAGCTTGTCTGTCACCAGCGCCACCGGCGCGATGGGCACTTGGCTCAACACCGGCGATGTGGTCACGGCCACCGTCAACTTGGGTGAAGACGTCATCGTCACCGGCACGCCCCAGTTGGGCTTGACCGTGGGCAGCACCTTGGTGCAAGCCACTTACGATGCGGCCAGCTCGACCGCCCGCGTGCTCAAGTTCAACTACACCGTAGCGGCCACGCTCAACGACACCAACGGCATCAGCTTGCCCGCCAATGCGCTCACGCTCAACGGCGGCAGCATCAAAGACGCCGCTGGCAACAACGCCAACCTCGCCAGCGTGGCTGTGGTTGACAACGCCAACTTCAACGTCGACACCACTGCACCCCAAGCCGTAGCCGACAGCGCCAACGGCACAGAAAACACCACCAGCCTGAGCGGTGATGTGTCCACCAACGACACCGTCACTCCCAAAGACGGCTCAGAAAGCTACACCGTCAGCGGCGCTGCCGTGGGAACCTACGGCACACTGGCCTTGGCCAGCAGCGGCACTTGGACCTACACCCGCAACAGCACCAGCCTCAAGACCATCGCGGCCAACGCGGTCGATGTTTTCAACTACGCCGTCACCGACCGTGCAGGCAACACCACCAGCAGCACCCTGACTGTCACCTTGGTGCCCGTCAACGATGCGCCCGTCAACACCGTGTCTGCCGCGCAAACCACGGACGAAGACTCCGCCAAAGTGATCACCGGTTTGAGCATTGCCGACGTCGATGCGCTCTCGGGCAGCATGACCGTCACCCTGTCGGTGGCAAACGGCACCTTGGCTGTGGTCGGTGGCACTGCCACCATCGCAGGCAGTGGCACCGCCAGCGTCACGCTGACCGGCACTCTGACGCAAATCAACGCCACCTTGAGCGCCACCAACGGGGTGACTTACACCCCGACGGCCAACTACAACGGCACCGACACGCTGACCATGCTGACCAACGACGGTGGCAACACCGGCGGTGCAGCGCAAACCGACAGCGATGCCGTGAGCATCACCATCACAGCGGTCAACGACGCGCCTATGGTCACCATGCCCGCCGCCCAAACCACGCTCGAAGACACTGCGCTGGTCGTCTCTGGCTTGAGCTTCACCGACGTGGACGCAGGCACCGGCACCATGACGGCCACCCTGGCCGTCACGCAAGGCACGGTCGAGGTGTTGGCCAGTGCCGCCACCACCGCAGGCGTGACTGTTGCCACCAACAACAGTGCCAGCGTGCAATTGACTGGCACCTTGAGCGCCATCAACGCCCTGTTGGCCACGGCCAATGCGGTCACCTACCGCCCCAGCGCCAACTACAACGGCAGCGACACCTTGAGCCTGACCGTCAACGACGGCGGCAACACCGGCGGCGTGGCACAAATCGGCACGGGCACCGTGGGCATCACCGTCACGGCCGTCAACGACGCGCCTGTGCTGGCCGACACCGCCTTGAGCTTCACCACACTGGCCGAAGACGCCGCTGCACCGTCGGGTGCTGTGGGCTCGTTGGTCAGCAGCCTGGTGGGCGGCATCAGCGATGCCGACACGGGCGCACTCAAAGGCATCGCCATCACCGGCACCAACACCGCCAACGGCACGCTCTACTACAGCACCAATGCAGGCACCACCTGGACGGCCGTGGGCGCTGTCAGCAGCACCAGCGCTTTGCTCTTGGCGTCTGACGCCAACACCCGCCTGTACTACCAACCCGCTGCCAATTACAACGGCACCACCACCGACGCCGTCAGCTTGGTGGCGTGGGACCATACCAGCGGCACCGCAGGCACCAAAGTCACCACCGCCACCAACGGCGGCAGCAGCGCTTTCTCCATCGCCTCAGACACCGTGAGTTTGACGGTCACCGCCGTCAACGACGCGCCAGTGCTCGACGCCACCCAGTCGCCCGCTTTGGGTGCGGTCATTCAAAATGCCGCAGCACCTGTCAACGGCACGGCGGCAGGCACCTTGGTCAGCGCTTTGGTGGCCGGCGTCAGCGATGTCGACACCAGCGCTCTCAAGGGCATCGCCATCACCGGCACCAACACCGCCAACGGCACGCTGTACTACAGCACCGATGCAGGCACCACCTGGACGGCTGTGGGCGCTGTCAGCAGCACCAACGCTTTGCTGTTGGCCTCAGACACCAACACCCGCCTGTACTACAAGCCAACCGCCAACACCAGCGGCGCCACGTCAGACGCGATCACCTTCATGGCTTGGGACCAGAGCACGGGCACGGCTGGCAGCAAAGTCAGCACCGCCGGCAATGGCGGCAGCAGTGCGTTCTCCAGCGTCACCGACACCGTCAGCCAATACGTGGTGGCGCCGGTCGCCATCAACGCTGTGTCCACCGACAACTTGGTGAGCGCGAGCGAAACTCTGGTGGTCAGCGGCACAGCCGATGCGGGGGCCACTGTGGCCGTCACCATCGGTGGCAACAGTTACAACGTCACGGCCAATGGCAGTGGCGTCTGGACCTACACCGGCAACGCCAGCTCCACCATGCTCAGCGTGGGCGCCAACACCATCACCGCCACTGAAGCGGTGTCGGGCGTGAGCAGCAATGCCAACGTGTCGGTCACGCTGGACAGTGCTGCGCCCACCGTGACGGGCTTGTCCATCACCGATGCGTCTGGCGCACAAAACAACACGCTCAACGCCTTGGATACCCTCACCTTCAGTGTGGCCATGAGCGAAGCGGTGGTGGTCACAGGCACGCCGCGATTGGCTCTGAACTTCAACGGTTCGGTCAACACCTACGCCACCTACGACAGCGCCAACTCCACGGCCACCTTGCTCAAGTTCAAGTACATCGTGATGCCCGGTGTCAACGACACCAACGGCGTCAGTGTGGATGCCAATGCCTTGAGCCTCAACGGCGGCACCATCAAAGACACTGCTGGCAATGACGCCGTGCTGAGCACTTCCGCGCTCACCGACAACGCCAACTACTTGGTGGACACCAGCGCCCCCGCAGCCCCAGTGCTGACCTTGGGCACCGGCGTGACCGGTGGCGCAACGTCTGCCGAAGCCATCGCCAGCACGGGCGTGATTTCGCTCACAGCCGAGCCAAGTGCGAGTGTGGTCGTGACCTTTACCAACGGCTCGCACAGTGTGCAAAAAACCGTCACAGGCAACGGCGCCACCGCCGTGCCTGTGGTGCTGAATGCCACCGACCTGAGCACGCTCACCGACGGCACCATCAGCGTGACGGCCACCGCCACCGACCTCGCAGGCAACGCCAGCCTCACCAACGGCACCACCAGCTTTGTGCTCGACACCGCAGCCCCATCCACCCCCACCGGCGCGCCGACCGCGTATGTGGACGATGTGGGCAGCATCACCAACACCGCCAGCACAGCGGCCAACACCGACGACACCACGCCGGGCATCAAACTGCCCACGGGCCTGACCACGTCGGGCAACACCGTCAAGTTGTATGTGGACGGTGTGCTCACCGCTGCCACCTACGACAACACCACCGGTGTGTTGACGCCCAGCAGCGCGCTGGCCACCAGCGCCACCGCCAAGAGCTTCACCTACACCCTGACCGATGCCGCAGGCAACGAAAGCGGCCAAAGCCCGGCGCTCAGCATCACCATCTTGGCCGCGCCGGTGTTCACCAGCGGCACCACCGCCAGCGTGGCAGAAAACACGGCCACCAGCACAGCCGCTTACACCGCCGCAGCGGGCACCGGCATCACTTACAGCATTGACACCGCTGTAGGTGCCGATGGCAGCAAGTTCGCCATCAACAGCAGCACCGGTGCGCTGACCTTCATCGCCTCGCCCAACTACGAGGCCCCCACCGACGCGGGCACCAACAACGTGTACGACGTGACCGTGCGCGCCACCAACGTGGCCGGTGGTTACACCAACCAAACCGTGGCCGTGACGGTGACCAACGTCAACGAAGCGCCGGTCAACACCGTGCCTTTGACCACACTCACCGTCAACGAAGACACTGCGCTGGCCATCACCGGCATCAGCGTGGCCGACGTGGACGGCAACTTGACCACCACGCAACTGAGCGCCCCCAACGGCGCGCTGACCGTCACCTTGTCTGGCGGCGTGACCGTCTCTGCGGGTGTGAACGGTTCGGCCTCCATGACCTTGAGCGGCACAGCGGCCAACATCAACACGGTGTTGGCCACGCTCAGCTACAAAGGCAAAGCCAACTACAACGGCGCTGATGTGCTGACCGTGCTGACCACCGATGCCGGTGGCTTGACCGACAGCGACGCGGTCAACATCACGGTGACGTCTGTCAACGATGCGCCTGTGTTGGCCACAGGCTCGACCTTGGCCTATACCGAAAACCAAATCGCCACCGCCATCAACACCGCCATCGGTTTGAGCGACGTGGACAACACCACCTTTGCCTCAGCCACCGTGACCGTCAAAGACGCCAGCAACAACGTGCTGGCCGAAGACGTGCTCAGCTTCACCAACGTGAGCATGGGCAACATCACCGGCAGCTTTGCCAGCGGTGTGTTGACCCTGACATCGGCAGGCAACACCGCCACGCAAGCGCAATGGCAAGCCGCCTTGCGCGCCGTGACCTACAGCAACACGTCAGACGCCCCCAGCACCAGCGCGCGGACCGTGAGCTACAAAATCAACGATGGTTCGGCTGACTCGAACGTGGTCACCTCGACCGTCAACCTCACGCTCGTCAACGACGCGCCTGTGTTGGCCGACACCCCAGTGAGTCTGCCTGCGCTCCTCAAGGGCAACACCGCAGTCCCCGTCAACGGCTCGGCCGTGGGCGCTTTGGTCAGCGACTTGGTCGGCGGCATCACCGATCCAGACGCCAGCGCGCAAACTGGCATCGCCATCACCGGCGTCAGTGCAGGTGGCACGCTTTACTACAGCACCGACAACGGTGGCACTTGGACCGCGTTCACTGACTTCACGGCCAACCGTGCTCTGGCCTTGCTGAGCAACAGCACCAACCGCATTTACTACGTGCCCGCCAGTACCGACACTGGCACTGTGGCCAGCGCCTTGACCTTCCGCGCTTGGGACCGTTCCGGCGGTGCCGCCGAGGGTGCGGTGACTTGGTTCACGGGGCCTTCGGCTTCGTACTCCACAGCCACCGACGTGATCAGCCAATACATCGTGACCCCTGTCACGGTCAACGCCGTGTCTACCGACAACTTGGTGGGCGCATCTGAAGCGCTGGTCGTCAGCGGCACGTCCGATGCGGGTGCCACAGTGACCGTCAGCATTGGCGGCAACAACTACAACGTCACGGCCAATGGCAGCGGCGTTTGGACCTACACCGGTGCTGCCAGCTCGACCCTGCTCAGCGCAGGGGCCAACACCATCACCGCCACCGAAGTGGTGTCGGGTGTGAGCAGCAGTGCCAACGTGTCGGTGACCCTAGATGCCATAGCGCCCACCGTGACCAATGTGGCCATCACGGGCAACACGGGCATTCAGAACAACACGCTCAATGTAGGCGACACCATCACATGGACGGTCACCACCAGCGAAGCGGTGACGGTGACCGGCACGCCTCAGCTGACCCTGACCATGGGCAGCACCCCTGTGCTGGCCAACTACGTCAGCGGCTCGGGCAGCACGGCGTTGACCTTCAGCTACACCATCAAGGCGGGCGACACCGATGCCAACGGCATCAGCGTGCCGGCCAATGCCTTGGTGCTCAATGGCGGCACCATCAAAGACACGGCCACCAACAACGCCACGTTGACCACCTCGGCCATCACCGACAACGCCAGCTACAAGGTCGATACAACAGCCCCCACGGTATCGAGCATGTCTCTCAGCGCCACTGGTGCGAGCATGGGCTACCTGAACGCCAATGACGTGGTCACCGCCACCGTCAACTTCAGCGAAGCCGTGACGGTGACCAACACCCCGCAACTCACCCTCAACATTGGCGGCACTCTGGTGCAGGCCAACTATGCGGGTGGTTCGGGCACCACGGCGTTGACCTTCACCTACACCATCCTCGCCAACCAAACCGACACCAATGGCATCAGCTTTGACCCCAATGCCTTGTCGCTCAACACCACGGGCACCATCAAAGACGCCGCAGGTAACAACGCCACCCTGACGACCGCGCTTGTGGCGGACAACGCGGGCTACAAGGTAGACAACACCGCACCGGCAGCGTTGACGCTGAGTTTGTCGCAAGACACCGGTACCAGCACCACCGATTTGTTGACCAACAACGCCCGCATCAAAGATGGTGCGTTTGAGGTCTATGGTGGTTTGAATCTCTACAGTGGCAACACCACGGGTGCCGTGCTGCAAGGTTGGACCAGTGTGACGGGCCTGAGCGCTGCCCGTATTTCGGCCACCATCAATGGTGCAGGTATTGGTGTGTCCTTTGTGAGCAAGGTGCTGACTGAAAGCTCGTCTGCGGGTCAATACACCGCATGGATCGGTTTTTACGATGGCAGTTACACCAAAGCGGTGAAGGTGCAATTTAAAGAAGAAATCGACTCGGTCACGGGGCAGCCCGTGGTCAAGGTGTATGGCTTGGCCTCGCAGTACGGCAGCGGCGACCAGACCAGCACCTTCACGGGAGGTTCTAACAACAACTACAACATCTATGAGTTGCGCATCAAACCGCTGGCCAGTACCGATGCGTTTGACCCATCCATGGGCACCCAGCTTTACTACAACATCGATGGCGCAGGTTTCACTGCGTCCTCTTACACCGCACCCACCACAACGGGCACGCACACCGTGCAAATGCGCCAGACCGATGCCGCAGGCAACGTCACCGACAGCAATGTGCTCAGCTTCACGCTGGATGCCACCGCGCCCACAGGCGGAACGTTGACCTTGGCGGCCGATACGGGCGCTGTCAACAACGATGGCATCACCAACAACAACCAGATCAACGTGACGAGCCTCGAAGGCGGCACGACCACTTGGCAATACAGCATTGATTCGGGTGTGAATTGGGCGACGGGCACAGGCACCAGCTTCACGCTCGCCGATGGCACGTATGCCGCCAACGCCGTGCAAGTGCGCCAGACCGACGCGGCAGGCAATGTGCAGGCCACGCCTGCCAAATATGCCTCGACCATCAAGATCGACACAGGCGTACCTGCTGCACCTTCGGCGGTGTACATGAGCGACGACCACGGCACCAGCGGCAGCGACTGGACAAGCACCAGCGACGGTGGGTACACCACCTTCTACGTGGTGTCTACCGCAGGCACACGTCCTTATGGCGAAACCGCGCAGTACAGCACCGATGGGGGCACCACATGGGTGAGTACCAGCGCCACGGTGATGACCGACACAGGCTATGGCATCGTGATGCAGGGCACTTTGCCCACGGTGACCACCACTTACACCTTCCGTATCCTCGATACGGCGGGTAACGTGTCATCGACCATTAGCAAAACCTACACGCCCAGTGCCTTGCCCACAGGGGCGGCAACGGCCACCACCTTTACGGTGCCAACCACGGCAGACAGCAGCACACAGATCGGCTCTGCCAGTGACGACACGTTTGTGCTGAGCCAAGCAGGCATCACCAACTACCTGAGCCAGTCCACGGCCTATCTTGAAGGCCGTGGCGGCAACGACACCTTGCAATTGGCGGGCGCAGGCACCAGCTTGAACCTGATCAACTACATGAACGACTACACCTTGAACAAGATTCAGGGCATGGAGTTCATCGACATGAGCACCGATGCAGGCGCACAGACCTTGATCGGTAACGCGCAAGCCTTTTTAGCCTTGACCAAAGGGGCGTGGTTGAACAATTCGAACTTGGCCACCGGCAATTACCAAATGGTGATCAAGGGCACCAGTGCCGACACCTTGGTGTTGGGCAAGGGCGATGGTTTTGATGTGTCGGGTTTTGTCAAAGGGGCCACCATCAGCAGCGCTGCCAATGCGGGCGCGGTCTATGACGACGGCATCAGCTACGACATCTGGACCGACGCTTATTTGAGAGTGCAGTTGTTGGTGCAAACCGGCATCAACGTCAACGTTGAAACCGCGGCCACCAATGCGGCCCCTGTGTTGGCCGATACGGTGCTGAGCTTGACGACGACGACCAAAAATGCCGCTGTACCTACAGGTGCCGTGGGCGATTTGGTCAGCAGCTTGGTGGGCGGCGTTACCGACAGCTTTGCGGCCTCACAGAAAGGCATTGCCATCACAGGTGTCAACGCCAACGGCACGCTTTACTACAGCACCGACGGTGGCAGCAACTGGACAGCCGCCACGGGCACGTCAGATAACAACGCTTTGTTGCTGGCCGCTGACGGCGACAACCGTGTGTTCTTCAAACCCAACGCCAACTACCTCGGCACCTTGGCTGATGCCATCACCCTTCGTGGTTGGGACCGCACCAGCGGTACCGATGGCGCTTACTTCAGTGCCGCGATCAACGGCACCGCCACGGCGTTCTCGACCGCGACCGATACGGTGTCTCAGCAGGTGATCGTGCCTGTCACCATCAATGCCGTATCCACCGACAACGTCTTGGCCAGCAGCGAAGCGCTGGTGGTCACAGGTACGGCTGCGGCCAATGCCACGGTGGCCTTGAGTTTTGGTGGACAGACCGTCAACGTGACAGCCGACGCCACGGGCAACTGGACTTATGACGGCACCAAGGTGCGTTACATCATGGTGCGCAAGACGCTGGCCACTTCATTGGCAGCGGCAGATGGCTACTTGACAGTGGGTGATGTTTCTGCCATTCAAACAGGCACAGGCACCAACGTGGCTTTGACTGCCACGCAAACGGTGTCGAGTGCGAGTGCGTTCTATTGGAGCTCGGGCGGGTACACCACCAATGGCAGTGTTCATGACGCGAATTTCACAACATTTGCCGAAGCCTATGGCAACTCGGGCTCTCTGACGGCAGACGGCGATGCCTGGGTGCAGCTGGACTTGGGTGCTGCGTATGCGCTATCCAAGATTCAGGTGAATTCGCGCAGTGGCGACGTAGCCTTCAGTGACCGCTTGAATGGTGCAAACATCTACGCGTCGGTCAATGACATGAGTGGCATGACTCGTGCGCAACTCAATGCATCTGCGGCAGTCAATGCTGTGACGCTCAGTGGCTTGGCCGCTAGCACCACTTCACAGGCATTCACCAACAATGCGCCATCGATCTTAGGCAGTGAATTGCCAGCCACCGCAACCATCACCGCGCAGCAAACGGTGTCGGGCTTCACCACCACCGCATCGACCAATGTGAGCGTGTTCTCGTTGGTAAGCAGCAGCCCTGCGGACAACGGCTTTGTGGCTTACTCTGCTTTGGGTAACGACATCACGCTGACCTTTAACCAAAACACGGTCAAGGGCACGGGCAACATAGTTTTGTACTACTCGACAGGTGCCTTGATAGATGTGTTTGATGTGGCTACCAGCAGCTCCATCACAGGCTGGGGCTCCAAGACCTTGATCTTCAATCCAACTTCCAGCTTGGCAGCCAATACCAGCTACTTCCTGCAGATCGACCCTACGGCCGTGAAAGACAGTGCGGGTGATGCTTATGCGGGCATTGGCAATACGACGAGCTTGAACTTCACCACAGCCGCCGCAGATGGCAGTATTTCTGCCAATCCGCTTTACACCGATTCCAGCACCACCAGCTACTTGGGCCAGACCGTGTCGAGCGCCGGAGATGTCAACGGTGACGGCTTCGATGACTACATCGTGGCGGCACCGGGCATCAGCGCAGCGTTTGTCATTTACGGCAACGCCAGTGGTGTGGGCACGAATTTGCCCAGCGACACGATTGCCGCTTCCAAGGGCTTCAAAATTTCGGGGGGCAACTCGCTGGGCTATTCTGTGTCTGGCTTGGGCGACGTGAACGGTGACGGCTATGCCGACGTGGCAGTCAGCACCAAGGAAACAACCGGTTCGGTGTACGTGGTGTACGGCGGTGCCAACCTGGGCAATGCGGTGACCTTCACAGGCGCGAGCTTTGACATTGCCAGCAGCAGTGGTTTCAAAATCACCGGTGCTGCCAACGACAAATTGGGCGTTTCGATTGCAGGTGCGGGCGACGTCAACGGCGATGGCTTGGCCGACATGATTGTGGGTGGCGAGGGGACCAACTCGGCCACTTATGTGGTGTACGGCCGTGCAGGCAGCACGGGCCTGAGCCTGGCCGGTGGCAGCATTGTGGCTGCCGATGGTTTTGAAATTGTTGGCCCAATCACCAATTACTTTGGCTCTGCCGTCTCAGGCGCAGGCGATGTCAACGGCGACGGCTTGGCCGACGTGATTGTGGGCGCCTACGGTGCGCACGCTGCCTTTGTGGTGTTTGGCAACAGCACCGGTACCACGGCCACGATCAGCGGTTCAGGCGATACAGCATCCATCGCAGCAGGCAGTGGCTTCAAGATTTTTTCTGCAGCTGCAGGCAACCAATTGGGCGCCACTGTATCGAGCGCAGGCGACGTCAACGGTGACGGTTTGGCCGACGTGATTGTGGGTGATACGGGCAACTACAACGCTTATGTGATCTACGGCAAAACCAGCAACACCACGGTAGACATCAACACCGCGAACAATTTGACAGTGGCCAGCACCGGCTTCAGGATCATGGGTTCAGGAACAGCGTCGCAGGGGCAGACTGGGCGGATGGTGTCAAGCGCGGGCGATGTGAACGGTGATGGTTTTGCCGATCTGTTGGTCGGACCTCAGACGCCAAGCTCGGGTTTCGCCATGGTGGTGTACGGCAGTGCCAGCGGCACCACGGTGGATGTGGGCGGTGGCACCATCGCCTCGGCTGCCGGATTCAAGATCACGGGTTCAACCAACGGCTATTTTGCCTTTTCGGCTGCAACTGCGGGCGACATCAACGGCGATGGTTTGAGTGACTTGGTTTTGGGCACCTACAGCGGTGCCGCGCCAGGCTACAGCCTGCTTTTGGGCGGCACACAGTGGATCACCACCGCTGTCAGCGGCAGCGGCACCGTGACGGGCACCACAGCCGCAGAAGCCGTCATCGGTTCGGCCAATGCCGACGTGCTGACGGGCGGCGGTGGTGTGGACCGTTTCTATGCAGGCTTGGGCAACGACGTCATCGTGCTCACCGCCAGCGACATCACCAACTTAGGCGACAACGCAACGGGTCAAACGGCCAAGGCTGTGGTGAACGGTGGCGGTGGTTTTGACACCCTGCGCTTGAGCGGTGGTTCGGCACTGAATTTGACAACGATCAGCAATGCGGGTGCGATGGGCTTGGAAGAAAACAGCCGCATTGAGAGCATTGAGCGCATTGACATGGCGACCGATACTGCAGCCAACACGCTGACGCTGACGGCGGCTGATGTGAAAGACATGGCGGGCCTGAACCAGATTCGTCTCGGCACCAGTGCCGACGGCAAGACCTGGACTAACGTGAGCGGCACCGCCCTGAGCGCTGCCACGCTGTTCCACCAATTGGTGGTGGACGGCACAGCCGCCGACACGCTGAACTTGAAAAACTCGCAGGGCGTGTGGGTGAATGCAGGCACCGTGAGCGATGGCACCAGCAACTATGTGGTGTACCAAAACGCATCTTCTGACGCGCAGGTGTTAGTGCGCTCGGGTGTGACGGTCACCACGCCGATTGTGTTGGTCAGCAGCAGCCCTGCCGACAACAGCTACGTGACGGCGTTGAGCGACAACCTGACGCTGACCTTCAGCGAAGCCACGGCCAAAGGCACGGGTAACATCGTGCTCTACAACGCCTCAGGCACGGCGGTTGAAACGTTTGACGTGGTGAGCAGCGGTTTGGTGACAGGCTGGGGTAGCAACACCCTGACCATCAACCCCACAGCCAGCCTGACGGCAGGCACAGGCTATTACCTCCAGATTGCGGCCACCGCCATCAAGGACAGCACCGGCTATCCGGCCTTGGGCATTGCTGATACGTCCACGTTGAGTTTCATCACGGTCGCGACCGATGGCAGCTATCCAGTGAGCATCCTCTCTGGCCCCTCAGGAAGCCACATGGGCGTAAGCGTGTCCAGTGCGGGCGACGTCAACGGAGACGGTATTGATGATTTCATCGTGGGTTCGCCGCAGGAGCTTACGTCGACCGGTAGTTCTAATGGCGGTGCGGCGTACGTGGTGTATGGCAATACGACAGGCAATTTCCCTGTCCTGAGTGGCGGCACCATTGCGGCCTCTGCGGGCTTCAAAATCTCGGGCAATGACTCTAGCAACTATTTGGGCCTTGACGTGACCGGTATTGGTGACATCAATGGCGATGGCATGGCGGACGTGTTGGTGGGTGCACAAGGCATAGGCGCTGCCTATGTCGTGTATGGCAATGCCACAGGCACAGGGGCCAGCATTGCGTACAACGCATCCGGCCCGGGTGCACTCACAGCGCCTGCGGGTGGCTTCGCCATCTTGGGCTCAGTGGCGGCCAATGGTTACTTTGGCTATTCCGTCTCGGGTGTGGGTGATGTCAATGGCGATGGGTTCAGCGATTTCATCGTCAACTCAGCGGGCACCTCATCAGCCTTTGTGATTTACGGCGGCGCGCAAAACGGCCAAACTTTGGACATCAGCGGTGGCACCATCGGCGCCACACGTGGTTACAAAATCACCACCTTGGGCAGCAGTTCTTCGAATACCGTTTCGGGCGCGGGCGACGTTAACGGTGACGGTTTGGCCGACATCATCGTGGCGGATTATTCCGATGGAAACGCAACATCTGCCAGCGACCGACAAGGTCGCGCTGTTGTGATTTTCAGCAACGCGGCGGGAACCGTGCCAAGTGATCTGAACAACATCACAGCGACTCAGGGTTTCAAAATCACGGGCTATGCGTCCAACACGGCGTATAACTTCAGCCAAGTGTCTTCGGTGGGCGACGTGAACGGTGATGGTTTGGGTGACGTGGCCGTGGTCACAGCTGGCCGTTTGTATGTGGTGTTTGGCATGGCAACCGGTGCAGCGGTTGATTTGAGTAACTTCACGTCAACACAGGGCTTCACTTTTGCGACCAACCCATTCAGTGCGTTCAAATCGGTGTCTTCGGCCGGCGATGTCAACGGCGATGGTTTGAACGACATCATCGTGGGCGATGGCAACAACAACCAAGCCTTTGTGGTGTACGGCAAGACCTCCGGTACAGGCATCACCACAACCCTGAATACGGACGCCATTGCGACCAGCGACGGCTTCAGGATTGCAGGGGCAGCCAGCACCCAGCTGGGCTGGGGTGTCTCCAACGCCGGTGACATCAACGGCGACGGCTTGGCCGACTTGATTGTGGGTTCACCACAAACCAGCAGCTATGCAGGCGGCTACAGCGTTATTTTGGGTGGCACGCAGTGGGTGACTTCTGCCATCAGCGGCACCGGCACGGTGACTGGCACCAGCGTGGATGAAGCCATCATCGGCTCGGCCAGTGCCGACACCCTGACGGGCGGCGGCGGTGTGGACCGTTTCTATGCCGGCTTGGGCAACGACACCATCGTGCTCATAGCCAGTGACGTGGCCAACTTGGCCAACAACACCGCCAGTGGCCCCAAAGCCTTGGTGAATGGCGGCGGTGGCTTTGACACCTTGCGCATGAGCGGCGGTGCCAACCTGAACCTGACCACCATCAGCAACGCGGGTGCGATGGGCTTGGAAGAAAACAGCCGCATCGAAAGCATCGAGCGCATTGACCTGAGCACCGACACAGCGGCCAACACGCTGACGCTGACCGCCAGAGACGTGGCCGACATGGCGGGCTTTAACCAGATTCATCTGGGCTTGAGCGCAGATGGCAAGACCTGGGCAAGCGGCACCTACACGCTGGGCAGCACCGTGGCTTATCACCAACTGGTGGTGGATGCGGGCAGCAACGATGTGATCAGCTTGAAGAACACCTTTGGCACTTGGGCATCCAGCGGCACGGTGAGCGATGGCACCAGCACATTCAGCGTGTACACCAACGCGGCGCTGAACAGCCAAGTGCTGGTCAAGAGCGGCGCGACGGTGAACATGAACGTGGCCCCGTTGGTGCTGGACTTGAACCGCGACGGCATCATCAGCTACAGCACCGTGACGATGGACGTGAACGGTGATGGCCACCTCGACACCACGGCTTGGGCGGCAGCGCAAGACGGCGTGTTGGTGTGGGACAAGTTCGCTGATGGCTTGGTGTACGACAACAGCCAGTACGCGTTTGCGCAGTACGCCACCACGTACACCGCAGGCCAACCCGTGACCGACTTGCAAGGCTTGGCCGAGGCGTTTGACAGCAACCACGATGGCAAGTTCGACGCGCAAGACGCGAAGTTTGCCGAGTTCAAGGTGTGGCAAGACGTGAACCAAAACGGCGTGAGCGACGCAGGCGAAGTGCGCAGCTTGGCCGATTGGGGCATCACCTCGATCAACCTGAGCAGCGACGGCGTGGTGCGCACACCGGCAACCGGCGTGACCGAAGCGGGCCAGACCACGGCGACCTCTGCTGATGGTTCGACCGTGCTGGTGGCGGATGCTGCGTTTGCCTACAGCAGCGTGAACTACAGCCTGAGCACGGTGTCTGGCGATGCCACCTCGGTGAAGCTGAACCTGTTGGGCGCCCACATGAACCTCGACCTGTCGAGCTTCGTGGCCCAGCACGGCGCGGTGGATGCGGTGGACCTGAGCGGCACCGGCGCCAACACGTTGAAGATCAACCTGACCGATGTGTTGCACGGCACCTTGCAAGTCAACGGCGACGCCGACGACACCGTGGTGCTCAACACCGCTGACTGGACCGACGCAGGCCAAACCTTGCTGCAAAACGGCCACCAGTACGAGGTGTACAACGCCAACGCGCATGTGAACGCGCAGCTGCTGATCGAGCAGCACATGGGGGTGCAAAACGTCTAAGTTGCACCGTTGGCTTTAGGCGCTGAATGCGCCAACGCAACCCCAAGCCTCACAAGGGCTTGGGGTTTTTTACGTCCCAACCCGCCTTTTGACCCGTTTTAAGCCTTGTTTTTCGTAAACGTAGTTGCAAAAAGTTGCGAAAAACGCTATTAAATTAAATTTAAGTATTAATTATTTATCGATTTTGATGTTTACGATGTACTATTTGCATCTTGAGAAATTGGCGGTATTTAGTACTCAATCTATGCAAGGTTATACATCATAGTTACCGCTTGACGGGTTTGGTATGAGATCTAAGTACGCTGTTAGATATGTGAGCTAAGTGCATGTAAATGCAGTAGTTTTAACAATATTTAATACCTCTTAGGTAGTCATTTCATAAGAATACGGGCCAGTTCTCAAAGACATTCAATCCCCAATGAAAGGCTCGTCCTACATGAGTAAAACTATCAAAGCGCTTGTACAAAATAATACAGGCGAAGTGACCGAAACCCTTGACGTGGTGCAAGGCGCGGGTGACAAGGGAAATCCCGCACGTTTGAAGGCGGTGCGCGGCGCACGCTACCAATTAGAAGATCCCGCAGCCAACAACACCGGCCCCGACAGTGTGCGCACCAAGCGCGTGGGCAAACACCTGAACGTGATGTTGGAAGGTAGCACCGAGCCTGATTTGATCGTCGAAAACTACTACGACGACGCGGTGATGGTGGACGCATCGGGTGGCCTGTATGGCCGCGCCGAAGACGGCAATTTGTACGAATACATTCCTGAAGACCCCATCGTTGCCAACTTGCCCGTGGCCTTGGCCGATGGCGGCGTGCCTGTGAGCCAAGTGTTGGGTGGCGGGGCCGTGGCCTCGACGTTCCAGTTGGCCGCTTTGCCGTTGTTGGCAGTCGGTGGCGGCGCTTTGTCGGGCGGTGGCTTGTTGGCCGCGGCTGGCGTGCTGGGTGCTGCAAGTTTGGCGGGCGGTGGTGGTGGCACTACCCCAACCGGTAGCTTGGCGAATGCGCCCGATTTGTTGGCATCTGCTGACACGGGCGTGAGCAATACCGACAACATCACGGCCAACACCAAGCCTGGTTTTAACGTGGGCGTGGTGCCTGCGGGTTCTACGGCGCAATTGGTGGTCGACGGTGCGGTGGTGCCCAGCCAAGCCACGTTGGATGCCGATGGCAACACCATCTTGACGCCCGCAGCCGCATTGACCGAAGGCCCACACGCGCTGGCTTTCAATTACAAAGATGCCCAAAACGTGGTGAGCGGCAACAGCCCCGCGATGACCGTGACGATTGACTCGCAGTCCCCCGCCGCACCGGCTGTGGCCACCGCGCCAGAAATGGCCGACGGCGTGATCAATGGCAGTGACGCCGTGGACGGCACCGTCATCGCTGTGCCTTTGACCGGCACCAACGCGGTCGAAGGCGACACCGTGACCGTGACGGTCGATGGCGTGGATACCAGCTATGTGCTGAAAGCGGCCGACATTGCTGCCCAAACCATCAATGTGGCTGTGCCCAACGCTGTGTTGGTGGCCGCAGGCCAAGGCGCAGCGGCGGTGACCAGTTTTGTGACCGACGTGGCGGGCAACAAGAGCCCCTTGAGCGCAGCCCTGAGCTTGAACATCGACACCAAAGCGCCCACCGCGCCCGGCGTGGCAGTGATTCCCGAAAACAGTGCAGGTGGCGTGAACGCTGCCGAAGCCGCAGACGGTGTTCTGGTGAGCATTTCGATTGCGGCAACAGGTGCTGTGGCGGGCGATGTGTTGACGGTCATGGTTGATGGCGTGCCCACACCTTACACCTTGACGGCGCAAGATTTGATTGATGGCGTGGCTCGCGTGCTCGTGCCTAAATCGGTGATTGATGCGGCTGGCCAAGGCTCGGCCACGGTCATTTCTACCTTGACCGATGCCTCGAACAACGTGAGTGCGAACAGCCCCACAGCACTCATCAGAATCGACACCTTGGCGCCCAACAAACCAGGCGCACCCGTGGTGCCTGAAAACGCGGACGGCGGCATCAACATCGCTGAATCGGCGGATGGCACACCCGTTGAGGTGAGCTTGGTGGGCACCAACGCTTTGGCGGGCGACAAGTTGACCGTCATCATCGATGGCGTGTCCACGGTCTACACCTTGTTGGCCACAGACATCACGGCTGGCAAAGCCATCGTCACCGTGCCTGCTGCCGTGTTGGCTGCCGCAGGCCCAGGCCCTGCTTCCGTCACCGCCACGCTCACCGATCCGGCTGGCAACGTCAGCGTGCCGAGCGATGCCACACCCATCAACATTCAATCGGCATTGCCATCCGCACCTGCTGCGCCTGTGGTGCCAGAAGCTGCTGGGGGTCTTAATGCGGCAGAAGTCGTAGACGGCACACCTGTTGAGGTGAGTTTGACCGGCACGGGCGCCACCCCTGGCGACACCGTGACCGTCACGGTCGATGGCGTGCCCACGGTTCACACCGTGACGCAAGCCGAAGTGGACGCAGGCAAAGCCGTTGTGACCGTGCCACCCGCCGTGTTGGCCGCAGCAGGTCAAGGCCCTGCCAGCGTCACGGCCACCGTGACCGTTGCGGGCAACACCAGCCCAGCCAGCCCTGCGACCACGATCACCATCGACACAGTAGCCCCTACAGAACCAGTAGCCCCTGTGGTGCTTGAGGCCGCAAACGGCGGCATCAATGCAGTCGAAGCCGTGGACGGCACACCCGTTGAGGTGAGCTTGGCTGGCACAGGTGCTGTGGCTGGCGACGTGGTCAAAGTCATCGTCGATGGCGTGAGCACACCGCACACCTTGACGCAAGCCGAAGTGGATGCAGGCAAAGCCATCGTCACCGTGCCTGCTGCCGTGTTGGCTAGCGCAGGCCAAGGCCCCGCCGAAGTGACGGCGACCATCACCGACGCAGCAGGCAACACCAGCCCACCCAGCCCCGCAACCACGATCACTATCGATACCGTGGCCCCTGTTGCACCAGTTGCCCCAGTCGTCGCAGAGAACGCAGGTGGCGGCATCAACGTGGTTGAAGCTGCAGACGGCACCGTGGTGGAAGTCAGCTTGGCTGGAACCAACGCAGTAGCTGGCGACAAAGTGACCGTCACGATTGACGGCACACCGACCGACTACATCTTGTTGCCCGCCGACATCACGGCTGGCAAAGCCATGGTGCCCGTTAGCGCTGCGGTGCTGGCTGCTGCAGGTCAAGGCCCCGCGACTGTGACAGCAACGATCACCGACGTGGCAGGCAACACCAGCGCACCCAGCCCCGCGACCACGATCACCATCGACACCGTGGTTCCTGTTGCACCAGCTGCCCCCGTGGTGGCAGAGAACGCAAACGGCGGCATCAATGCAGTCGAAGCCGTGGACGGCACACCCGTTGAGGTGAGCTTGGCTGGCACAGGTGCTGTGGCTGGCGACGTGGTCAAAGTCATCGTCGATGGCGTGAGCACACCGCACACCTTGACGCAAGCCGAAGTGGATGCAGGCAAAGCCATCGTCACCGTGCCTGCTGCCGTGTTGGCTAGCGCAGGCCAAGGCCCCGCCGAAGTGACGGCGACCATCACCGACGCAGCAGGCAACACCAGCCCACCCAGCCCCGCAACCACGATCACTATCGATACCGTGGCCCCTGTTGCACCAGTTGCCCCAGTCGTCGCAGAGAACGCAGGTGGCGGCATCAACGTGGTTGAAGCTGCAGACGGCACCGTGGTGGAAGTCAGCTTGGCTGGAACCAACGCAGTAGCTGGCGACAAAGTGACCGTCACGATTGACGGCACACCGACCGACTACATCTTGTTGCCCGCCGACATCACGGCTGGCAAAGCCATGGTGCCCGTTAGCGCTGCGGTGCTGGCTGCTGCAGGTCAAGGCCCCGCGACTGTGACAGCAACGATCACGGACGTGGCAGGCAACACCAGTTCACCGAGCCCCGCAACGGCCATCAACATCGACACCCAAGGTGGTGGCGTTAACACCGCCGTGACCTTCACAGGTTTGACCGTCGACGTGCCAACTTTGACCGTGGGTGACTCCAAAGACACGGGCAGCAGCGCGACCGACTTCATCACCAGCGACCGCACCTTGACCATTCAAGGCACGGCCTCTGGTTTCAGCAACTTTGGCGCAGCAGCTAACGACAAAGTGTGGGTGCAAATTTTGGCCCCCGATGGCGTGACTGTGGTGGCCGAAGGCGCCGTGGTGCCCGATGCATCAGGCGTGTTCACGTTCAGCAACCAAGCCATCAGCTTGCCCGATGGCAAGTACACCATCAAGACGTCGATCGTCGACGGCTTGGGTAACTTGGTCAAAGCAGGCGACAACCAAGCTTTGGTGATCGACGGCAGTGGTGTCAGTAATCCCGGCAACACACCGAGCACGGTGGACACCAACACGGGTGTGAGCTTCAACAGTTTGTCGATTCACGACGTGGCAATGGGCTCGACCGACTCGGGCAGCAGCAACACCGACTTCATCACCAACGACAACACCTTGGTGATTGAGGGCAACGTGACGGGCTTCACCAGCACCGGCGGCACAGCGGGTGACCAAGTGCGCGTGCAAATTTTTGCAGCCGACGGCACCACCGTGGTGGCGGAAAAGTTTGTCACCCCAGACGGCAGCAACCACTACGTGTTTGACAACAAGGCCATGACCTTGGCCGATGGCAAATACACCCTCAAAACATCGATCGTCGATGCGGCTGGTAACTTGGTGAAGGCCGGTGACGCGCAAGCGTTGGTGATCGACACCAACGACAGCGGTACCAACCCCGCCAGCAACCCCGGCAACCCCAACCCCGTCGATCCGAACGCGGCCAGCATCGTGTCGTTCTCGGGCCTGACCATCAACGGTCTGGGCAGCGACGACACAGGCTCCAGCAGCACCGACTTTGTGACCAGCGACACCACCTTGCTGATCACGGGCACAGTGAGCAATTACAGCGCAGCAGGCGGTGGCATTGGCGACAAAGTGTTGGTGCAAATCATGGCCGCCGATGGCGTGACCGTGGTGGCGCAAGGCTTTGTGACACCTGATGTGTTCACCGGTCAGTACACCTTTGACAACAAGGCCAATGCTTTGGCCGATGGCAAATACACCATCAAAACGTCCATCGTCGATGCGGCGGGTAACACCGTCAAACCCGGCGACAGTCAGCTTTTGGTGATTGACACCAACAACGGCGGCACCACCCCAGGTAGCAACCCCGGCAACGAGAATGGCCAGCCCAACTCAGCCGTGGACAGCAACACGGGTGTGACGTTCTCGGCGTTCTCCATCACCGACGCTGCCAAGCAATCGGCAGACACCGGCGCGAGCGCCACTGACTTCATCACCAACGACGCCACTTTGGTGTTCAAAGGCACGGCGGCAGGCTTCACCATCGCAGGCGGCGCAGCGGGTGACCGGGTGCGTGTGCAAGTGTTGGCGGCGGACGGCGTGACCGTGGTGGCGCAGCAATACGTGACGCCAGCAGGCAATGGCGACTTTGTGTTCGACAACACGGGCAACACTTTGTTTGATGGCAACTACACCGTCAAAGTGGCGGTGGTCGATGCGGCAGGCAACGTGGTCAAAGCGGGCACAGCTCAGCCTTTGGTCATCGACACCAGCGCGACCATCAACCCTGCCAATGCGAACGGCGTGGACACCAACACCGGTGTGTCTTTTGATCAGCTGAGCATCAACAACCCTTTCAGCGGTTCAAACGATGACGGCACCAGCACCACCGACTTCATCACCACCGATGGCACGTTGGCCATCACCGGTCATGTCAACAATTTCAGCGCCACGGGCGCCACGGCGGGCGACCGCGTGTTGGTGCAGATTTTGAACAACGTGGGCGTGGTGGTGGCGGAGAAATTTGTCATTCCAGACGGTAACGGCAACTACGCGTTTGACAACACTGCCAGCGGCTTGGCGGATGGCAACTACAAAATCATGACCTCGGTGGTTGACGCTGCGGGCAACACCGTGAAGACGGGGGACATGCAACCGTTGGTGATCAATGCGAGCGCGAGCAACGCGGTCAACATCACGGGCATCACCACAGACACCGGCGCAAGTAGCTCCGATCTCGTGACCAGCGATACCACCTTGGTGGTGTCGGGCAACGTGACGGCCTACATCGCTGCTTCGGGCAACCAAGTGCATGTCACGGTGTTGGCCTCTGATGGTGTGACCTTGGTGGTTGACCAATTTGTCACGCCCAACGCACAAGGCATTTGGTCGCTGGACAACACGGCCAATGCATTGATGAGCGGCCAGTACACCGTGCACGCTGAGTTGGTCAATGCCGCGCATGTGTCGCTCGGCGTGTCTAACACGCGTACCTTGGTGGTGGAAACCGCTGGCACGCCAGATGCTGCCTTGACGTTCTCGGGTTTGACCATTCACGACGTGGCCAACGGCTCGACCGACACAGGCGCGAGCAGCACCGACTTCATCACCAGCGACAACACGTTGATGATCGAAGGCAAAGTGACCAACTTCACCCCTGCTCATGCAGCCGCGGGTGACAAAGTGTTGGTGCAAATTTTGGCGGCAGATGGCACAACGGTGGTGGCACAGCAATACGTGACCCCAGATGCCCTTGGCAACTACGTGTTTGACAACAAGGCCAACAACTTGGCCGATGGCGACTACACCATCAAGACCTCCATCGTGTCGTTGGCGGGTAATTTGATCAAGGTTGGCGAGTCGCATGCTTTGGTCATTGACACCGCTGCGCCCGCTGCCCCATTGACGGCGCCTTTGAGCTACGTGGATAACGTGGGCCCCATCACCAACCCCGCCAGCACAGCACCCACCACCGACGACACCATGCCGGGTCTGAACATCGGCGCTGTGCCTGTTGGCACCCAGCCGCTGTTGTATGTCGACGGCACGGCTGTGCCCGCCACGTATGACCCCGTGACCGGTGTGCTCACGCCCACCACGCCTTTGACCGAAGGTCCACACGCCTTGACTTACGCGCTGACCGACCCTGCTGGGTTGATCAGCAATCCAAGTCCTGCGCTGAACCTGACCATCGACACCATGGCACCCACCAAGCCCAATGTGGTGACGGCCACCGATGACGCCGGTCAAGTGACTGGCCCAATTGCAGAGGGCAGCACGACAGACGACACCAAGCCCACTTTCAGCGGCACAGGCACCGCAGGTGACACCGTGGATGTGTACAACGGCCCCACCTTGTTGGGCACAGCCACTGTGGCGCCTAACGGGTCTTGGAGCCTCACGCCCACCACAGCGTTGCCCAATGGCGCGTACACCATCACGACGGTGGAAAAAGACCCAGCGGGCAACCCCAGCTTGCCGTCGGACCCGCTGCACTTCACGGTCAACAACACAGCGCCGATGGTGAGCATCACTTCGGTGAGCGACAACTTCGGCAGCATCACGGGCAATTTGACGAGTGGTGATGTGACCGATGACGCCACACCCACGTTCACAGGCACAGCCACAGCGAATGCGGTGGTGACGATCAAAGACGGTACAACCGTGTTGGGCACAGCCCAAGCCGATGGAACTGGGAACTGGACGTACACGCCGGCGTCAGCGCAGGCAGAAGGCCCGCACGCCTACACCGCCAGCGTGACCGTGGCAGGCAACACGGCCACCAGCACTAACTTTGCATTGACCGTGGACACGGCAGCCCCCGTCTTGGGCACCTTGAGCATCACCGACACGGGCAGCAGCCCAACCGATGGCATCACCAAGAATGGGACCGTCACAGTGGGTGCGTTGGAAGCCGGTGCGACGTGGCAATACAGCACCGACAGCGGTGTCACTTGGAACGCGGGGACAGGCACCAGCTTCACACTCGCCCAAGGCACTTACTCGGCAGGCGCTGTGCAGATGCGTGAAACCGATGCCGCAGGCAACGTGCAAACCGGTGCATTGATTGCGAAGAACGCAGCAGCGATCACCGTGGACACCACGGCTCCCGTCATCGGCACCTTGAGCATCGTTGACACGGGCAGCAGCCCAACGGATGGCATCACCAACAACGGCACCGTCACGGTGGGCGCCTTAGAGGCGGGCACCACTTGGGAGTACAGCACTGACAGCGGTGCCACTTGGAATGCAGGTTCGGGTACGAGCTTCGCATTGGCCCAAGGTGCCTATGCCGCAGGCGTTGTGCAGATGCGTGAAACCGATGTGGCAGGTAACGTGCAAACTGGCGCGTTGATTGCTAAAAACACAGCCGCCATCACCATCGACACCATGGCACCCACCAAGCCCAATGTGGTGACGGCCACCGATGACGCCGGTCAAGTGACTGGCCCAATTGCAGAGGGCAGCACGACAGACGACACCAAGCCCACCTTCAGCGGCACAGGCACCGCAGGTGACACCGTGGATGTGTACAACGGCCCCACCTTGTTGGGCACAGCCACTGTGGCGCCTAACGGGTCTTGGAGCCTCACGCCCACCACAGCGTTGCCCAACGGCGCGTACACCATCACGACGGTAGAAAAAGACCCAGCGGGCAACCCCAGCTTGCCGTCGGACCCGCTGCACTTCACGGTCAACAACACAGCGCCGATGGTGAGCATCACCACGGTGAGCGACAACGTGGGCAGCATCACCGCCAATTTGACGAGTGGTGATGTGACCGATGACGCCACGCCCACCTTCACAGGCACGGCCACAGCGAATGCGGTGGTGACGATCAAAGACGGCGTCACAGTTTTGGGCACAGCCCAAGCCGATGGAACTGGCAATTGGACTTACACGCCGGCAGCACAGTTGGGCGGTCTGCATAACTACAACGCCAGCGTGACGGTTGCAGGTAACACGGCCACCACCACAGACTTTGTGTTGAACGTGGACTTGATCGCTCCCGTCATCTCCGCCACAGGCAACTTAAGCTATGTGGACAACGTGGGTCCGATCACCAGCACCAACAGCACGGCAGCAACCACCGACGACACAACACCCGGCTTGAACGTAGGCACTGTGCCTGCGGACACTTCGCCTAAGTTGTATGTGGACGGTGTGGCTGTGGCGGCGACTTATGACCCCGTGACGGGCGCCATCACGCCCATCACGCCGTTGACCCAAGGCCCACACGCGTTGACCTACACCTTGGTCGACACGGCAGGTTGGGAGAGCAACCAGAGCCCCGCTTTGAATCTGACCATCGTGGGCAACCCCGTGTTCACCAGCGGTGCAACTGCAAGCGCAGCCGAAAACCTCGCCATCACAGCCACCGTGTACGACGCACAAGCCGATGGCGACACAGGCATCACCTACACCTTGACCGGTGCCGATGCCAGCAAGTTCAGCATCGACGCCAGCACCGGTGCGGTGAAGTTTTTGGCATCGCCTGACTTTGAAGCGCCGACAGACGCGGGCGCTAACAACGTTTACGACATCACCGTGCGCGCCACCAACGCAGCCGGCGCTTTCAGCGACAAAGCCGTGGCCGTGACCGTGACCAACGTGAACGACGCACCCGTGTTGTCGTTTGGTTCCAGCGTGAACTACAACGAAAACAGTGCGGCCACTGCCATCAACACCCTCATCACCGTGGCCGACCAAGACAACACGACGCTGACCAGCGCCACCGTGTCGATCTCGGGCGGTTACGTGGCCAACCAAGACGTGCTGAGCTTCACCAACGTGGCGGGCACGATGGGCAACATCGCGGCTTCCGTGGTGGGTGGCGTGATGACCTTGACTTCTGCTGGCAGCACCGCCACGCTCGCCGAATGGCAAGCCGCTTTGCGCGCGGTGTCGTACAGCAACACCTCGGACATTCCGAACACGGCTGCACGCACCATCAGCTACGTCATCAATGACGGCGCGTTGAACGCCACCGCGATCACCTCGATCCTGAGCGTGTTTGCGGTGAACGACGCACCTGTGTTGGCTTACTCTTATGTGGACAGCCATGCCTTGACCACCAGCACGGTGCCGACCGTGACGGTGACCGACAGCAGCCTGACGGCCACGACCAACAACACCAACGCCACTTTCACGCTGACCTTCAGCGAAGCCATTGATGCCAGCAGCTTGACGGCCGCTGACATCACGGTGAGCAACGGCACGCTGGTGTCGATGACACAGGTGGACGCCACGCATTGGACGGTGGTGGCTAAAGCGCCTATGTCAGGCACGGGGGTGATGGCGGTCAGTTTGGCTGACGGCGCGTACAAGAGCCTCGCGGGTGTGGACGGTTTGGGCGGTTCGGATACGCAAGCGTATGGCGTGGGCAGCCCTTCCACGGTCATCACAGGCACCTCTGCTGTTGACACGTTGATCGGCAGCGATGAGGCCGACACGATCACCCTCAACGGCGGTGCAGACCAAGTGTTTGCCGGCGCGGGTGACGACCAAATCATCATCAACGCCAGCAGCCTCAGCAGCATGGCGGTGGCTGGCAACGGCATGAAGATCGATGGCGGTGCAGGCATTAACACCCTGACGCTGGACATCCCGAGCGGTCAAAACCTGCTTGATTTGACCGATGCGACCACGGCTGCGAAATTGAGCCACATCAGCACCATTGATCTCGGTCGAAGCGACACAGCAAGCTTGGTCAGTAACTTCTTGCATTTGAGCGTGGACAACATACTTGCACTCGCCAGCGACTCGAAGATCTTCGTGGTCAATGGTGGTCAAGGTGACGGCGTTTACTTGGTCAACGCCAGCTTGTGGACCCATGCGCCTGAGGTGGTTTCGGGCATGGATCTTGATGCGCTCTATGGCTCAAGCTATGGCTTTGACATCGATGGCGCGTATTACGAGTACACGCTGAATGGCGCCACGCTCTATATGCACTACTACATGGGCGAGCCGAGCGAGCCCGACTTGAGTTTGGTCAACGCCTACAACGGCGGCGTGACCCAAGCGGTCACCATCGACAGCTTGTTTGCGGGCGGATTCACCGACGTTGAAACAGCCTTGGCCACGCCCCAAACCTTCCAAGGTGTGGCCGTCACGTTTGCAGGCACTGCCATGGACGCGTTGACCTTGGGCAAGTACCAATACCTCAACGCCAGCAACGCTTGGATCGACTTGCCCACGGGCTTGACCGACACCAACGCGGTGTACTTGGACCACGGCACGAAAATCCGCTTCTTGGCTGCGACCGGTAACTCGGCCATGGCCAAGCCCGACATGCAAGTGCGCTTGATCGACAGCACCTTGCCCGCCACGGTCAACGGCGCCACCATCGATGCGCACGTCAACGGCGGTATCACCCCATTCAGTGGCCAAGCCATGACCTTGACCGACCATGTGGTGGCCCACATCAGCGACAACGCCGCGTCTGTGGCGGCCAACGGTGGCACGGTGACTTACACCTTGACCTTCAGCGGCGCGGTGGACCCAGCCACCGTCACTTCGGCGGACATTGAGATCATGCACATGTCTAACTTGGGTGCTGTTTCGGGCGGCGCTGTGAGCAACTTTGTGTACGACCCGGTCTTGCAGCATTGGACCTTCAATGTGAATGCGCCTTCCAGCGGCAGTGGCACCACATTGATCAGCTTGCAAGATGGCACTTACACCAGCGCAACAGGCGTATTGGGCGCGGGTGCAACGGTGGCACAAACCTATGGCACGGCTGGCGCCACAGACTTGACCGCACACAGCCTCACCTTAGATGCCACGGCGTCTGGTGTGGTGGTCGATGCCACCCAAGTGGCCACGTTTGAAGCCATGCAAGGCGTCAGCACCGTGGACATCTCGGGGGGCGGTATCAACGCACTCAAGATCGATCTGCACGCCGTCATGGAAATGCCAACGATGGCCGACAACGCCACCACCACCGCGATCAACGAAAGTCACACCGTGGTGGTCAACGGTAACGGTACGGGGGCGCCAGATGCGTCTGATGTGTTGGGCTTGGTGGACAGCGCAAGCTGGACCACCTCGGCCACACACCTGACAGCCGCTAACTTGACCAGTGCGTATGGCAGTAACTTTGCCTTCACCTCGGGTCACCAGTACGCGCAATACACAAACGGCATGGCCACGCTGTTTGTGGATGAGCAAGTGTTCGTCTCTCCCATGTAATTGGGTCCGTGGGCTTGGTGCAATGCCAAGCCCACTCAGGATGTACACATCCTGTCGGTTGTCACTGAATCGCGCGCATCAGTGAGGCCAGCGTTACAAAAAAACCTCCAAAACCAATCTCTAAGTAACTTAATGGTTTCATTTTGTAATGCGCGATTAAATTTTTTTTGATATTTTGTAACTACTTTTGTTAAGACTCGTTAATACGAGACATAAAGTTAACACTTTACGAGTATGACCGGTTAAAGTACACCATCATGATAAGAAGAAGTAACTACTTATCAAGAATATCTTAACAAGACTTAACTCATAAAAGCATGAATTGTGTCAAAAATCGATGCGTTTAGTTACGTGTTGATACACAAACTGGAGGCACGCCATGAAAGAAGAGAAATCTACCAATTCGTTGTATTCGCAAGGGTACTGGTCAGGCTTGGCACGTACGCGCGCCACGCTCAAGGGCGCTACCAAAGCGTTTACCAAGATTTTCAAAAACGGCAATTCACAGGCTGTGCGCATCCCTGCTGAGCTGGGCTATAGCGCCTGGGACATCGACTTGGTCATCGAGCGTCATGGCGACGAACTTCACATCAAACCCGCACAGCGCCGCATGGGCAATGTGCTTGAAAAACTCACCAAGTTTTCTCCCAATTTCATGTCGAACGTATGAAACCAAAGTACATGCTCGATACACACATGTGTGTCTATCTGATGAAAGAACAGCCCATAGCCGTGGTCGAGCGTTTGGCCCCGTGCTACGTGGGCGATGTCGTGATTTCTGCCCTCACTTTGGCTGAGCTAGAGCTGGGTGTCGCGAGTTCGGGCCGTGAGTGTGCGCAAAACCGCATCGCACTCGACGGCTTTTTAGAAGACGTGTGGGTGGCTCCCTTTGGCGGCGAGGCAGCCCGAACGTATGGCGAGGTCAAAGGCCAAGCCAATGACAGCAAGTTAGACCCAGTCGATCAACGTGTGGCTGCCCACGCGTTGTCGCTGGATGTGACGTTGGTCACCAACCACGATGCGGATTTCGCAATGTATCCGGGCCTGCGGGTCGAAAACTGGGTGAAATGAACATGAAAAAAATCTTGGGTCTCGCATGTTTAGTTTGGGCCGTGAGCGCCACCGCGCAAAACGCCCAACCAGCACAGGCGTACCAGCAAACCTACGCTGACAACAACACCCCCGGGGTGACCAACCCGCTGGGCGGGACCTTCAAAGTACCACGCATGGTGGTGCCGCAGCAGGGCAGGGTGGTGTTCTACAGAAACGCCAACAGCACCAGCAAAAAAGTGGCCAGCGTTTACATCAACGGTAGCTACCACGCTTCACTCCAGCGTGGTGGCTACAGTGCTTTGTGCCTACCCCCCGTTAAGTTAGACGTGGCAGCCCGCATGCAGCAAAACGGACAAGACTTCCGTGACGACTACGACATCGTCAACGCGCTGGTGCTGCAAGGCAGCCAAGACGTGTTTGTGCGCATCAACGAGCAAGGCAATGGCCGCGCTGTGATGGAAGCCGTCAAAGCCGACATGGCCTTGCCTGAACTCGTCAAAACCCGCGAGCAGCAACACACCATTTCGCGTGTGGCCGAGGCTGTGCCTTGTATCGAAGACAGCACGCCCGCACCCAAGCCACAACCCCAAGAGCCCGTGTTCTACACACAGAACATCACCTTGGGCGCCGACGCTTTGTTTGCCTTTGGCCGCTCAGGCATCAACGACATCTCCGACAAAGGCCGCCGCACCTTGGACCACTTGATCGACCGCATCAAGACCGAGTTTGGCAGTGCTGATCGCGTGCACATGCATGTCGTGGGTCACGCCGATCCGTTTGGCAACCCCGAGAGCAACTTGGCGCTGTCTAAAGCCCGCTCCGCCACCATCAAAGAGTACTTCGTGCGCGGCGGCCTGCGCTCAGACCGCATCACCACCGACGGCAAAGGCTCGGCAGACCCCATCGTCAGCTGCTCTCGCGTGCAAAACGCCGCCAGCATTGAGTGCAACAAGCCCAACCGCCGCGTTGTCATTGGCGTGAAAGTGGAGCAAAAACTCGACGAAATGACCGAGCACAAAGCCGAAGTCGAAGAAGTCAAGCCTGCGCCCAAGCCCGAAGCCAAGTTGGAGCCCAAGCCCCAACCCAAGCGCAGCGATGACAACGCGACCGAAGGTGAAAAGTGGACGCCCCGTGGCAAGCCAGGCAAACCCGTTCGCGTCGTCCGTGCCGCGAAAACCAGCAAAACACCAGCCCCCCTCAACTGATTGAAAGAACACCATGCTCAAACAGTACAAAATTTTGGTCAATGAAGGCAAGGGCTCGGAAAACGTGCTCGTCACCGTGCCCGCAGGTGCTGGCGCCAGTGGCAACCCCACGCGCATTAAAGCTAAGCCAGACACGCGCTACGAACTGCAAGACGACCTCAAAGGCAAAGGCTTGGCGCCAGACCAAGTGCGCGGCAAACGCGTCGGCAAAAACCTGTACCTCATGTTTGAAGACAACGGCAAGCCCGACGTCATCATTGAGGGCTACTACGACCCCATCAACCTGCAGCAAGTGCCCACCATCGTGGGTAAAGCCGAAAACGGTTCGGTCTACGAATACATCCCGCACGACCCCGAGCTGTCCAGCATGAGCACCACGCTCAAAGACGGCTACACGCCAGCCATGCTCTCGCTGGGCGGCGGCCCCATTGCAGGCGGCGCGTTTGAGTTGGCTGGATTGCCCTTGGTGGCTGCGGCTGCTGGCGGCGGCTTGGGTGGATTGGGGTTGTTGGCTGCTGGCGTGGGTGCGGCGGCTTTGGGTGGTGGGGGTGGAGGCGGGGGTGGAACTGCTGGGCCAGTTGCGCCTAATGGTGGTGCTGCCCCTACTGTTCTCATTACAACTGATACAAATAACAATGGTGTAGTCAATAAGGCGGAATTAAATGGTGCCACAACATTTGCTGTTAGTGCCTCATTTGACAAAACCAAAGTAGCAGTGGGTGACAAGGTTGTTTTCACAGACGGTGGACCACCAGTAGTTATTAAAACAGTGGTACTTACGCAGGCCATGATTGATGCAGGTGTTGCGACTACAGAATTTGCTAAACCAGCCGAGGGTGGTACGTTAACCGTTAGTGCACTTTTACAACGAGATACTTTACCTTCGGCAAGCGATAAAGACAGTGCTATGTTGGATACAGTGTCAAATGCAGACCCAACAGATCCCACTGGAAGTAAAAGTCTTGCACCTGGAGTACTTATTACGACAGATGCAAATAACGATGGATATGTGAATATCACCGAGCTTGGCGGTGCCACCCAATTTAATGTAGATGTGACGTTCAAAGGCAAGGTGGTCGCTGGTGATACGGTCGTAATAACGGGCTCTAACAACGAATCTAAATCTATTATCCTGACTGCTGACGATATCAAAGCTGGAAAAGTAAGCGCTTTATTTACCAAGCCAGCAGATGGCGGTACACCGTTAACCGTAACAGCAATTATTAAAGATCAGAACGGCAACGATAGTCTGGCTGACTCAGATTCAGCCGCGCTTGATATTACGGCTCCTGATAAAAATACTCTTGTAGAGTTGGACCCAGCTAGCGATTTAGGTGAAAAGGGCGATTTAATTACGAGTGATGATACGCCAGATTTGTTGATTACTGCTGAGCTTGGTGCTACAGTTAAAGTGACACTTTTGGGAAATGATTATTCCGCTAATGCAAAACTTAATGCTGATGGTAAATATGTAGTGCCTGTAACAGATTCGTTAAAACCAGGCTTATACATACCTCAAGTGACTGTGACAGATAAAGCCGGAAACGTTTCATCATTTCCTGGAGCCCAGTTTGTAGTGACAAATGTGATTGTCAACGATGATAATAACCTTAGGGTCCAAGTTGATGGGGGGAAAATCAATGGCCCTCTTTCATCTTTGACAACTAAAATTCTCGGCAATGATTCTGATGTGTACTACGATCAGATCGTATCTCCTCAGAGTAACCAGTACTTATCGCCTGAGAAAAATTTGACCGTTCAATCAATGTCGTATTTGGGAAATGCAATAACCATTGGCGCTGATTTCCGTACAAATTATGGTATTGCCAATATTAAATCAGATGGCACTTTTACATATAGGGTCGATGCAAATCTTGCCGCAACACTAAGTGCAACTAAACCAGAATATGAGAGCTTTGTTTATTCAGCAGTAGATAAGTATGGATTGGTCTCGAAAAATACGGCAACAATAAAGGTTGCCGTATATGGCGATGCAAATCCGTCAGCATTAAGTTTGGTAACACTTCAAGGCGGGATACTTGGTTCAAATCAAATTTCAATTCTTAGTGGTCCCGGCGGGTATGGCCCAGGACAGTCAAATATTGTTGTTAACGATACTGATGTTTCGCAGAGTTTTTTAGATCCGGCCTTTATAAGCCCATCCGCTTTGAAAACCCATTCTGGAGATTTTGCGATAACTCTCCTAGGTAGTTCTAATAATGGTGCTCAACACTCTTACAAGTGGGACTACACACAATCTCTCGAAAACACTACAGGCACAACAGTGCACGATCTACTAACAGTTAATTCATTAGACGGTAATGCTTATCAAACCCTAGAGGTTGTGGTCGCTAAGTCTGGTGAGTTAGCCACTAATAAAATTCAGGATTTTTATTCGGCGACAGCTAGGGGCCTAACAGCATCCGGCTCTTCGTCTACGGATATTAAAGATACTTTGTTTTTAACGGCGGATGGTTTGATGCTTGACTTGACTGCAGCCACCTCAGTGGTTACAGGTATGGAAGTCTTGAATATTTCGGGTCAATCTAATAACAGCACCAATACCCTCAGAATTACGCTTGCGAATTTAACGTCGATGCATAGTAATCAACACAAGCTCTACATCATTGGAGACTCAGGCGATGCGGTCAATTTGGTTGGCGCAACTAATGAGTGGAAAGATTTAGGCACCGTCACTGAAAGCAACATCACTTATCACAAATATGGTAGTGGTATCAGTGGCGCAGATGAGTTGTTGATCCAAACCACAAACCAGATCTCCTTCAGCGCCACCTAACGATTTTGCAAAAAATGAGTGCCAAAACCACTCAAATCTAACAAAATCAATAAAAATGCCTTTTCTGTTCACAGAAAAGGCATTTTGCTTTTTTGAGTTACAATTTTTAGTAAATAAGTAACAAAAACAACTCCATTCGACAAATCATGAACACCAAACGTATCTTTCGGGCCCGCACCGCGGTGGCGTTGGCATTGTGTGTGTTGGGCGCGGGCGCCCAGGCGCAGTCGTTTACCGACGTTGTGCAAAACGCGCTCACTATTTACCCCAGTCTCATCTCGGCCAAGGCCAAGACCGATGCGGCGCGTTCCGACATTGAGCGTGCCCGTGCTGCGCATTACCCGCAGGTGAGCATGGGGCTGGCACATAACAGTTACGGCTCTGGCAAGTTGCCTGCCACAAGCAGTGTCAAAAGCAATGCGTCTACGCCGTCGGCACGTTTGAATTTGTGGTCAGGTGGCCGTATTGAGGCCGATGCCCGCCGCGCCGAGGCGTTGACCGAAGGCAGCGAGTTTCAAGAAGCGGTCACCCGCGACGACGTGGCGCAGCTAGCTGCCGAGGCCTACATCAACTGGGCGCGCTCTTTAGAGATGGCCGATTTGGCCAAGAAGAACTTAGAGTCCCACCAAGTCACGCTCAACGACATTCGCAAAATTGTGGATGTCGACTCAGGTCGCCGCATCGACTTAGAGCAAGCGCAGGTGCGCATGGACAACGCCAAGCTCATCAAGTTGCAGCGCGACACCGAGCTGTCTCAAGCCCGCCAACGCTTGAGCCGCTTTTGGACCGATCGTTTGCCTGCGTCGCCCTCGGGTTTGATCGAGTCGGTGCGCAATGGGGGGCGTTTGTACCAAGTGCCTGGCAGCTTTGACGAGTTACAAAACAACGGGTTTGACGACTTGCCAGCGATCGCGCAGCAACGCGCCCAAGTGCAAGCCGCAGAAGCGGCGGTCGAAATGGCGAAAGGCCAATACTGGCCCACGGTGGATGTGAGCGTGACGCGCCAAGCCAACCCCTACAACCTCAACAGTCGTCTTGAGCCGCAGATGGACACTTTCACCCAAGTGCAGCTGAACATGCCGTTGTACAACGGTGGCGGTACATCGGCACAAATTCAAACAGCGGTGAGTCAGCTGCAAGCCGCGCAGTTTGGCTTAGAAGAGACCCGTTTGTTGGCCCGTGAAAAAGCCAGCTTGGCTTGGCACGAGTGGGCCTCTGCCCGCGACCGCGCCACGCAAGGTGCCGAGCAAGCCCGCGTGGGCGACAAGGTGGTGGACGGTTACCGCCAACAGTTCCGTTTGGCGCGTCGCCAGTTGCTGGACTTGCTGAACATTCAGGCCGAAGCGTTTGGCTACCAAAGCGCAGCCACCTCGGCCTATTACGACGAGCACATTGCGCGCACTCGTTTGTTGGCGTCTATGGGTGATTTGGCCCGACGTTTCGCCCCTTAATTTCTACTTGGTCAGTTATGCGTACTCCAGAAAAAAAAGACGGTTCATCCGACACCTTGTTGGTGTGTTTGGCCATGGTGGCCAAGCATTTGGGCCACCCCGTGCATGTGCCGGCCATGCGCCAAGGCTTTGCCTTGGACGACCAAGGGCGCATCCCGCCTGAGGCGTATCCCGATTTGGCGCAACAACACGGCTTGATCGCCGGTTGGAGCCGCAAGCCTTTGGCCGACATTCCGAGCTATGTGCTGCCCGTGGTGGTGTCTTTGGTGGACGGCCGCTCCTGCGTGCTGCGCTCGCACGACGGCAACATGGCCACGGTGTGGTGGGCCGAAGGCGGCATGCAAGACGAGCAGGTGAACTTGCAGCAGCTGCAAGGCTTGGCCCGTGAAGAGGTGTTGGTGGTCAAGCTGCAGCCTAAGCGCAGCGACCAAACGCTGGCGCCCATGCAAGGCGCCGCGTTCAGCTGGTTCTGGGGCACGTTGTGGCGCTTCCGCCATTTCTATGTGGAGTCGATGGTGGCCACGGTGGTGGCCAACGTGTTGACCTTGGCCAGCGTGTTTTTCACGATGAACGTGTATGACCGCGTGGTGCCCACGCAAGCCTACGCCTCCCTGTGGACGCTGGCGATTGGCACGGCCATTGCCATCGTGCTGGAGTTCATCATGCGGTGGCTCAAAGCGCGCTTGGTCGACTTGGGCGGCAAGAAGGCCGACCTCGCCATCAACGCCACCTTGTTGCGTGAGGTGATGGGCATCCGCTTAGAGAACCGTCCACAGTCGGTGGGTATTTTTGCCAGCTCCATGCGCGACTTTGAATCGCTGCGCGACTTCTTCTCGTCGGCCTCCTTGGTCGTGTTGGCCGACATGCCGTTTGTGCTGTTGTTCTTGGGCATGATCGCCATGGTGGGTGGCCACTTGGTGTGGATTCCTGCGCTGTCGATGCCCGTGTTGATCGCCCAAGGTTTGTGGGCGCAAAAGCCACTCATGAAAGCCATGCGCGCCAACATGAAAGAGGCGGGCGACAAGCAAAGCGTGTTGGTCGAGTCGGTGCTGAATTTGGAGTTGCTCAAGGCGCACAACGCCGAGAGCTACTTGCAACGCCGCTGGGAAACGTCCAACAAAGCGGGCTCTGATTCGTACAAAGAAATCCGCTCACTCACCAACTGGATCATGGGCTTCACCACCGCTGTTTCGCAACTGGTGACCGTGGCCATGGTGGTGGTGGGTGTGTACATGATTCACGCCAACATGTTGACGCTGGGCGGTTTGATTGCCTCGGTCATCTTGGCCGGTCGTGCCATTTCGCCGCTAAGCAGCGTCATGTCGCTGGCCGCGCGTTACCAACAAGCGGTGTCGTCGCTGGAAACGTTGGATGGTTTGATGAAGCGTCCTCGCGACCGCGACATCAAGCGCACCTACGTCACGCCTGAGCACATCGCCGGTGGCTTGGAAGCGCAGGCCTTGGAGTTTGGTTACCCCGGTGAGCACGCCATTCCGGTCATCAAGCGTTTGTCGCTCAAGGTCGAGCCGGGACAACGCTTGGCACTGTTGGGTCGCGTGGGCAGCGGCAAGAGCACCTTGCTGCGCTTGATGGCAGGCCTGTACACGCCACTCGCGGGCAGCGTGCGTTTGGACGGTGTGGAGATGCAACAGATCGAGCCCGCCGAAGTGCGCAGCTGCATGGGCTATGTGGGCCAAGACCCACAACTGTTCATGGGCACCTTGCGTGAAAACATGGTGCTGTCTGAGGCTTGGATTTCAGACGCCAAGATCATTGAGGTCTTGAAGTCTTTGAACATGTACGACTTGGTGGCCTCGCACCCGCGTGGTTTGGACATGCCCATCACCGAAGCCGGTGGCGGCTTGTCGGGCGGTCAACGCCAGTTGCTGTCCATCGCCCGCATGATGCTGCGCGATCCGCAGTTGGTGTTCATGGACGAACCCACGGCCAACATGGACCAGAACACAGAAGCTCACGTCATCGCCGTGTTGGGCGAGTGGCTCAAGGGCCGCACCTTGTTGATGTCAACCCACCGCCCACAGTTGCTGGAATGGGCCGATTTGATTGGTGTGATCGAGGCGGGCCAATGCGTGGCTATCGGACCGAAACAAGAAATGATTGACAAGTTGTCGCGAGGCATCGACGTGAAAACGGCAGCCGCGCAACGCTAAGGAGTTTTGAGATGAGAAGCAAACAATTTGGAATCAGCACCGTCGAAGACGACGAGCGCGAAGCCAGTCGCACCTTGGTGTGGGCCACGGGCGCCACCTTGGTGGTTGCGTTGGTCTGGGCAGGGTTTTTTAGCTTGGATGAGATCACGCGCGGTCAAGGTAAAGTGATTCCTTCCAGCCGTGAGCAGGTGATTCAAAGCTTGGACTCCGGTGTGATGCGGGAAATGTTGGTCCGCGAAGGTGACGTGGTTGAAAAAGGCCAAGTGCTGTTGCAAATGGACGATGCCCGTTCTGGCGCAGGCTACCGTGAGGCGAACGAAAAGTACCTGTCCTTGTTAGCCATCGCCGCACGTTTGCGCGCGGAAGCCAACAACACAGCCCTGACTTTCCCACCTGAGCTCAAGCGCGAGAGTCAGCTGACGCTGCAAGAAACGCAGGCCTACCAAGCCCGCAAGTTGGCGCTTGCGGAGTCACTGTCCGCACTCGATGCTTCTTTGTCGGCGATCACCCGCGAAATCACCATGACGGCGCCTTTGGTGCAGAGCGGTGTGATGTCGGAGGTGGAGTTGTTGCGCCTGAAACGTCAACAAGCCGATTTGATGGGCCAGCGCGCAGAGCGTAAAAATCGCTACCTGACCGACGCCAACAACGAGCTGACACGCGTCTCGTCGGAGTTGTCGCAGACTAAAGAAAATGCATCGGCGCGCCAAGATGCTTTCATGCACACCACCGTCAAATCGCCGATGAAGGGCGTGGTCAAGAACGTGCAAGTTACTACCGTGGGGGGCGTGATTCAAGCGGGTCAGCCTATCTTGGAAATCGTGCCCACTGAAGACGAAATGTTGGTTGAAGCCTACGTCAAACCGTCGGAAGTGGCGTTCTTGAAAGTGGGTCAAAAGGCCGTCGTGAAATTGAGTTCGTATGACTTCAACAAATACGGTGGCTTAGACGGCGAGTTGGAACACCTGAGTCCCGACACCCTGAAAGACGAACGCCAGCAACGCAGACCTGGCGCCAACCCCGCCGACATGGAAGAAGGTTTCTACCGCATCTTGGTGCGCATCAAAGACCCCAACCGCGTGCGCAAGGGCCTCAAGCTTGAGCCCACCCCGGGCATGACCGCCACGGTAGAAATCCGCACCGGCCAAAAAACCGTGTTGGAGTACCTGTTCCGGCCGCTGCAAAACGTGTCGCAAGCGTTGCGCGAGCGTTGATGCTGGCGCATTAACATTCGGGCATGACCCTACCCGCCCCCACACTCGAACACCTGTGTGACCTCGCCGTCACGATTGATGCACCCGTTGAAGTGGGCCAAACCGCGATGGGCATGCGCCGCATGATTCCCATCACCGGTGGCACGGTGACGGGGCCGCAGATGCAGGGCCGAATCGTGGCGGGTGGGGCCGACTTTCAGTTGATCGTGGGCGACGGCACGCAAGCACATTTAGATGCACGCTACGTCTTGGAGTTGCAAGACGGTAGCCGCGTGTTTGTGCAAAACACCGCGTTGCGCGTGGCCTCTGCCGAAGACTCAGCCAAGATTCGAAGCGGCGAACCCGTGGACCCCGCGCGGGTTTACTTTCGCTGCCAACCTAAGTTTGAAGCCACCACCCCGCAATGGGCTTGGTTGGCTGAACACCAGTTCATCGGCGTGGGTTTGCGCTTACCCGATGCGGTGCATTTGAGTTTTTACAAAGTTTGCTGAACCCACTGCGGCTCAAAGTACCCCATACAACGCACTGAAAAAAGAGGCCTTGGTAAACCAAGGCCTCTTTCACATGCGTCACTGTTTCATCACAAGCGGTTAGGCAACCACAGCGCGATGATGGGGAAGGCGATCAAGATGATGAGTCGCAAGATGTCGGTGATGACGAACGGAATCACGCCCTTGAAGATGGTCATGAAGCTCACGTCTTTCACCACGCTCTTGATGACGAAGACGTTCATCCCCACGGGCGGATGAATCAGCCCCAGCTCCACCGTCATCACGATGATGATGCCAAACCAAATCGGGTCGAAGCCGAGTTGCAAGATGACGGGGTAGATGATGGGCACGGTCAAGATGATCATGGCCATCGCGTCCATCAAGCAGCCCAGCACCAAGTACATCACCATGATCATGGCCAGCACGCCGTAGCGGCCTACGCCCAAACTTGTCAAAAACTCGGTCAGCTTTTGCGGCGTTTGGGTGATGGTTAAAAAGTAGCCAAACAGCAGCGCACCAATTAGCACGGTGAACACCGCCGCCGAAGTGCGCGTGGCCGAAAGCAGCGCTTCGCGAATGCCGGCACGGTCCAGCTTGCCGCGCAACACGCCCAACAAGAATGCACCGCTGGCACCCACACCGCCCGCCTCGGTGGGCGTGAAGAAGCCGCCGTACAAGCCGCCGATGACAAACAAGAACAACACCAAAGGCGCCCACACGTCTTGCAAGCCACTCACGCGTTCGCGGAATGACTTGCGCTCACCCGCTGGCAGCCAGTCGGGACGGAAGTACACGATCAGCATGATGGTGATGACGTACATGCTCATCGCCAACAAACCCGGCACGATGCCCGCCATGAACAGTTTGCCAATGTCTTGCTGCGTCAAGATGGCATAGACCGCCAGCACGGTGGACGGTGGCAGCATGGCGCCCAAGGTGCCGCCCGCCGCAATCACGCCGGTAGCGAACGATTGGGGATAGCCAAAACGGCGCATCTCAGGATAGGCCACGGCCGAGAAGGTGGCCGCTGTCGCGACAGACGAGCCGCAAATGGCCGCAAAGCCACCGCAGGCCAGCACGGTCGCCACGCCCAAGCCGCCGCGCAAGTGGCCGATGAAGGCATTGGCCGCGCGGAACAGCTCGCGGCTCACGCCCGAGACCGACACAAACGCGCCCATCAGCATGAACATCGGGATCACCCCAAAGGTGTAGTCCGTCACGGTGCGCATGGAGGTTTGGCCGATCAGTTTAAGCGCGGGGCCGGTGCCCGCGATGTAGCTGTAGCCCACCACGCCCACCAAGCCCATCGCCATGCCCACGGGCACGCGCAAGAGCATCAGCACGAACAACACGACAAAGCCGATCACGGCGACGGCATCGGTACTTAGTTCCATTTTTTATTCACTTGTTTTCATTTCAGGATGGTCTTCCAAAGCCTCGGGCTGGAAGATCAGTCGCCAAGTCCGGATGCCAATCAACAACACCGCGCACACATCACCCATCCACGCCACAGCGAAGAAGGGCCACGTGGGCAAGTTCAGGTCGTAGGTCAACACGTTGTCGATGTAGGTCATGCTCACCTTGTCGAACAGCATGATGGTTTGCACCGTCACCACAAAGAGCAACACCAACGTGGCAAACACGTCGATGAAGCGGCGCATGCGGGGGCTGGCACCCGTCCACAGCAAATCGACCGTGATGTGGCTACCCCGATAACTGGTGGCGGCGATGCCCCAGAAAATCAGAATGCCCAGCAGCAAACGACCGAAGTCGTAGCTGTCGGGAATCGAGGTGTCAAAGAACTTGCGCAGCAACACCGAGATGAAGATGTTGGCTGCGACGATGCCGACAAAGAGCGCAGCCATCCATTCGATGCCATCGATGATGCGATCGAACGGATTTTTGCGAGGCGCAGATTCAGTGCTCATGCCGCCCTCACATGCCCGACTTGTACTTGGCCAGCGATTGCTTGAACGCGTTCATGACGGCCACAGGGTCTTCGCCTTTTTTCTTCACGTCTGCGGCCCATTGCGCTTCGGCAGGTGCCACAGCCTTTTTCCATTCAGCAAGTTGCTCAGGTGTGAGTTTGTAGACCTCGCGGTTGGGGTCTGCAGCCAGTTTGACGTGGCCAGCAATTTCAAAGTCAGCCCAAGCGCTGCCCACTTTTTCGGCCCACTCGCTGGTGCAATGGCTGTCCACCGCCTTCTTTTGGTTGGCCGACAAGGCGGCGTATTTGTCTTTGTTCATCACCCACACAAACGGGGTGGCGTAGAAGGGCACGTCCATGTGGTACTTCACCACTTTGTCGATGCCAAACAAAGTCATCGAACCCCATGGGAACGTGATGGCCTCGGCCACGCCACGCTCCAGCATGTCGCGCGATTCAGGGGCCGACGCTTGCACGTTGGTGCCGCCCAGCATGGTGATGACTTGACCCACGGTGGAAGTGGCTGGACGCACTTTCATGCCCTTGATGTCGGAGGGCAACACAATTTTCTTGCGCGAGTGGAAGGCGCCTGGGTCGTGCGCGAAGGCGAAGCAAAAATGCACGTCCTTCATTTCTTTGGCCGCGTAGTTGCGGTACCACGCATCAATGGCGGCAGAGCCTGCTTTGGCGTTGGTGATCATGAAGGGCAACGACGCCGCAGCAAAGATGGGGAAGCGGCCGGGCTGGTAGCCAGGGTTGACGTACGAGAAATCAGAAATGCCGTCGCGTGCCATGTCGTAATGGTCAAACGCTTTGCCCAGTTGTTCCGACGGAAACAAGGTGGCGCTGATGGTGCCGCCCGAAGCCGCTTTCAAGCTTTCGCCCCACGCTTGCAAGGCAGGGTTGAGGGCGTGTTGTGCAGGCACCCAGCTGGCCATTTTGACCATGACGGGTTTGTCTTGCGCTTGGGCTGCACCGAAAGTGAGTGCGGCGATGGCGGTGGCGACCAGTGTGCGTGAGAGTTTGACTTGCATGGGTTCCTCGCAAAAAAAGTGGACGAAATAGACGGACGAAAAATGAATCAATACCAAGCGCGATACATGGGGGTGTGGACGGCTTGAACGTTATAAGTTGTAAGTGTTTTGAGTGGTGCTGACTACAGGTGTTTCCCCGTGTCACCGAGGTGGCACAGGGCGTGGCTGGCTGTTCGCGTTGGGGCGTGGCATCCAACGGATGGGTTGCGCTTTGACTTCGCGGGCTGGCGCACCGTGGGCGCGCAGGGTTTGGTCCAAGGCGATACCGGCTTCGTCGCGCAAAGCGGCTTCGCGGGCTTGGTCAATCGCGTGGGCGCGTTCGGCAGGGCTGTCAAATGCAGCGCCTTGGGCTAAGTGACGCAGGATGTGCAGCAGGTTGTCGCGCCCGCGGTCGTGGGTGCCGCCGTAGCCTTTGATCAACCGTCCGCATCGGGCCAGCGAGAGGCCCAATGCCGCGCTTTGCGCGCTGCCATGGGCGACGGCGCTCAGCCATTCCTCGATCAAGGCTTGTTCTTCGGCGTAGCGGTGGCCGCGCACGCGCAGCCATGTCAGGCTGGCCAGCAGACGCAACATCACCATGCCAAACACGCTGTGTGTGCCCACTTTGATGGGGAATGCCAAGGGCTGTTTGCCACGTACGACGCGGGCGTTGTCCCAGCGCGTGAGCGTTAAAGCCAAGGGCTTGGGAAGCAGCGCGGCGAATTCGGGAATGCCGGGTTTGAAGTGGTCAAACAGCTTCACCACGTCGTCGTCTTTGGCTTTGACTTCGCCACGCACACGGGCCCAGCGACTGGCGCGGCTCTTGAGGTCGGCGACGCGCACGATGTCGTCAAACGCCATCCACAAGGCCAGCCAGCGGGCGGTTTCTTGGGTGACGGCCGATTGGCCAGCGGGCTCGGTGGCCAGCACGGTGCGCAGGCGCTGCACGTACAGGTCCGCATAGGCTTGGCCTTGGTAGTCCATGAGCCGGTCAACGCCCAAGGTCAGCATCTCGTGGGTGGCGGCGGGGAACTGACTGGCCAGGCTGCTCGGCAACTCGTGGGCTGCGTTGGCAAGGGCTGATGTGGCGTTGGCTTTCGGAGCCAGCACCGCATCAACGTAACGTGATTGTGTTTTTTGGTTCTGCACCGCGTCCCACGCCAAGCTAAAGCCGCGCAAGCTGGCGCGTTGGCTGGCGCTGAGTTTGTCGGTGGGCGTGCCGTCGGCAATGGCGGCTTCGTAGTCGGCGCGTTGCAGTGGCAGCACACCGCTGGCCGCGATGCTGCCCAGCATCACCGCGCTGACCACCGTGCCTGCGTCGCGGGTGAGGCTGGCCATGTCCAGCACATGGCTGGCGCGGCTGTGTTGTTGCAGCAGTTGCACCAGTGCGGCGTCGTCCAAGCGGCCATCGCCCATTTGCATTTTTTCTTGCGTGGTCAAGGCGCGGTTGCCTGCGCTGATGAGCAAGGTGCGGTCGGCCGAACTCAAGCCGTTGCTGATTTGCCGTGCTGTTTCAAGCAGCTCGGACGACACCAGCAAATCAAGGCGACCGGGCAAGGGGTTGAGGCCAAACACCGGTTTGCGCCCGCCCAGCTCGCGGCTGTGGGTGGGGAACACTTCGAGGTAATAGGTGGTGGCCCCTGTGCGCTGTGCCACGCCGGGGATGGAGGTGGCTTGCGCGGGGTAGCCCGCGTGACGCGCGGCATCGATCAGCCAATCGGCCAACACGCCGCCGCCTTCGCCGCCGAGGGCGCACAACAAAATAGAAATAGGTTGGGTCATGGCAAGTCTTGAAGGGTCTTTAAGCCGGTTGAAGCACGCGCACCACTTGGCCGCGCACCGAGGCGATGAAGCGTTCCCACAGCGACGCGTTTTGCACCACTTCTGCGCGGTAGAACGACGGGCACAGCGTGGCTGCATGGGCGTTTTCGCCGCACAAGCCACAACCCACGCAGCCGTCGATCACGGTGGCCACGGGGTCGACCTTGAGCGGGTCGGGGTTGTCTTTGAGGGTGAGCGTGGGGCAGCCCGACAAGCGGATGCAGGCGTGGTCGCCGTTGCACACGTCTTCGTCCACGCCGTATTTCACGCGCTGAACGCGCTCGCCTTTTTTGAGCAAGCTGGCAATCCACGGCTTGATGCGTCGCTGGCGCTCTAGCTGGCATTCGCCCTCGGCGATGATGACTTTGAGGCCTTGAAAGTCGGAGGTGAAGGCGTCCACCAAGGTCTCGCGCACTTTGGCCACTTCGTAGGTGTGCACCGTGCGCATCCACTTCACGCCCAAGCCTTGCAGCGTGCGCTCGATGGTTTGGTTGGTGTGCGCCAAGCTTTGCCATTTGTCGGCGGCGGCGAGTTTGGCGGCGTCATCGGGGGTGGAGATGATGTCTTGCGTGCCCGTGGCCGAGGTGTAGCCGTTTTTGAAAATCAGCAGCACGGCATCGTCGCCATTGAACAGCGCGCTTTGCACGCCGGTCAGCAAACCGTTGTGCCAAAACCCGCCGTCGCCCATGATGGACAACACCCGCCGTTGCATGGCGGGCGACACCCCCGCGCGGCTGGCCAAGCTCATGCCGTAGCCCAAGATCGTGTGGCCGGTGGAGAAGGGCTCAAACGTGCCCAGCGCGTGGCAGCCAATGTCGGCGGCCACATGCACCGCGCCAATGTCTTGCTGCGCGAGTTTGATGGCCGAGAACACGGGCCTCTCGGGGCAACCCACGCAAAACCCCGGGGGACGCGCAGGCAGGGTTTGGCCTTTGGCGCTCAAGGTTTGGGTGACGGCGACACGGCGCTCGCGGTTGCCTTGCAGCCATTGCTGCACGCCGGACGTAGCGGTGGCGTCTGCTGCGCTGGCGCTGGATACCGTGGCATTGGCCGCTGGGGCTGTCAAATACGTGTTCACAAACTGCAACAAGCCCTGGGCCATCACCTCGGCGGTGTACTCGCCGCCTTGGGGCAACCAGTCTTTGCCGTGCAGGGGGGTGGGCACGTCGCGGCGGCGCAGCAGGGTGGCAATTTCTTGCTCGATGTACTCGGGTTGGCCTTCTTCCATCACCAACACGCCGCGTTTGCCAATGCAGAAGTTGGCAACTTGGTCAGGCACCAAGGGGCAGGTGACGTTGAGCACCAGCAGCGGAATTTTGGACTCGCCAAACGCGTCGGCCAAGCCGAACTGTTGCAGCGCGCGAATCAACGTGTTGTACAGACCGCCTTGCACGATGATGCCGAGGTCCGCGTGCTCGCCGTCAAAGTGTTCGTTCAGCCCATGCGCTTCGATGTAGGCGCGGGCGGCAGGAATGCGCTCTTGGTGCTTGAGCTTTTCGTGGCCAAAGGTGACGGGCGGGTGGGCGAGTCGGCTGTAGTCAAACTTGGCGGGCTCGTTCATCAAATGCAGTGCTGAGATCGCAGGCGCTTGGTTGTCTTTGGCCACAAAGCTTCCGCGCACATGGCAGGCGCGAATGCGCAGCTCCATCAAGGCGGGCATGTTGGATGCTTCGGACAGCCGAAACCCGTGCTCCACCATGTCCACCATGCGGCTCAAATCGGGGCGGGGGTCGAGCAGCAGCATGCCCGACTTCAGCGCATAGGCGTGGGTGCGTTCTTGGATGACCGAGGCGCCTTCGCCATAGTCTTCGCCCACCACCACCAGCACGCCGCCTTTGACGCCGGGTGACGACAAATTGCTCAGCGCATCGGCCGCCACGTTGGTGCCGACGATGGACTTCCACGTCACCGCGCCGCGCAAGGGGTAATGGATAGAGGCGCCCAGCATGGCCGCCGCCGAGGCTTCGTTGGCACAGGCTTCGACGTGCACGCCCAGCTCTTGCATGTAGTCTTTGCCCTGCACCATCACGTCGAGCAAGTGCGACACCGGCGCGCCTTGGTAGCCGCCCACGTAGGCCACGCCCGATTGCAACAAGGCTTTGGTGATGGCCAAGATGCCCTCGCCGTGAAACGTTTCGCCCGCGCCCATGCGCAGCATTTCCACTTCTTGGCTGAATGAAACTTCCACGGTGTGTCTCCTGTTATGGCGGCAGTGTGCGTGGGCTTGGCTCATTCATCCATACAATGAATCGACTAAGTACTATTAGTTTTATGCATATCAAAGACGTCGACCTCAACCTGCTGCGCCTGTTCGATGCGGTGTACCGCACCCGCAGCGTGAGCCGCGCCGCGCAAGCGCTGGGCCTGACGCAGCCCGCTGCCAGTCAAGGTTTGACGCGTTTGCGCCTGCTCATCCAAGACCCGCTGTTCACCCGCGCCCCAGGCGGCGTGCAGCCCACGGCCAAGGCCGATCGCTTGTCGGCGGCGGTGGCCTCGGCCTTGACCACCTTGGAGCTGGCGCTCAACGAGTCGTCCTCGTTTGAACCCGCCGTGTCAGCGCAAACCTTTCGGCTGCACTTGAGCGACATTGGCGAAGCGCGGTTTTTGCCCGCCCTGATTTCGGCGGTGCGCCGCCAAGCGCCCAGCATTCGGGTGGAGTCGGCGCCGCTGCCGCATGACGACATTGCCGCTGCGCTCAACAGCGGGCGCTTGGATGTGGCGATTGGCTTTTTGCCCACCGTCCAAGGCACACGCCAACACGCCTTGCTGCAAGACCGTTACATCGTGCTGCTGCGCAAAGACCACCCGTGGCTGAGCGCGGCGGACGCATCGCCTAGCGTGACGGTGGCGCCCATGACGCCCCTCTCGCGTTTGCGCCAACTCGACTACGCCGCCGTGCGCTCGCACGCCGAGACCCTGCACATCTTGCAACTGCTGCAACTCGAAGACCGGCTGCGCCTCACCGCTGCCCACTTTCTGGCCCTGCCCGACATCGTGCGCGACACCGACTTGGCCGTGCTCATGCCCCGCAACATCGCCCAAGGTTTTGCGCAAAGTGGCGACTATGTGTTGGTCGAGCCCCAGTTGCCGCTGCGCGATTTCACCGTCTCGCTGCACTGGAGCGCGCGGTTTGAGCACGACCCCGCCAACCGCTGGCTGCGCGAGCTGGTCACCGCCTTGTTCGAGGCCATGCCGCCTGCACAAACGGGTGTGTAGCCTTGGCGACGGTGGGGTGTTGGCGGGCCAAGCGAGGGGCTGAGCGATCGCATTAACATGCCAGTTAACCGCAATTGACCTTTAGGAGTTCTCTCATGGCCCACGCCGCATTCAACTGGCAAGACCCGTTTTTGCTCGACCAGCAACTGACCGACGAAGAGCGCATGATCCGCGAAGCCGCGGCCGCTTACTGCCAAGACAAATTGCAGCCACGCGTGTTGAACGCGTTTCGCAACGAAAAAACTGACATCGAAATCTTCCGCGAGATGGGCGAGTTGGGCTTGTTGGGCCCTACCATCCCCACCGAGTACGGCGGCCCTGGCCTGAACTACGTGGCCTACGGCCTGATTGCCCGCGAAGTCGAACGCGTGGACTCGGGCTACCGTTCCATGATGAGCGTGCAGTCGTCGCTGGTGATGGTGCCCATCAACGAGTTTGGCACCGAAGAACAAAAACACCGCTTCTTGCCCAAGCTCGCCACCGGCGAGTGGATCGGCTGCTTCGGCTTGACCGAACCCGATCACGGTTCTGACCCCGCCAGCATGGCCACGCGCGCCCAAAAGGTGGCCGGCGGCTACATGCTCAAGGGCAACAAGATGTGGATTTCCAACAGCCCCATCGCCGATGTGTTTGTGGTGTGGGCCAAAGAGGTGAGCGAAGGCGGCCAAGTCGGCCCCATCCGCGGCTTCATTTTGGAAAAAGGCATGAAGGGCTTGAGCGCTCCCGCCATCCACGGCAAAGTGGGTTTGCGCGCTTCGATCACCGGCGAAATCGTGATGGACGGCGTGTTTGTGCCCGAAGACAACGCCTTCCCTGAAGTGCAAGGCCTGAAAGGCCCGTTCACCTGTTTGAACAGCGCCCGCTACGGCATTGCTTGGGGTGCCTTGGGTGCCGCTGAAGACTGCTGGCACCGCGCCCGCCAATACACGCTGGACCGCCAACAGTTTGGTCGCCCGCTCGCGGCCAACCAGCTCATTCAAAAGAAGCTGGCCGACATGCAAACCGAAATCGCGCTGGGCCTGCAAGGCTGCTTGCGCTTGGGTCGCATGAAAGACGAAGGTACAGCCAGCGTGGAGATCACCTCCATCTTGAAGCGCAACTCCTGCGGCAAAGCCTTGGACATTGCCCGCATGGCCCGCGACATGATGGGCGGCAACGGTATCAGCGATGAGTTTGGTGTGGCGCGTCATTTGGTGAACCTCGAAGTGGTCAACACCTACGAAGGCACACACGACATTCACGCCCTCATCTTGGGCCGTGCACAAACCGGCATTGCCGCTTTTTCTAACTGAGTTTTTTTCAGGAGCTCGCCATGACTGACACCTCGCAACCCAAAGCCTCTCTCGATCTCACACGTCGCCAAACGCTGCAGGGCCTCGCCGGTTCTTTGGCCAGCTTCGCTGCGCCTGCTTTTGTCAGCAGCGCGGCGCTGGCGCAAGACAAGTTCCCCAACAAACCCATCACGTTGATCGTGCCATGGACAGCCGGTGGACCTAGCGACGGTGTGCTGCGCGCGTTTGCTGAGAGCGTCAGTCGCATCTTGGGCGTGTCGGTGATTTGCGAAAACAAACCCGGTGCGGGTGGTGCTTTGGGCGCAGCAGCCATGATGAGTGCGCGCCCCGATGGCTACACGCTGACGCAATTGCCCTTGGGCATTTACCGCCAGCCGCATATGCAAAAAACCAGCTATGACCCGATCAAAGACATCACGCACATCGCGTGCTTGACGGGCTACACCTTCTGCATCGCCGCGTCGCTGGACGCGCCGTTCAAGACGCTCAAAGAAATGGTGGCCTACGCCAAAGCCAACCCTGGCAAACTGGAATACGGCCACACCGGCACGGGCACCACGCCGCATTTGGCGATTGAAGAGTTCAGTCAAAAAGCGGGCATTGAGCTCAACCCGATTGCCTACAAAGGGGCGTCTGAAATCGTTCAGTCTATTTTGGGCGGCCACATTCGCATGGCCAGCAGCACGACCGAGATCATTCCCTTGGTCAAAGAAGGCCGCCTGCGTTTGCTGGCCACCTTGGGCAGCAAGCGCACCAAAGCGTTCCCCGACATTGCCACCGTCAAAGAAAACGGGTGGGACACCATTTCTGAATCGCCCTTTGGCATCGGTGGTCCCAAAGGCATGGACCCCGCCGTGGTGCGCGTGCTCAACGATGCGTTCAAGAAAACCTTGGACGACCCCAAAGTCATCGAGACCTTGGACAAGTTCTACCAGCCCGTGATTTACATGAACAGCGAGGACTACACCAAGTACGCAATGCGCACGTTCGAGGCCGAAAAGGCAACGGTCGAACGCTTGGGTTTGGCCAAAAAGACGTGATGGCCATGTCGCTGCTCGACACCTTGGCGTTGCAACGTGCTGCCTATTTGGCGCACCCCGTGCCCAGCTTGGACGAGCGCAAAAGCGACTTGAAAAAGCTGCAAGCCTTGGTGCGCGACAACCGCGACGCCATCGTGGCCGCCATCTCGGCCGATTACGGCCACCGCTCCACGCACGAGACCTTGTTTGCTGAAATCTTCCCCGTGCTCGATGGCGTGGACCACGCCCTCAAGCACCTCAAAAAATGGATGAAGCCCCAGCGCCGCGCCGTGGACTTTCGCAACTTTTTGGGCGCGAGCAACACCGTGGTGCCCCAGCCCTTGGGCGTGGTGGGCGTCATCGTGCCGTGGAACTTCCCCATTAACCTGAGCTTTTTGGGCCTGATCGCCATCTTCTCGGCGGGCAACCGCGCGATGGTGAAGATGTCCGAGAACTCGCGCCATTTGGCCAAGCTGTTGATCGAGAAAGTGCCCGCCTATTTCCCGCCCGAGAAGCTCGCCTTCTTTGACGAAACCGGCGGCGTGGGCATTGAGTTTTCCAAACTCAAATTCGACCACCTGATGTTCACGGGCTCTGGCCAAACCGGTCGCGCCGTGATGGCCGCTGCTGCGCACAACCTGTGCCCCGTCACCTTGGAGTTGGGCGGCAAGTCACCCGCTTTGGTGTGTGACGATTTTTCGCTGCGCACGGCGGCCGAGCGTTTGCTGTTTGTGAAGTGCTTCAACGCGGGCCAGATTTGCACCACGGTCGACCATGTGTACCTGCCCAACACGGCGGTCACCGAGTTCGTGGCCTTGGCCCAAAGCATCGTCACCCAACGCTACCCCTTCATCGACAGCCCTGATCTGACGGCCATCATTGACGACACCGCGTTTGCCCGTATCACCCACGCCATGGACGAAGCGCAGGCCCAAGGCGCCACCTTGGTGCAGCTGATTCCCGGCAAAAAATGGGACGCCCAAACCCGCAAAATCGCACCGCACTTGGTGCTCAACTTGCCCCCAGACACAGCGCTGCACTCGCGAGAAATCTTCGGCCCCGTGCTGCCCGTCATTGGCTATGCGTCGCTGGAAGAGCCGATCCGCGCCATCAACAACGGCCCACGACCGTTGGCGTTTTACCCCTTCAGCCACAACAAAAAGGTGGTGAATGAGTTGCTGGACCGCGTCATGTCAGGCGGCGTCAGCGTGAACGATGCGCTGTTTCATGTGGCGCAGCACGACTTGCCGTTTGGCGGCGTGGGCGAGAGCGGCATGGGCCACTACCACGGCTATGAAGGCTTTGTGACCTTCTCCAAAATGCGCCCCATCTTCAAGCAAGCGTCGTTCAGCGCGGTCAAGTTTTTGTGGCCGCCGTATGGCAAGTTCGCCAGCAAGTATTTGGACTTTTTAAGCCGCTAAGTCTTTTTGTTCACCAACACAATGCCTGCCGCCACAGCCACCAGTGCGGCGAGGGTGTGCGTGGACACCGTTTCGCCCAACCACAACGCGCCAAACACCATGGCAAATACGGGCGTCAAAAACACGAACGAGCCCAAGCGTGTGGCGGGGTAGTGGCGCAGCAGCCACATCCACACCAAGTAGCTGGCAAACGCGCCCGCCACGGTTTGAATGAGCAGCGAACCCCACGCAAACGCGCTCAGGTTGAATTGCCACACCTCGCCCAACTCGACCGACACAAACGGCAGCAAGACTGCACTCATGGTGACTTGGTAATACAAGAGTTTTTCGGGGCTGATGCTAGCCAGTCGTGTGGTGCGAATGACCACGGTGGTCAGGGCCCACAGCGCACCAGACGCTAACGCCAAGGCATCGCCCAGTCCAATCGCACCACTGGCACCATTGGCGTGCAAGCCGTCTTGCAAGGCAAATGCCACCGCCGCAAATGCCAGCCCCAAGCCCAGCCATTGCACAGCACGCAATCGCTCGGTGGGCACAAACAGCGGCAGCAACAACGACACCCAAAACGGTGAGGTGTACAAAAACAGCGTCAAACGCGAGGCGGTGGTGTGTTGCAAGCCCACGTAAATGCACACAAATTCCCCGCAAAACAGCACACCTGCCAGCAGGCCTGCGCGCAACGTGCCATCGCGTTCAAACAGCGCCACGCCACGGCGGTGGCACCACACCCACAACAAAGCCGTGGCGCCCATGAACCGAATGGCCGCTTGCAGCACGGGCGGCACTTCGGGCAGCGTGGCTTTGACCAGCACTTGCTGAAAGCCCCAAAACAGGCAGCAAGCCACCAGCAGCGCAATGGCCAGTGCATCCAAATGGTCGCGACGTTGGGTCATGGGGGTCCTTCGAGGTTCAGCTTTGAACTTAACATGCCGCATCTGTTTCCACGCTGACAAGCCCCCTTTTTCATGAACCGTCGCGACTTCAACCTCCACCTTCAACGCAGCGCCCTCGCGCTGGCCATGGCCCCTTGGCTCACCGCCACGGCCCAGCCGAGTGAGCAGGTCCGTCGCTGGCGCACCAACCCCTTCGCGCTGGGTGTGGCCAGTGGCCGCCCCCGATCCGACAGCATGGTGCTTTGGACGCGCCTGTTGATCGCCGAAGAAGACCGCGCCTCCAGCGGCCCCGATGCGCTACGCGTGCAAGTGACGGTCTATGCCGACGCCGCCCTCAAACGTCGCGTGCAAAAAATGGACGTGGTGACTGATGCCAGCCGAGGCCACAGCGTGCATGTGCATCTGCAAAACCTGCAACCCGCCACCGACTATTGGTACCGCTTCAGCCAAGGCGACGCCTTCAGCACCGTGGGCCACACCCGCACCGCACCCGCTGCCAACGCCGATGTGCAGCAGCTGCGCATCGCCTTGGCCTCGTGCCAGCATTACGAGCACGGCCAATACATTGCGCATCAAGAGATTGCCCAGCAGTCGTTGGACTTTGTGCTGTTTGTGGGCGACTACATCTACGAGAGCACCAACCCGCAATACGCCGTGCGGCAACACAGCAGCGGCGAGCCCAAGACCTTGCCGCAATACCGCGAGCGCTACGCCCAATACAAACGCGACCCGCACCTGCAAGCCGCGCACGCCGCCCACCCGTGGGTGCTGATGTGGGACGACCACGAAGTGGTCAACGACTACGCCAACGACCAAGACCGCAACTACACCGACCCGCAGCAGTTTTTGCTGCGCCGCGCCGCCGCTTACCAAGCCTACTTTGAGCACCAACCCGTGTTGATCGGCCCCGACCCACAAAGCCCGCAGCAAGCCTCAATGCGTTTGTATGAGCAATTCAACTGGGGCAAGTTGGCCGACCTCTGGACTCTCGATTGCCGCCAATACCGCAGCCCCCAAGCCTGTCGCGACCCTGTGCGTGGCGGTGGCCGCATGGTGACGCAGTGCGATGAGCTCGACGACCCCAAGCGCAGCATGTTGGGCGCCGAGCAAGAGCGGTGGTTGGACCAAGGCCTGGCCACCTCGAAACGCACTTGGCGCTTGCTGGCGCAAGCCACCTTGATTGCCCCCACCAGCATCCCCGCACCCGTGGGCCGCGCCACTTACAACGACGCTTGGGACGGCTATGGCCCAGCCCGCCAACGGCTGCTGCAAAGCGTGGTCGATCACAAGTTGAGCAACGTGGTCACCTTGGGCGGCGACGTGCACATGAACGTGGCGTCGAACCTGCGTTTGGTGCCCAACGACCCGCAATCGCCCATCGTGGCCAGCGAGTTTGTGACCACCTCCATCACCTCACGCGGCATGGGCGACAACGTGCTGAGCGTCATCAAAGCCAACAACCCCGACTTGCTGCACGCCCGCGCCGATGAGCGTGGCTACAGCCTGATCACCGTCACACCAAGCAGCGTGCGCTGCGATTTCAGAAGCACCGCGTTTCCTGCGGGCAAAGAGGCGGGGCTGAAGACGCAGGCGAGCTATGTGGTGCGCAGCGGCAAGGCGGGGCCAATGCTGGCCTGATGCCGCTGGTTTCTCGCCTTTCGCAAGTTGTCGAGTGGCGAGCCCCGTTTAAGCGTTAGACCACCACCGAAATTTTGGCTGCTGCGGCGCGAGCGCGCGCCAAAGCGTTGGCATTTTTAGCCAGCGCCACGGCCATGCGTCGGTAAGGGCGCGTGGTGGGTTTGCCGAAGATACGCACATCCACATCGGGCTCGCTCAGTGCATCGGCCACGCCGGTGTAGGTGGGGTTGACGCCATCTTGTGTGGCCAGCACCACAGCGCTGGCGCCTTCGGTGCACACGATGTTGGCAATGGGCAAGCCCAAAATCGCACGGGCGTGTAAATCAAACTCGCTCAGGTTTTGGCTGATCATCGTGACCATGCCGGTGTCGTGCGGACGCGGGCTAAGTTCGCTGAAGATCACCTCGTCTTTCGTCACGAAAAACTCCACACCAAACAAGCCTGCGCCGCCTAAGTCGGCCGTCACTTTTTCGGCCATGTCTTGCGCGGCTTTGAGGTAGTTGGGCAGCATGGGCTGCGGTTGCCAGCTGTATTGGTAGTCGCCGCGTTCTTGCACATGGCCGATGGGTTCGCAAAACAGCGTGGGGCCCTTGCGTTGGCGAATGGTGAGCAGGGTGATTTCAAATTCGAAGTTGATGAACTCTTCGACGATCACTTTCTTGCGGTCGCCGCGCATGCCCGCGCACGCGTAGTCCCAGCTGGCTTGAATGTCGGCGGCGGTTTTGGCCACGCTTTGGCCTTTGCCCGACGAGCTCATCACGGGTTTGATGACCACCGGAAAGCCAATCGCGTTGGCCTGTGCCAAGAGTTCTTCCGCAGACTCGGCGTAGTTGAACTTGGCGGTGCGCACGCCCAAACCCACCGCCACATCGCGGATGCGGTCGCGGTTCATGGTGAGGTTGACGGCCTTCGCGCTGGGGATAACCTCAAAGCCTTCTTGCTCCACGTCCAACAACACCTCGGTGCGGATGGCCTCGATCTCGGGCACGATCAAATCAGGTTGGTGCTGGGCGATGGCGGCACGCAAGGGTGCTTCATCCAACATGTTGAACACGCACGATTCGTCGGCCACCTGCATGGCGGGTGCGCCCGCGTAGCTGTCGCAAGCCACCACATAGCAGCCCAAGCGCTTGGCGCTGATGACGAATTCTTTGCCCAGTTCACCTGAGCCCAAAAGTAAGATTTTTTTCATGCGTGACCCCGTGTGTGTCTGAGTTTGGTGTGCTCGAATTGTCTCTATTCGGGCACGGGCGGCGTATACAAACTACGCTGATTCAAATCACATCGACGCGATCACACCGCGATCCAGCGCGTAGCTACGGTCGCTCACCCAATCGGCGAAGTGGGTGTTTTGCTCAGACAGCAGCACGCTCACACCTTGGGCTTTGAGCGCCAAGATCATCTCGCCCATTTGCTCCACGATCACGGGGGCGACGCCTTCGGACGGTTCGTCGAGCAGCACCATCAGCGGGTTGCCCATGAGGGTGCGCGCCACGGTGAGCATTTGTTGTTCGCCACCGCTCATGTGGCTGGCGAGGCGCTGCTGCATCTCGGCCAAGTTGGGAAACAGCGCAAACACTTTTTCAAGGGACCACTGTGGCGCGGGGCTGCCATCGGCAAAGCTGCGGCCAGCTTGTTGGCCGATGGTGAGGTTTTCCAACACGGTGAGGTCGGTGAAGATGCGGCGGTCTTCGGGCACATAACCCAGCCCCAAGCGTGCGGCTTGGTAGGGCTCCGCCTTCGAGATGTCATGCCCCGCAAACAACACGCGCCCCGTGCGGCGCGGCATGAGCCCCATGATGGCTTTGAGCGTGCTGGACTTGCCCGCACCGTTGCGCCCAACGAGGGCCACCACTTCGCCACGTTGGACATGCAGCTGCGCGTCAAACACGACTTGCGCCGCGCCATACCAAGCGTTGAGGCTTTGCACATCGAGCAGGGGTGAGGTGGTCATAGGTGCGATGTGTGTGAATGGCCAAAGGTCTTGCCGCTGCCAAAGTACACGGCTTGCACTTGCGAGTTGGCCTGAATTTGTGCGGGCGTGCCTTCGGCAATCAGCGCGCCGCGTGCCATCACCAGCACGCGGTCGGCGTGTTCGAACACCACGTCCATGCTGTGTTCGGTGAAGAGCACAGCCACGCCGCGTTGGGTCACTAAGCGACGGGCGAGGTCCATCAGGGCGTGTCGTTCGTCGGGGGCCATGCCTGCAGTGGGTTCGTCCATCAGCAACAGGCGCGGTTGGTTGGCCAGCGCCATGGCCAGCTCTAAGCGTTTCACGTCGCCGTAGGCGAGGGCGCTGCAGGGGCGTGAGGCTTGGTCTTCCAAATGCACTTGGGCCAACAAGGCCAAGGCTTCGTCACGGCGGTAGCGGGTGGCGCGTTGCCAAGGGGCCAAGCTGCGACCGTCGGCAGAGAGCAGCGCCATTTGCACGTTTTCGGCCACAGTGAGCGAGGCAAAGGTTTGCGCAATTTGAAAGGTGCGGCTCACGCCCATGCGCCACAAGTCATGCGGTTGGCGGCCCAGCAGCGACACGCCGTTTAAGGTGATGCTGCCGCTGTCGGGCGCGAGTTGGCCGTTCACCAAATTGAAGGTGGTGGACTTGCCCGCGCCGTTCGGCCCGATGAGCGCCAGCAGCTCGCCCGCTTGCAAATTGAACGACACATCGTTGACGGCTTGGTTGCCGCCGAAGGCCTTGTGTACATGCTGAACATCTAACAATGCGCCACCACGGTGTGCGTTGGTTTGTGTTGGCGTACGAGTGGTTGCTGGAGGTGTGCGTGTGTTCATGTCGCACCTCGCTCCTCTGAGGCGCGCGCATCGCGTACACGCAGCCACAGGGCTTGCATAGATCCCGCGATGCCTTGCGGAAACACCAGCACCATCAGCAACATGCTGCCACCCAACACGGCGCGCCAGTAGTCGGTGCTGCGGGCCAAGCTGTCTTGCAACGCGGTGAAGGTCACCGCGCCAACCAACGGGCCGATCAGCGTGTGCACGCCGCCCAACAGCACCATGACCAAACCATCGACCGATTTGCTGACGCCCAATACATCGGGCGAAATGCTGCCTTTCGAGAACGCAAACAGCGCCCCCGCCAAACCTGCAAAGCCAGCGGCCAGCACGAATCCCAGCCATTGCACAAGCGCCACGTTCAAGCCCATGGCTTGGGCGCGGCCCACCGAGTCGCGGCTGGCGCGCAGTGCGTAACCCATTGGCGACATCAGCACGCGGCGCAATGCATAAACGCTGGCGCTCACCAGGGCGAGGGTCAGCCAGTAGTACGCCGCTTTGTCTTGCCACCACGCACTCGGCCACACGCCGGTGAGGCCGTTGCTGCCGCCCGTGAAGTCGTCCCACTGAAAACAGATGGACCACACGATTTGTGCAAAGGCCAAGGTGAGCATGGCCAAGTACACGCCCGACAAACGCACCGCAAACCACGCGATGGGCGCGGCCACCAAAGCGCTGACCAGTGGGGCCAACAACAACGCAGCTTCGGTGGACATGCCCGCGCGCAACACCAGCAGCGCCGCCGCATACGCGCCCACGCCAAAGTAAGCCGCGTGGCCAAACGAGTGCATGCCCGCCGGCCCCATGATGAAGTGCAAGCTGGCAGCAAACAACGCAGCCACCAACAAATCAATCCCTAGCACCAAGGTGTACGACGTGTCCGTGGTCAACAGCGGCAAGGCCCACAAGGCCGCGATCAGCAGCAGCCACAGGCGCTGTGTGCGCGCGCTGCCCAAAGCAAATGGCGCTTCTTGCTCGGTGTTGGCGCGTGGCGCACTTTGCGGTTTGCCCAACAGGCCCCAAGGCCGCACCATCAGCACAGCAGCCATCACCAAAAATTCGGCAACAAGCGTGAGTTTTGAAAATGCAAATGACACGCCAAACATATCCACCGTGCCCAGCGCAATGCACAGCGCTTTGATTTCGGCAATCAACAAGGCCGCCACAAACGCACCGGGAATGGAGCCCATGCCGCCAACCACGACCACCACAAACGCGTCGCCAATGGTGGCCATGTCCAACCCCAAGTGCGCGGGCTCACGGGGCAGTTGCAGCGCGCCACCCAAGCCCGCCAACGCGCAGCCCAGTGCAAACACGGCGGTGAACAAGTGGCGTGGGTTGATGCCCAGTGCGCCCAACATCTCGCGGTCTTGCGTGGCGGCGCGCACCAGCACGCCAAAGCGCGTGCGCTGCAAGCACCACCACAACGCAGCCAACACCAGCGGACCCGTGGCGATCAACAACAAGTCGTAGGTGGGAAAGCGTCGGCCCAAAATATCCACAGCGCCGCTCAGGCCCGGCGCACGCGGCCCCAGCAAATCTTCCGCACCCCATAGCCACAGCGTGCCGTCTTGAATCACCAGCGCCAACGCGAAGGTGGCGAGCAATTGGAACAACTCCGGCGCTTGGTAAATGCGGCGCAGCACCAGCACCTCGACCAGCGCACCCAATGCGCCTGTGACGAGCGCTGCACAAAGTAAAAGCAGAAAGTAAGCGGCGGTTTGGCTGGCCGCATCGCCCCACAGCGCGTCAGTTGCCCCGCCCATGAAGCCGCCCAGCAAGGTCGCTAAGGCTGCCGACAAACTGGGCGCCGCGTGTGACACCAGCGAGTACGCCACATACACACCCAGCATGAAGAACGAGCCGTGCGCAAAGTTGACGATGCGCGTCACCCCAAAAATCAGCGACAAGCCTGCGGCCACCAAAAACAAAGACGACGCGCTCGCCAGCCCGTTGAGGGCCTGCACAAAAAAGCTAGCGATGTCCATGGTGGTTGAGGCTTGAAATTAAAACGCCCGCAAGAGGCGGGCGTTGTGCTGGGTTGAGTGGCTTTTAATTGGCGGGCCGGAGTTTTTTCACAACGTCATCGCTGGGTTGCACGCTGGCGCCATCGATGTAGCGGTAGTCTACCAACACGCCTTTGCCGCCATCGTTCTTGGTGCGACCCAAGAAGGCCCCCATGGTGGACTGGTTGTCTTGTTTGCGGAACATCACTTTGCCGTAGGGCGTGCTAAAGCTCAGGCCGCTGAAGGCCGTGACCAGCTTCTCGCTGTCGGTGCTCTTGGCCTTGGTGATGCCTGCGGCCAATGCCTGAATCATGCTGTAGCCCACGACCGAGCCCAAACGGGGGTGGTCGTTGTACTTGCGGTGGTAGGCCAAGAAGAAGGCTTTGTGCTCAGGCGTTTGCACGCCGTACCAAGGGTAGCCGGTGACGATCCAGCCGTTGGGCGTTTCGTCTTTGAGGGGCTCCAAATACTCGGGCTCGCCCGTCAACAGGCTTACCACCTCGCGGCCTTGGAACAAACCGCGCGTGTTGCCTTCACGCACAAACTTGGCGAGGTCAGTGGCAAACAGCACGTTGAAGATGGCGTCGGGTTTGGCATCGGCCAGAGCTTGCGTCACCGAGCCTGCATCAATCTTGCCCAGTGCTGGCGCTTGCTCGCCCACAAACTCCACATCGGGTTGCGCGGCTTTCAGCAGTTGCTTGAAGGTGGCGGCTGCTGACTGGCCGTATTCGTAGTTGGGGTACACCACGGCCCAGCGTTTTTTCTTGAGCTTGGCGGCTTCGGGCACCAGCATGGCCACTTGCATGTAGGTGCTGGCGCGCAAGCGGTAGGTGTAGCGGTTGCCGTTTTGCCACACCATTTTGTCGGTCAGTGGCTCGCCCGCGAGGAAGAACACTTTGCGTTGCTTGGCAAAGTCGCCCAGTGCCAAACCAATGTGCGAGAGGAAGGCGCCTGAGAGCACATCCACCTTTTCGCGGCTCAGCAGTTCTTCAGCGGCGCGCACGGCGTCGCCGGGGGAGGCGTTGTCGTCACGCGTGATGAGTTTCAGTGGCTTGCCGTTCACGCCACCCGCAGCGTTGATTTCTTCGACCGCCAACTCCATGCCCTTTTTGTAGGGGTCGAGGAAGGCGGGCTGGGCTTTGTAGCTGTTGATCTCGCCAATTTTGATGACGTTTTGGGCCATGACGGGTAAGACGGGCAGGACGGCCACGCTCAAAGCGAGGGCGGCGGTGCGGAGTGTGGAGATGAGTGTGGTGTTCACGACAGTGGCCTTTGAAAGCGGGTGTTGGTTGTGACAACCAACATCAGAAAATTGTGAAGCTGAGATTGTCTTGCAAACCTTCGGCGCTATTGCATACGAGATAAAGCCCCGCAAACTTTGCAGCTTGCGGGGCCTTTTAAATTTTCAGTCCTCGTGTTCAGCACCCAGCGCGAGCCAAGTGCTGCTGGGGCCAATTACGCTTCCAAACGCGCAGCCAAAGCCACTTTGGTTGCGGTCATTTCAACGGGCAGGTGGTAGGCCAGTTGGGTGAACAACTCTTCGTGCAACTTCAACTCGTCGACCCAAGCCGCTTTGTCGATGCTGGTGACGGTGTTGAATTGGTCGGCGGTGAAGTTCAAGCCAGTCCAGTTGATTTCTTCATACGTGGGGCTCACACCAAACACGTTTTCAGCGCCTTGGGCTTGGCCCTCGATGCGGTCAATCATCCACTTCAAGACGCGCATGTTTTCGCCGTAACCAGGCCACACAAACTTGCCGTCTTCGCCTTTGCGGAACCAGTTCACGCAGTAGATCGATGGCAGTTTGGCTTTGGCAGCTTCCAACTTTTCGCCCATGTCCAGCCAGTGTTGGAAGTAGTCGCTCATGTTGTAGCCCATAAACGGCAGCATGGCGAACGGGTCACGGCGCACCACGCCTTGTTGACCAGCCGCGGCAGCGGTGGTCTCAGAGCCCATGGTCGCGGCCATGTAAACGCCTTCGGTCCAGCTGCGCGCTTCGGTGACCAAAGGCACGGTGGTGGAGCGGCGGCCACCGAAGATGAACGCGTCAATGGCCACGCCGTTGGCGTCGTCCCACTGGCTGTCCAGCGCGGGGTTGTTGGTGGCGGCCACGGTGAAGCGGGCGTTGGGGTGCGCGGCTTTGGCACCGGTTTCTTTGGCAATGGCTGGGGTCCAGTCCTTGCCTTGCCAGTCGATCAAGTGGTCGGGCAATGAGCCGGTGTCTTTTTCCATGCCTTCCCACCACACGTCGCCGTCATCGGTCAGCGCGACGTTGGTGAAGATCACGTCCTTGTCCAAGCTGGCCATGCAGTTGGGGTTGGTGTGGAAGTTGGTGCCGGGGGCCACGCCAAAGTAACCCGCTTCAGGGTTGATGGCGTACAACTTGCCGTCCGAGTGCGGCTTGATCCAAGCAATGTCGTCACCAATGGTGGTGACTTTCCAGCCGTCGAAGCCTTCTGGGGGCACCAACATCGAGAAGTTGGTCTTGCCGCAAGCACTGGGGAAAGCAGCCGCGACGTGGTACTTCTTACCTTGGGGGTTGGTCACGCCCAAGATGAGCATGTGCTCGGCGAGCCATCCTTGGTCGCGGCCCATGTTGGAAGCAATGCGCAAGGCAAAGCACTTTTTGCCCAGCAAAGCGTTGCCGCCGTAGCCCGAGCCGTAAGACCAGATTTCGCGGGTCTCTGGGTAGTGCACGATGTACTTGGTTTTGCTGCAAGGCCACTTCACGTCGGCTTGACCGGCGGCCAAAGGTGCGCCCACGGTGTGCACGCAAGGCACAAACGCGCCGTCGGTGCCGATCACGTCAAACACAGCTTTGCCCATGCGGGTCATGATGCGTTGGTTCACGGCCACGTAGGCGCTGTCCGACAACTCAATGCCCACGTGTGCAATGTGCGAACCCATGGGGCCCATGCTGAACGGCACCACATACATGGTGCGGCCTTTCATGCACCCGTCGAACAAAGGGTTCAAGGTGGCGCGCATCTCGGCGGGGGCCATCCAGTTGTTGGTGGGACCGGCGTTTTCTTTTTTCTCTGAACAGATGTAGGTGCGGTCTTCCACGCGGGCCACGTCTGAGGGGTCAGAGCAGGCTAGAAATGAGTTGGGGCGCTTGGCCGCGTTGAGTTTGGTGAAGGTGCCAGCGTCTACCAATTGCTGGCAGAGGCGGTCGTACTCTTCTTGGCTGCCGTCACACCAGTAAACGGTGTCTGGTTTGCACAGGGCGGCCATCTCGGCCACCCAAGCCACCAGCTTGGGGTTCTTCACATATGCGGGTGCATTCACGTTCATCTAAAGCTCCTAAGTCAAAAAATTGAGGTCAGAGCCCAGCTTCGCGTGCACGAGGCGCTGACCTCAATTCATTGCCGTGGTGTGACACGGGTCGGCTATTTTAAGAATCGAACCCCTTACACAGCCTTTCAAAGGGGCATAAAGAAGGGCGCATGAATCAAAAAGGCAACAAAAAAGCGCCTGAGTAGGCGCTTTTTTGGGGCGTTGCGTCACCAATCCGTGCGCATCGTCATGGTTTAGGCCATGAACACGGCGATGAACGCCAACAAGAAAATCAGCACCGCGCCAGCCGCAGGCAACACGATGGGCATGAGTGGGACGATGGCTTCCACCACGTCTTGTTCGCCGGTGTGGGGGGTGTTGTGCGGGTTGGACATGATCAGCTCCTATAAGTAATGCGCGAAATTTTATGCTAATCCAAGATCGCCACTGTCGTGGTCGAGACCGTCAGGGCTGGGTTGAGCGAAATGCCTTGGCGCGCCAGCTGGTTTTTCAGCAAACCTTGGTAGCGCGTGTTGTGCACAGGTGTCGTCGAATGGTAGGCGGCAGCACCAAACCAGGTGTAGCCGTGGCGCTCTAAGTTGCGCTTCAAAAACCACGCCGAGACATAGGCCCCTTTGCAGCCGTCTAACAAATGTTTTTCGGTCACGCCGTAGCGCTGCAACTCGGGCAAATGCATGGAATTGATCTGGCCAATGCCAATGTCGACCGTGCCATTGGTGTTTTTGCCCACCGCGCTTGGGTTGAGTCCCGACTCCACCTGCAACACGGCCAACAGCAAATGGGGGTTCACACCGTGAAACTCTGCGGCTGACTGCAAACACGACACAGGCGGCGTGGCCCAAGTGGCAGGCGTCGAAAGTAGCAAAAAACAAGAAAGCAGCAACTTGATATTCATACTTTAATCACTTATAGTTAATGAAAGTAGTACTTTATCACGAATGTGATGCCTTGCTAACTAAAAATGATTAAACCGTTAAATTTGGAGTTTGCCGTTTCTATGGACAGTTTTCTGATCTTCGTCTTTGCGCTTTTGGGACTGCAGTTCGGCAGCTTCTTGAATGTGGTGATTTACCGCTTGCCCAAGCAGCTGCAACGGGAATGGCGTGCGGACTGCGCTGCCTACTTGAATGTGCCATGCCCGCCAGAGCAAGAAGCCATGCCACTAACGAGCTTGCAAACCCGTTCGCAATGCCCGCATTGCGGCGCCACATTACGCGCCCGCGATTTGGTGCCCGTGGTGAGCTTTTTGATGTTACGTGGCCGATGCGCCCATTGCCAACACCCTGTGTCGTGGCGCTATCCGCTCGTGGAGTTGGCCGTCATGGCTGCTTGGGGTTTGTGTGCTGCACATTGGGGGCCCAGCTTGGCCGCGGTGCTGTGGGCCTGTTTCGTCACCACGCTCATCGCGCTGGCCTTCATTGACGCCGACACCCAACTTTTGCCCGACCAACTCACCCAGCCTTTGTTGTGGGTCGGGTTAATCGGTGCCTTCATGGGCCACACCGGCGAACCCTTTGACACCGCCTTTTGGGGCGCCATTGCGGGCTACCTCAGCTTGTGGCTCGTGGCCTTTGTGTTTGAAAAAGTGCGCGGCCAAGTGGGCATGGGCGCGGGCGACTTCAAGTTGTTGGCCGCCTTGGGGGCTTGGTTGGGTGTGTGGGCGCTGCCCGTGCTGGTGCTGGGCGCCAGCGTGGGCTTGTTGGCCGTGGCGTTGGGGGCTCACCTGCTGAGGCGCGGCCCTGCCTCTGCGCGTATTCCTTTTGGCCCCGCGTTGGTGGCCAGCGCCTTGGTGATGCTGGTGTTGAAAGCCTGCGGTGTTGAACCCCTCAAGGCCTTGTTGGGTTGAAAACCGATCGTGAATGAAACATTAAATGTAAATTTTTTGCTGAATTTGGCAAATAGTAGTACTAAATGTTGGTTATGTATGTATAGTAATCACTACGTCAAAAAAATAAACATCATTTAAAGGTAAAACATCAAAAATGAAAACATCGTTTCAAATCAAAACCATCGCCCGACAAGCGGGTTACACCCTGATTGAGTTGGCCATCGCCATCGCCATCATTTCGGTGCTGGTGGTCGGCGCCTTGTTTGGGGTGCAAAAAATCATCGACAACAAGAATGTCAACGCCACCAGCCAGCACGTGAGCTTGGCTAACGCCAACATCCAAAAGTTTTCGAAGATGCTGGCTGACAAATCGTTCCCGATGAACACGAACACCGCTGCCAACTTGGGCATTTGGCCAGACAACATCACGACCAAGGTCAATGGCTCGGTCACCAACGTTGCGAACCCATTTGGTGGCAACTATTTCACTGCGACGAGCAGCGCCGACATTGGTGCCGTTAAGGCAGGCAATGGCTACTTCATCATCATCACCAACGTGCCCGACAAGGTGTGTGCTGCGGTGGCCGGTATGTTTGGCGCCTCGGCTTGGCAAATCCAGATCGACGATGAGAACGGTTACTACGCCATGCCCACAACCGCAATTGGCGGTAACACGCAACCGAAGGACGTGAAGTTGGCGGGTACGGACCGCATCAATCTGGCCAACCTGAATGCCAAGTGCGGCACCGCAGCCCCCCGTAAAACCATTTATTTGTATTTCCCCCTCTAAACCTGGCAGCCATGCCTTGATTTCAAAAAGGAGGGCGAGTAAAGCATTAAATACAAATTTTTTGTTAAATTTACCAAATAGTAGTACTAAATGGTATTTTTGACTGTATAGTTCACAACACATCAAAACGATGTACACCCAATTAACAAAGAGGTATTAAAAAATGAAGATTAATTCACAAATCAAATCGCTGGGTCAGCAAGCGGGTTACACCCTGATTGAGTTGGCCATCGCCATCTCCATCATTTCGGTGTTGGTGGTCAGCGCCTTGTTTGGCGTGCAAAAAATCATCGACAACAACAATGTCAATGCGACAAGCCAGCAAGTGAGTTTGGCCACGACAAATATTGCCAAGTTCGCCGCCATGTTGTCTGACAAAACGTTTATCAAAGACACAAACGTCGCCGCCAATTTGGGCATCTGGCCAGACAACATCCTCACCAAAGGTGGAACAGGGCAAGTCACCAACGTTGCCAACCCATTTGGTGGCAATTTCTACACCGCCTCGAACTCAGCTGCCGTCGGTGCTGTCGCGCCGGCTAATGGTTACTACATCTACATCACCAACGTGCCCGACAAGGTGTGCGCCGCAGTGGCCGGTATGTTTGGCGCTTCGACCTGGGAAATTCGCGTTGCCGATGAGGCTGCTGCTGTTGCCATGCCAGCTGCGGCTGTTTCAATTGCAGCGGGCACTGCAGTGAAAGTTGCTGGTACAGACCGTATCAATTTGGCCAACTTGAACTCGGCGTGTGGCTCAGTAGCAGCACGCAAAACTGTGTATTTGTTCTACCCCTTGTAATTCACGGCGGTTTGAATCCATTGAACCCAAACACAAATGTCGCGTCTTTGCCCATGCCTTGTGGTGTGGGTGGCGGCGCGCCCATTTGTGTTGCTATCTCTACAACTGAAAGTCTCTGAGCATGCCTCAATTAAACCGATGGTGGTGTTTCGCCCTGTGCGCCATCGCCACAGCTGGCAGTGCCCAAACTCAAGACCCCTCGATCTCTGCATCGCGTGTGGCCCTCGATGTGGAGTGGGTCCGCTCCCCCCGTGCCGTCTTGAGTTTGGACAATGGTCTCACCACCCAACAACGCGCCATCGCTGCCACATCGGCGGCAAGGCCTGTGATGCTCGAAGCCAACACCACCCGCTACGGACGTCGACAGGTTTGGAGCATTGAGCAGTCTGAAAAACGCTTGTCCAGCGCCCTAGAGCGTTGGGCCCAGCTCGCGGGTTGGCAACTGGTGTGGGAGGCGGAGCGTGACTTTGCCATCGAATCCAACCTGCACTTGGAAGGCGAATTTTTAAAGGCAGTGGGCACCGTGATGCAGTCGCTGGCTAACACCGACTACCCGTTGCAGGCCAAGGCCAACAGCGCGACATTGACCCTCCGAATTTCAAGGTACCAAGATGCTGGCGTTCAATAAGCTGTCCATCGCGCTGAGCCTCGCGTTGCTGGGCGGATGCGCTCAAGATTTGCATCAAAAAATCTCCAACGATCAAATGGAGACGCAAGCCCGAGGTGAAGTGGCCCAGACGCTGATTCGTAAAAAGCAAGTGGCCAGCCCCTACTTGGTGGAAGAAAGCCTGCCGCGTTTCACCACACGTTCGGTGCCCTATGAACGTATCGACAAATTGCCCGTGCATTTGGGCAAGGTGACCATGCGCGTGCCTGGTCGCCACAGCTTGAGCAGCGTGGGCGAGATGGTGCAGCGCTTGATCGAGATTCCTGTGGTCTTGACCCCCGATGCCTTGCTCGATGTGGCGCTCTTTGCGCCTGGACAAGCTGCGGGCGCTGCCACGCTAGGCGCCAATACGGGGTCGAACGCCGGTGTCAGCAAGGCGATGCAAGACAACAACGACATCAAACAACGTGCGGTCGATGCAGGCGCTAACCAAGCCACGTTCACCGACAGAGAGCTGAGCAGCACCTTCGAGCTGAACTACAGCGGCACCGCGACGGGCTTGTTGGACTACATCGCCATTCGTGCGGGCGTGCAGTGGCAGTACCAGCAAGGGCGCATCACGTTTTCGCGCGTGGTGACACGCTCGATGTCCGTCAAGGCTTTGGCCGGTGGTTTGAAAACAGCGGGTGCCGTCAGTATGGGCGGTGGCATGACCGCCACGGCCTCAGCCGAAAGCGATGTGTGGCCCATGCTGGAAGCCACGTTGAAGAATTTGATCTCGCCACGCGGTCGCATTCAAGTGGACCCCAAAAACGGCACCGTCACCGTCACCGATGCCCTGCAAAACGTGAATGCCGTGTCTAAGTTTCTCGACAAACAAAACGACACCATGCTGCGCCAAATCGTGCTCGATGTTGAAGTGCTGCAAGTGGACTTGAAGCAAGAACACGCCTCTGGCATCGACTGGAGCGTGGTGAGCCGTGGACTGGGTGGCGCTTTGAGTCTGAATGCGCCCGGCTCAGTCGGTGTGTTCAGCGGGTCCACCGGTGGCTCGGTCGGGGCTGCGATGTCGCGCAACGACGGTGGCTCGGTCAAGGCCTTGGTCAACGCGTTGGAGCAATACGGCCGCGTGACTTCCACCTACTCCACGGTGGTGGCCACCACCAACCGCCAGCCCGTGCCGTTGGGCGTGCAAAGCAGCGAGTCGTATTTGGCCCAAGTCACCGCGGGTACAAGCAATGCCGCTACTGGCGTCGCCACGGGCGCCACGCTGACGCCAGGCACGGTCAGCACGGGCTTCAGCATGGTGTTGATGCCCGTCATCATGGACTCCAACCGCGTTTTGATTGAAAGCACCTTGCAAGTCAGCGCCCTGCGCGAGTTGAAAGATTTTTCCAGCGGCGCAGGTGCCACGTTGAACCGCATTCAATTGCCCAGCGTGGACAGCTACAGCACCATGCAGCGCATCAATGTGGCTTCGGGCGACACGATGGTGATGTCGGGCTTTGAGCGCGAAACCAATCTGCGCGATGAGAACGACATGGTGCGTGGCGTGGTGCCGGGTAGCCGCCGTGGCAAAACCAGCAAACAAAGCACGGTGATCTTGATCACGCCGCGCCTTCAGTGAGCTTGGCGTTGATGTTGAATTTCTTTCAAAAGCTCAAAAGCCGAGCGCAGGCCGCAGCCCCCGTGGCCGCCCGTGACGCACACGAGGTGCCATCAAGCCCGTCCGCAGAAGATGCGCGAGACGACAGCGCCCAAGTCCCGACTTGCCAGTCGATGGTCGTGAACGGCAAAAACTTGGCGTTTGGTGGGGCGTGGACACCTGCGAGCGAAGAGACGGGTTGGAAAAAAATTCTGAGTACCGCCTTCAACGACGGCTACACACATTACGCGGCCCATGAGCACGAGAGCACCGTGGGCCTGTTTGGCGCGTTGCCCAAAGACGCCCCCAACGCCTACGCTGCAGCGCTGGTGGTTGCCCAGCACTTTTCAGCGGGCGGCACCGAGCTGTTCGTGTTTCAAACTGGCGAGCAATGCGGCTTGGTGGGTTTGATGGAGTACGCCCCCATTCCCGGCTATGACGTCATGGGGACGCAAGAGCAAATTCAGCAACTCATCCGTGAGTTCCACGACATCAATACATCGCAACTGGTGCACAGCTACGGCAATGTGAACTGGGTGGCAGACATTCAGTCGTTGGAGCTCAACAAGCTGGCCTACAAAGCCGACGCGAAGTCCAAGCTCAAGCGCATTCCCAACATCAAGTTGCGCGTGCTGATGGGCTTGGTGAGCGTGCTGTGCGTGGCGGCCTGTTTGTTTGGTTTTCAGCAGTACTTAGAAATGCGCCAAGCAGAAGAAGATGCTTTGGCAGCAACGTCGCGAAACCCCAATTTGCTGTACGAGCAAAGCTTGGCCTTCGCACTCAAAACCACAGGTGAGCCGGGTGCAAGCCACTTGCAGGTTTGGCGTCAATTCTTTGCCAAAGTGCCTTTGAACGTCGGGGGCTGGAATTTCAAAACCCTGGAATGCAAACCGTTGGTGTGTGACATCGTGTGGGCTCGGTCATCGGGCACGTTCAAAAGTTTTGAAACCCAATTGCCACCCGCCATGAAAGCGGTGACCACGTTCAAGCTCGACACCGACTTGGTCAAAGCTGAAGTGCACACGCAGCACAAGCTCACAGAGCTGTTTCCCGCAGACGGGCAAAAAACTGTTGACATCAAAAATCTGCCCGTTGAACGCGATGTGCAGAAGTTGTGGGGCAGTCAGTTGCAAGACCTCTCGTTGTTGAAAAACTTGAATGTGAATTTGAGCAAAACAACCCTGTTCGGAGGCCAAGGCAATCCGGCGGAGTTGATGCGTCCCATCGTCAAAGGGACGTGGAGCATTGAGCATGACATTTGGAGTCTGCCTGAGCTGCCCATGCCCGACTACGTCGTGCCCGAGAACTTGAAGGTCGCGCGCAGCGATGCCCGCGATTTTCGATACAAGATAGAAGGAAGTTACTATGCAAAAGCCAAATAAGTGCTGGGCCACTTGGCTACTGTGCATGCTCTTTTTCGGTGCTGCCTGTGCCCAAAATTCGAACTCAACCTTAGAGCAAGCGATTGAAATCGCGCGTGCCAACAAGTCTGGCGAATTGGGGTTGCGCCCCGCTGCACGCGCAGACAGCGAGCCTTTGGTTTCTTTGCCGAAAACGGTACGAGCTCAGACGGCAGCCCCCAAAGTTTGGAGCATCACGGGCGTCGGGCGTGACTTAACCGCAGAAGTGATCTACGAGGGCAAGGTGTATCCCCTGTCGTTGGTCAGAGATCAAGTCCGCGCGGGTCCTTGGATGCTGTTGCGTTTGAGCACCCATTCGGCCGATTTTGCGTATTTACCCACTGGCAAACGTTGGACCGAGAAGACCCCTGTCGTGCAAGCTTTTCCGCCCACCGATCCCGCGCAGATGCAAAGTTACTTTGACGCACCCATGGCGCTGACCACACCCGTGGCCAGTGTGGGTGTTGGGGCTGGCGCCTTAGGCGCGCGTCCACCGCTGCCTCCCGAATTAATGCGCCCAGCGATGCAGCCATGAGCGTCGCCAACATCATCAACCCCGGCAGTGTGACGGGGCAATACATCAGCAACTTCAAAGATGTTCCCACCTTCAGCGGTCTGCTGACGCATGGGCATGAAGCCGTGACCACCGTGCCTCGGGAAAAAGAACGCACCTTGGTGGCGCTGGGCTTGGATGACAAAGGCTACTTTTTGTTGTGTATGCCCGAGGAACAAAACAAGGTGGCATGGTTTGCGTTGCGCGAGCGCTTGAAAGCGCGTGGCTATCAGCCACGCGGTCACGCGACATGCAGCGAAGAAGTGATGAACGTGCTGCTGCGCGATGTGGGGCGCGTGAGCAAAGAGACCGCCCGTCAAATTGAAGAAGATGCGGATGTGGTCAACGACATCGTGAACGAGTCGCAGCCCATCGGTTGGTTTCGGGACGTGTTGACCAGTTGCATCAACCTAGGTGCTACCGACATGCACTTTGAGTTGCGCGGCAACCGCGCCATGGTGCGCGTGCGCTTAGACGGGTTGATGCGCGAGTTAACCGCCGTACCGCAGCAAATTGCGCTCGACGGCATCTCGGCGGTCTACAACATCATTGCCGAAGAGCGGTCGCGCTCAGAGGGCGTGTTCAACCAATCGTTGGCGCAGCAAGCCATGATTCCGTTTGTGTTGGGCTCGGAGACGGTGAACCTGCGTTTTCAGAGCCATCCGGCCGTGTCGGGCATGGATGTGATCATGCGAATTTTGCGCACCAATAAAGACACCCGCAAAAAGCTGAGCTTGGACATGTTGGGCTACACCCCGTCGCAAGTGGACGCTTTGCAAACGGCGGTGGGCAGCTCGTGGGGCGGCATCTTCATTGCGGGCATCACCGGCTCGGGCAAGACCACCACCTTGAACACCTTGCTCACGCAGCTGGCGCAAGAAGGCAACCGAAAAATTGTGTCCATCGAAGACCCGGTCGAATACCACGTCAACGGCGTGTCGCATTTGTCGATTCAGCGTAGCGTCAGCGGCGACGAGTCGGTCAACCCTTTCAAAGGCGCCATGATGGCGTTCTTGCGGATGGACCCCGACGTGGGCATGTTTGGCGAGATTCGCGATGAGTTTTCGGCCGAGATGGCGCTGGGTGCTATTCAAACGGGCCACAAGATTTTGACCACCGTGCACGCCACGTCTGCCTTGGGCGTGGTGGACCGGTTGACCTCCAAGTCGCTGGGCTTGTTGCGCGACAACGTGTGCAACCCCGAGTTCTTGTCGGCCTTGGTGTACCAAGTGTTGACGCCACTCAACTGCCCCGCATGCAAGGTGCGTGCGATGGATGTGATGTCGCCCGCCACGTTGATTCCGTACCAAACCATTTTTGGCTTGGATGTGCGCGACATTTATTGCGCCAGCGATTGCGGTTGCGACGAGTGCCTCAAACCCAACATCGACTATTCCAACAGCAAACACGCAGGCGTGAAGGGCGTGAAGGTGAGTGCGGAAGTGATCTTGCCGGACGAAGAGATGTTCTTGCTGCTTAAAGACGGCAAAGACATTGAAGCCCGCAAAGCATGGCGCGCCAAGCGCATCGCCAAATTCAACGAGCCTGACATGACGGGCAAAGAAGCGTGGGGTCATGCCCTGTACGACATGTCGCGTGGCTTGATTGACCCGTATTACTTTGAAATGAACTTTGGCTTGCCCAAGTTGTTCGCGTCCAAGGTGTAAGCGCGCATGCAGACCTCTTGGATCGATTCGTTTTTGCTTCGCAGCGCGCGCAATTCCTTGCGTGGGCGACGCGCTGAGTTTTATTACGACTTGGCGTCGTCGCTGGCCGACAAAGTGCCGTTGTTTTCAACGTTGAAAGACCACGAGGCACGGGCGCGCCGACGCAACCGTGGCGACGCCTTGATGTACTTGGAGATGTTGCAGGCCACGGAAGTGGGCTCGCTGTCGGATGCCTTGATTCCCATCGTCTCGCCCACCGAGTTGATCTTGTTGGATGCGATTCAACGCGGCGGTGACGCTGAGTTGGCCAAGGGTTTGTTCTTCTTGTCGGAGACCGTTGAGAAGATCGACATGATGCAAGCCGCTGCCCGCAAAGCCGTGGTGTACCCCGTGGTGTTGATGGCCGTTTTTTCAATGATGTTGGTAGGCTTTGCACTCTTCGCCGTGCCCATCGTGGCGCAGTTGTTTGATCCCGCGCTGTGGCCTTTTATGGGGCGCGTCTTGTACAGCGTGTCGCAATTCATCTTGCACTACGGCATCTACACCTTCGTGGGGTTTGTGAGTTTGGTGGGAGCGTTTACCTACTCGCTGCCACGCTGGCAAGGGCCTGTGCGCCGTTATTTGGACCGCTTCATGCCCTACGCCATGTATCGGGTGTACACGGGCTCGATGTTGATCGTCTCGTTGTCGGTGCTGCTCAAGTCGGGCGTGTCTCTGCGCTCGGCCATCGAGCGCGCCATGAAGTACAGCAGCCCTTGGCTGCGCTGGCATTTGAGAGAAATTTTGCGCAGCCTGTCCGACCAAAGTGCCGCCAAGTTTGGCACCGCATTTCGCACCGGCTTGCTGACCCAAATGATCGAAGACCGCATTGAAGACGCAGCCAAACGCCGCGACCCAGTGACGGCCTTTGTGAAGATCGGCGTGGGTTCGATCGACAAAATTGTGCGCACGGTGGAAGACGCATCCGGCAAAGTGAACACCGCCATGTTGGTGATTGGCGGTGTGATCTTGGGCGGCATGATGCTGGGCTTCATGCAGACCACCATGGAAATTCAAAGCGCAATTCGACCCACATGACCCCCATATCCATGAACCAATTTCGCCGCGCACAAGGCTTCATCTTGATTGAGGTCGTGATCGCCATGGCCATATTCATGGGCATGGTGAGCTATGGCTTGTATCTGCAAAACTTGGCCTACAGAACAGAGCAAGGTAAGCGGGTGGGGCAGCAATATGCTGCCATCAACAAAGCGGTGGGCAATTACATGGTCACCCACTACACGGTCCTGAAGGGCAAGCATGCTGACTGCAGCAAAACCACCTTCAAAGTGGGAATGTCAGAGACGTTCACGCCTATGAATTGTGGCTTTCAGATTTCGAGCAAGGTGGGCACTCAACCTGACGTGAATATTGCTAACGCCATGCAACCCACTGTGGCCGAATTGATTGCGGCCGGCTATTTGCCTGCAGACAAAGCCGGCGTAGTCCCTGGCGTGCCTTCGTTGCCTATGGATTCGGTGGTTGCTGAAGCTGACCCGATCACGGGCGCCGCATCCATTACCAAGGCTGTAGGACGTTTGTTCATCAACATTGACCGCGTTTGCTTGGCTACGCACACTGCCAACCCCGGCACAGTGAGCGCCCCGCAAAAGCCTGACCCTAAGATTGGCCTTTGCGACCCGTTAACCACCACCACCAGTTTGACGAGCTTGGTGTTCAACACCCAGCCTTTCCAGTTCAGTAATGCCAGCATCCTTGGTTTTGTCAACCGCATGGACGGCGTTTGGACCGAGATCGGTGCGGATGCCGCCATGTCTCATACTTTGAACGGTGGTGAGTTGAAAGGGGCGAATTTTCAAGTGACCAACCCCATTCGCCAAGACGTTCGCGCGGTGGCTAACGTGATGGGCGTCACTTATGTGGCCGTGGGCTTACCCGGCATCGTGGCGGTGCGCAACGGGTATGGCGCCAACTATGCCAACAACCACGCCCGCGTGGATGGCAGCAACCCGCCCACCGCAGATTGGAGCTTTGCCAACAACAGCATCTCTGGGGTGGGCAAGATGACTGCACTGACGGTGGATGCGGATGTGTTGAAGTTGGGCGACCGAACGGCTGGCGCTGCCTGCGATGCCACCAAAGAAAACGTGTCGTTTGGTGCGGGCACGATTTTGATGTGCACCGCCAGCAAATGGACACCGCTTGGTTCCAAGGGGACTGTGAATGGCCTTGACTACTATGAGTATGTCGCGAAAAAAAGTGGGTCAACAAGGACCGTTACTTTTACGTGCACCAGACCGCCCTGCATTGACGGGGGGCTCTCGTTCAGTAGCAACGACAACTATTTTTTAACATGGTTCCAAAAAGATGCATGGTTACCTGTGTTGGTACGTTACGGCGATTCCGGTTCGTCTGATTTCGGATTTGAAGTCAACAGCGCCGGAAATTATTACTTCATGTTTGACACGAACGTCGCCACCATCGTCGTTCGCTTCTACCGCATCAACCTATGATCAACCACGTTTCATTCACGCCCCAAAATTACTTGGGCCCCGTCATCAGCGCCCATTACGACCACGTCGAGGTGCTGGCCAACATGCATGCACAGCCCGACGTGCAAGGGCTGACGCGCGGTAGTTTTGTGGTGATGGTGGGTCACACCAGCATGGGCACACCGTTTCAAGCAGGGCTGCAAGCCCCACCCGCGGAAGACGTGAGCCGCACTGAATTCACGGTGCTGCGTTTGCGCGATGTGAAGTCGCCGCTCGAATTGAGCGAGCACCACTTGCGCCACTGCGACCGCTTGGTGGCCGCCACGCCCGGCTGCGATGCGCTCAGTTTGAGTGTGCTGTCGTTTGAGGTGTTGGGCACCTTGTTGCTCGATGCGACGGGCGCCAATGGCTTTCGTTTTTCGGGCGACGCAGGGCGTCTTGGCCATGCCAGCCGCTACTGTGCGTTCATGCCGTGTCAGCTGATGCTGGCCATCATTTTGAATGGCACGGTGCCGCGTGGGCAGCGCATCAGCTTGGGTGTGTTGCGCGACAGTGAAACAAACATTCACACGGAGCAGCCGCAGCCGATTTACCTGTCGATGGGCGATGTGCGCGGCAAGCGCAGCGCCATGTTTGGCAAGACGCGTTTGGGTAAAAGTAACGTGGTGAAGTTGCTGGTGCAGGGCATGCTGGACGTCACCGCACACGAGCCATCGGTGGGGCAGCTCATTTTTGACGTGAACGGCGAATACGCCAACGACAACCCGCAAGACGGTGGCTCCATCGCGTCGTCTTACCGCGACCGATGCTTGGTGTATTTCTTGACCGATCGAGGTGGCAACGCCGACGGCAAGTTGCTGCGCTTTAACTTCTTTGAGCAAACAGACAAAGCGTTCGAGATCATGCGTGAGTTGTTGCCCGAGTCCACGGCGTCGTCGGACTATGTGCGCACCTTGTTGAATTGCCGCTTGCCAGCGTTGGTGCGTGACCCTTCTGTCACGGAAGACTTGGCGCTGCGCATGCTTCGCAAAATCATGTTGTTTTGGACGATCTTGCATGAAGCAGGGTTTGATCACGACGAGCCGCGTTTGGTTCAGATCTTGAATCAGATGGGCTTTAAAACCTTGTTCAACCCCTGCTTTGCGCAATCGTTACGTTTGGCTGCTTACCAAGCGATCAATGGCCAACCGGCACCCGCGAGCCCAAAGTCATTTTTAGAGATGTGCGCCGAAATGCGCGTGATCGCCAAGTTTTCGCTGTCTTATACCAACGACCCAGGCTTGATGCGCAACGGCGTGTTTTTGTTTGAGCTGGACGAGATGATCATGGCGCGCTTCCTGACACCCAACACCTCGGATGGTCCGTTCGTGCTGCGCTCTTGCATGCCGTTTCATGCGCCGATTGCGGATGGTTTCATCGACGAAATTTTGCAGGCGCTGCACATTGGTAAAACGGTGATCGTTGACTTGGGTGGAGCGAACGAAAAAATCATTCGTTACTTTGCCAAGACCTTGTCGGTGGCGGTGTTTCACGCACAAGAGCAGAAGTTTGTGAACAACGCGCTGAACGACCGGTATGTGCAGATCTACTTCGAAGAAGCGCACATGATTTTCCCGTCCAGTGCGTCCAACGTGATCGACGTGTATTCGCGTTTTGCCAAAGAGGGTGCGAAGTTTCACATTGGCATTGTTTACTCGACGCAGTCGCCGTCCACCGTGAACGAGGATTTGCTGGCGCAGACCGAAAACTTCTTCATTGGTCACTTATCCAGCGACCGCGAGGTGGAGAAATTGGCGGCCGTGCAATTTGCGTTCAAAGGTTGCGAAGACGATATTTTGCGCATGCGCACACCGGGTTTGATGCGCATCTTGGCGTACTCGAACCGGTATTTGATTCCCGTGCAAGCGGGGCGCTACGACGGTCAATCGCGGTTTGTGGACGCGCCTTGAGCTAAGCCCGCCTTACGCCACCACGCGCAACACTTCTTCGCCGTAGGCTTCGAGTTTTTTGGCGCCAATGCCGGCAATGCCTTGCAGGCTTGTCAAATCGTGCGGTGCGGCCTGTGCAATGGCGGCCAAGGTGGCGTCATGAAAAATCACATAGGCGGGTAGGTTGTGTGAGCGTGCTACTTCGCCGCGCCAAGTCTTGAGGGCCTCGTAGCGTTTTTGGCCTTCGTCGTCCAGCGCAATCGGTGCGGCCTTGGTTGCGCCGCTGGCGGTACGCTTGGCTTTGCGGTCGGCGGGGGTGGACACCGAGGCACGCAAGCGCACGGTCACTTCGCCTTTGAGCACGCCGCGTGAGGCCTCGGTCAAATACAGGGTGTTGAAGGCCTGAGCGTCCACACCCAAAGCGCCGATGGCAATCAATTGGCGCAACACGCCGCGCAGCTGCACCTCGCTGAAATGGGCGCCGATGCCAAAAGTGCTGAGCTTGTCGTGACCGTATTGGGTGACTTTTTCGGTGACCTTGCCGCGCAAAATGTCCATCATGTGGCCCGCGCCAAATGACATGCCGCTTTGCTGCTTCACGCGGTAGATGGTGGACAGCAACATGCGGGCGGCTTCGGTGCCGTCCCAAATGTCGGGCGGGTTGAGGCAGTTGTCGCAGTTGCCGCAGATGTAGCGGGGCGCGCCGTCTTCGGGTGATGTGTAGGTTTCGCCAAAGTAGCCCAACAGCCGCACGCGTCGGCAGTCGGTGGCTTCGGCCAAGGCCAGCAGGGCGTCGAGTTTGCCGCGCATGACTTGTTTGAAGTCTTCGCCTGCAGGGCTCTCGTCGATCATGCGGCGTTGGTTCACCACGTCGTTCAAGCCGTAGGCCATCCACGCGTGGGCAGCTTGGCCGTCGCGGCCGCCACGGCCGGTTTCTTGGTAATAGCCTTCGATGTTTTTAGGCATGTCCAAGTGCGCCACAAAGCGCACATCGGGCTTGTCGATGCCCATGCCAAACGCCACGGTGGCGACCATCACCAAACCTTCTTCACGCAAAAAGCGGTTCTGGTGCTTTTGGCGAATCGCGCCGTCCAAGCCTGCGTGGTAGGGCAGCGCGGCAATGCCGGCGTCGCACAAATTCTTGGCCACCTCTTCCACCCGCTTGCGTGATTGGCAATAGACGATGCCGCTGTCTTGCCAGTCTGGCCCCGTGTGCTCGCGCTGAATGAAGCGCAGCAGCTGGGTGGACGCGTCTTTCTTTTCGACGATGGTGTAGCGGATGTTCGGGCGGTCAAAGCTGCTGACGAACTGTTGTGCGTCTTCCAGCTGCAAGCGCTCCACGATGTCGGCGCGCGTCAGTGCATCGGCCGTGGCGGTGAGTGCCATGCGCGGCACGCCTGCGTAGCGCTCGTGCAGCACGGTCAGCGCCCGATATTCGGGGCGAAAGTCGTGACCCCACTGGCTCACGCAATGTGCTTCGTCAATGGCAAACAGGCTGAGCTGGCCCTGCTCGTGCAGCGCATCCAGCTGCGCCAAAAAGCGCGGCGTGGTGATGCGCTCGGGCGCGGCGTACAGCAGGGTGATGTCGCCACGGCGCAGGCGCTGCTCCACCGCGTTGGCTTCTTCGCCACTCAGGCTGGAATTTAAAAAGGCGGCTTCAACCCCCGCCTCGTGCAACGCGCCCACTTGGTCGTGCATGAGCGCGATGAGCGGCGACACCACGATGGTGATGCCGTAGCCTGCGCGTTGCCGCGCAATGGCCGGAATTTGGTAGCAGAGTGATTTGCCGCCGCCCGTGGGCATGAGCACCAGCGCATCGCCGCCTGCGCTGACGTGCTGCACGATGGCCTCTTGCGGACCGCGAAAAGCGTCGTAACCAAAAACTTCACGCAGGATGGGGAGGAGGGAGGGCAAAAGAGGGGGTGTGTGACAGAAAAACAGCTGGCATTGTCCCCCACTTGCCGCGACGGTGTCGTGAAGTTTTTAGAATGATGCCGATGAACCGTCCCGCTTTGTCGGCTGAAAATTTTCGAGATTGGTATTGGCTCAAGACAGAGCTGCAGAGCTACTGCCGCACACAAGGGCTGCCGACTTCTGGCAGCAAGGAAGACCTTACCTTGCGTGTGCAAGCGCATTTGTCGGGGCATGCGTTGCCGCCGATGGCGCATAAGCGGCCAAGACGTGACATGCCAACCCAATTGACGCCCGAGACCGTGATTGAGCCAGGCTGGCGGTTGAACGATGCGCTGCGCGCCTTCTTTGTGGCGCACACGGGCAGGGGGTTTCGCTTCAATCAAGCGCTGCGCGATTTGTTTAAAAACCCGCAGGGGCAAACTTTGGCGCAGGCCTTGGTGATGTATGCCCAAAGTTGCGAAGGCCGCACGGTGCTCATTCAGCGACAATTCCAGTTCAATCAGCACATTCGCGATTTCTTTGCGCAACACCCCAAGGCCACGCGCGCGCAAGCCTTAGACGCTTGGCAAAAGAAACGCGAGACAGCGCAAGCCCTTGTTTTTCCAAGTCACAACGAATGAAACCTCTGAACTACACACGCGCACAAGCGCTGCCCGAAATTCTGAAAAATCGCATCGCCATCCTCGACGGCGCGATGGGCACCATGATTCAGCGCTTCAAGTTGACCGAAGCGCAATACCGCGGCGAGCGCTTCAAAGACTTTCACAAAGACGTGAAGGGCAACAACGAGTTGCTTAGCCTCACCCGCCCCGACGTGATTCGCGACATCCACGAGCGTTACTTGGCGGCTGGCGCTGACTTGATCGAGACCAACACCTTTGGTGCCACCACCATCGCCCAAGCCGACTACGACATGGCCGATTTGGCCTACGAGATGAACCTGGCCTCAGCGCGCATTGCCCGCGAAGCCTGCGACAAATACAGCACGCCAGACAAACCCCGCTTTGTGGCGGGCGCTGTGGGCCCCACACCCAAAACCGCCAGCATCAGCCCCGATGTGAACGACGCTGGCGCCCGCAATGTGAACTTTGAAGAACTGCGCGCGGCCTATTACGACCAAGTCAAAGCCTTGGTTGAAGGCGGTTCGGATGTGTTGTTGGTGGAAACCATTTTTGACACGCTCAACGCCAAAGCCGCCTTGTTTGCGATTGAAGAATTCTTTGAAGCCTCGGGTGAGCGCTTGCCGCTCATCATCAGCGGCACCGTGACCGATGCCTCGGGCCGCATCTTGAGTGGTCAAACTGTGACTGCGTTTTGGCACAGCGTACGCCACTCGCAGCCGCTGGCCATTGGCCTCAACTGCGCTTTGGGTGCGACGCTGATGCGCCCTTACATCCAAGAGTTGAATAAGGTTGCCGGCGACACCTTCATCAGTTGCTACCCCAACGCGGGTTTGCCCAACCCCATGAGCGACACCGGCTTTGACGAAACGCCTGATGTGACCAGCCGTTTGTTGCACGAGTTTGCGGCCGAAGGCTTGGTGAACATCGTGGGTGGCTGCTGCGGCACCACGCCTGAGCACATCGCGGCCATTGGCAGCGCGGTGGCTGACCAAAAGGCGCGCGCTTTGAGCGCGGGGCCGTTTTACCGCGAAGCGGCTTAATAGCCTTTGAGCTATTGCAAGTAACGCAAGCGTTCTAGCGTGGGGCTGCGCGATAACTCGCGCACCAGTTCATAGCGCGTGTCGGCCATGTCGGCGGGTGGGTTGTGTATGGGCGTCACGCGGACCAACAAGGTGTAACGCACACCCGGCGTGAAGGTGAAGCCCTCAATGCGGCTGTAAAAGTTAGACCACGTTGACGCATCGCCCTCTTTCACTTGCAAACAGCGCATGGGTGCGGCCCCCATGCACGCCACATCTTCGGCGGCCACGGTGAGCGTGATCTCTTTGGATTGCGTGGTGGGCTGTGTGGCTGGGCAAGCCCCGTCTGAAACCCAAGTGCCCCCTTGGCTCAGCATCACACAACGGGTGGGGAATGTTCGGGTTTCATGCCCCAATTGCCCGCAAACAGGTGCGTATTCGCGGGTGCAGATTTGGTTGGGCAACTGGGCTTGCGCTTGGGCCGACATGATGAGAAGCGAGGTCAACAGTGGGCGGGTGAACATGGTGTGCGTTCTTTGGGTGATCGGGTCTCTTTAACGTTTGGGGGCGAGGAAAGGTGCACAAAATGATTAAGAATACGAACATCACTTCATCGCGCCGATCAGTCAGCGAGAAACCCATTTGGACAAGAAACAACTCTCCGAAATCGACATCTGTGAAAAGTTCATCAGCCCAGCCATAGCGCTTGCTGGCTGGAACATTCACGACCAGATTTTTCGCGAATATCCGTTGCGCGTAGGCCGTGTGACGGTGCGGGGCAATAAATCGCACCGCGATCAAAGCACCGTGCTGCGCGCCGACTATGCGTTGTTCTACAAATCCAACATCCCCATCGCGGTAGTCGAGGCCAAGGACAACAACAAGGCCATAGGCGCAGGCATGGCCCAAGCCATTAACTATGCCGATTTGTTAGGCGTTCCCTTTAGCTTTGCCAGCAATGGCGATGGCTTCGTGTTTCGTGATGCCACCTTGGCCGATGGCGTGTTGGAGAAAAACCTCACCCTCGACGAATTCCCATCGCCCCAAGAGCTGTGGGAGCGCTACTGCGCTTGGAAAGGCTGGACGCCCGAAGTTCGCCAAGTGACCGAGTTTGACTACGCCCCCAGCAAAACCCCGCGCTACTACCAAATGAACGCCATCAACCGCACGGTTGAGGCCATTGCCCAAGGGCAAAAACGCGCCATGCTCGTCATGGCCACTGGCACGGGCAAGACGTACACCGCGTTTCAAATCATCTGGCGCTTGTGGAAAAGCGGCGCGAAAAAACGCATCTTGTTTTTGGCCGACCGCAACATCTTGATTGACCAAACCATGGTCAATGACTTTCGCCCGTTCAAGGGCGCAATGGCCAAACTCAGCCCCAACGCCAAAGGCGTGGAGCGCGTGGATGCCCAAGGCAAAGTCACCGTGGAAGACGTAGACCTCGCGGTCAACAAAACCACCAAGCTCGTTGATAAAAGCTACGAAATTTATTTGTCGCTCTACCAAGCCGTCACAGGCACAGAAGACGAGCGCAATATTTACAAACAGTTCTCGCCCGACTTCTTTGACCTCATCGTTATTGACGAGTGCCACCGAGGTAGCGCCGACGAAGACTCGGCTTGGCGCGAAATCTTGCGCTACTTTGGCAGCGCCGCCCATGTGGGCCTGACCGCCACACCCAAAGAAACCAAAGATGTTTCAAACAGCGACTACTTTGGCGACCCCATCTACACCTACAGCCTCAAGCAAGGCATTGAAGACGGCTACCTCGCACCCTACAAAGTGGTGCGCGTCGATTTAGACAAAGACACCTTTGGCTGGCGCCCCACCCAAGGCATGACCGACAAGTTTGGCCATGTGGTGGAAGACCGCGTTTACAACGCCAGCGACATGAACCGCAAACTCGTGCTCGAAAAGCGCGACCAAGTGGTTGCCGCCAAAATTACCGAATACCTCAAGGCCACCGACCGCTACGCCAAAACCATTGTGTTTTGTGAAGACATCGACCACGCCTCGCGCATGCGCCAAGCCCTGAGCAATTCCAACGCCGACATTTGCAAAGACAACCCCAAATACGTGGTGCAAATTACGGGTGACAACGCCGAAGGCAAGCTAGAGCTAGACAACTTCATCGACCCCGAAAAAACCTATCCCGTCATCGCCACCACATCCAAGCTGATGAGCACGGGCGTGGACGCGCAAACCTGCAAGCTCATCGTGCTGGACCAAAACATCAAGTCCATGACCTTGTTCAAGCAAATCATTGGTCGCGGCACGCGCTTGCGCGAAGACTTGGGCAAAACGTGGTTCACCATCATCGACTTCAAGCGCGCCACCGACAACTTTGCTGACCCCAAGTTTGACGGCGAGCCCGTGCAAATTTACGAACCTACACCCGACCAGCCTGTTGCACCACCCGAGCAACCGGGCGATACACCATTTCCTGGCAATCCACCCAGCGGCACACCCGTAGGCGAAGACGGTGGCATTTTTGCCCCAGGCAGTGGCAATGGCGGCACAGACACCGGCGAGCCCAAAAAATACGTGCTCGGCAATGTGTCTGTCTCTGTCGCGCGCGAGCGTGTGCAATACCTCAACGCCGACGGCAAGCTCATCACCGAAAGCCTGCGCGACTACACCCGCATCAACCTGGTGAAGCAATACGACTCGCTAGACAAGTTCTTGCAAGCGTGGAACCACGCTGAACGCAAAGCCGTGTTGATGGAAGAGCTAGAACGGCAAGGCGTGTTCATCGACGCCTTGGCTGCCGAAGTGGGCCAAGACCTAGACCCATTTGATTTGCTGCTGCACGTCGCCTACAACCAGCCGCCCCTCACTCGCCGCGAGCGTGCCAACCGCGTGAAAAAGCGCAACGTGTTCACCCAATACGGCGCAGTGGCCCGCAAAGTGATGGACGCGCTCATCGATAAATATGCCGATGAAGGTATTGCGACCATCGAGAGCAACGAGGTGCTGAAACTTCAGCCCATTAGCCTGATCGGCAGCCCAGTCGAGATCGTGCGCAGCTTCGGTGGCCGCCCTCAATACCTGCAAGCGCTCCATACTTTGGAAAAAGAGTTGTATTCCTCGCAAAGGTGATGGTGGAAATCCGGATCAAAAAATATCCATGAATATCTTCCCTGAGATAAAATATCTAAATCAGGATAGAAAAGGATAATTTGATGCTCTATCACGCACGCACCCCGCTAGCACAAGGCTTGGCCGACGCTTTGCAAGGTAAAACGCCTTTTAGCGATGCCCCAAATGGCTTGTTTTTGGCAGCACCGCGTCGCACAGGCAAGTCCACTTTTTTACAAGCCGACCTGATGCCCGAGCTGGCCCGTCGCCAAGTGGTCGGCGTCTATGTGGATCTGTGGGCAGACCAGAACCGTGACCCTGGTGCCTTGATTGCCGAGGCTGTGGGCCGTGCGCTGCTCAAGCAACTTGGCGTGGTGGCCAAAACAGCTCTGTCAGCGGGGCTGGAAAGTATCAATGTGGGCGGTATCAAAATTGACACGTCCAAAATTGGCAAAGTTGATGGCACCACGTTGGCCGATGCGCTCAGGGCTTTGGTGGAAGCTGCCAAAAATCCGGTGGCTTTGATCATCGATGAAGCTCAGCACGCCCTCACCAGCGAAGCTGGTGAAACCGCCATGGCCGCGCTCAAATCTGCGCGTGACCAGCTCAATCGTCCGGGCCAAGTACAGCTCATGCTCGTCATGTCGGGTTCTGATCGAGACAAGCTGCTGAGGCTAGTTAACACCAATGCCGCGCCGTTCTATGGCTCTCAAATTCAACGGCTACCTGAACTGGGGGCCGAATTCATCACGCACATTGCGGAACTCATTGTTCGTCAACGTCCAGAGTTGGCGCCGGTTAACGAAGCCGTTTTGGCCGAAGCATTTCAGCATTTTGGTCAGCGTCCACAATTTTTCATGGAGGCCTTGGGTCAAGTGCTCAGCCCCTTAGCCACGGACACCGGGAGGTTTGAAGACGCAATGCTCGCCAAAGCCCAGCAGCAACTCCAAGACGACGAAGATCAAATGGCGCGCGATTACGCTGCCCTCAAGCCCTTGGAGCGGGCCGTCCTCTGGCGCATGCTCGAACTCGGCACCCGTTTCAGACCCTATGACGCCGAGGCACTGACTTTTTACAAAGACAAAACTGGCGACAAGGTCACCGTGGCCAAAGCACAAAAAGCACTGGAAAGCCTGCGTGCCCATCAGCCGAGCCTGATCTGGAAATCGGCGCGCAGCGAATACACCGTAGAAGACGCCGCCATGGCGCGTTGGTATGCCCAACGCATCGCGGCCAATACTTGGCCGCCCGAGAGCGCACAACTCGACTGGCTAGAAGATTAAGCGCACACAGAACAACACTAACAAAAGCTACAGCAACCCATGTCCAACCTCTCCTCCGTCATCAAATCCATCCAAGACATCATGCGCCAAGACTCTGGCGTGGATGGCGACGCGCAGCGCATCTCGCAGCTCACTTGGCTCTTGTTCCTCAAAGTGTTCGACGCACTCGAAGAAGAGCTGGAGCTGACCCGCGACGACTACAAAAGCCCCATCCCCGAAGCCATGCGCTGGCGCAACTGGGCCACGGACGCCGAAGGCATCACCGGTGATGCCCTGCTGGACTTTGTGAACAACCAACTCTTTGCCACCCTCAAAAGCCTGAGCGGTGACGCCCAGCGCAACCCCCGTGGCTATGTGGTGCGCGGCGTGTTTGAAGACGCCTACAACTACATGAAAAGCGGCCAGCTGCTGCGCCAAGTCATCAACAAACTCAACGCGATCGACTTCAACCGCCAGGCCGAGCGCCACCAGTTCAACGACCTCTACGAAAAAATCCTCAAAGACCTGCAAAGCGCGGGCAACGCGGGCGAGTTCTACACGCCCCGCGCCGTGACGCAGTTCATGGTGGACATGGTCAACCCCCAGCTGGGCGAGCGCGTGATGGACCCGGCCACCGGCACAGGCGGTTTTTTGGTCTGCGCCATCGAACACCTGCGCAAGCAAGTGCACAACACCGACGAAGAAGCCACGCTGCAAAACAGCATCTTGGGCGTTGAGAAAAAACAAATGCCCCACATGCTGTGCGTGACCAACCTCATGCTGCACGGCATCGAAGTGCCCAGCCTGGTCCGCCATGACAACACCCTGAGCCGCCCGCTGCGCGACTACACCCCAGCCGACCGGGTGGACGTGATCTTGACCAACCCGCCCTTTGGCGGCATTGAAGAGCCGGGCATCGAACAAGGCTTTCCGGCCGATGTGCGCACCAAAGAAACGGCAGATTTGTTTTTGGTGCTCATCAAACACATCCTCAAAACCAACGGACGCGCCGCGCTGGTGCTGCCCGACGGCACGCTGTTTGGCGAAGGCGTGAAGACCCGCATCAAAGAACAACTGCTGGCCGAATGCAACCTGCACACCATCGTGCGCCTGCCCAACGGCGTGTTTGCGCCCTACACCGGCATCAAAACCAACCTGCTGTTCTTCACCAAAGGCAAACCTACCGAACACGTTTGGTACTACGAACACCCCTACCCAGTGGGCGTGAAAAACTACAACAAAACCAAGCCCATCCGCATCGAAGAATTCGATGCCGAAAAAGCCTGGTGGGGCAACGAGGACGACGGGTTTGCCGCCCGCGTGGAAAACGAACGCGCTTGGCGGGTGAGCATTGAGCAAATCAAAGCCGCCAACTACAACCTCGACCAAAAGAACCCGCACGCCGCCGAAGTGGTGAGCCACGACCCCGAGCAACTGCTGGCCGACTACGCCCGCTTGCAAACCGAGGCGCAAAGCCTGCGCGACCAACTCAAAAGCATCCTTGCCCAATCGCTGGGAGCCCCAGCGTGAGCGCAGAGCTGACGGCGCAAGAGCCCAGCGCCAAATACCTGGTGAATTTGCAGCCGCCGCTGGTGCGGCATTTCGACCTGATCGCGCATGCCCCCGGCGGCGTGGCCCGCCTGCGCGAACTCATCTTGACGCTGGCCGTGCAAGGCAAGTTGGTGCCGCAAGACCCGAGCGATGAACCGGCGAGTGAACTTCTACGGCGTGTTGCTACCTGCGTGAGCGAACGACCTGCTAAAACGTCCAAAGCGCCAATGGTCAGCGGAGAAACTTCCGCATCTTATGCACTTCCTGACGGATGGGCTTGGTGCCGACTCGGCGCAGTCGTTGAAAACATGGGGTCCGGTTGGAGTCCAGCCTGCGATGAAGGTGAACGGTCTGATCCGATGAGGTGGGCGGTCTTGCGTACAACTGCAGTCCAAGTTAACGAATACCGCGCTCGCGAACACAAAGCCCTTCCGACCAAGCTGTCACCTAGGCCAGAAATCGAAGTCAAAGACGGTGACATTCTGATCACGCGTGCGGGACCAATGAACCGCGTCGGAATTTCCTGCTGGGTCAATGACACGCCACCGCGTTTAATGCTCTCGGACAAGATTGTTCGCTTCCACTCCATCGCAGATGAAATGCTTCCAGCCTTCATCGTTTTAGCTTTGAATGCTGGTTGGACAAAAGACCAGATCGAAGAGGCAAAAACAGGGATGGCAGCAAGTCAGGTGAATATCTCGCAAACAGACCTTCGTGCTCTTTGGCTTCCGGTATGTAGCAAAGCCGAACAATCCCGCATCGTCACCCGCGTCGAAGAACTGATGCAAATCTGCGACGCCCTCGAAGTCAGCGGCCAGCTCGAAGCGCAGCAACACGCCCAACTCGTCAGCACCCTGTTGGGCACGCTCACCCAAAGCGAAATGCCCGAGGCACTGGCCGACAACTGGCAACGCATCGCCACCCACTTCGACCTGCTGCTCGACCGCCCCAAAGCAGTAGACGCCCTCGAACAAACCATCCTCCAACTGGCGGTCCGCGGCCTCCTCGTCCCCCAAGACCCCACCGACGAACCCGCCAGCGTCCTCCTGCAAAAAATCCGCACCGAAAAAGACCACCTCATTTCCCAAGGCAAGATCAAACGCGACAAACCCCTTCTACCCATCACTGACGAAGAAAAACCGTTCGAGTTGCCGCAGGGGTGGGAGTGGGTTCGTTTTCCTGATGTGTGTTCAATTTCTGGTGGCGCAACTCCGAGCAAAGCGGTGCCGCAAAACTGGGAGGGGACTATTCCTTGGGTCAGCCCAAAAGATATGAAAGTGCCATTCATTGCCGATGCGCAAGATCACGTGTCGGATGCTGCAGTCAATGGAAGTCTTTCGCTCATTCCTTCAGGTAGTTTGTTGATGGTCGTCAGAGGAATGATCCTCGCGCACTCCTTCCCCGTAGCAGATACCTTGACACCAGTCACGATCAATCAGGATATGAAAGCGCTGACCCCTTTTGAGCCAAAGCTTCTGTCTTTTCTTGCATTGCTATGTCGTGGCATGAAGCCGGAGATTCTGGCCCTGATTGATCGATCCACCCACGGCACTTGCAAGTTGGAATCATCCAAAATATTTGGCTTGCTGATTCCCCTTCCTCCCTTGGTCGAACAATCCCGCATCGTCACCCGTGTCAACGAACTCCGCAATCTTTGCGCTGATTTGCGCCAACGCCTAGCAGCCGGGCAAACCGTGCAGTCGCATTTGGCCGATGCCTTGGTGACGGGTTAAGGCGAGCAATCAAGCCATGGCCTCACGCAACGGAAAACCTTGGTTGAGTGTGGACGACCAACTCGTTCAGTTGGTGGATCGGGGCATGGCCATCAGCGACCCAGCCAAAGCCCGCGATTACTTGGAACGCATTGGTTATTACCGGCTCAGTGGTTATTGGTATGACATGCGGGTGCGCGATGTGCCGTTTTCTCCCTTGGACCCCAAGACAGGCAGCAAGCCCAAAAAGGTGGTGATTGAGCGCCCCGTGTTGGATGCTTTTAAACCCGGTACGCGCTTTCAGGATGCGGTGGACTTGTATGTTTTCGACAAGAAGCTGCGCTTGCTGACGATGGACGCGCTGGAGCGCATCGAGATTGCTTTGCGGGTGGACTTGTCGCATTGCTTAGGCAAGGTGGACCGCTTTGCGTACATGAACCCAGCGATTTTTCACAACACCTTTGCCAGCGATGTCAGCCTGGATTCGGGTTTGACCAAGCACCACGAATGGTTGGTCAAGCACGCGAAGTTGATCAATCGGTCTCGCGAAGAATTCATCAAACACAACAAACAAAAATACGGCTTGCCTTTGCCCATTTGGGTGGCTTGTGAGGTGTGGGACTTCGGCTGCATGTCGACCTTGTTTGCTGGCTTGACCACCGAGATGCAAGACAACATTGCAGCCGCCTATGGCGTGAGTGATGGTCGTGTGTTTGCCAGTTGGTTGCGCAGCTTGAACTATTTGCGCAATGTGTGTGCGCACCACAGCCGCTTATGGAACCGTAACGTGGTGGATCAGCCCAAATTGCCTGTCGTGGGCGAGGTGCCAGCGCTGGATGGTTTTCAGGGCAACCCGAACGCCAGCTTGCGTGCCCGCCCGTTTGTGTTGCTTTGCATTTGCCAACATTTGATGACGGTGATCAACCCATCGTCAGGCTGGGGGCAGCGTTTGGTGAGCTTGCTGCAACAAGATTTCCCGGACTTGCGTCACGTAGGACTGACGCTGCACGGCATGGGCGTCGATGCCTCGTGGGAACAGCGAGTTTGGTGAACGGCCAAAGAAAAACCCCCAAGCAGCTTGACGCCGAAGCGCTTTGCCGAAGGGGGCCGTGTTGGGAACAGTCTACCAAACTCACCCAGGATTTTTTAAAACCCGTTCTCTAAAACCTTTAAATTTGTTATCTGTGTCGCTGGATAACAACTCGCGCACGGGCTAAATACGCATAAGAATCAAAGAGTTATAGGCCTGCTTGTTATCTGTCGAGCCGGTAGAGAGCAGAGCCACAACATGTTTATAGCATCCACAAACTCATTCGCTGCCGGCATTCAGCGTTAGGTAAACGAGAACCCGCATCCATCATGCTTTGCAAGCCTTTGGCGGCTTCTTTAGTTTTGATGGTTTGGTGAGCAACCAATTGATCCAAAAGCCAAAGCGCACCGTGCACTTGAAGGCCATCAGTTTTGGCTTGCTTGCGCAAGCGCCCATCACCTGTGAGCAATGGGTGTTTGGTTTGGTGGGCCAGTTGGTAGCAAGACACATCAGCCAATGAGCTGTTGTTGTGGGCTTGCATCAGGCCAAACAGTGCAGCGGTGGCTGCCGCATCTAAGGTTTCAACGACCAAGCCCCGTGCAAGCAGGTGCTGGGTGTCAAAGTCTTTCAGTTCATCCAATACAAAGTCGGTGCAGCACAGTTTGAAGGGCAGGCTAAACAGCGCATCCAGCAACCCCGCATTGCGAAAGTCAATCCAGATGTTGGTGTCGCTGATGTAGACCTGCTGTGTCATGCGAGTGCGGGCAACCTATCAAGTTTGGGGTCTAGCTCGTCAAGGCTGCACTGCAAAAATTCGGCAGCGCGAGAGGGAGTAAAGAGTTCTTCAGCCAAGCCGCGATAGACCAAAGATTCAAACCGACGTGGGTGTTCGCAGGCCAACATTTCGGGTTCATCTTTGCGCCAACCCTTGCGGCTGAACTCAATCATGGCGCTCATGTAGCCCGAATCAGTTAGAAGCTTGAGGTCTTTGAGGCGGCGCAGCGCTACCTGCATAGACACACCGTAACGGCGTTTGGCGTTGAGCAATTCGGCCATGAAAACGCGTGAGCGTTGGTGGTTGCCAAAGTCTTGCAACACACGGTCTTTGGGGTACAAAAACGCACCTGCAAATCGGTGGCAGCAGTTTTCTTTGTCTTTTTCGTGCATGTTGTCGGGCAGCTTCATCACCCAGTGGCCCAGCTCGTGGGCGGCAGTAAAGCGCATGCGCTCGCCTGGGCGCTCGCAATTAAGCGCAATCAGCACATGCTGGTTGTCATGGGTGGCAGCGCATGCGCCGTCAAAGTCATCGGGGCCATTGAGCAGCGCCACTTTGATGCCGTGCCCTTCTAGCAACTCAGTCAAGTGCGCAATAGCGTCGCCGCCAATTTGCAATTGTTCACGCAGTTGCTGTGCAGCAGCCTCGGCTTGCGCAAAGTCGTGCACCTCTAATGATTGAGGCGGCAACGCCTGAATAGCTGCATCAGTTGCATCAAAGCACCGTTCTAGGGCTTCGTACCGTTCAAGATGGTCGCGCATTTGTTCAGTTACTTGGCTTTGGCGCGACTGAGGCATTTTGGCGAGCTTGCGAAACTCTAAAGGGGCAAGCTCGATGGCGTCAGAACGGAAGAAATACTCGGGCTTAACTTGAAGCGACTTGGCCAACTGCAAGATGCGCGCAGAGTTGGGCATGGCTTTGCCTTGCTCAAACTTGCCTAACGCTTGCTTGCTTATGTCGCCGAGACTCTGCGCGAGGGCCTCCAGACTAAGACCCCGAAGTACTCGCGCACGGCGGATTCGATCGTGAATCATCGTGTGCTCCTTGGTTGACAAAAATTAGATTGTATTTATTTTTGTCAACCAATCAATTGCCAAGGGTTTTTAGAATATCGAGCATTGGCTGGGGGTGGGTTTAGAGACGGTTAAAATCTAACCTTCCCCAAGGAGCGTTGCAGCTTCACCCGTCCTTTCAGGACTCGCGCGTGAAGTCAGGCTTGGGGCCGAATCTTTAGCAACGACGCTCACCTGACAATTTGCACCCAGGTGAGTACCCCATGAATTCCACTGCAGTTCCCCCCATGAAGCTGTCTGGCCTTGAGCCAGTCTCTATTGGCGAGGGCAGTTTGTTCGTCAACGTTGGCGAGCGCACCAACGTCACTGGCTCTAAGGCCTTTGCGCGCATGATTTTGAACGGCGAGTACGAGCAAGCTTTGGCTGTGGCGCGTCAGCAGGTGGAGAACGGCGCACAGGTGATTGACGTCAACATGGACGAAGCCATGTTGGACAGCCAAGCCGCCATGGTGCGCTTCCTTAATTTGATGGCGGGCGAGCCCGACATTGCGCGTGTGCCGGTGATGGTGGACTCATCCAAGTGGTCAGTCATTGAGGCGGGTTTGCGTTGCATTCAAGGCAAAGGCATCGTCAACTCGATCAGCATGAAAGAGGGCTTGGACGAATTCAAGCGTCAAGCCACGCTGGTCAAGCGCTATGGCGCGGCGGCGGTGGTGATGGCGTTTGACGAAAAGGGCCAGGCCGACACATACGCCCGCAAGATTGAAATTTGCGAACGCGCTTACCGCGTGTTGGTCGACGAAGTGGACTTCCCTGCTGAGGACATCATCTTCGATCCCAACATCTTCGCCATTGCCACCGGCATTGAAGAGCACGACAACTACGCGGTGGACTTCATCAACGCGACGCGCTGGATCAAGCAAAACCTGCCCGGCGCAAAAGTGAGCGGCGGCGTGTCTAACGTGTCATTTAGCTTCCGCGGCAACGATCCCGTGCGCGAAGCCATTCACACCGTGTTTCTGTACCACGCCATCCAAGCAGGCATGGATATGGGCATCGTCAACGCGGGCATGGTCGGCGTGTACGACGACCTCGAACCCACGCTGCGCGAGCGTGTGGAAGACGTGGTGTTGAATCGCACACCCCAGTACAAAGAAGGCGAAGCGCACCTGACGCCAGGCGAGCGCCTGATTGAAGTGGCCGAAACCGCCAAGGGCGCAGCCAAAGACGACAGCCAAAAGCTGGCTTGGCGTGGCACGCCCGATGCGCCCGTCACCGTGGCGCATCGCCTGAGCCACGCGTTGGTGCACGGCATCACCGACTTCATCACCGACGACACGGAAGAGGCCTACCGCGACATCTTGGCCAAGGGCGGTCGCCCGCTGCACGTCATCGAAGGTCCGTTGATGGACGGCATGAACGTGGTGGGTGATTTGTTTGGCCAAGGCAAGATGTTTTTGCCGCAGGTGGTCAAGTCAGCCCGCGTGATGAAGCAAGCGGTGGCGCACTTGGTGCCCTACATCGAAGAAGAAAAACGCTTGCAAGCCGAAGCGGGCCAAGACGTCAAAGCCAAGGGCAAGATGGTCATCGCGACGGTCAAGGGCGACGTGCACGACATTGGCAAAAACATCGTCACCGTGGTCTTGCAGTGCAACAACTACGAAGTGGTGAACATGGGCGTGATGGTGCCGTGCCACGAAATTTTGGCCAAGGCCAAAGAAGAGGGCGCAGACATCATCGGCTTGTCGGGCCTCATCACACCGTCGCTGGAAGAAATGCAATACGTGGCCAGTGAGATGGAGAAAGACCCGTATTTCCGCAACCGTCAAATGCCGTTGCTGATTGGTGGCGCGACCTGCAGTCGTGTGCATACCGCCGTGAAGATTGCCCCCAACTACAGCGGCCCCGTGGTCTACGTGCCCGACGCCTCACGCAGCGTGAGCGTGGCGCAAGGTTTGTTGTCAGACCAAGCCGCCAAATACATTGCCGAGCTGAACGCCGACTACGCCAAGGTGCGCGAGCAGCACGCCAACAAGAAGCAAACACCGTTGGTCACGCTGGCCCAAGCACGCGCCAACGCCACACCTGTGAGCTTTGGCAACTACAAACCCGCCAAGCCAAAGTTCATTGGCCGCCGCGTGTTCAAAAACTTTGACCTCGCCGAGCTTGAGAAATACATCGACTGGGCACCGTTCTTCCAGACCTGGGATTTAGCGGGCCCATTCCCTGCCATCTTGGAAGACGCCGTCGTGGGGGTGGAAGCCAAGAAGGTGTATGCCGATGGTCAAGCGATGCTGAAAAAAATCATCGCCAACCGCTGGCTCACCGCCAACGCCGTCGTGGGCTTGTACCCCGCACAGCGCGTGGGTGACGACATTGTTTTGTACGCCGACGAAACCCGCCAACAAACAGTGATGACATGGCACGGCTTGCGCCAACAAACCGAAAAGCCCTCCCGTGATGAGGTGCGCAACCCCAACCGTTGCTTGGCCGACTTTGTGGCCGACCAAACCCAAGCCGCCGACTACGTGGGCCTCTTTGCCGTGACCGCAGGCCTAGGCGCAGAGAAGCAAGAAAAGCGTTTCATAGCCGCGCACGACGACTATTCAGCCATTTTGTTCAAAGCCTTGGCCGACCGCTTGGCCGAAGCCTTTGCCGAGTGCATGCACCACCGCGTGCGCACCGACCTGTGGGGCTACGCGGCAGACGAGGCGTTGAGCAATGAAGACCTGATCAAAGAAAAATACCAAGGCATTCGCCCCGCGCCCGGCTACCCTGCGTGCCCCGACCACAGCGCCAAACAAGACATGTTCCGCGTCTTGCAATGCGAAGACATCGATATGGGCTTGACCAGCAGCTTGGCCATGACGCCCGCTGCCAGCGTGAGCGGTTTTTACTTGGCCCACCCCGATGCCAAATACTTCAACGTGGGCCGCATTGGCGACGACCAAGTGCAAGACTTGGCGCAACGCCAAGGCGTGGCGGTGAAAGACTTAGAGCGCTTGCTGGCGCCTAATTTGTAATCAGTCACCAGCGCAAGAGCCAGCGTCCGAGCAAGGCGCCCATGGCGGGCATGAAGGCCATGCCCAGCATGTAGCCCAAGGTCTCAAAGGGCCCGGATGTCACGCTGGCATGCAGCGAGTACAGCAGCGCAGACAAGGCCCCCGCCATGAACCCTGCGCTGGCGCCTGCCCAAGCGGGGCGCGTGGGTGCCATGTCGCGCAAGGTCCACAGCAGCGCAGCCAGCCAAGGCACAGCCAGCGCTGAAATGCTGGCGCTGGCACGCAATACGGCTTGCCACGCTTGGGCGACGCCTGCCCAGCCGTGATCTACCCCAGCCAACATCCACGGCGAAGCTTGGGCCAGCAGGTCTTGTTCTTCGGGGCTGCCGGGCGCGAAGGGTGAAATTGTTACGGCCAACAAGCCGGTCAGCGATGCGCCCGCACTCCATGCCATAGGTCCCGCCGATTCGCCCGGCCGCGCCAAATGCAACACCATGGACCATGCGCTGGCGCACAGCCACAGCATCAGTCCTAGCTTGACCCAAAACACCGGCGTGTCCAACAGCGACACGATGCGCAAATCAATGCCCCAGAAACCCACCAACAACGCGACGCTGACCAAACTTGCCAGCAACAGCGCGTGGGTAAACATCAAATGAATGCGAACAGGCGCGACGGATTGGCTGTCTGCCACCAGTTGGGCAATGAGATCGTCGGTTTTCAAAATACCCCCCCGTAGAGTTTGGCCAACGCTTTCAAGCCGCGGTGAATGTTGACTTTGACGGCCGATTCGGACTGCCCGGTGAGCAGCGCCGCTTCGGCCACCGAATGACCTTCGAGCTTGGTGTGCTCAATCGGGAGGCGTTGTTTGTCTGGCAATCGGCTCAGCATGTGCGTCAAATGGGCTTTGGACGCATCGGCGTCGTCGGTGCTGGCCATCCAGAGTTGGTCGTGCCAGTCGTCAATCGAGTCGTTTTTGTCGTCATGTCGTGCTTGGGCGCGCAGGTGGTCGATCAGCTTGTAGCGGGCGATGGCGTAAATCCATGCCGTCAAAGGTTGTTTGGGATCGTAAGTATGACGCTTTTGATGTATTGATAACAATATTTCTTGTACTAAATCTTCCACATCATTGGGTTTGTCCCGTAATCGACGCCGTAGAAACAAGCGTAGGTGCCCGCTCAAGCGCGTCAGGACGGCTTGGTAGCTTGGCGCATCGCCTGCCAGCGCAACCATCCAAGCGGCGTGCAGGTCCGCTTCGACGGTTTGGAGTCGCGCATTCATAATTGTTTAGTATTAGGGGTTTGAATTACAAAGATTGTGATTTGCGTTCTCTTTCGTAACGAAAGAGGCCTTTGCGTCGAATTTAGTCACTCAGGCCCATTTATCGGCTACCCCTTGCTACAAAACGAGCTATGAACAATCACAGAATCACAGGCGCAGGCTTGGCATTAAAGCCTACGCCGATCGCCATCAACACCGTTGACACAACTTGGCAGGCCGATTTGGCCTTGCCAGCGCCGGATCAACTTCAATTTGTCGAGATTGCCGCAGAGCAATGGCTCGGCTTGGGTGGCATTTGGGGGCAGCGTTTGCACGACGCCACCGAGCGTTGGCCCAGTGTGTGTTTAAGTCGCAGCCTCTCTTTAGGTGGCCCGGGACGTTTGGACATGCGTGTGGTCAAACAACTTAGTGCGTTCATGCATGAACACCACATGACCATGCTCTCCGAAGCCTTGAGTTGGAGCGATGACGACACCCCATTGTTCACCTGTTTGCCCATCCCAGCCACGCCGGCGGCGTTGCAATGGACGGCCGATCGCATCACACAAGTACAAGACGCCTTGGGTCTGCCCGTGGGCATTCGCAACGTGTCTCACCATGCGGTGCCGCCCATGTCGGCCATGAATGAGGCGGAGTTCATTCACGAATTGGTGAATAAAACGGGTTGCAACGTGCATTTGGACATCACAGCTTTGGCAGAAAACAGCCATCGCTTTGGGTTTGATGCATCGGCGTTCTTAACAGCCTTGCCCATGAAGCGTGTGAATTACGTGTGCTTGGGCGGTTCAGACAGCACATCCGCCGACGCGTCCTTGAACCAAGTGGCATGGCGATTGTTGCCCACGGTTTTGTCGCATGTACACCCCGCTGTGCCTGTGTGTGTGGACGATTTGGCGCAACTCAAGCGTTGGTCTGACGCTGCGGTGAAGACACCGACAAAGGCCTTGGTATGTTGAACGATTTCCGTGAATTTCAGTTCACCTTAGCCCGTCACCTGCGCGATCCTCATACGGCGCCTTTGCCGTCGGGCGTCTCCTCTGAACAAGCTGCGGCGTATGAACGCGCCATGTTCAAAAACTTGTGCGACGTGCTGAACCCCGCTTTTCCTTTGACCCGTGCGCTGTTGGGCGACTGGGCGTGGCGCGCCACGGTGCGTTACTTTTTGCGCGATGCGCCAGCGCAAACCCCGTGGCCCCGCATCGTGCTGCGCGAGTTTGCGCGTTACCTGCGCGAAAGCCCTGTGACGCGTGACTTACCCGCTTGGCTCAACGATGTGTCGCATTTCGAGTGGCTCAAAGGCGCCGTGGCAACTTCTGCTTTGGTCTTGCCGCAAGCGGGCGTGGACGTGGATGTCACCGCTGATTTGATGACACACGTCGTGGTGATGAACCCGACTTATGTGGAGGTGTCTTACGAGTGGCCCGTGGACATCATCGACTTGGAGCATCGCCCCGACGAGATGCAAACCACTTACGTCTCCGTGCTGCGTGACGTGGACGGCGCGGTTCAAGTGGTGCCTAGCAACGTGTTTCGCGCACAGCTGCTGGCCTTGTTCAATGAGGGGATGACCGGCAGCCAAGCGTTCAAAGCCATGGCTGTCTGGTTGCAACACCCGAACCCCGAAGACCTCTTGAGCTACGGCCCCGATTTGCTGGCGCAGTACCAACGCGAAGGCGTGATCTTGGGCGGGAAGATGGGGGCCTGATCAGGCCTTCAAGCACTCGCTCATTTTGGCCTTGCGTTCATCGCCTTTGAGGCCTTTGGCTTCGGCGTTGCAGGTTTTCATTTTGGATTGCTGAGTGCCCCGTTTGTCGGCATCCTCGGGCGTGGCTTTGGCGCTGAGGCACTCTTTCATGAAGGCCTTGCGCTCGTCGCCTTTTTTGCCTTCGGCTTGTTGGTTGCACTGGCTCATTTTGTTTTTGCGCGGCGCTTTCTCTTCGTTGGCGTGCGCGATGCCGAGCATCAGCGAGACGCTCAGCGTGGTCAAGATCAGAAATTTAGACATGGCAGCTCCTAGGTAGGTGTCAAACACAGGCGCGGTGCTGAATGCACAACGCGTGTTCATTTTTAAAACCCGCCTCGTCTTGCGGTTCAAGCCTCACGCACATAAATAGAAGCTGCGGCTTGTTGTCAACGGCTGACCAAAACGCGTCGGTACTGCACAGCCTCGGCCACATGCGCCACTTCAATCTGGTTGGCATCGGCTAAATCGGCGATGGTGCGTGCCACCCGCAAGGCGCGGTGGGTGCTGCGGCCTGACCATCCCAACTTGCGGGCGGCGTTTTGTAAAAACTGCGCGGCAACCGCGTCGAGTTGCGCATGATCGTCGAGGGCTTGGCCTATCAAGGCTTGGTTCGGCGCACCTTGTCGAGCCACCGCTTTGGCATGTGCCGCCGCGCAGCGTGCCCGCACGGCAGACGTGGGCTCGCCGGGGCCCGCTTGCATCAACACCTCGGGCGCGAGGGTGGGCACTTCCACTTGCAGATCAATGCGGTCCAACAGTGGGCCACTGAGCTTGCCTTGGTAGCGCGCCACTTGGTCAGGCGTGCAGCGACACGCCTTGAGCGTCGACCCCAAATAGCCGCAAGGGCAGGGGTTCATGGCCGCAATCAGTTGCAACAATGGTAAATTGGCACTTACCATATCATTAAGCGTAAATTTATGCCAAAAGCTATTTCGTATGTGCGATTCTCATCCATGCAACAAGGCAGAGGAAGCACTGTTGAGCGTCAAGAGCAAATGATTCAAGAGTGGTTACGGAGTCATCCAGACTACGAACTCAGTCATTTAAGCCGTGTTGACGAAGGCTTGTCGGGATACAAAGCAAAGCATCTAGCAGAAGGGGCCGGACTAAAAGCTATTCAAGATGCAATCAAAGATGGGCAAATAGCTGCGGGCGATGTGCTTTTGGTGGAAGCCGTAGACCGTCTAGGAAGGCTTAAACATGTTGAGATGACCAAATTAATTGGGGACATTCTTAATGCAGGTGTCGATATAGTCACGCTTGAAGACAATCAGCGATACGACATCGGTCGGATGAACACAGATGGTGCTTGGCTCTTGACTGGAAAGATACAGCAAGCGCACAGCTACTCGGACTCTTTATCCAGAAGATTAAAGAAAAGCTATGAGAGTCGAAGAGAAAAAGCGAAAAGGGGCGAACCAATAAAAATAGCTAAAGCTCAGTGGTTAGACCAAAATGGTAAGCTAAAAGAGCAAGAGTCCGTCATGGTTAGAAAAGCCATAGAACTCTATAAGGAGGGAAAAGGGACAAGAGCTATTGTTGCAATACTGCAAAATGAATTTGGTGACATAGCACCAAAAGATGCAAAAAGCATAAGTCGTTGGATGACGACAAGAGCGCTTTTAGGTGAATGGCAAGGGTATAAAGTCTTTGACGCACTAGTTGAGCATTCGGAGTTTGTTGAAATTCAACAGTTATTTGAAAGTCGGCGATTAGTAGGCAAGCCACCGGAAAGTTTTTTTATGTCTGGTTTGGTTAAATGCGGACACTGCGGAAAAGCTTTTAATATTCGAAGACAAAAACCCAAAGCAACCAAAGCAGCTCCAATAGGTTCGCAGGAGTATGCAAATAAGCCGCAAATTCTTTACGCAAATTGTAGAAGTTATCTTAAAAATAAATCTTGTGATAACAATGCAACGTGGCCCCTTGAGGTTCTTGAGTACATATTGCACCAAACGAGCGGGGACTTATTAATAGGAATAGCCGAGGGAAGAGCAATTAGTCAAGCTGCGAGTAAGGAGTTAAACGAGTTAGAGGCAGAACGAGTCACAATAAAGAATCAAATTCCAAGGCTCTTAAAGGCATATGTTCTTACGGATGATGAAAGTTACTTTAAGCAAGGGGCAGCACATAAAGAGCGCTTAGTAGTCATTGAGGAAAAAATAAAAGCACTAAGTCAAAAAATTGTTAAACCGATTAACGGAAAGCTAAGCTATGAAGAGAGTGAATTGCAATATAACCAACATCATGAAAAAGCACAAAATGAACTTAATAGAATTTGTGCGGATGAAAAAATGATGAAGTCAGTGTTAAAAATGTACGGATACACCATACAAATTGATGCCCGACAAGCCTACTGTCCTGAAAGCTCGCAAGCTGAGACGTTTACCTTAGGAAAGCGAAAGCAAAAGTACGGTTGCTATGTTGTAGAAATATGCTATCCAGAAAATGACCAAATAAGGTTTGCTGCAATTCGAAGGGCAGGGCCAGTAACTTGGGACTACACAGAGGCAGATTTAATAGTCAAGCTTGAAAATCAACGATTAGCTGGCCTATGTCTCTGATAGGTTGAACGGCACGTAGCCTAATTATTGTTAGATTACAAAATATCAGAGCGAGTGCTTTGTGTGGCGCATAGTTGCAGCATGGCATCAGTAGGGTCTATTCCACATGCCTTGGCGTAGTCGATAAAAAGCCATACATCAACGAACTTCACAGCTCTTTCAAGCTTGGAAATTTGGGACTGTTCTAAGCCCATTCTCTCGGCGAGTTGCACTTGGGTGAGGCCTGAGTTCAGACGCAACTGCTTTAGGCAACTTCTAAGCTGAACGTGCCTTTGACTGTGGATAGATAGGGGCATGGCCCTATGCTGTATTCCAGATTAGAATATGCGAAATTTGACTATTTTATGTAGTCACTAAGAAGGCAACGCGAACAACTGAAAGAAAAAAGCAGTTCATATGAATGAGCCTATTGGTATGCACGAGACGTTGATGCAATTCAATTCGAAACTTCAAGATGATTTGTTGTTGGTTGAGGTGCTGAGGCTAAAACAACAGTATGTAGTCAGAGTTCTGGGTGAGACTGAAAAAACATTTAATTCTTCAACTGAAGCAATTAAATACGCCAAAGATAAAAACAGCACTTTTTATAAAAATAACCAATAAAGGAATGCAATGTCAAACATTATAAAAAGTAAACCATCATCTGGATTAGATAGGGTAATTGCAGGAGTTGTTTCAATAATTGCATTTTTATTGCTAGCGGCAATGCTTCTAAACGGAAAAAACTCAGAGAATTTCGCTGGTTCATTATTAACTGCAATCTTATTAACGGTACTTGTGTGGTTCATTACACTAAAAATGCTGTACACAGACCCAAAGATTAAAGAGCAAAACGAGAAATTGGAGCAGCAAAGAATTGCTCGGTCACAGTTCGTAAAAGATAGTAAGACTTATGTAGATGAGTCATTCTTGGGAATATATATAGGAGGTTCTGGTAATGAATTAAAAGAAAACACTAAGGTATTGCTTGGTTGCAGTGCTAATTCACTATATATTGGAAATTTGAGCGAGTTAGAAAACATAATAATTCCTCATAAAGAAATAACTCTGTTTGAGATTTCAGGTGAAGGAACTGTTACGACTAACGCTGGTATTGTTGGTGGTGGCTTTGGGGTGGAAGGATTCATAAAAGGCGCTGTGGTTGCAGAAATAGTAAACAAAGCAACCGCGAAAACTAGCACAAATACATTCATGAGGCTAATGACAGGCAATAGTGAGATGTACTTCCACATATCAGAACGAGAGCCAGCGCAGTTACAAATTCTATTTTCTAAGATATTTGTATTGCTGAATGCATCAAAAAATATTGGCGTAACTTCCAGCGATAAAGCCAAAAGTATTGGAGATGAACTAATTAAGTTGCATAGTCTGTTCAAAGATGGCGTACTTACAGAAGCTGAATTTGAACAGGCAAAGAAAAATTTGATAAGCTGAGGGTGTCCCGAATTTTGTGTAAACGGAGCGAGTGTTAATTCGTCGGCATCCTTCCCTCAAACTGGATCGTAAATCGGTTCAGCACAGGCTTCCAGTTTTGCACCGGCATCGTCCACTTCTTGGCGATGTTGTTCAGCGCCAAATAAAACAGTTTCAACAACGCCTCGTCACTTGGGAACGCTCCACGGTTTTTCGTGATCTTGCG
>NZ_PTQX01000029.1:0-15744 GCF_002943475.1 Limnohabitans sp. TS-CS-82 | reverse complement strand
GATATTTCCCGAATGCTCATTCCATCTCTCAGGTGCCACCGCCTGATCACACTTAATAACGCCACGTTGATCACTCCTGTGCCTCCTGCTCAATGCTGAGCAGGACAGTTTGACTACGTGGGTCAAATTTGGATGCAAATACCTAGGTTTAGTGGCTCACTATTGGATGCAATTCAACACTCAACCGACTCATTGCGACCCAGTGAGGCGTCTAGCTCCCAGTTGAGTCACGCCTGCGGAAGAATCTGAAATACGAAAAGTGGCGAGATGGCCCATTCCGACTACCGCACCAGAATCATCTTTCAACAACCCGACCTGAATTTCCTCAAAAGCATTCACTGGGTGGGCACAATCCGAGTTCTATTGCGCACGCATGGGCTTTGAGAGGGTGAGAAATGTTTGCATTACGGCCAGATACTATCCAGGTAAACGACGTTGTACTAAGTTCTGACAAAGGCTTGCTAAGAGGTGCAATTCGGTGGTTCACCAAATCGGATTTCAGCCATGCAGCGATTGTTACTCGACCAGGGATGCTGCTTGAAGCCACGTTGTCTGGAGTTCAGAGACGGAGCGTCGCTGGCATAAAGGCGGGCAAACGTGAGTGGTTGCGGGTTCTTCGTCCTGTGCCACGCGCGCATGGGCAAGCTTTGAGCGAAGTTATTGAAGAATTGTTTGCCCATTCATATGACCATCTGGGTGCGCTTGGGTCCCAGTGGCATTTCCTTTCACTCGCCAACAGGCGAGGAACCTTCTGCTCAAAGCTCATTGCGGTTGGCTTTGAAAAAGTTGGTCGTCCACTTTTCTCTGATCTTGATCCGAGTGTTATTACGCCTGGGATGCTGGCTCGCTCCTCCGAGTTCAGTGACGTAACGGGAGCCTGTGTCGCCGAGCTGGACGCTGCCCATGAAGCGGGACTTCAAGTGATAGCGATCGACGCCAGGAGGGAGCCACGCATCGAGATTGAGTTGCTGCGTCGTATCTTCAGAATGATTAAAGCAGGTGTCAGCTACAAGACATTGCCAACCAATATCGCGTCGACTCCTGAGGTGTTAGGCTGGCTCAGCGTACAAGACGCTAAGGATTCGCGCATGCGGAAGGCAGATGAAACAATTGCCAATGTCCTCCGATACGGTGGATACGTTGCGTTTTATAAAGGCATTTCGCGCAAGCTACTGGCCGACGCGCGCCTTCTGAATTCAGCGGTTACGACGGTGCCACCCGACGTCAGCGCCCCAGAATTACTGGCGGACCTTCGGAGTCAATTGCCAAGCGCATCGGCTGCACTTAACGCAAAGAGAGACGCTCGGCAGAAATTCATAGCGCTTCACAAGAGGACTCAGTTTGAGACCTTCTTTGTACTTGCGCAGTTATACCTTTTAATGGAGGAGGCCTCACTCGCGCGTGTCACGTCTCTGAACCTGCTCATATCAACTCTTGCGGAGCCGCATCAGAAGCCGTTCTAGGTCTGGCACAGTGACAGTTTCTAGCCGTATCCGGTTTCCCGGGGTATGCAGCAAGCCGACTCTGACCGGCAGAGCTGCCGTGCCGAAAGCCAGCTTCTTGACGCTTCTTAGTATTCACTGGCAGCCATATGCAGTCTTGCTTGAACAGTCACTAATAGATGGGTAGGTGCCAAGCTGTCATTATCAAATGACGTTTAGAGCAATGCGGACTTCTGACCTACCTCGTACACTAACCCAATCCATCTGGGAGAGAAGATGATTTGTTCAGCATGTGTAACCCCTAAGGTCCTCAAGAACTTGGTCAATCATCATGGGCTACTAGGGACTTGCAGTTATTGCAACAAGTCAACCACAGCCGTCGAGTCCAAGTTCCTCTTTAACTACATCTACGAGCGGGTCAAGGAAAACATTGCAGCGGAAGACGACCTCTCCAGCTACGAGCATGCCCTGGTCTACGAGTTGGGAGCGGACGACATCGATGTGGCTAGCTATGACATCGTTTTGATGGAGTGGTTCAACCTAGGTGAGGAAGTGTATTTTGATGACCTCTGTGATGGGGTCCCTGACGAGTTCAAGGTTAATAGCCGAGGCCAGGAGACCCACTTTTACAACGACGATGGGTTTTTGGAACGCAACTTTTATGAAGACCGTTGGACCAAGTTCATTGATGACATCAGGCATGTCCATCGCTTCTTCAATCCGAATGCCCGTGGCTTCCTTGACTCGGTTTTCAAGCTACTTGTCTCCGATAAGGACGAGCTAAAACCTGAGGTCATTCGCACCCTGGATCACGGCACCAAACTTTACCGCGCTCGCAGTGCCGACAGCTACAAGAAGGCAAAGGAGATTGCAGATAACCCGGCGTCACAGCTTGGTCCAACACCCAAGGACAGGGCCAGCAGTCAGCGGATGACGCCCAACGGAATCTCTGCCTTGTACTGCGCTCTTGAGCGGGACACATGTCTAAGCGAGATTCGCTCCATCACCGGTGACGATGTGGTGAGTGTCGCCATGACACCGATCACATCCCTGAAGTTCTTGGACTTGACCAAGCTGGAACTAGTCGAACCGTCCAAGCTAACTTTGCTGGATGTGGGCTACTTGGATACGCAGCACCTCAAGACCTTCCTAAAATCGCTGGTAAAGAAGATGTCCAAGCCCAAGGGAAGAAACGACGAATTGAGCTACTTGTCAACTCAGTTTGTCTTCGAATACCTGCGGCTTCGTTTTGGCAACCAGGTCGACGGCCTAGTCTTCCCGTCTGTGCAGACAGGCGAGCAAGGCATGAACTTGGTCTTGTTCCCTGAAGCCGTTGTCATCAGTGTCAAGAAGTTCAAGGAGCCTAGTGAAATGGAAGCCGCCCTTGGAACAGAGTCAGATGATCGGTTTGAGCCCGCAGCCAATCTTGCAGTTGTTGATGGCTCGCTTCGCTTCCACAAGGTCAAGGCCATAAAGACCGAGGCTGTCACATACCGCAGCATTCACGACCTATATATGAGTGATGAGGCTCGCAAGAGGTTTGCCCCTGTCTACTTTGAAGTGGATGAGCAGTGAGTCGTACCGTAGACATGATTTCTTGGGGATCGGCGTCGTTATCGTCCAAGAGCTACCTGCGAATTCAATGCTGGGCGCTCAACTTCGGCTGGAGGGGGAGCCGCACCGGGGACACACTTCGTGAGCATGGATTCACCTACGCCCTCGGCCTTGCAGTCATAGAAGAATTGCTCGCCGCAGTACGCAATGGCAAAAATGTTCAGGTAGTCGCCGCACGTATACGGTGCTAACGACTCAAAGGAAGGACTGCTGAATGGCTGCTATCAAGCCCACGATGAAGATGCCCGAACTCTTGGTTTTTGCAAAGATGTTCGTTGTTGGATTAATTGCCGCAGAGGTCTGTAGGGCAACCTACTACCTAGGAACTGCGTTTGCCTCCGAGATTGCTGACTTTCCCCTTTGGACAAGGGCAACTGCGGTTCTCGTCGGACTGGCGGTTTGTGTGGTCTACGCTGTTAATCGTGGTGCGCATACTTCTGCTGTACAAATGGTACGAAGCCTTCGTTTTGACCTGCTAATCGCAATGTGCTTGGGGGCTTGGTCAAACGAGTTGGCCATGCCTTGGTTTTCCAGTTTTCACTCATTATTGAAAGTGTCAAACCCGTTTTGGGCACCACTTGTTCTTCTGCTGCTCTGCACTATGCTGTTGTCCCCGCTCCTCCAGCGGCATTGGCCTAGAAGGCGGAAGGTCGTTTCGCAACTCCGTTTTCTTGCGGACGATGAGATCGGACGCGAGAGCGACGACCTGCTCGCAAATGAAGCCCAAGCAAAGTCGTTCGCAGAGACCGTCCTCACAAGCGATGCGCATTCGGGGTTAGTCTTCGGTGTCGATGGCCCGTGGGGGGTAGGAAAGACCAGCTTCGTCAATCTTGCCGAGCGCTATTGGGAGCGAGCTGCGGATAGGGTAATTGTTTGTCGGTTTGAGCCTCTTAGATATGCGGCGGAGCCGGATCTCGCCGACCGCTTGATTCGCGACTTATCCGCAGTTATTCAATCCAGGGTATTTGCACCAGAGTTCCAACCGGCTGCCTCAAGGTACTCTCGCCTCATAAAGGGAAAGGCAGACATTTCGTTCCTAGGATTTAAGCTTTCACTGGAGCCGTCTCAGGAAACTGTCGATGAGCTGCTTGATGACATTGACGATGTTCTTCGCCGCATTGGTCGACGAGTCATTGTCGTTATTGACGACTTGGACCGATTGGACCCGAAATCGGTCAACAACGTTCTGTTCGCAACGCGGCGCACATTCAAACTGTCGCAGGCGACCTATGTCCTTTGTTATGACACCGAGGTATTGGCAGGTGGAAAAGAGGAGGGGGCCAGAGCACGTGAATTCCTTGAGAAGTTTGTGACGGTCAAATTGAGCTTGTTTGTGGACAGTTCCAGCCTTCGCAATTTCCTGCGACGTGATTGGGAACGCGCCGAAAGTCAACTCGGATCCGTGCCATCGGACACGATGGTGAAGCTTGGTGAAATTCTTAATGAGCTTGCGGATGTCCTGGGGAGTGAATCTGCAGCCAAATATCTGCCTTTGATCGGTGATCTACGTAAGATCAAGCGCTTCATCAATGCTGTTCTTCTCATGCAGATTGAGAAAACAAATCTGGGACGAACGGACTTTAATAGGCGCGACCTCATTAATCTGGTGCTGCTGCATTTGAACTACCCTGGACTATTTCGACGCATCTACGCCGAGGAAACAGAGGGACGTAGCGGCACATTTTCAGTAAAGCGAGAGTACGACGAGCCAGGGTTCAAGAACGCTGATGGTTTTTCGCAAGTCAAAGAGGAACAACAAGGGGCAGCCAGGTTCTTGTTAGAACAGTTGTTTGATGTAGAGGTCTTGGAACTCGGCGATCGGAGTAACGTTGATGAGGCCGTACTCCGCTCACGCGCATGTTTCAACACGGGTGATACCAGGAACCTGGAGAGCTTCTTGAGGCTCATAGTGCGCTTCGCGAAACCGGAACCACAGGAGACCTTCGTTCTCTACCAATCAGCTGTCATTCAAGTTCGACAGGGGCGATCCATCGCCTCAGTTTTAGCGCAAGCGGAGTTTGTGTTGGAACAAAAGGAAACCGCGCACGATCAGTTCTGGAGGGTTCTGGTCAATCAGGCACACGATTTCACTAGCGCGACCGCCGAGGATGCCCTAGAAACTCTAGTCAATAACCTGCCAAATTATTCATCGTTCGACAACGATGATCGGGGCTTACGGCCGAGGTCAGTCTATTCGCTGTTGCGGCTGTTGGATCGCTCTGGCTGGGGTCGTACAGCTGGTCGGCGACGGACAAACAGTCCGGAAAACGTCATAGAGATCGCGCGGCGCATCTTTGGTGAGCAGGCTTTCGTTGGTAAAGGCCTTTTGGAGCGGCTTGCCAGCCCAGACCGCGGCGTGCTGGGTTGGAACGATCTCATGTTGTTCCGGTTGCAGTGCTCTGCGGATCGCGGGGGGCAGTTGTACAACCTACACGCAGCACTCATCGTCGACCAGGACATGAAAGCCCCAACTTCCGGGTTAGTCAATCAGCTGGCCTTGCTGGGGATGCGGAAGCTCTCTCAGCGCATTTTTTCACTTTTCAAGCGTGACTACATTGACGCTGGACGGAACTTCATTGCTGAAGCATATAAAGTTCCCGTAGAGGCACTTCTGGGTCAAGCCTTTTCGCATCTTCATGCGGAGGCTTCGCAGGACCCCGGATCCGAGCACAGCGACTCAACGCTTGCCCGTAAAGTCGCCGCTGCACGCTCCATTGTCGGTTCGTTCGTGATCTATCAGCTCAGCAATGCACTCGCCCCGAATGGCTCGGGCGTCGGTTGCGGCCACTACGATGAAGTCGGGACTGAGGACAACGGTGGAATATCGAAGCTGATGAATGAGTATGTCTTTGGCTTTTGCTTCAATCCGAAGGTTGACGTCGACAATGTGCTCAGGTTCCTCGATCACTGCTTATCTCATTTGAGTAGCCCGTTCAATACGGGGCGAGATGAGGATGGATATGTTGCGACTAAAGCAGGTCTACTCGGCGGGCTCGATCCGAAATCGATGGGCATGTACTGGCTGCAGCATCGTGATTACATCCGAAAGCTTGAACTCCAAAACAACGAGCGATGCGTGTTTATGCCTGGCTACACGGCTTTCTATCGCGACTACCTGGTTGATGTGTTTGCTGTGCTAGACGATTTGGCTCAAGAGGCGGCTTCCGCTACGCCTGTTCCAAACGGCTGAAGGCGATTCTTTGAGAGCTTGGCCCTGTCCTGTCGATACTCGCCGAACCGATACAGCCACCGCCCCATACTGGGATTATGATCGTCTTTGATTGGAAGACGCCTGCTTTATTGACGTTGCAGTTTTTCCTGGGGGCATGTAGTGAGTATTCTAAAATCTTTGAAGAAACTGCTTGGATTGCCTGGCAATTCTGAAGAAGAAATATCAGGGGCAACGCAAACCCTGAACCAGAGCCCAGCTGCGCCATTGACGATTATTCGGCAATCTGAACCGAGACTCACAGCTAGGACAAATCCGCAGGGAGGGCTGACCTATCGAACGCCCACCCAAGTGAAGGACGAGTTCCAGGCGCATCCTCGGCGCGCGCTCGTAGTTACTACCGTTGTTAGCGAGAGTCGCTCCGTGAAGGCCTTCTTAACCGATCCGGCAGTGGTTGTGGGTGAGAAGGGAGCCTACTACGAGTACGGTCGTTTCTCCGAACCTGCAGGGGATTGGCTTATCGTTCACGCAATAACGTCACAGGGAAACACCGACGCAAGCCTCGTTGTCAGTAAAGCGCATCAGGAGTTTGGAAGCTTCCATGCCCAAATGTTCGTCGGCGTCGCCGGGTCGTTGAAGGCAGACATCCCGATCGGCAGTGTCGTGGTTGGCGACTACGTCTATAACGGCCACTCCGCGAAGGTCGAAGACACGGAGACGCTCGTAAGACCCCATTCATTGGTTCCCGCGCGTGAGCTCCTGACTGCTTCTCAAGGCATCATCTACTCGAACGAATGGATAGATCTAATACGTGCCCCTGCGGGAATGGCGCTCCCAAACCGGGCCGACTATCCCTGCGATTTTCCGCCACTGGCTACCATCAAGGGAATTGTTTCCGGGGAGGAGGTTGTGGCCGGCGGGAAGTCACCTCGATTTGCTTTGCTTCGTTCTCATTTCAACGATTGCGGAGCTGTAGAAATGGAGGGGTGGGGGGCCATGAACGCCGCACATCATGAAAATACGCCCGCGATTGTTGTGCGTGGCATCTCGGATATGTGCGCCGGAAAGGATCATGCGAGCGACAAGCTACATCAACCAATTGCGGCGGCTCACGCCGCCGCGTTCGCATTCAGCATCCTCTCGTTTCGGAGCAAGGTTCCCACGACGGAAGGACCGATAGTAGGAGGTGATCCTAGGAAGACGGTCCCTGCTCAGGGGAGCGGCAGCGACTTGCCTTCGGAGCGCCGTGTGGAATTTGTATTTAACTTCGAAGGTTCAAAAGACGATTGGCCCGATGAGAAGGTCAATGCCGTGGTCGAGCGCCTTAAGCATGCGATTGACGATGAACAGTTGAAACTGATACGAATAGATCTTGGCTCAGTTCGACTTGTGATGAGCGTTCGCGAGAGCGACCTCGCGGCTATGAATTTGACAAAGCTTCGGGAAGCTGCGGCAGACAGCGGAGTCACACTCCTTGGTGCGGCGACGTTAGAGAGGGTTAACGAAGCGGAAGCTGCGAAGGCGGCCCTAAAAGGGGCTTCCGTCGATCTTCTCTCCTGGGAGAAGACACTTCCGAACGGTCGATGGATGGAGCGGCCGGAGCAGGGCAGCATTGAGGCCGGTTTTCAGCGTCATACAAGCGTAACAGTTTTGCTTGGAGAGCCGGGATCAGGCAAGTCCGCTCTTCTTTCGAGGATCGCGGCCGACCTACTGAAGAACGGTGCACCGGTTTTCGCCCTAAAGGCAGACTTGCTGGCAACGGAGGTATGGACTGAATCGGACTTGCAGCAAGAACTGGGCTTGCACGCACCACCGACCGAGCTTATTCTGAAACTAGCGGTGCTGCAGCCCGTTTATGTCCTCATTGATCAACTTGACGCGCTTGCAAGCCAACTCGACCTCCGAAGCGGGCGATTGAATGTCCTGCTAAATATCGTTCGATGCATTGGCAATGCGCCTAACGTTCATGTCCTCTTGTCCGCTCGCACCTTCGAGTTCAACCATGACGTTCGACTCCGTGCGATTGAAGCTGAAGCAGTCACGTTGGCGTTGCCGCCATGGCATGAGGTCAAGGAGCGACTCGCTGAGATCGGCGTGGACCCTGATGCTTGGCCGGAGAACGCGCGGGATGTGATGCGCATTCCGCAAGCGTTGAAGACTTTTGTCGCGCTTGCGAGCTCAGGTCGAACAGAACCATTCAGTACGTATCAAGCAATGCTCGAGCAGTTCTGGACAGCCCGTGTTGCTTCAGCGGATGATAGTGCCGGTCTGATCGCACTTGCCAGTGATCTTGCCAGGCAGATGGCAGAGGAAGAGGTGCTTTGGCTTGCAGCTGCGCGTTTCGATGACCGTCTAGCTTCTCTCAGACGCCTAGAAGCGTTGGGTCTAGTTGTTAGGTCTGAAAATTCTCTCAGAGTTGCCTTCAGTCATCAGACGCTATTCGACTACGTTCTCGCCAGAACCTTTGTTCGAACGTCGGGGCTTCTCTCGGTCTACGTCTTAGAACGACAGGACTCACTGTTCGTTAGGGCGAAGGTTTGGTCGGCCTTGAATTATCTTCGAGGGACCGAGGTCAACTCCTACGAACGAGAGTTCGTTAGTATCTGGAAGACAACTAATTTGCGGCGTCATCTTCGCCTCTTGTTGATTGAGTTTCTCGGGCAAGTTTCGCAGCCATTCGAATTCGAGAAGATGTGCATAGCCGAAGTGCTGAACTCACCCCATCTAAGATTGGTCGGGCTCAAAGCGATCGGAAGTAGCTCGGGCTGGTTTTCTCACTTCGCTCTAACAGCCATTCGCGATGCCATGTCTGGCTCCGATGTTGAGGCTATCCAAGCATCTCGAATCCTTGGACTCGCATGGAAGACGAATAGAGAGCGCGTCATTCAGCTCATTGGGGAGTGTTGGCTTCCACATCAAGAGCGAGACACCTACTCATGGATGACCATACAGGAGTGCCCACATTGGACTGCAGAAGTTGAAGATATCGCAGGAACTGTCCTTAGCCGCACCACGGTCGCGGCTTGGCATGTAAGCCACGCTGCAATGACACTTGCGATAGAACAGCCAGATGTTGCACTCAGGCTCGTCCGAGCGAAGTTCGACTTCATGCTATCAGAGGCGAAGGACAGGCCTGAGCCGCCGCCGTTTCCAGCGGCTGGCAGTGAGGACGAGAAGACCGCGTGGTACGTTCGCCACGGCGGAGAGAAGCCGCTCAAGGATCTGCTTGACTCGACGGAGTGGGACGACATTCCGTCGTTGGCCGAGGCTGCGCCAGCGACGTTTCTGCATACCTGTTGGCCATGGTACGTATCTGTCTTCACCGAGATCATTGCTCGAAAAGACAGCGAAGACGTTGGGTATATCTATCCTGGACAGTATGTTCTCGAGATTGAAGTTTCACCTTCCGAAAATCGCCCGGCGTCGCGAGAAAGACCTGTGATCGGCGCCATTCAGGTGGCCGTCGAGGAGCTTGCGGAAAAGTCGCAAGAGCAGTTCTTGGAGTGGGCGAATGCAAACTCGAGTCTTGAGGTCATGGCTGTACAGCAGTTGATCGCGCGCGGATTCGAAGTTGCGGCAAATCAGCTGGCGTCGAAAGCTCTCGAATGGCTGCTTCTCGATACTCGGAGGTTTCAACTTGGTACTGCCTATGGCCATCGAAGCACGACGATCGATCTCTTGCGCGCTTGTGCGCGAACTTGGTCTGGTCAGGAGATGGCTCGGTTTGAAAACGCGGTCTTGAGCTATCGCCCGGACGTTCCGGTCCATCTCAAGGACCCTGAACAGCGCAGAAATTTCGCCGACCTCGTTCGCGCCACTAGGAAGGACCTCCTCCAAGCTGTAGGCATAGAGCGATTGACCCCAGAGAACCGCGAACTTGTGGCCACTGAGCAGCGCGCGTTGGGGAGTCGATTCGATTGGTCTATACGTATGGGCGAGGGGGGCTTCATTGGGTCGCCCATGGATGCTGCTGCGATGGCCAAGGCCAAGGATCGTGACATCCTCGGGATCTTTCGAGAGATTCCAGATAACTCAGACTGGGAGCATCCGAAACACTGGTCGCGAGGCGGGAACATTCAACTCTCTCGGGCGTTCGCCGAGTTCGCGCGAGCCAACCCTGAGCGAGCAATCCGTCTTGTGGAACAGTTTGAGCCTCTCCAGCAGGAGCGAGCCGCCGGCTATGCGCTCGAGGCGATGGCCGACGATGGTCCGAACGACGGCCGTATCGTTGAGACGCTCCTCGACTTGCACGCTCGCGGATTTCGGGCAAGGGAGTTTACGGATTCTGCCGCTCGTGCGATCGAAAAGATAGCAGCCAGAACGAATGAAATTAGCGATGAGGTCATCGGCGTACTGGTGGAATGGTTGGAAGGTACTTCCGCTTCGGGGGAGGTCGGTAGTGCTGTTGCGGAGAGCGAATCTGATTTCGATTCGAATGATGGTGAGTTGAGGGACGGGAGTATTCTGTGGGGTTATGGCGGCGTATCAGCACTCCCTGGCGGTAATTTCAACGTGCTATCGGCGCTGGCATCTATTCTTTTAAGGATGAAGGAAGCTGGTCGGGATAGGTACTTCGCACTCCTGGAAGAACACTTCCTACGTGAGCGCGATCCGGAGATCTGGAAGGCTCTTCTCTATAGACTACAAAATGCCGGAGGATCGACACCGCAGGTGGTGTCAAGTTTCCTTCGCAAGGTCTTTGCCCGCTTTCCCGAAATTCTAGAAACCCGAGAAGCTGTCATCTTTCTTGCGCATGCTCAGAGCTGGGATGATCAACTGGTGTTCGATCTCATCAGTGATTGGCGAAAATCACGCCGTGCATTTCTTCAGCAGGCATATGGCGAACTTGTTGGATTGGTGTCCACGGTAAATGCAAGGAGTGACTGGGAGCTGGCGCGAGATGAAATCATTGACACCGGTAGTGATCAAACCAAGATTGGCTTGGCACATTCAGCTGTCAACCTTAGGGCTGATAAGAAGTTTGCATTGGGTGCAAGTCAGACACTGGTCGCATTGCTCAAGGGGGCAACGAAAGAGTTGGTAGCGGTGGTAATGGACGTTTTTAGGGTAACTAGCGAACTTGTGCCTGACACATCGACATTGCAATTGCTGCGCGCATTGGCTGATCCTGTTACCGATGTGTCCGTCGCGCCCTCTCATTTCGTGGTGGAGCGTCTACAGGCGCTACTCCCGCACGAGGCGGAGCTAGTAGCAAATATCGCTAAGAAGCTGGTAACAGCTTGGCGCGACGGACTCGGTGATGTACGGACAGGAACATCAATAGCTGCCCCGCAACTTACCGATCTCGCACTTACGTTACATCGACTCGGGGGGCCATCGCGTCAGTCCGGCGTCGACCTCTTCGAAGCAATGATTGAAATTGATGCCTATGGTGCGCGAGCTACTTTGGCTGAAATCGATGGTCGATTCGGGACGCAACAGGCCGCAGCACGACAGCGACTTATGCGACAACGCAAGCCCCGCGTTTCGCCTCGCAGAGCAAGATAGAGGTTCTTGGTGTCCCCGAATTTTGATTTACAAACGAATAGATTTCCCAGACGATTCCGTAGATTCCCGGGGTTTAGTTTTCTTAATCCTTCGGTCGTTCAATGACGTCTATGTTTCTGATAACAGCTTACAGTCCGTCAGTGGGCGTTGTGCACCAGTCCTCAGACGGACCGCCAACGCTGGAGGCTTTGTGAAATCTTTTTGACGATGCTCTTTCCGAGGTCATTGACCCCCTCCACTATTGCCTAAGCACTCCAGCGCGAGATATGGTGCTGGCCAGCGCTGTGATTTAACCGGCTGCTGAGAAATTAACTTGTGGACGCTGGTTCAAATCCAGTGTTCTATGTGCGCACAATATTGGTGCAATATTGTCGTTAAGTTCTTACCGAGCATTCACGCTCATTTACTTTTAATTACTAAGTAGTCGAAATAGCAAGTTCGTAAATAGTCAACCAACCACCACCATACACGGGGGACAGAACTTTCTCTGTCCCCCTTTTTCTTTGCTTCAAAGCCCTGTATTTGCGGGCTTTCGGCTCATTGCTTGTGGACACACTCGGTCACGTTTCCGTGGTTTCTGGTCGTTACAGGTGAATTTATCTCTCTTTTCTCTTCAAGCTTGTGGACGTGTCCATGAGCTGAGTCCAGCATTAATGCGGGTTTGAGTTGATGAGTTTGACCCTCTGATTGGTCGGGCAAAGGGGACTTAAAGGCAAGATGGAGAAATTTTTGGACTAAGATTTTTAGGCGAGGTTTCGACCTAAATCCGAGGTTGGACTTCGTGGTGCGCATGACCGTTTAGCGATTGCCGACTTTCACATCGTTGAACTGGGAGCTCAGAAGCGGTCCTTTAACGTTCAATCTGAGGTGAGAACAATAGGTTTGGCCAGATCTGCAATAGCTTATGCAAACTCTGTTGGCGCGAAGGCGCAGACGAGGCCGCCGTCGATGTGCAATGTCTGCTCTCTTGGTAGGAAAAACATCAGTTGCTCAAGGAATTTCGTGAGTGCATTTCGGGGGGCATCTTTCTCCGAAACGATCATCTCGATACCCCAATAGCCCAGCACTTGCTTGGCCACCGAGTTGAGACGGTTAGCAAAATCGTAAGACTTCGGTCTGACGGTAGCAATGTTTGAGAACAAAAACGAGTCTTAGTGGTTAGACGTGCATGATTCACTAATTATTTAATCAAGAGATCATGCAAAGCATGAACACCAATGGGTGGTTCAGCTTGGAATGGAATCGCAAACAAGTTGTTGGACAGTCCATCATTGATGCGCTGCATCTGTTTGACCTCTCCCTGCAACCGTGCCACTAACAGCGGATCTTTTGTTTTTGCGGCCAACACGGATCGGTTCAGCACCCATGCATAAGGTTCGATGTTTGCTCGTCTTAGATCATCTTGCAACGCAGATGCTTGCGAGACAGGCGTTCCCTCGGGCAATGCCACCAAAATAATTTTGGTGTAGTCTGGGTCTTGCAATCGCATCAACGGTGTAACGACGTTTACAGATGAGCCGGTTTGTTTTTCAAAGGTGCTCATCATTTGACGGTGATAAGCACCAGCGGCATCCATCAAGAGCAGTGAATGACCTGTTGGCGCTGTGTCCAACACAACAAACCCGCTTCGTGCCTGCGCAACGATGTGAGAGAACGCATGGAACACAGCCACTTCCTCGGTGCAGGGCGATTGCAGATCCTCAAGCAACAACGCCTTTTCATCTTCATTCAGTGATGGCCCTTTTGCCGCCATGATTTTGTCGATGTACTTTTGCGTTTCGACCTTCGGGTCAATACGGCTGACTTGTAATCCGTGAACCTGCTCTCTCAATGTTTCAGCCACGTGGGCCGCAGGGTCAGTTGTACTAAGGTTAACTGTTCTTCCTTTATCCACCAAACCCAGAGCCAATGCAGCGGCAATCGTTGTTTTTCCAACGCCCCCTTTACCCATGACCATGATCAATCCATGATCTTGCTTGGACAGATCTTCTACGAGAAAGCTGAATTTCTTTGCCGTCATTGCACCAACAGTTGAAGCCGTATGGCATTCCCCCAAACCTCTAGACACTTTTCATAGCGCAGTCTGACTCTCCCGCACGACATCGAACTGGTTGGGCCCAAATTATTTGAGTTCAATTTTCAGAGTCGAGCTAAATGAAATGAGTGGTAGCTTGGAACAGAGTTGTATCTGGTGTCTAGAGGCTTGAACTTATATCACATCTAAGTGTGTAGGTTAGTAGAGTAGGGGCTACGTCATGCGAATTTACTCGTGTCCTAGTCCAATGGGTGCAGGTGCACGCAGGGCGATCTTTGAGAACAAACGGTCATAGATAGGGTCACGCGTTTGTATTCCCGAGAGCGGATCTTTATTTATCTCGAATGCAGCGTTGAGTTTGGTCCAATCTTCTTCTGTCAAAACCCTCAAGGCTTCAGGAATGATGATTGACTCTTCAAGAAGTAGATGTTCACTGTAAAAGTCTACAAATTTCAAAGTTGCTTCTTCGAAGGCTTGACGACGTGATTCCCCTAATATTTCCCAACCCAGCAGCAGGTGTTGAAGCTCACGCACCGAGGCTTCCCCTTTTTCATGATCCATTTCTAACTGTTCTATCAGTTCGGCGCATTGCGGTGATCTTTGTGCCACAGGTGGAAACAAGAAAGCCGTTTCTTTGGGGTGGTGCTGCTTTTCAGGTACTTCATCAATATAAAACAGCATGGCGCGCATCACATCGAAGAAGATTTCTGGCTCATTTTGCGGTCCGCGTCTGATCATCATGCGTAACGATTTCAAAATGGCAGAGATTGAAGAGTGCTCGTCATAAATGACTTGTATGCAGGCATGTCCCATTTTTTTTCCTTTTTATTAAGACCATTATTTTTGGTCAATTGAAATGGATGGTGTTGACGCATGTCAAAGCCCCACGATTTTCATGCGTGATCGACGGCAACCGGGGTCAGCAAATGCCGAATGAGGTCTGGCACGCTTCGTATCTGCTCGCCAAATGGCAAATGGCCTGCACCGCGAAAAAAGAGGCCACGTTGTGTATCACCGTCGAGCGCATGCCCCAACTGTTGGTCAATGCAGAACTGGCCCATGCTCGCATTGCCATCGCGTAGGCCGCAGTGCTGAAGGCAGTCGAACGACATATTGCATTTCGCTTTGGCGTGTGCACGCTCTTGCAGGATGGGCAATATGCGGAGGTATTTGTCCAGCCATGGCGTTCTTACCGCGCGGGCAGGCAAGCCTGCAACGCTCAAAAATTCAACGATGTCTTGCGGTTTCGCCTTGGCCAAAATCATTTTGAAGGCCAACGAGGCATCACATTCTTCTGTGACAGCAAACGCAGTTCCGAGTTGAACGCCACTGGCGCCCAAGCTTTGCAGTTGTGCAATCTGTGCATGGCTGTCGATGCCGCCCGCTGCGATCAGTGGGATCTCTTGTTCGAAGCCTGATGTCTTGAAAAATTCAAGTACCTGGGGAATCACCACATCAAAATCAAACCTTGAATCCCCAAGGTCCGCCACTTTGGCGGCGCCTAGGTGGCCACCCGCCAGTCGTGGGTTTTCGATGATGATCGCGTCCGGCAAGCGTCCTTTCTTTTCCCATTTGCGCACCAGAAGTTGTACGCCACGGGCATCGGAAAGGATAGGAATCAACGCAGCCTTCGGGTAATCACGTGCTAACTCAGGAAGATCCAAAGGCAAGCCTGCACCCACGACGAGCGCATCTGCACCGCTCTCTAATGCTTGGTGGATGTACGCCTCATAGGCGCTCAGGGCTTTCATGATGTTGACGGCGATGGCGCCTTTGCCATTCGCACTTTGGTGGGCTATTTTTATTTCGCGGTCGAGCGCAATCAGATTGGCCTTGTCAATGCGTTCGCCTGCATCTGGCTCTTTGTCGAGGTGCTTTGTCTCCATCATCAAGTCAGGATGGCGGCGACGTAGATCCACCGCAGAGATGGTGCCCATGCCGCCCATGCGCGCGACGGCTGATGCCAGGCCCGATGC
>NZ_PTQX01000028.1:0-16686 GCF_002943475.1 Limnohabitans sp. TS-CS-82 | reverse complement strand
CGAGGCGTTGTTGAAACTGTTTTATTTGGCGCTGAACAACATCGCCAAGAAGTGGACGATGCCGGTGCAAAACTGGAAGCCTGTGCTGAACCGATTTACGATCCAGTTTGAGGGAAGGATGCCGACGAATTAACACTCGCTCCGTTTACACAAAATTCGGGACACCCTCGATCGAATACCTCTTGCGGTTTTACTTGGCACCGGAAGACCAAGAGTTCAAAACCACCAAACACGCACGTTTCGCTTTTGCCACCAGTCCTTTTGCCATCATCGACTTCTTGGCTGTAGCGCCCTTTTTCTTGAAGGCTTTTATTCCGATTGATTTGCGCGTACTGAGGTTCTTGCGCTTGCTGCGAATTTTGAAACTATTTCGTGTGCTCGTCCCTGCAATTGCCGAATTCAAGCAACTCAACAAGAACCGCACATTTCGTCAAAAGATTCATGCCTTGGTGTTCCCCAGCCCTTATGGCGGCGCCATGCAGAAGATTTTTGAAGTATTCATCGCGTTATGGGTGCTGCTGTCAGTCATTGCCGTGATTTTGGAATCCGTACAAAGCGTGCACTACATCTTGAACTTGCAATTTGTGATTTTGGACGCCGTCGCTGTCGCTATTTTCACCGTCGAATATTGCATGCGCTTGTATTCCTGCGTCGAAGAACCAGGTTTCAAAGGCGCGGTGTTGGGGCGCATGAAGCAAGCCAAATCGCCCTCGACCTTGATTGACTTTTTGGCAATACTGCCCTTTTACCTCGAAGTGTTTTTGCACCATCTCTTTGACTTGCGGTTCTTGCGTGTCTTCCGCCTAGCTCGATTACTCAAACTAACGCGCGGCAGCGATGCCAGCACTGTCTTGGTGAAGGTTGTGGTGCGTGAGTGGCCCATCATGAGTGCATCAGCGTTCATCATGCTGCTGCTAGTCATCTTGACCGCCAGCTTGGGTTATTTGTTCGAACACGATGTTCAGCCAGACAAGTTCGAAAACATACCCACCTCCATTTACTGGGCAGTCATCACCTTGGCCTCGGTGGGATACGGCGATATTTCCCCCGTCACGCCAATTGGCCGAACGTTGACAATCGTGCTCGCGTTGTTAGGTATTGGTATTTTTGCCATCCCTGCTGCTTTGCTGGCTTCGGCCTTCAGCGACGAATTGGTGAAAAAACGCGACGCGCTCAAAGCCAACTTGTTCAGCATTCTCAAAGACGGACACATTGATGAAAACGAAGCCCTCATCATCCGCGCCGAAGCCAAGCGCTTGCATTTATCGACCGAGGAAATCAATGCGCTGATCGACCAAGTGATTCAGGAGCACGATCTGGAAGATCGTGCTCCATTGCCGATTCACAAGATTGCCGAAACCCCCGAGCTGGCTGTGGAACACTACAAAATGCTGCTAAGCCAAATTCGACAATTGGGCATTCAAACCGACCGCATAAAATTTGATGAAGCTGCAGTGCAAGGGCAACGGCTGTCGGCAGCTGAATTTGATTTGTGGCGAAAAATTCAAGGCAAAGCAGGATGATGCACACCAAAGGCTGGCACGCCAAACTGGCGCTGGACTACGCACAAGAGGGCTCGCGAACCGTCGCACGTTTTGAGCACGACGGCCCGCTGCGCATCTTGCAAAGCCTCTACCCCGAAGGCGATGCGGTGTGCCACAACGTGTTGGTTCACCCCCCGAGTGGCTTGGTGGGCGGCGATGTGTTGGACATCACCGTGACCCTCGCTTCGCAAGCACACGGCTTAGTCACCACACCGGGCGCCACACGGTTTTACCGCAGTGACAAAGACCTATTGGCCACGCAAAAAGTACACGCCACCTTGGGCGAACACACCCGCTTGGAATGGCTGCCACTGGAAACCATCGCCTACAACGGCTGCCATGGCCTCAACCACGCGGTGTTTGACCTTGCGCCCACCGCAGAGTTGATGGCATGGGACATCACCGCCTTGGGCCTGCCCAACGCCAACTTGCCGTTTGAACGCGGTCAGCTGCAACAACACCTTGAAATTTCTGGCGTTTGGTTGGAACGCGGTTTGATTGACGCGCAAGACGAGCGGCTGCTCAACGGCCCACTCGGCCTCGCGGGCGCACGCTGCATGGCCACCTTGGTGTTTGCCTGCGGCGCAGACCTGCCACGCGAGCGTCGCGACTTGGCCCTAGCGTTGGCCCGCCACATCACCGAACAAGCCCCTGCGGGCCTGCACGCAGGCGTGACATCACCCCACCCTCGTGTGATCGTGCTGCGCACCCTATCCCCTTTGGTAGAGCCTGCCCAAACGCTGCTGCGCAGCGTCTGGGCAGCATGGCGCAAAGGTTTGTGGGCCATGGGCGACCAGCCGCCACGCATTTGGGCGATGTAACGGGCCGGTTGTTGGACCTCGCCTGCGTTTAAATCGCCACCAACTGCCGCACGTTCTTGGCTTGCATCTCAGAGCCTGGGCCGCGTGCAATCACCTCGCCACGCTCCATCACCAAGTAGTCGTCGGCCAGTTCTTCGGCAAAGTCGTAGTACTGCTCGCACAGCAAAATGGCCATGTCGCCGCGATTGGCCAACATCCGAATCACGCGGCCAATGTCTTTGATGATGCTGGGCTGAATGCCCTCGGTCGGCTCATCCAACACCAAGAGTTTGGGGCCCGATGCCAGCGCACGCGCGATGGCCAATTGCTGCTGCTGTCCGCCTGACAAATCGCCACCTCGGCGATGCATCATTTGCTTGAGCACTGGGAACAGCTCGTACAACTCAGCAGGTATGTCAGTGCCTGCAGGTTGCGTGGCCAAGCCCATGCGCAAGTTGTCTTCGACCGTCAAGCGCGCAAAGATCTCGCGACCTTGCGGCACATAGCCAATGCCGGCACGCGCGCGCTCGTAAGGCGCTTGGCGCTCAATGGCGTAACCATCGAAGGTGATGCTGCCACTGCGAATGGGCACCGCACCCATGAGCGACTTCAGCAGCGAGGTTTTACCCACGCCATTGCGCCCCAAAAGCACGGTGATCTTGCCGAGCTCGGCGGTGAAACTGACGTCACGCAAGATGTGCGAGCCGCCGTAATACTGGTTGATGTTTTGGACTTCTAAGAGGGGCATGGTGTGTGTCTCGTTCTTTGGCTGATGGGCTTTTGGGGTGGCACTTCAGCGGCCCAAATACACCTCAATCACACGCTCGTCGGCTTGCACTTGCGCCAGCGTGCCTTGCGCCAGCACCGAGCCATCGCACAGCACGGTGACGATGTCGGAGATGGTGTTGATGAAGCTCATGTCGTGCTCGACCACCATGAGTGAATGTTTGCCTTTCAGCGTCAAAAACAACTCGGCCGTGCGCTCGGTCTCGTAGTCGGTCATGCCCGCCACGGGCTCGTCCAGCAGCAAGAGCTTGGGGTCTTGCATGAGCAACATGCCGATCTCCAACCATTGCTTTTGGCCGTGGCTGAGGTTGCCCGCTTGACGGCGCACACTGTCTTCTAAGTGAATGGTTTTCAGCACCTCGCTCAGACGGTCACGCTGTGTGCCGTTGAGTTTGAAAAACATCGAGGCCGCTACCCCTTTGTGGGTTTTCAAGGCCAGCTCTAAGTTCTCAAACACGGTCAATTGCTCAAACACCGTGGGCTTTTGGAACTTGCGGCCAATGCCCAGTTGTGCAATCTCGGGTTCGTTGTGGCGCAACAAATCGAGGGTGCTGCCGAAGAACACTTGACCCGAATCGGGTTTGGTTTTGCCGGTGATGATGTCCATCATCGTGGTCTTGCCCGCGCCGTTGGGGCCAATGATGCAACGCAACTCGCCGGGCGCGATGTCCAGCGACAAACCGTTGATGGCCTTGAAACCATCGAAGCTCACATGCACATCTTCCAAGTACAAGATGCGGCCATGGGTCAAGTCCAGCGAGCCGGGCTCGTGAATGCGGCCAAAGCTCGCGCTGCGGTCGCCCGAGGTCACCTCGGCCACCACACGGGCTTGGTGTGTGGCTAAGCGCTCAGTACCTTGTTCAAACAGATCGGGGGTCATGCTTTTTCTCCTGCCTGTTTCTTGGCGCTCAGTTTTTGAACCAAGCCCACCACACCGTGCGGCATGTAAAGCGTCACGCCAATGAACAGGGCACCCAAGAAATACAACCAAAACTCTGGGGCCGTCACGGTCAACCAGCTCTTCATGCCGTTGACCAAGAAGGCGCCCACGATGGGGCCAATCAACGAGGCACGCCCACCGACTGCGGCCCATACGGCGATCTCAATCGAGTTGCCCGTGCTCATTTCACTGGGGTTGATGATGCCCACTTGCGGCACATACAAAGCGCCCGCAATGCCGCACATCACCGCCGAAATGACCCAAATGGTCAGCTTGTAGGGCATGGGTGAGTAGCCCGAAAACATCACGCGGCTTTCGGCGTCGCGAATGGCTTGCAACACGCGGCCAAACTTGCTTTGCACCAACCAGCGGGCAAACACATAGCAGCCCAGCAAGGTGGCACTGGTCATGACAAATAAGGTCATACGCATGGCGGGCGTGGCAATGGGCAAGTCCAAGATACGCTTGAAATCGGTGAAGCCGTTGTTGCCACCAAAACCCGTTTCGTTGCGAAAGAACAGCAGCATGGCGGCAAACGTCAGCGCCTGCGTGATGATGGAGAAGTACACGCCTTTGATGCGTGAGCGAAAGGCAAAGTAGCCAAACACCCAAGCCAGCACGCCGGGCACCAACACGATCATCAGCAAGGTGGCGATGAAGCTGTCACTGAAGGTCCAGTGCCAAGGCAAGGTTTTCCAATCGAGGAACACCATGAAGTCGGGCAAGTTGCTTTTGTAGTTGCCGTCGGTGCCGATCTGGCGCATGAGGTACATGCCCATCACATAGCCACCCAAGGCAAAGAACAAACCGTGGCCCAGCGACAAGATGCCGGTGTAGCCCCAAATCAAGTCCATCGCCAAGGCGCAGATGGCGTAGCACATGATCTTGCCGACCAAGCCCACGGCGTAGTCGCTCATGTGAAACAGGCTGCCCTCAGGCACCCACAGGTTGAGCACAGGCACCACCGCGCACAGCGTGATGAGGGCCGCTAAAAAAGCCACCCAAGCACGGCGACTCATCAGGGGGGCGGGTTCGGGGAGTTGCATCGCAGTAGTCATCGTTGTTGTGGTGTTCATATCAAGCCTCAGCACTTCTGCCCTTCATCGCAAACAAACCTTGCGGGCGTTTTTGGATGAACACAATGATGAAAACCAACACGGCAATCTTGGCGAGCACAGCGCCAGCCACGCCTTCGAGCAATTTGTTCATCAGCCCCAAGCCCATCGCCGCATACACCGTGCCTGCCAGTTGACCCACGCCGCCCAGCACGACCACCATGAAGGCGTCGACGATGTAGTTCTGGCCCAAGTCAGGGCCGACGTTGCCAATCTGACTCAAGGCACAACCGGCCAAGCCGGCAATGCCACAACCGAGCGAAAACGCGTAGGTGTCAATGCGGGCTGTATTCACACCCAAAGCAGAAGCCATGGGTCGGTTTTGGGTCACGCCGCGCACAAAAAGGCCCAACCGTGTTTTGCTGATCAACAGCGTCATGCCCACCAACACAAACAGCGCAAAGCCAATGATGACCAAGCGGTTGTAGGGCAGCGACAAATTGGCCAACAACTGCACGCCACCACTCATCCACGAGGGGTTTTCAACGCCCACGTTTTGCGCGCCAAACACGCTGCGCACACCTTGCATCAACCCTAAGCTGATGCCCCACGTGGCGAGCAAGGTCTCTAAAGGTCGGCCATACAAATGGCGCAAGACCAACCGTTCCAGCACCGCGCCCACCAAGGCCGCAGCCAAGAACGAGGCAGGCACGGCAACCAACAGATACGCGTCAAACATGCCAGGCAAGTACTGGCGGAACAGGCCTTGCACCACGTAGGTGGCGTAAGCGCCAATCATCATCAATTCGCCGTGCGCCATATTGATCACGCCCATCAACCCGTAGGTGATGGCAAGACCCAAAGCGACCAACAAAAGAATAGACCCCAAGCTGATGCCGGTGAACAAAGCACCCAGCTTTTCGCCCCAGTTGAGCGCAGCTTGGATGGTGCTGAGCGAGGCCTCTAATTGGCTGCGCACTGGCTTGTCTTGCTCTTCGCTCAAACGTTGGTTGAGCAAAAGCTGGGTGTCAGGGGTTTGGCTGTCGGCCAAAGCTTTGGCAGCGGCCAGACGTACTTTGGGGTCGGTGCTGTTGAGCATCACGGCGGCTCGGGCCAGCAGCATTTGGGTTTTCACGCCAGCGTTTTGCTCCGTTGCCAACGCTTTATCGAGCATGGCGAGCTTGGTCGGGTCGGGCTCTTTGAGCATGGCTTTGGTGGCGGCCAGTCGCAAAGCGGCATCGGGGCTGAGCAATTGCAACGCGGCCAAGGCGGCGTCAATTTCGCCGCGCATGCGGTTGTTGTTGATCACGTCTTCGGCAGCTTCGGGCAGGGCTTGCGCTTCGCCGGTCACGGGGTCTGACGCTTTGCCATCGCGCACGATCAGCACGTGAGTGCCGTTGACTTTGACGGCATCGTCCGCCATGGCTTGCATGAAAGCGGCGGTTTTTTCGTCCGGCGACGCCAGCGCTTGTTGCAGCGCCGTGATGCGGGCATCGGTTTCACCGAGCGTCAAGGCACGGGTTTGCTCCGTCGTCAGCGCCATGGCTGAGGAGGCAAACAACGCGGCACAGCTCAAGGTGAGGGCAGCCAAAGAGAAAGAAGAAATTCGGGTCATCTAGGTTCCAAAAAAAAGAGGGAGGGCATCAGCCCTCCCCCAAGTTCATCCCTTGGAGAGGGGTTACTTCTTCACAGGCTCATCAGGCTTCTTGTCGTTGCCTTCGATGAATGGGCTCCATGGCTTGGCTTTCACAGGGCCCGGCGTCTTCCAGACCACATTGAACTGGCCGTCAGCCTTGATCTCGCCAATGAACACCGACTTGTGCAAGTGGTGGTTTTTCTCGTCCATCTTCGAGGTGATGCCGCTTGGCGCCTTGAAGGTTTGGCCCGCCATGGCAGCGATGACCTTGTCGACATCGGTGGACTTGGCTTTCTCAACCGCTTGTTTCCACATGTTCACGCCGATGTAGGTGGCTTCCATCGGGTCGTTGGTCAAAGGCTTGTCTTTGTGGCCAGCGATGTTGTGTGACTTGGCGTAAGCAGACCACTTCTTGATGAACTCATCGTTGGTGGGGTTCTTGATGGACATGAAGTAGTTCCATGCCGCCAAGTGGCCGACCAGCGGCTTGGTGTCTACACCGCGCAACTCTTCTTCACCGACCGAGAAGGCGACCACGGGCACGTCTTTGGCTTTCAAGCCTGCGTTGCCGAGTTCTTTGTAGAAAGGCACGTTGGAGTCACCGTTGATGGTGGACACCACAGCGGTCTTGCCACCGGCAGAGAACTTCTTGATGTCAGCCACGATGGTTTGGTAATCGGAGTGACCAAACGGGGTGTACTTCTCGTCGATGTCGCTGTCTTTGACGCCTTTGCTTTTCAGGTAAGCGCGCAAGATTTTGTTGGTGGTGCGTGGGTACACATAGTCGGTGCCCAACAAGACCCAACGCTTGGCAGCGCCGCCGTCTTTGCTCATCAGGTAGTCCACCGCGGGAATGGCTTGTTGGTTAGGCGCAGCACCGGTGTAGAACACGTTTTTGCTGAGTTCTTCGCCTTCGTATTGCACGGGGTAGAACAGCAAACCGTTGAGCTCTTCAGCCACTGGCAAGACCGACTTGCGTGACACCGATGTCCAGCAACCGAAGATGACCGAGACTTTGTCTTGGGTCAGCAACTGCTTGGTTTTTTCAGCAAACAACGGCCAGTTCGACGCAGGGTCGACCACCACGGGTTCGAGCTTCTTGCCCAACACGCCGCCCTTGGCGTTGATTTCGTCAATGGCCATCAACACAGTGTCTTTCAACACGGTTTCTGAAATAGCCATGGTGCCCGACAGGCTGTGCAGCACGCCAACCTTGATGGTGTCTGCAGCCAGCGCTTGTGGCGCAATCACAAACGATCCGACCGACAGCGCTGCGGCTGCAGCCAGGGCCTTGAGGTTTCCTCGACGATTCATCATGCGGTTCACTCCAAAAAATAAAGGTTGCGGTGTTCAGCGGGCATCTCATTCACTCGCTTGTTAAAGCCTTTGCAAAGCCTGTGCCAACTTGCGTTTCGCCCAGAGGGCATTCACGCTTGCTATAACAAGCAGACACGAAGCAGCACCCGTGCGCAACGCATGCACCAGCATGGGTCAAGCGCACGCGAACGCACCAAAATAAACACGCATTTCGCCTTGTGGTGCATGCACCAAGAAGGCAAATTCGCACCAAAGTTGTCACATCTCTACGGCAACATAGCCACTTCAAGACGGCACACAAGTTGCATAAAGAAAAGCACTATGGAACTCACCCCCCGCGAAAAAGACAAGCTCTTGATCTTCACGGCCGCCTTGTTGGCCGAGCGTCGACAAGCCCGTGGCTTGAAACTCAACTACCCCGAGGCCGTGGCCCTCATCAGCGCCGCGGTCATGGAAGGTGCACGCGACGGTCAAACCGTGGCGCAACTCATGAGCGCCGGACGCCGCGTGCTGACCCGCGCCGACGTGATGGACGGCGTGGCCGAGATGATTCCCGACATCCAAGTCGAAGCCACCTTTCCCGACGGCACCAAGCTCGTGACCGTCCACCAGCCCATCCTTTGAATTTTTTTGACCCACGTTTTTGGGAACCCCACCATGTCACGTCTTGCTGCTTGCCTTCGCCTTCTGCCCTTCTTGCCCTCCCTCGCTGTCGCCCACGAAGGCCACGGCATTGAAGGGGCCTCGCATTACCACGCCACCGATGTGTGGGGCTTTGTCTCCATAGCGGTCGCCGCTGCCGTCGTGTGGTGGTTCACCGGTCGCGGCAAATAAACACACGAGGCACGTATGACACCCGGTGAACTTTTGATTGACGAGGGCGAACATGTCCTCAACCCCGGCCGACGCACGCACACCCTCGTCGTGCAAAACGCCAGCGACCGCCCCATCCAAGTGGGCTCGCATTACCACTTTGCGGAAACCAACGCGGGTTTGCGCTTTGACCGCGACGCTGCACACGGCATGCGTTTGAACATTGCATCTGGCACCGCAGTGCGTTTTGAGCCGGGCCAACAACGCACGGTCGAATTGGTGGACCTGAGCGGGCATCGCCAAGTGTTTGGCTTTCGCGGCTTGGTGAATGGTGCCGTGGACAAAGGCGCAGTCGATGCGCCGCGCAAAGGAAACAACTGATGGCAACGATTGGCAAACGCGCCTACGCAGAAATGTTTGGCCCCACCGTGGGCGACCGCCTGCGCTTGGCAGATACCAACTTGGTCATTGAGGTTGAAAAAGACTTCACGCTACAAGCCGGTGGCTACGGCGAAGAAGTGAAATTCGGTGGCGGCAAAACCATCCGCGATGGCATGGCGCAATCACAACGCACACGCGACGGCACGGGTACAGGCCCGCAAGCGGGCGGTGCGGTAGACACCGTGATGACCAACGCACTCATCATCGACCACTGGGGCATCGTCAAAGCCGACATTGGTTTGAAAGGTGGCCGCATCGTGGCCATTGGCAAAGCGGGCAACCCAGACACACAACCGGGTGTAGACATCGTGATTGGCCCCGGCACGGAGGTCATCAGCTGCGAAGGCAACATCGTCACCGCGGGTGGTGTGGACACCCACATCCACTTCATCGCACCACAGCAAATTGAAGAAGCCTTGACCAGTGGCGTGACCACCATGCTCGGTGGCGGCACAGGCCCCGCCACGGGTACCTTTGCCACCACCTGCACACCCGGCGCTTGGAACATCGAACGCATGTTGCAAGCGGCCGATGCGTTCCCCATGAACCTTGGTTTCTTGGGCAAAGGCAATGCCGCTTTGCCCGATTCGCTGCACGAGCAAATCAACGCCGGTGCGATTGGTTTGAAGCTGCATGAAGACTGGGGCACCACGCCCGCCGCGATTGACAACTGTTTGAACGTGGCAGAAGCCACCGACACGCAAGTGGCCATCCACACCGACACGCTCAACGAGAGTGGCTTTGTGGAAGACACGGTGGCCGCCTTCAAAGGTCGCACCATCCACACCTTCCACACCGAAGGTGCAGGCGGTGGCCACGCCCCCGATATTTTGAAAGTGGTAGGCGAAGCCAATGTGTTGCCCAGCTCGACCAACCCCACGCGCCCCTACACGGTGAACACGCTGGACGAGCATGTGGACATGCTCATGGTGTGCCACCACCTCGACCCCGCGATTGCCGAAGACTTGGCCTTCGCCGAAAGCCGCATTCGCCGCGAGACCATCGCGGCCGAAGACATCTTGCACGACCTCGGTGCCATCAGCATGATGAGCAGCGACAGCCAAGCCATGGGGCGTGTGGGCGAGGTGATCATTCGCACCTGGCAAACCGCGCACAAGATGAAAGCGCAGCGTGGCTTGCTGCCTGGGGACTCAGACCGCCACGACAACTTCCGTGTCAAACGCTACATCGCCAAGTACACCATCAACCCTTCCATCGCGCACGGCATCAGCCACGAAGTGGGCAGCGTGGAAGTGGGCAAGTGGGCCGACTTGGTGGTGTGGAAGCCCGCGTTCTTTGGCATCAAACCCAGCATCATTTTGAAAGGTGGCTTCATCGCCATGGCCGCGATGGGCGACCCGAATGCTTCCATTCCCACACCGCAGCCCGTGCACTACCGCCCCATGTTTGGCGCGTATGGCGGTGCGCTGCACCGTGGCTCGCTCACCTTTGTGTCGCAGGCGGGTTTGGCGGCGGGTATTGGGCAGAAGTTCGGCTTGCACAAAACCCTGAGTGCAGTGAAGAACATTCGCAGCATTGGCAAACGTGACATGATTCACAACGACTACGCGCCACGCATGGAGGTGGATGCACAAACCTATGCGGTGCGCGCCGATGGTCATTTGCTCACCTGCGAACCTGCGGTGAGCTTGCCTATGACCCAACGCTATTTCTTGTTCTGATTTTTTCTGATGCTTACCTGTTCTAAATTAATCGCGGGCGGCCAAGGTTTGGCCGCTGCACTCGTCAAACGCGCCGCCACCGTAGAGCTGGATTGGGACGTTCGCCAAAAAAGCCGCTTCGATGCAACCGACTCGACAGGCCGTGCCTTTGGCGTGTTTTTGCCGCGCGGCACCTTGGTACGTGGCGGCGATGTATTGGTGCTCGAAGACGGTTCGCTCGTGCGCGTGCAAGCCGCCCCACAAGAAGTGTTGCGCATCACCGCGTGTACGCAACATGGCTCGCCGTTTGATTTGACGCGTGCGGCCTATCACTTAGGCAACCGCCACGTGCCCATTGAGTTGAAGCCCGACCATTTGAAGATCGAGCCCGATCATGTACTGGCCGACATGCTGCGCGCCATGCACATGACCGTGGTCACTGTGCACGAAGCCTTTGAACCAGAAGGTGGTGCGTACAGCAGCCACGGGCACACGCATAACGCACAGCACGCCTCGCATGAGGGGCATGAACATGGCCATGTGCATGGCCCCGGTTGTTCACATGAGCACTGAGCACCTCAGCACCGCCAACGCATCACCCACCACACCGTCGCTGCTGCAACTCATTTGGCTCGCCTCGCCTGCTTTACCGATTGGCGGGTTTTCCTACTCCGAAGGTTTGGAAGCCGCCATTGACCAAGGCTTTGTGCACGACGAGCACAGCGCCGCGCGGTGGTTGGTCGATCAACTTCACCTCACGCAATCGCGTGGCGACATGGCCGCGCTTGGACAAATGGTGCTGGCTTGGCAAGCGCGGGATATACCGCGCCTTGCCACTTTGAGCCAATGGATACACGCCACCCGCGAAAGCGCTGAACTGCGTTTGCAATCGGAGCAAATGGGACGCTCCATGTTGGAATGGCTGCGCAACCAAGACGCCATCGATGCCGACACCATCGCGCTGTGCAACCGCTGGGTGCCCACCTACCCGCTGATGTTCGCCTTGGCCCTGTCGCGCACCGGTGCACCGCTGGATCAATGTTTGCAAGCCTACGCTTTTGGCTGGGCCGAAAACATGGTGCAAGCGGCCCTCAAATCGGTGCCACTCGGTCAAAACTCGGGGCAACGCATCTTGACGCAACTCGCCCAAGAAATTGCCAGCGCTGTGCAGCATGCGATGCAGACCACAGACGACACACGTCAAGCCTTTTCCCCCATGCTGGCCATCCTGTCCGCCCAGCACGAAACCCAATATTCCAGACTGTTTAGATCATGAAAAACTTGCACAACATCGCACACCGCACCAAGAAGCTGCCACCCCTGCGCGTGGGCATTGGCGGGCCTGTGGGCTCTGGCAAAACCACCTTGCTGGAGATGCTCTGCAAAGCCATGCGAGACAAATACGACCTCGTGGCCATCACCAACGACATTTACACCAAAGAAGACCAACGCTTGTTGACCGTGAGCGGCGCCTTGCCTGCCGAGCGAATCATGGGCGTGGAAACAGGCGGTTGCCCACACACCGCCATTCGCGAAGATGCGTCCATCAACCTCGAAGCGATTGACCGCATGTTGGTCGACTTTCCCAACGCCGACGTGGTCTTCATCGAAAGCGGTGGCGACAACTTGGCGGCCACGTTCAGCCCGGAATTGAGCGACTTGACGATCTACGTGATCGACGTCGCAGCAGGCGAAAAAATCCCACGCAAGGGAGGCCCCGGCATCACCAAGAGCGATTTGTTTGTGATCAACAAAACCGACCTCGCCCCTTACGTGGGCGCTGACTTGTCGGTGATGGAAGCAGACACCATCCGCATGCGCACCAACGCGCAGGGGCTGAAGCCATTTGTGATGACCAACTTGAGAACGTTGGATGGTTTGAATGCAGTGATTGCCTTTATTGAGAAAAAAGGCATGTTGACGTAAATCGAGAGGCTTGCCTCAAGTGCTCACTGCGTCCGCAAAGACGCAGGTTTGAACGTCGAATCAATCGGCGATGCGGCTTGCGCCATCTTGCTGCCGCATTCGCCACGGCGTAACGCCCAACGCTCGCAGACCAAGCCAGAAGGCAGTTTGCAGAACAAGCGGTTGGAATGGCTGCTGCCCCCCATACGCAACGAACCGCCTGCATCTAAACAGCTTTGCGAAGCTGGATTCAGCGACGAATTGGCATGCGCCTCCAACGGCGCACCGAAGAGTCCAAAAGCAACCAAGAACACGTACAGTGATAAAAAGCGTATTGCCATAAACCATCATTAAGAATCAATTCTTTGTGCATTTTAATACTTTGTAACTCTTATTAATTTAAACCTTCCTTATTTTTGTGCGACAGTCAAAAAATCGAATTCGGTTTATCGTTTCTCTATGACGCATTTTTACGAACCTCGCCTTGGCCACGGCCTGCCCCACGACCCCTTCAACGCCATCGTGGGTCCACGCCCTATTGGCTGGGTGTCCACCCGAAGCGCCCAAGGCGTGCTGAATTTGGCACCGTACAGCTTTTTCACGGCCTTCAACTACATCCCGCCTATCGTGGGGTTCTCAAGTATTGGCGCCAAAGACTCACTGCGCAACGTGCAAGAAACAGGCAGCTTTGTATGGAATTTGGTCACACGTCCCTTGGCTGACGCCATGAACCAAACCTGCGCCCCCGTCGGGCCCGAGGTGAACGAATTTGAATTAGCAGGACTCACGCCAGCCCCCTCACGCGTGGTGGATGTACCGCGCGTTGCGGAGAGCCCCGTCTCGTTCGAGTGCCGATGCACGCAGATCGTGCAACTCGAAGGCATCGACAAGCAAAAAATTGAAACTTGGTTGGTACTCGGCGAAGTAGTGGGCATTCACATTGCCCAACACTTGCTCAAAGACGGCGTGTACGACACAGCCAGTGCCAACCATGTGCTGCGAGGCGGCGGACCGGCCGACTATTTCACGGTGGGGCCGGAGCAGTTATTTCGCATGTGGCGACCTAGGGCTTAAGCCTTCACTGGCATGCCGCGTTCAAAAGCGACGCAACGGCGTGAGTAAATCGCTCAGGCCGTTGTGATCGATCTCATGCATCAGCTCTAAAAGTCGCCCCACTTCCCCTTTGGGAAACCCCTCACGCGCAAACCAGTTGAGGTAATTGCCGGGCAAGTCGGCCAGCAACGTGCCTTGGTGCTTGCCAAAAGGCATGGTCATGGTGACGAGTTTTTGTAAATCTTCAGGATTCATTTTTACCAACACACATTCAAACAGAGGTTTTAATCAGCGGCATCCACAACTGCACGCGCGCACCACCAGACGGTAAGTTGGTCAAAAGCAATTCGCCCTGCCACGTGCTAAGGATGTATCGCCCCAAGATAAGACCGACCCCCATACCTGTGTCCTTGGTCGATTGAAAATGCATCCACTCCTCGGCCAGTAAGTACTCAGCAAACCCAGGACCGTTGTCGCTGACAGTGACCAGCACATGCGGTTGAGCGTGGCGCATTTGCTGCTGCAGGGTCAACTCGATGCGTGGTTGATCTTGTTGATCTGCATGGGCGCTCAAGGCATCGATCGCATTGGCCACCAAATTGAACAAGATACGCTCCAACAGCACTTTGTGCGCCGAAACGATAAAGCCCTGTACAGGCTTGGGGCCGGTGAAGTCAATGGCACGGCTGCGAGATTCATTGTTCAGAATTGGCAGGATTTCTTGAATACAAGCACTCACGTCAAAGGTCTGATGCTCAGGCTTTTGCTCAAGCATGAGGCGACGTAAGCTGTGGGTCATTTGGCTGATTTTCTCGACCAAATTGACGCTTTCACTGAGGGCAACTTGCAGCGAAGGATCGGCGTCTTTGACCAGGTATTGCATTTCATGCAGGGTCAACGTCAGCGCGGTCAGGGGCTGACTCACTTCGTGGACGATGGCCGAGTTAAACATCGCCAAGCTGCCCACGGTCGAAAAACGGGAGTTGATCATGAGCATGTGGTCACGCTCACGCACAAGCTGGTTCAGCTCGGCGTTGGCCAAGTGGGTTGTTTCTTTTTCTTTTTGAATCGCCAAGCTCTGCGTATTTAGGCGCTCGCTGGCATGTGCGAGCATGAAGATCGGGCAGAACAAATGAAGCGCACCCGACATGAAGCGAAACAGAATCAACTGGAGTGGTTCTTGGTACAAGTCGAAAATAGGCAACTCGCTCAGCACCACCGAGATCAGGCGGATGAAATTAATGACCGTCCAACATGCGGTGAACACCATCAGGCCCAAGATATAGAACGATTTTTGGGTTTTGTAGAGACGATAAGTCTCCACACACGTCCAGGCACCAGACAGCACAATCCACGAAACGATCAACACCACACGCTGCTCAAAGGTGCCAGACACGCGCAAGTATTCAAAAACGATGCCTGTGCTGATCCACAAAACAGTCAAGACGGTCCATAGTTTTTGGCTGCTGGCATTGCGCCAGTGCCGCACCAACAAACCGCCTCCCACCGTGGAGGCGATCAAAAACAAATTGCCGAACGTGATCAAACCATGCCAAGTCAATGGCGCGATCAAAAAAAGAAAATAAGACACCGCCCCTGCCAAGGGAATACCTGCGAGAAGCAGGCTTTGCCGCTCAATCGCATCTTGGCGGTAATAAGGCGCGCTGCTGATGGCCAAAATCAAGAAGATGAAGCCAAAAAGAACAAAGAAAATCTCGTTGTAGTAATTCACATACGTCCGTCACTGAACTAGGCGCACCCGTCACACGGATGCACACCACCGAAATTGGTTGAGAGGCGCAAAGTATGGCAGAGGCTTGGCCGTTCAATCTGAGCTCAAAAGACGCATGGCACACTCACCGTACAGCAGCGTCTTGATTTAAAACTATCCGCCCCAAAGATACTTATTTAGTAGATTTCTTGGAGCTTCCACATGCACACCCACATCGTTTGCCCCCACTGCAACAGCACCAACCGCGTGCCCAAAGACAAGCTCGACGGCAATGCCGAGCTATCGTGCGGCAAATGCCATCAGCCCTTGTTTAACCAACACCCCGCCGCGCTCAACACGGCAGGCCTGAACGCACAAATTGCCAAAAGCGATGTACCGGTGGTGGTGGACTTTTGGGCTCCGTGGTGCGGCCCCTGCCGCATGATGGCGCCCGAATATGAAAAAGCCTGCGCCTTGGTAGAACCCAAAGCTAGACTCGTGAAGGTGGACACCGAAGCCCACCAAGACGCGGGGGCGCAGCACAACATTCGCAGCATCCCCACGCTGGCCATCTTCAAAGGTGGGCGCGAGGTGGCGCGTATTTCAGGCGCGCGCTCAGCGGCTGATTTGGTGAAGTGGATCAACAGTCAAATCAGCTAAGCAGGGTTTAAGCGCCGGTGAAATCTTTCACCATGTTGCCGTACCACTGCAAGTCGGCTTGCCACAGCTCTTGGCGGCGGAAGTTAGGAGCCGTTAAGTACCGCTTACTTAAACGAAACATTGAATCGCCCCGTGTTTTGAGGAGGCTCCAACCTTTGAGAAGATGGAGCTATGAGCAAATCAAATCGTTTTTCCCCCGAAGTACGCGAACGCGCTGTTCGCATGTTGCAAGACCACCGTGGCGAATATCCGTCCACATGGGCGGCCATTGAATCAATTGCACTCAAGATCGGCTGCGCCCCTCAAACCCTTCACGAATGGGTTCGTAAGCACGAAGTCGACAGCGGCGTGCGCGGCGGCACCA
>NZ_PTQX01000027.1:0-18049 GCF_002943475.1 Limnohabitans sp. TS-CS-82 | reverse complement strand
ATTTGACAGAGCCACATGCCCATTTGCATCGACATTCATCGCTCACTCACAAGCATCCGCACTATCCTGACATTCATCATCAGCATTCGCATTGATGCACCGTCTGATGGCCTAGGTTTTTGAGGACAGTCAACGTCCGCTTTGATCAATTGCCTAAGTCCAAGAGTGTCTGCTTAGCTGAGTTCCCGATGACAGCTAAGGGTCGGAAGCTGGCATTGGACCGGCTTGGGACGAGCGACAGCAACCAGCCTTTACAGGGCATGAGCCACAAACGCTCCTACCCCAACACCCATCACGCTTACCCCGCCTGCATGGGCTGTGCGTGGAGCTGGGTGCCCAGCGCCGCCGTGACTTTCAGGATCGTGGCAAAGCTGGGGTTGCCCTCCCCTGACAACGCCTTGTAGAGGCTGTCCCTGCCCAGGCCCGTACGCGCGAAAGTTGCGACATGCCCTTGGCCCGGGCAATGGTGCCCAGGGCCTTGGCAGCATCATCCCCTGCCTCTTGCAGGCAGGCCTCCATATAGAGCGCCATGTCCTCTTCGGTCTTGAGGTGTTGGGCGCTGTCCCATTTCCGCAGTTTGAGTGCAGTCATCGGTTACCCCTTCAGTTGGCGCATAGATCGTTTTTATGGCGCTCTGTATCCATTGAGATACATTGCTGTCCATGCCGCCAAGCGGTGAAGCGGGTTCAACCCGCCATCGCCGCCACCGGCATCTGCAGCAGCGTGCTGGCCGGCGCCAGCGCCATGCGGTGGTGGGCGTCGGCGCGGGGCAGCAGGCGTTCAAAGTAGAACTGCGCGGTTTGCAGCTTGGCCTGGTAGAACGCCGCTGACTCTGGCCCCTGGCCGCTGTGCAGGGCCTGCTCGGCGCGCTGGGCCATCAGCGCCCAGTGGTAGGCCATCATCACGTAGCCGCAATACATCAGGTAGTCCACCGACGACGCGCCCACTTGCTCCGGGTCGGCCTTGGCCTTGAGCATGAGGCGCAGGGTGAGCGTATTCCATTGCACGGCGCGGCGCGCCAGGGCGCGGGCCATGCGGCCACGCAAGCCCCCAGCCAGCAGGCCCGGCCGGGCCAGCACCCACATCTGGGCGGTGAAGTCGCGCACGCACTGGCCGCGCGTTTGCAGCAGCACCTTGCGCCCCAGCAGGTCCAGCGCCTGGATGCCGGTGGTGCCTTCGTACAGCGTGGCAATGCGGGCATCGCGCGCGATCTGCTCCATGCCATGCTCGCGGATGTAACCGTGCCCGCCGTACACCTGCATGCCCAGGTTGGCGGCTTCCAGGCCCATTTCGGTCAAAAAGCCCTTGAGGATGGGGGTGAAGAAACCCAGTTCGCCGTCGTGGCGCTTGTAGCCGGCCTGGTCGCCGGCCCAGGCAGCGGCAAACATCTTGTCGGCCAGTTGCGCGGCGGCGTAGATCATGGCGCGGCCACCTTCGGCGATGGCTTTTTGGGTGAGCAGCATGCGCCGCACGTCGGGGTGCCAGACGATGGCGTCGGCCACCTGCTCGGGCTCCTTTTTGCCCGAGAGCGCGCGCATGGAACGGCGCTCGCAGGCATAGGCCAGCGCGCCCTGGTAAGCCAGCTCGGCATGGGCCACGCCCTGGATGGCGGTGCCGATGCGCGCGGTGTTCATGAAGGTGAACATGGCCTCCAGCCCCTTGTTCGGTTCACCGATCAGGGTGCCGATGGCGCCGTCGAAATTGAGCACCGCCGTGGCACTGGCGCTGATGCCCATCTTGTGCTCGATCGAGCCGCAGTGCACCGCGTTGCGCGTGCCTAAAGCACCACCCTCGCCCACCAGAAACTTGGGCACGATGAACAGCGAAATGCCGCGCGTGCCGGCGGGCGCCTCGGGCAGGCGCGCCAGCACGATGTGCACGATGTTGTCGGTCAAGTCGTGCTCGCCGCTGGAGATGAAGATCTTGGTGCCGGTGATGGCGTAGCTGCCGTCGCCCAGCGGTTTGGCCTGGGTCTTGACCTGCGCCAGGTCAGAGCCGCACTGCGGCTCGGTCAGGCACATGGTGCCGCCCCACTCGCCCGCCACCAGCTTGGGCAGGTACTGCTGGCGCATGGCCTCGGTGCCGTACTGCAAGATGGTGTTGATGCAGCCGATGCTCAGACCGGGGTACATGCTGAAGGCCCAGTTGGCCGTGCCCATCATCTCGCTCTTGAGCAGGTTGAGCGACACGGGCAGGCCCTGCCCGCCGTAAGCCGTGGGGAACGACAGGCCCTGCCAGCCGCCCTCGACGAACTGCGCATACGCCGCTTTGAAGCCCTTGGGCGTGGTGACCTCGCCCGCCTGAAAGTGGCAGCCCTCTTCGCCGCCCGAGACGTAGAGCGGCGCCAGCACCTCTTCGCAGTAGGTGGCGGCGGCCTCCAAAATGGCGTCCACCACCTCGGGCGAGGCGTCTTCGCCGCTGCCCAGCGCGCGGTAGTGCGCCGGGTAGTCGAACACCTCGTTCATCACAAAGCGCATGTCGCGCAGCGGGGCTTTGTAGTTCAACATGCTCATTTCTCCAGAATGGCCACGACGCCCTGGCCGCCAGCGGCGCAGATGGAAATCAAACCGCGCCCGCTGCCTTTTTGCGCGAGCAGCTTGGCCAGCGTGGCCACAATGCGCCCGCCGGTGGCGGCAAACGGGTGACCGGCGGCGAGCGAGCTGCCGTTCACATTGAGTTTGCTGCGGTCAATGGCGCCCAGCGGCTGCGCCAGGCCGAGCTTGTCGCGGCAAAACGCCGGGTCTTCCCACGCCTGCAGGGTGCACAGCACCTGGGCGGCAAAGGCTTCGTGGATTTCATAAAAGTCGAAGTCCTGCAGCGTCAACCCAGCGCGCGCCAGCATGCGCGGCACGGCGTAGGCGGGGGCCATCAGCAGGCCTTCTTTCTTGGCCGGGTCGGGGTTGAAAAAGTCCACCGCCGCCACCTCGCTGAACGTGAGGTAGGCCAGCACCGGCAGACCACGCTCGGCCGCCCAGGCTTCGCTGGCCAGCAGCACGGCCGAGGCGCCATCGGTCAGCGGTGTGGCGTTGCCTGCCGTCAGCGTGCCCTGGCCGGGCGCCACCTTGCGGTCGAAAACCGGCTTGAGCTTGGCCAGCTGTTCAGCGTTCAGGCCCTGGCGCAGGTTGTTGTCCTGCTTCACGCCCAGGAAGGGCGTCATCAGGTCGACAAAGAAACCTTCGCCATAGGCGCGCGCCAGGTTGTGGTGGCTTTGCAGGGCCAGGGCATCTTGCGCTTCGCGCGTGATGCCCCATTCGCGGGCCATGAGTTCGGCGTGTTCGCCCATCGACAGGCCGGTACGCGGCTCGCCGTTGCGCGGCAGCTCGGGCTGGAAGAACTGCCCCGGGCGGATGCGCAGCGCCCGCTGCAGGCGCTGCCAGGGGCTGCGCGCGCGCGAAACATCGAGCAGGGTGCGGCGCAGTTGGTCATTGACGGCGATGGGCGCGTCCGAGGTGGTGTCCACCCCGCCGGCCACGCCGCATTCGATCTGGCCCACCGCAATTTTGTGCGCCACCAGCATGGCGGCCTCCAGCCCGGTGCCGCAGGCCTGCTGCAGGTCGAAGGCCGGGGTCTCGGGCGAGAGCGTGGTGGAGAGCACGGCTTCGCGCACCAGGTTGAAGTCGCGCGAATGCTTCATCACCGCGCCTGCGGCCACGTCGCCCAGGCGCTGGCCATGCAGGTTGAAGCGGTCCACCAGGCCTTGCAGCGTGGCCGTGAGCATATCGAGGTTGGAGGCGCGGCTGTAGGCGGTGTTGGAGCGCGCAAACGGGATGCGGTTGCCACCCACGATGGCGACGCGACGGAGGGTGCTGTTGGGGGTCATGGTGGGGCTCAGGAAATGGTGGGTTGATGCGCGGGTTCGGCGCGGAGTTCGGAACGCAGATGGACCTGCTCGCCGCGTGCGTCGCGCACCTCGAACACGGTCTGGCCTGTACTGGCCTGCGCCTGCCAGAGCGAGGCGCGTGTCGGCAGCAGCACGGGCCGCTTGAACACGGTGGTGAGCGAAGCGGCTTGCAGCACAGTGGCCGGCGCGGCGGCTTGCAACAGGGCCAGCGCGCGCGCCTGCGTCCACAGGCCATGCGCGATGGCGCGCGGAAAGCCGAACAAGCGCGCGCTCAGCGCCGACAGGTGGATGGGGTTGTAGTCGCCCGACACCGGGGCGTAGCGGCGGCCGGTGTCGGCGGGGGCGTCGAATGCACCGGCCTGGGTCAGGGCGAGTTCCGGCCCCACGGCGCCGTTGAACGGTGCGCCCACGGGCGACTTCACGCCCAGGCGCAGCAGGGTTTGTGTGGCCTGCCAGACGCATTGGCCATCGCCCTCGCCATCTGACTCGCGTAGCACGCGCAGGTGCAGCGTGAACACCTGCCCCTTGTCGTGCGCCAGCAGCTCGCCGCTGCTCAGCTCCACCCGCACCGCATCGCCTGCGGCCAGCGGCGCATGCTGGGTGATGGCGTTGGCCAGGTGCACCGTGCCCATGGCAGGCCAGGGGCAGGCGGGCGAAGTCATGTAGGTCATGACCAGGGGGAAAGTCAGCATCTGCGGGTAGGTGAGCGGCGCTTGCGCACTCGGGGCAAAACCGCAGACCTCGGCGTAACGCGCCAGGTGCGCGGCGTCGACCACGACGCGCGGCAGCACCAGCGTGACCGGGGCCAGCGCGCGCACCGGCCCGGGGCGCTTGAAACTGCTGGCCAGCGCACGGGCCAAGTTGCTCAGCGTGCTGGCGGGTGTGATGTTCTGGCGCTGCACCTTAAGCCCCCAGCAGGCTTTGGCCGCACACGCGCACCACCTGCCCATTCACGCCCTGCGAGGCGGGGCTGAGCAGCCAGGCGATGGTTTCGGCCACATCGACCGGCTGGCCGCCCTGCCCCATGGAATTCATGCGCCGGCCGGCTTCGCGGATGGCCAGCGGGATGGCGGCGGTCATTTGCGTTTCGATGAAGCCCGGCGCCACCGCGTTGATGGCCATGCCGCGGGGCAGGCGCGGCGCCTGGCTGTGCACCAGGCCGATCACGCCAGCCTTGGAAAACGCGTAGTTGGTCTGCCCCAGGTTGCCGGCAATGCCCGAGATGGACGACACGCACACCAGCCGTGCCTGGGGTTGGAGCGCGCCCCGCTCCAGCAAGGCCTGGTTGATCGCCTGCTGCGCCACCAGGTTGACCTGCACCAGCGTCTGCCACAGGTGCGGCGGCATCTTGGCGATGGTCTTGTCGCGGGTGATGCCGGCGTTGTGCACCACGCCGTCCCAGCCGCCGTCAGCCAGGGCCGCCTGGGCGATCTGCCCGGCGGCCGCCGGATCGGCAATGTCGAGCGCCAGCGCGCGGCCCTGCAGCCGCTCGGCCACGGCCTGCAAGGCGTCCTGGGCCTGCGGCACGTCCAGACAGACCACCTGGGCGCCATCGCGCGCCAGGGTTTCGGCAATGGCCGCGCCAATGCCGCGCGCCGCGCCGGTCACCAAAATCTTTTTGCCCGCCAGCGGCTGCACCCAGTCGCTCGGGGCCGGGGCCTCAAAGGGTGCCAGCCGCACCACCTGGCCCGACACATAGGCGCTGCGCGGCGACAAAAAGAAGCGCAGTGTGCCTTCGAGTTGCGCCTCGGCTCCCGGCGCCACATAGACCAGTTGCACCGCAATGCCGCGCTTGACCTCCTTGGCCAGCGATTTCACAAAACCTTCCAGAGCGCGCTGTACCGTGGCCTGCTCGGCAACCGGGCAGGCTTCGGGCGGGCGGCCCAGCACCAGCACGCGGCCGCAGCTTTGCAGTGAGCGCACCGCGTCGTGGAAGCACTGGTACAGCGCCTCGGCCTGGGCCACGGTGGCCAGGCCGGTGGCGTCAAACACCACGGCCTTGAGGGGACCGCCCGGCTGCTCGCCGGTGCTCCACAGCCCGCTCATCAAGCCGGCCTGGTTGGCCATCGCGGTCCAGCCCTGCACGCTGCGGTGCGCCACGGTGGCGGCCCGCATGGCGCGGAAGGCAGCCAGCAGCGCGGGCAGCAGTTCGGGCGTACCACCGGCGCCGACCAGCACGTCGCCAGCAACCACCGGTTGGCCGGCTTCGAACCGCTCGAGCGGCACGGGACGCGGCAGGCCCAGCATGCCGGCCAGGCGCGCGCCAAAGGCCGAGTTGGCAAAGTTGAGGTAAGCGTCGGACATGGACAGGGCTCCTTTGTTTGTGTACGATCGTACACCGAAAAACCCAAACCGCCAAATCCGTCCATGCCGAACGCCCGTCCCGACACCCCCGCCCCCGCCACGCCCGAGCCGCCGCTGAGCCGGCAAGACCGCAAGGACCTGACCCGCCAAAGCCTGGTGCAGGCCGCGCTGCGGTTGATCGGCGAGGGACGCAGCTTCACCAGCCTGGGCATCCGCGAGATCGCGCGCGAGGCCGGCATGGTGCCCAATGCGTTTTACCGGCACTTTCGCAGCCCAGACGAGCTGGGCCTGAGCCTGGTGGACGAGGTGGGGGCCACGCTTCGCGGCCTGCTGCGCCAGGCGCGCCAGCCGAGTTCGGCCCAGACCAGCGTGGTGCGCCAGTCGGTGCAGGTGTACCTGCAGTACGTGCGCGACAACCGGGTGCTGTTCCGCTTCATCTCGAGCGAGCGCGCGGGTGGCAGCCGGGTGCTGCGGCTGGCGATCCGCCACGAGGTGCAGCGTTTTGTGGACGACACGGCACGCGACCTGGCGCCGCTGGAGGCCTACCAGGGCCTGTCGCAGGCCAGCCTGCACATGGTCTGCGGCCTGATGGTCAACACCCTGCTGGCCGCCGCCCCCGAGGTTCTGGATCTGCCCGCCGACGAGCCTCAGTCCGAGCAGGCGATGGTGCAGGACTTCGTGCAGCAGTTGCAGATCATCTTGCTGGGCGCGGCCAGCTGGCGCGAGGCAGAGCGGCGCTGAAGCGGCGGTGACTGCCAATCGGCAGCCATCCCAAGAAACCCGCCCCCAATCCGCGACAATCGATGCTCTACCGAACCACACCCTGCAAGCCAAGACTTTCTCTCTTCTCCCCATCGCCCTGGCCATCGCTGTGGGCACCCTGTTGCCCAGCTCGGCGTCCTTCGCGGCCAAACACCCCGCTGCCGCCAAGCCTGCAGCGCACAAAAAGGCTGCGGCCGCCGCAGCCTCTGCAAACGCCCTGCCGCCTCTGGCCGCCCAGACGGCCCTGGCCGACAACCCGCCGGCGCTGCCTGCCAAGGCCTGGCTGCTGATGGACTTTGACTCCGGCGAGGTGCTGGCTTCGGCCAACGCCGACGAGCCGCTGCCCCCCGCATCGCTGACCAAGATGATGACCAGCTACATCGTCGAGCAAGCGCTGCGCTCAGGCAAGCTCAAGCAGACCGATCTGGTCACAGTCAGCCAGAACGCCTGGTGCCGCGGTTCGGGCACCGAGTCGTGCATGTACCTGCCGCTCAATAGCCAGGCCACCGTCATTGACATCCTGCGCGGCATTGTCATCCAGTCAGGCAACGATGCCTCCAAAGCGATTGCCGAACACATGGCCGGTTCAGAGGCCGGCTTTGCCAAGCTGATGAACGCCGAGGCCCAGCGCCTTGGTATGACGTACACCCAGTTCGTCAACCCTACGGGTCTGCCCGATCCGGAGCACAAGTCCTCCGCGCGTGACCTCGCCATACTGGCGCGCGCCATCATTCGCGACAGCGCCGAGTACTACCCCATCTACGCCGAACACGATTTCAAATACAACGGCATCAAGCAAGGCAACCGCAACGCCCTGCTCTACACCGACCCCACTGTGGACGGCCTCAAGACCGGCCACACCGCTGAGGCCGGTTATTGCCTGGTCACTTCGTCCAAGCGCAACGATATGCGCTTGATCTCGGTCATCCTCAACACCCACAGCGCACAGGCACGAGCCGACCACACGCGCACGCTGCTCGGCTGGGGCTTTGGCAGCTTCGAAAAAGCTGTCCCGATCCAGCCAGGTGCAGTGGTCACAACGGCCAAGGTGAGCTTTGGCAAGGCCGACACCGTGGGTGCGGTCCTGGGCGCGCCATGGATGCTTACCGTGCCACGCGGCCAGCAGGTGCAGGCCACGGTGAAACTGAAACCGGGCCTGGAAGCGCCCGTGGCCAAGGGCGCCGTGGTCGGCAAGGTGGTCGCCACCTCGAACGGCAAGCCGCTGGGCGAAACCCCGCTCGTGGCGCAGGCCGATGTGGAGCGCGCCGGTCTGTTGCTGCGCACATGGCAGTACGTGGCCAAGTGGTTCGGCAAGTGATGGCTTGAACGCAGCGGAGGGCTGACGCGGGGGACCTCTGCGGTCCCTTGGTTCTTAACGCATACCGACAGGCCACAGGCTGGCAGCTGAGGATATCGGCGTCGCAACGGGAACTATCGTTGGCTCAGACCTGCTGGCTGCTACCGGCCAGAAGCTGCCATCAGCAGAACTTTGATCAACGGCCGCTCAGGGTCCAATCGCAATCCTCGGCTGCGATCAGCGTCCAGATCGTCGGCGTCCCAGGGGGCGATATTGCGGATGAAGTCGACGCGTGGCTCTTCCTCGAACCAGCAGCGTGCCTTCACAGCAGCCCATTGCCTGCGCGTGTGCAAGTATCTCCGTCCTCAATCGCCCTGCGGCTTACCGCCGAATTTCAAGACGAAGCTGCCGGCCACCACGGTCAGTGCCAACAGGCAACCGAGATAGGGCATCACGCTTTGCAGAGGGGCTCCCATTTGATTCAGGCGCAATGCAGCCTGCACTCCAGACGTTGTCGGTATCAACCACCGCAGATACTGCAACGGGAGCGGCAACGCTTCTGGCGGCCAGGAAAATCCGGCAAGAAACACCATCGGCAATGTCGAAAAAAGCAGGACTTGAAGGACCCGTTCGCGATCTCTACACCACAGGCCCACAAGTGACCCCAGCGTCACGATGGCCGACACGTACAGGACCAGGAAAACCAGGGAGCCAGCCACGTTGTTAGCGCGAGGGTAACCGTAGAGCCAAAAGACCCATCCGAAATAGAACAGGCCAGACACCAATCCCGGCAACAGGAATGCCAGCCAGCGCCCGATCCAGGCCATTGGACTGGCATGAGCCGCGCCTCGTTCGACCCAGGTCGCCACCAGCATACCCACGCCCATCAGGAGGGTCTGGTGCATGATGAACAAGGCAACGGCAGGAACAATGAAGCTGCTATAGCCTTCTGTAGGGTTGAACAGCGCCATGGCCCGGAAATCCACGGGAGTGCGGCTCTCGCCGGCTTGGCGGGGACTCTGTCCTTTGGCCTCTCGCTGCCTGATCTCAACACCTGCCGAGGCTGCGCCCACGGCCTCAGAAAAGCCGTACTGAACTGCCTTGCTGATGAGGGGATAGGCCCCGTTCGAGACCACGGTCACCATAGCGGGCATTCCCCTGGCAACATGGGCTTTCAGGTCGTCGGGCAGGACCAGATAGCCATCAATCTCACCACGGCTCATGGCGGCTTGCGCGGCTCGCTCATCCGCCCCAACTGCCTTGACCTCGATGCGAGGATTGGCAAGTGCCAGACGATGAATCGAGCGTGAAAGCGCCGAGTGATCCTGGTCGACAACCGCCACCGGGATCCGGGTCACGACCTCCGGGCCAAAGAACCAGGGGTAGAAGAAAGCATAGAACAGGGGCGCAGCCACAAAGATCATCAATGCGCCCTTGTCGCGCAAGACGTCCCTCAGCGTTGCGACGAACCCTGACCTCAGCGAAGTGGGATGGTGCGAGGTCATGTCAACGCGCTCCCCAGGTCGATGGCTTGTCGCGAGCCTGGACCAAGCCCAAGGCCGCCAGCCCGAGCAACCCGAGGGTGGCCAGCAGGAATACAGCAGGTGTGGCGGCACTCGCGCCGAAGGTTAAGCCCATCAGCAATTGCTCGGTCTGCAATCGGATGTAGTGGGTGAACGGCATTGAGGTCGCCCACATCCGAGCACTGTCAGGCATCGCACTCAGCGGGAAACTCATACCGCTAAACGCGAATGCCGGGGCGGTCAAAAGCCCCGTGACGGACAACGCAGTGCGCAAGGACTTGGTCAGAGTGGCCGCCGCTGCACCCGCGGCCAGCGATAGCGCCATCAGTAAGGTCATGGCCAAGAAGATCCAGAGAAGGCTCCCAGAGATGTCCCAGCCACGCCCGGCCGTGATGTACCAGAGCGCTGCGGCTCCCACGCTGGTCAGAGTCACCCAAGGAATCGCCAGCTTGCCCAGCAGGGCTGCTCCGACGGCCCGCGGCCCCTCGTGCTGCAGCCACTGCCCCAGCGTCCTATCCCTGAACTCACGGCCGACCGCCCATGCCCCAGCCGTCATCGCGAGGATGTGAAGGATGGCGGGGATCGCGGCGGCAGTCAGGTACTTTTCGTAGTTGCCAGACCCGTTGAACAACGCGATTGATTGGATTTGGATCGGGTTAAAGCTGACCTTGGCCTGTTGGGCCGATTCACCTCGCTTGTTTCGAGCAGACATTTCGATGCCGGCGGCCAGGGTCCCAACCACCGTGCGTACATCCCGCTGCAGCAGACTCGAATGCGTGGCGAACTGAGCGTTGTGACGCAGAATGACCTCCGCCTTTATCCCACGCTTGATGTCTCTCTCGAAGTCCCGGGGGATGTTGATCATCCCGTAGACCCGCACCTCTCTTAGGGCAAGTTGGACCGAGGACTCGCTGTCGAATTCGTCCACCACTTGCATGCCAGGCGAGGCGTTGAGCATGCGGACCAGTTGTCGCGATAGCGCGGAATGGTCTTCATCCATCACGCCAACAGGCAGATTCCTGGGGATGGCGCTTGAGAATATCCAAACGACCAACACCACGGCCAATACAGGCACCCACGTCACCATCGCCAAGTCCCAGGGACTTTGACCAAGGCGATGGACCTCCCGCCTGGTGCTGTTGAAGAAGTGGCGCATGGTCAATTCACTCGACCAGCACGGACATGCCAGGGCGAACGCCCTCAATCATTTGGGACGGGCGGGCACGCACCTCGAAGGTCTTGATGTCAAAGCCCTGATCGGACCTGGTGGCACGCCACGTGGCGAAATCAGGCAGGACTGCTGCCCGGTAGACCTTGAAGCGAACCTTACGGCCTTTCAGGGCAGGCAAGGTGGCATCGAATTCTTTGCCGACGGCGAACTTGTCGAGTTTGTCTTCGCGCACGTTGAGCACCACCCACTGATCTGCCATGTTGGCAACCGTGACCACGGGGACGCCTTGGGGCGAAATTTCACCCACGCGCCCCAGCACCTTGACGACTTCGCCGGCCACTGGGCTCTTGAGTTCCGTCTCGGCCTTGGCCGCCTGGACTTCAGCTACGACTCCAGCCAATTGACGCGCCTGTGCGGCGGCAGCTTGCTTGTCCTCGGCACGGGCCCCGGCGCGAGCCATCTCGTATTGGGCCTGTGCAGCCAGGGCTTGATCGCGGGCTGTCTTGAAATTGGCTTCGGCCTCGTCGCGCTTTTGCGCAGCGATCAAGCCGTCCCTGGCCAATCCTTCGATCCGCTTGAACGACGCCTGTGCCAGGTCCGCCGCCGCCAATGCGCGCTGCCAGTTCAGACGGGCGATTTCCACCTCCTGGGGGCGGGCGCCATTTTGTGCCTTGGCCGCGGTGGCCTGCGCAGCCTCCTGGGCCGCAGTGGCCTGCGCCAGTTTTGCGGTCACCTCAGGACTGTCCAGGCGAATCAGCGGCGAGCCGACCGTGATGACATCCCCTTCCTTGACCAAGATGTCCGCGATCCGGGCACTGACCTTGGAAGCGACGTCTACTTCCTGAACCTCCATTTGCCCCTGGAACGCCTCGGCGCCAGGCTGTTGGGCCTTCCATAGGCCCACGCTGAGAACGGTGACTGCGCCGATGATGGCCAGAGTGATGGGTAGTTTCTTGTTCATCTCATTGCACTTTCAGATCGGCACGAGCCATGTAACTGCCGAATTGATCGGACAGGCCAGACACTTCAAGGAGATCGGCGAGCGCCTTGACATAGTCGTAAGCCGCTTGCGCCTGTTCCGTTTTGGCTTTGGCCAGGTTCACTTCGGCGTCGATCAGTTCCAGCGTGGAGTTGGTACCCGCCTTCTGGCCCTTGGTCTTGAGTTGGAGGACTGCATTGGCCAACTCCAGACTCGGGGTCAGCGCAAGGAACTGGCGCCGGGTTTGGTCGACGGCCATCCAACGTTTCTCGACCAGCAAGGCAATGTCATTTCGGGCTTGCTTGTCCTGGCTGTCCGCCATCTCGATGAGCCGGTGAGAGGCTTCGCTCATTAAGGAGCGGTCCACGCCACCCCACAACCTCCAGCTGACCCCGACGCCCACAACCCAATTGGCCTGGTCCGAGGAGCGCAGTTGGCGTTGACCAAAGGCGAACACCGCAGGCTTCTTCTGAGACTCTTCCAGCGCATGAATTTGCTCGGCTTCACGCTTCTTGGCAGCCACCTTGGCCAATCCCGGGTGACGTTCCAGGGCCGCGTCAGTGAAGTAGCCGAGCGGCTCGATCGGCGAACTGATCACGAACAGCGGGCTCATCGGTTGAATCCGCTCATTGTTGCGAAGGGTTCTGGCCAACGCCGTCGAGGCTAATTCAGCGTCATCCCGGGCCTTCAGGGCGTTACGCTTGGCATCCTCCATCGCTGCGCGAGCCTGTAGTCGCTCGACCTGTGCGACAAGACCTGCTTCCAGCATTCGCTGCGTGGCGGCGTCATGCTCCGAGACGGTTCGGTAGGCCACTTCACGCAATCCGGCGACGCGTTCAGCCAGTTGGGCGCCGAAGTAGCGCTGCACGAACTCATTGAACACTTCCTGTTGTACCTGGCGGCCGTCTGCCCGGGCCTCTTCGGTTTTGGCTTGCAAGGCCTGTTTGATTGCCGTGGTGGCGCCCCCGGTGTAGATCGGCAATATTGCCGAGACTGATGAGGTATTGCCACTGCGCTGCGTGCTCAGATCGAGGCTGTTCGGAAGTGGCGGCAGGCGTGTTAGACCGGCCGCCAGCGGCGCCGGCAACGCTGCAATCGACGAACCGATCGTGTGCGTCAGGGGGGTCAGATCAATGCCCTGTACGGCGCCCTGGAAGCGGAAAGCCGCAGCTCCTGCGGTCACCACGGGACCACCCAGATGCCGAGTGGCCTGCTCTTTTAATTGTGCGCTCTCAACAGAAAAGCGAGTCATTGCCAGGCGATCTGAATTGGCTTGCAGTCGATGGGCGGCTTCTTCGAAGTTGAGAGCTTCGGCATGTGTCAGCGTGGGAAGGCAAGCTGCCACCCCCATCAAGGCACTGAGTGTCAGCCTGGCAAGCAATCGATTTTGTTGATTCAACATGGCATTCTCTAGTTCGGTACCAATTGGTACCATAATCAAAATTCTACGCCGATTTTCGGTACTGTCAAGTACCGAGCATGAGATACTCGAACCATGAGCCGACCACAGATCCCTGACGATGAACACCGCACCCGGTTGCTGGAGGGAATGGCACGCGCGGTCACTGCTCACGGGTACGCGCAACTCACGACTTCAGACATCGTTCGCGAGGCGAATGTGTCCAAGAGGACCTTCTACCAATACTTCAAGGACAAGACCGACTGCCTGATCGCGCTGTTCAACCACTCTGCGCAAAAGATCGAGGCCACGCTGCGTGCCAGCATCGATCCCAAGCGAGATTGGAGTTCGCAGATTGATCTGACCATCAGGCTCTATCTGGAGACCTTGGCCGCCAATCCCTTGCTACTGCGCGCGTTGTTTGTGGAGATCCTTGCGCTTGGACCTGCTGGGCTGGTCGCCAGGCGCTTGGCAATGGAAAGACTAGCGGGGGTACTTCTGGCGGCCGCCGCCAACCATCGCTCAACTCCGATCCCGCAATGGCTGGCCACTGGGCTGATTGGTGGAATCAACGAAATGGTGCTGCAGCACATCGAGCAAGACCAGATTGCCCATTTGCCCCGATTGAGCAACCAAGCCGCCGCATTCATGAAAAACGCACTCCAAACCCGTGTGATGGAACCGACCTAGCGCGTCGATGGTCAGTCTGCAGGCGTCCATCGACACGCTTTCTCCATTTGAAGGCATCTGAAAATTTCAGGCTGAACCGCGGCCCGCGTGCGTCGGTGGCTCAACCAACGGAATCCGCTTTCGTTGAAGTGAATGCCTTCAAGGCCTTGTCGGTCTGAAGCTTTGTTTGCTCGATCAGATACTCCAGAAAAACCCGTGTCCGGTCGGGAATGAACTTACGGCTCGGCAATGCCGCATACAAGGCCAGCCGCCCTGTGATCCAGGGAGAGAGCACCCGAACCAAAGTGCCTTGTGAGAGGTAAGGTGCCGCGATATCCAAGGGCAAAGACATGATGCCGGCGCCATCAAGCGCAGCGCGCAACAGCGTGTCCATGTGGTTGGACAACAAAACAGGCTGAACCTCCACCTCCTGCCATTGTTCTTCTCGTTGAGGACTCCACAAACGCCAAATGCGTGGTCGGGTTTGGGGCGATTTCGATCTCAGGCAATCATGGTGCGCCAGCTCCTCTGGCCTGCGTGGCTCCCCCCGGCGCTGCAGATAAGCCGGCGAAGCGACCAGGAAAGCTTCTGACTCGATGACCTTGCGCGCCACGATGTCAGCGTCGAAGTTGTCATCGGTGCCGAGCAAGGTGATGTCGAAGTCCTCAATGGCTGGCTCGGCCACGGGCGACACATGCAGCTCGATCCGCACCGCAGGGTACTGGCTGCGAAAGCGGCCCAGCAAAGGCGCGACAACATAGGTGGCCAGCAGGGGCGGCGCTTGGATTCGCAGCACGCCGGCCATCTCGGTGGTGTGCGAACTCGCCATCGCATCGGCTTCATCGATGTCCTGCAGGATGTGGCGTATGCGGCTGAGGTATTGCTGGCCAGCCTCGGTGAGTGAGAGGCGCCGAGTGGAGCGCTGCAACAGCCTCGTGCCCAAGTGTTCTTCCAGGTCGGCCACGAGCCGGGTGACCACGGGGGCCGACATGTCCAGCGCCCGCGCTGCAGCGGCAAAGCCGCCCTCGTCCACCACGCTCTCAAAAACACGCATCGACTGCAGTCGGTCCATCCAGCGCTCCTTACAGGCTCTTCAAGAGCTTGCATTATTTCTCTTTTGGAAATGACCCAATGTTTTATTAGCTATTTTTCCTTCGAAAAAGAAATTTTAAAGTTCATCCCATCGATGCAGCGCTTTCCACACGAAGGTCCATCGACCCGGCCAGAAGCTCCGTCATGTTGACAGACCGGCCGTTTCTTGAAACCGAAAGGAAACCAATCATGAACCGCTATACCCTCTCCGCCCTGACCCTTGCCGTGGTGGCAGCCCTGTCCGCTGGCCATGCCCTGGCCTTTGATGCCTCGGCCCCCAAAACCCGCGAACAGGTCAAGGCTGAATTGGCCGAAGCCATCCGCACCGGCGACATCGTGGTCAATGGTGAAACTGGCCAAAAAGCCAATGAACTTTTCCCTGGCCGCTACCCGGCCAAACCGGTCGTCGAAGGTAAGACCCGCGAGCAAGTCAAAGCCGAGCTGGCCGAAGCCATCCGCACCGGCGACATCGTGGTCGACCAAGAGAGCGGCAAGAAAGCCAACGAACTTTTCCCCGGCCGCTACCCGGCTAAACCGGTGGCCCAGGGCAAGACCCGCGAGCAGGTCAAGACCGAACTGGCCGAGGCGGTTCGCACGGGCCAGATGCCGCTGGTCAGCACTTACTGAACGGACCCGTTTGATTGGACCGCATGACTTCGGTGTGAATGCATGCAGTCCACGCCGGGGTCATTGAAATCAGTGAATTCGGCGCTCAGCGCCGCGTTCACTGGAGCCGGGCAAGCCGCATAGATGGTTCGGGATGATGCTAGATCGCTGAGATGCAGCCACATGGCCATGTCGTGCTGGGCGCGCCGATGCACGAGTTCGGCCTGCCTGCATACCTGCTTTGGCATCTCCGGGGAAATCTAGGACTTTTGCAGGTCCGCTGATTTGCGGCCGAACGCCTGTTCTGAACTTCGCTATTAACCAGGAGCGGAAGTTCATTGTGGGTTCGTCGACGACCGCATCGGGTCGAAACCGCCAGTACAGGCAGTCGAAGAACGGTCGGTGAATTCGCGTTTGTCGTGTAACTCACTGCCTAGGACTGCATTACCCCTCATAGCCGCCACTCAATGTAGCCCCATCCACCAAAACGAAGAGCCGCTTTGTGGCATTAATGTTGTCGTGCCTTGCTGCGTCAGCCGACTGCAATCGCTGCTAAGCGGTCATGAGCACCACGAAGTCCAACCTCGGATTTAGGTCGAAACCGCACCTAAAACTCTTGGTACAAAAATTTCTCATTGTTGCCTTTAAGTCCCCTTTGCCCGGCCAATCAGAAGGTCAAACTCGTCAACTCAAACCCGCATAAATGCTGGACTCAGCTCATGGACACGTCCACAAGCTTGGAGAGAAAAGAGAGAGAAATTCACCTGTAGCGACCAGAAACCACGGAAACGTGACCGCGTGTGTCCACAAGCAATGAGCCGAAAGCCCGCAAAGACAGGGCTTTGAAGCAAAGAAAAAGGGGGACAGAGAAAGTTCTGTCCCCCATATATGGTGGTGGATGGCTCACCACTCAGGAACTTTCTATTAGCACTCAAGCGTGCCAGAGAGTACTAGGGCGTGAATGCGAGGTAGAGACTTAGCCAACCGATAGATCAGACTTACATCAACGAACTGTACCGACTCAACTTAAAATCCGTTCACCGGAATTGAACCCAAATCCACAACTACCGCACTTAGCCCACATGCAACGGCTGTGCGTGGAGCTTGATTCCCAGCGCAGCCGTGACTTTCAAGATGGTGGCAAAGCTGGGGTTGCCCTCCCCTGACAACGCCTTGTAGAGGCTTTCCCTGCCCAGCCCCGTATCGCGTGAAAGTTGTGACATGCCCTTGGCTCGGGCAATGGTGCCTAGAGCCTTGGCAATAAAGGCCGCATCATCCCCCGCCTCTTGCAGGCATGCCTCCAGATAAAGCGCCATGTCCTCTTCAGTTTTGAGGTGTTCTGCGCTATCCCATTTGCGTAGCTTAAGAGCAGTCATCTCTTACTCCTTCAGTTGACGCGCTAGCTCCTGCGCGGTTTGAATATCTTTGGCCTGACTCGATTTGTCTCCTCCGGCCAGAAGGATGACGATTTCCAAACCTCGTAGCGTGAAATACACCCGAAAGCCTGGACCGTGATGAATTCGCATTTCGGAAACGCCGTCACCCACAGATTTATGGTCTCCGAAATTTCCTTCTTCCGCCCGATCAATACGCACCTGAATCCGACGGGCTGCTTGTTTGTCTCGCAAGGAGTCAAACCACCCATCAAAAATTTCGGTCGTATAGATCGTCTTCATGACACATTGTATCAATTGGGATACATAGCTGTCAATCCCATCCAAACGGCAAAACTCGACTCATCGCCATCACATTAAAGAATGTCTTTAATTTACTGACGCACATTCAAGGGCTCTTTAACAAGCCTGCCATCACGAACCTCACCCCCTGCCCCTCGCATCGAGCGATGTTTCTAGTCCCTCAATTGACTGGAGAACATCCATGACCAAGCTTCGTTGCGCCCACTGTGGCACTCGTTTAATCCCAGCGCCGCAGGTGCCAAATCAAGCGTATTGCTCAAAGGCCAATTGCCAGAAAGAGCGTCGGCGGCAATGGCACAAAAGCAAGCTTCAATCCGACCCAGACTACCGAGATAACCAGTCTCGTGCGCAGAAGACCTGGACCGAAAAAAATCCGGACTACTGGCGCAAGCACCGTCAAGGCAGGTCAGATTATGAAAATCGCCTGCCCTCTGGGCACGATTCAAGCGCCCCTGAGCCGAGAAATCCATCCATCAAGATGGACTCGTCAAATCCATCCCTCCCCCTGCGCAAAGCCTTGCAGGACGGGGTTTTCAGGCTCAAAGTCCTTGCCGAACCTGATGGCGTCAAGATGGACGTGTGGATTGTTGAACTTTCCAGTATCCATGAGGGTTTCCGACCGATTTCTCGTCGCGTCAAGAGATGACTAGATAGCCACGCACAGTTGCTCCAGCTACCTTAGAGCCCTGTGTACTTCTGGCCTCCCCAA
>NZ_PTQX01000026.1:0-22615 GCF_002943475.1 Limnohabitans sp. TS-CS-82 | reverse complement strand
TCAACCAGCGCATTCGGCCAGAAGCGGTCGCCGGCATGCTCGTCCTGGAAGTCCGTTCTGGGGCGAACAGCGACTCAAGGCACGGTACTCCTTGCTCAGTGCACGCCTGAGGATCGGCAGATCACCCTAAGGTCAGATCGACCACGATGTTGCCGCGCGTCGCGTTCGAATACGGGCACACCTGGTGCGCTGTATCCACCAAGTCCTGCGCCACCGCACGGTCCAGCCCCGGCAGGTTGATGGTCATCTGCACGGCAATGCCGAAGCCCTGGGAGATCGGGCCGATGTCCACACTGGCTTCAATGCTGGCATCAGCAGGCACGGCTACCTTCTTCATGCCGGCCACATGCTTGAGTGCGCCCATGAAGCAGGCCGAGTAGCCCGCCGCAAACAGCTGCTCGGGGTTGGTCGCGCCGCCCATGCCACCCAGTTCCTTTGGCGGAGCGAGTTTCACATCAAGCAAGCCGTCGTCGGACACGGCGCGGCCATCGCGGCCTCCGGTCGTACGTGCCTTGGCGGTGTAGAGGACTTTGTCGAGTTTCGTGGTCATGTCATTTCTCCATTTCAGGGGTTAAAAAATCAATTCACGCCAGCAGCGCTGGCAAGCTTTTCTGCAAAGCAGTTTTGTTCGTTGTAGCCTGGCCTGCCAGGGCGAATCATCGATTCGCCCGCGAATGCGGCTTCGAGGTTCTGCCAGGTTTTGATTTCGGGACGTGCCATTTTTAAGCTCCTTGGTGGTGAAGATGTGTTGCGATGGGATGAATTGTGGATTTCGGCGATCAATCGGTCCAACGCATAATTTCAACTGAATCAATCTAAAATTCAGATAACAAAGCCCCAAGGAACCCGACCATGGCTGCCCTGCCCTCTCTGAGACAACTGCGCTACCTGCTGGCCCTGGCCGAGCACCTGAACTTCACCCGCGCAGCCGAAGCGAGTTTTGTGAGCCAGTCCACCCTGAGCACGGGACTCAAGGAACTCGAATCCACCCTGGGTGTGCAACTGGTGGAGAGGGACAAACAGACCGTGGCGCTGACGGCGGTAGGCAAAGAGGTGGTGGCCCGTGCGCGGCAGGTGCTGGCTGCTGCCGAAGACCTGAGCGACTTTGCATCGGACGCGTCACGACCCATGCAAGGGCAGCTGCGCCTGGGTGTGATCCCCACCATTGCCCCATTTGTGCTGCCGACTGTCATGCCCGCCCTTCGCGAGAAATTCCCGCAACTGCAGTTGGCCTTGCGCGAAGACCTGACCGCCCATCTGCTGGAGCGGCTGCGCGACCGCCAGCTGGACTTCGCACTGATCGCACTGCCCTACGACACGGATGACCTGCGCGTGCAACCGCTCTACAAGGACAAGTTCTGGCTGGTGGGACGAGAGCAAGACCCCGCCATCACCGGCAAAGCGATCCAGCTCAGCAGCGCATGGACGAAGCGGTTGCTGCTGCTCGAGGAAGGGCATTGCCTGCGCGACCACGCTCTGCAGGCCTGCCGGACGGCAGAGGTTGCCAGTGTGGACGGAATGGAAGCCACCAGTCTACTGACGCTGGTTCAGATGGTCGCCTCAGGCATGGGCGTGGCCTTACTGCCGGAGATGGCGATCAAGAGCGGCCTTCTTCAAAATCTATCGCTCAAAGCAATGCCTCTGGCAAACCCTGCCCCCAAGCGGGTAATTGCATTGGTGACTCGCGCCACATCCGCCCACTCGGCCGAGTTCGAAGCGATTGCGAAGGTGATGGTTGCTGTCCATCGTAAAAAGAATTAGAAGCCTACCGTTACACAACTGCCGTATCGATGAATTGAAAGGCGGACATGCAGCAAACGCTGCTCACCGACTGCTTGGGGTCGGGAGTGTCTTTACAGCTAGCGCTAGACCGGTCGTTCATGTTCGCTAAAGCGCTAATCACCTGCACAGCATGTCAAGTGCCCGGTATTGGTAGTACAGCAGTCTTTGGAGGCACTACCTGTTGTATGACGGGTAGTGATAGAGGCGGCCATAACGACCGCTCACCACGAGTGGCTCAGTTCAGCCTATTGCAGCCTTTTAGGCGAGTGAGCTGGAGACGGGTTTGGTCTGATCGCCATTATTGGAATTCCAACGGTGAATGTCTCTGAAGGGTTGAAAAATGGTTATCTAAATTAACTCGTCATCCGTGGTGATAACGGTACTCCTGAGTGAGTCCACTGAACCCATAGGACGTAGCCCTCACATCCTGCACATAGATGTAACTTTCATTGTGCAAGTCACCAAGTAGCGTCGAAAAAGCATCAAACGCTTCCCGGATGTACTGAGCTTTTTCAGCTTTGGTGTTGGTTTCGTCGGTTACTTTGATATCAAAGTAAATACTGCTCTTGCCATGCTCCGCCAACGACTTGCCCGCAACAATCCAGTCTTCCGGGTGGACGTACTCTATGGCTATCGCGGTGACCTCCGGGTCCTTGTGCAAAATTCTGCTGGTAAGTTCCAAGAGAATTTTCGAGATACTCTTTGTCATCTCCTTTGACCGCTGTCCGCTGACTTTTACATTCAAAATTGGCATATGAACTCCTTTAATTAGCTATGCAACTATATAAACAAGAAATGCTCATTCAAGGCCTGAACGAACACTACGAATCTTCGACACTGTTTCTCCAAATTCAGCCTCGCCCAGAAGCCTTTTGAGCTTACTGGTCACTGTCCCGCTTGCTTTATTTAATGCAGCATGGATGGCAATGGCATTCTTTGTAGGTTGGATACAGACTTCTCGTCCATCTCCATCGCGCCCACGTCGCTCAATGAGCCCCTTAGTTTGCAGTAAGTCCAATGCGCGTGTCGCGGTAGGTCTGGCTATGGAGAGTTCATCTGCAAGTTCGCGCTGAAGCAATCCAGGTTTGGCAAGTATCACCCGCAGCATGAACGCTTGCGGCGGAGACAACCCAAACATCGAAAATGCTTCAGTCCATTCACGCTCAAGGCGACGAGCCAAAGCGGTGGTGTTGAAATATAAGCAATGGTCAAACATCGTAGATAGCATACTTGATTTTGATTAGCTATGCAACTACCTGTACATTCATCAACCGGTGATTTGTAATACGGTTAAAGCGGATATAGGAAAACCAAATCTGACTGTAGGCTCTTGGCCAAGAATGCGTGCATACGAAAACATCCGTTCCTCATGAAACTAGGTGATTCAGTAAGCATGCTTAGGACGAAGTCTGCCGCTCTACATAAACTGTTTTTGCCAAAGGTCTGGCAGCGCATTTCGCGTGAACCACATCATGCTCATTTCCTGTGAATACTGACCTTTAAGAATGTGCTGAACAAGCAAAGGATCTAAAAGTGTGATGCGTAGTAGCTCATTGACCGTGCTTGGATTGAGTCCTTCCAATTTGGCGATCTCGGTGCCACTCCTTACTTCGCCAGAGTCCAATAGTCGCTGCCAGTAAAACGCTCGTGCCAGTCCTTGCAGCAAGGGGACATTGATGCCGGAGTTAACGGTGTCGCCCTGAATGTTTCCTCCGGTGAGTTCAAGATCTTCCACAATAGTTTCCCGACCCGGCCGACGTTTGAGCTTGAGCGAAATACGCGTTGTGATACGCAAAGGTGCTTCGGCCGTGTGAGTCATTTCGCTCATGCCAACATCTCCATTTCCAGTCGCTCAGCACCCACCGTTTTGGGTTTCATCGTCTCGAGCAATGGCAACCATCCTTCGGTGCGCCAGTTGATCGAAATCGAATCGTCTTCCAAGGTAACCCGCTCAACTAGGCTGCGAATGATGTTTCGTTTGATCTGATCAAAGAAGGTGTCCCAGATATTTGCAGTTCGCTGCAAGATAAGCACCACAGCTTGAGGTTCTGGAATACCGGGATTGAGTGCTTGTATCTGATGCCAATAATTGTTGAGCATCGTTCCCGATCGCAAAAAATCAAGAACCTGTTCAGTCACTGCGTTCTCCACCAAATCGGCGGGTTGGTTTGGAATGTCGCTGTGACATGCACCAGAATTCACCTTTTTATTGTGCACGTAGTAACGGTAAACCTTTCCCGATTTCTTCTGCGTAGCCACAGGTAGATACAAATCTCCCTCTGGGCTATAGATTAGGCCTCGAAGCAAGAATTCCTTTTGCGCTTTTTGAGCCCAAGCCGACCTGGTGTTTTCTTCGCTGTCTTTTGTCATCAGTTTTTGAACATGCTCCCAAGCAGCTTGATCGATCAAAGGTTCATGTGCACCTGCAAAGAATTGACCCTTGTGCTGCAGTTGGCCCAGATACACCCGGTTGTGCAGGACCTTGTAGAGCGCCTGCTTGCAAAAATGGCGTCCCGTCTTTGTCAGGATTTTCTGGTCCTTCATGTCTTGGACCATCAGTGTTGTGGAGTGGGTGCGTCTGTACGTGTCAAAGATCCACCTCACCGTCGCAGCTTCTTGCGGATCAACTAGCAGCAAGCGGTTTTCAACTCGGTAGCCTAGAGGCACCGGACCGCCCATCCAGATGCCTTTGCGCTTGGATGCGGCGATCTTGTCGCGGATGCGCTCGCCGGTCACTTCACGTTCGAACTGAGCAAATGACAGCAGCATGTTGAGCATCAGCCGACCGGTGGAGGTGGCTGAGTTGATCTGCTGGGTGACCGAGCTAAAGCTGACCTTGTGCTTGTCAAAGACCTCCACCATCTTGGCAAAGTCAGCCAGCGAGCGTGACAGGCGGTCAATTTTGTAGACCACGATCATGTCCACTTTGCCAGCCTTGATGTCGGCGAGCAGGCGTTTCAAGCCGGGGCGCTCCATGTTGCCACCGGAGTAACCGGGATCTTCGTAGGTGTCTTGAACCGCAACCCAGCCTTCAGCGCGTTGGCTCATGACAAAGGACAGACCTGACTCGCGCTGTGCATCAATGGAGTTGAAAGACTGGTCCAGCCGTTCATCGGAGGAGACGCGGCAGTACACCGCACATCGTTTAGGTGCCACCATGGTCATGCAGCCACCTTGGACTTGAGGCCAAAAAAGGCCGGGCCGGACCATTGGGTTCCAGTGATGGTTTTGGCAATGGCAGACAGACTGCGATAAATCTGACCGTTGTACTCATAGCGGCCATCGGCCAGTACCTGCACCCGGTACTCTTGGCCATCAAACTCTCGCACCAGCGTGGCACCGGGCATGGCCACGGCTTTGGCTGGGGTTTTGCTCTTAATCGATGAGAACTGTTGACCGTAGTTGGCCAACATGTCACGGGTTGACTGAGGCAAGCTACCGAAGGTCAACTCCTGCAACCGGTATGCCAGACGTGAGGTCATGAACTTGCGGTTGGGGTGAATTGGCCTGCGCGGGAAATGGTGATCCCACAGTTTCCAAAGCTCAGGCATCTTCATCTCATGCAAGGCTGTGACCTCGCTTTGAATGGCGTTGAGTTGGTCGATGTTGCGCTGCTCGCGCGGGGTGATGGATCGTGGCTTCATTGGCGAACTCCTTGTTCTGTAGACGGGTTCGTATTGACGCTCTGCCAGGCATAGAAGTCCACAAACTCATCTCTGTCAGTGGCGTAAAGCCGACTGTTATTTGCTTTAGTCAGTAACGCGTGTTGAATAACTGCACCATGAGCCATCAGATTGCTGATCTGTTGCAGGGAGAGGTATCCACTCTTCTCGGGCCGTTTGTCAGGGACTTTTGTTGATAGGTTTTGGTGGTGGGTCATGGATAGGCACTTATTGCAAAAACTGTCCACGAATCGTAAGAACGACCCCCCTAAAAAGTAACGTGTTTTAGCGGCCCAAAGGGGGACAACTCTTTCTAAGGTCGCATGGTTGTTAGCTTTTGGGTAGGCCTGCCTGATGGAATCAGGTCTCTGTTGATGGTTTTGACAGATTTTCCAAATGCTGTATATTTATCCAGCAAATCCGACATTTATCCATCAAAGCTCAAGTCCTCAAGGTCCTGAGTTGGGACGCCTCATTCCCGAAATAAAAACGATAAAAGGAGACAACTGTGAGCAAACTACAGAATTACGCAGACATTCTGATAAATCTTCCCATTGACGAGACGCTCAAAACGTTCTTGGAGCGGCACGCGCTACCGTTGCCAGAGGGGTGGAGCTGGCAAGACAACATTTACACGTCACGCACACTGGTCAAGCTCATCCAGAGCTATCTAGATACGGTTAAGCGTGACCGCATCATTGCGGGCTTGCATGCAAGTTCAACACTTGCACACCCTCTGGGAAAGCAGGCCATGTTTCAAGCAACCCATGACAAGCCCAGTGAGTTAGTCGGACTGATTGGTTGCAAAAACGATTTGCATCGCTCGTTCTGGCTCTACGTCAACCACCCCGCATTGTTTGAGGCTGCAGCTGAGATTGAATATTTGGACCAGCACAGCCAGCAGGCCCAACAGCATGATCTGGGGCTACGACGTGAGGTCAATCGTGACGAGCGTTCGATCACTGAGTTTTGCGACGCGATCAAAGTCTTCTACCAACGCGAGTTAGGTTGTGGCGAGGTGTGTGTGGTCAATGTGCTGGATCGTTCGCAAGGTACCCACTTGATCACGATTCACGCCAAAGATCTCGCTACTGCGCGTCTGGAGTTCGAGGGCGCTCAGTTGCAGCGCCGAGTGGGTAGTCCAAACATTCACATGGTGTTGGAGTACTCACAGATTACAGGCGTTGTAAGAACCATCATTAGGGGCGGAGCGAAATATCACGCCATGCTGTGTGAGGCTTTTGCGGCGCATATGTTGGGTGTCAGTGCGGAAGCCCAGCGCATTCAACGCCCAGTGTTGGATCTCTCAAAACTTCGCTTAGGGTTGCAAATTCCACAGGCATTCGAGGATGGTTTTGTGGGTTTGCAAGTTAAGAGCCTGCATTTGTTGAGCCCTTGTGAGCGGTTGAAAATTGAATGCTCGGCTAGTGGCTCCACCGATCGCCAATGCGTGACGGATTTGATTGGGGCGTATTTTCAGAATGAAAACCCACTCAGCCGTGGCTGGGAGATTCACGCTGCCACACTGAATCTGTTCATGGCTCCTGCACAGGGAAAGTCACGCTGTCCACTAGTCAGCGTAGAAGTGACGAGCAAGGGGCGTTTGAACTTGCACAAGTTCGATGAGAAGTTGCGTACCCAGCTCGAGGGTTACCTTGTCCATCTCGAAATTCTTGAGCCAAAGCAGGCGCTGAACTTCCATGAAGCCGGGAAAACGGGGAGTAGTCAGCCAATGAGCCTTTTCGAGTGAAGGAGTTCATATGCCTACGAATAAAAAAGCGATGGCTTTGGCTTCGTTGCTCCTGACCCGTGGTGGGTACTCCTACGAGCGTTCTATTCCTAAAACGCAAGTCGCTGGACTGAAGGTACTGAGCGAGCTCAAGGCAGTGGTGCCAGGGCCATTGGATTCACGTTACGCAAGTTGTTCCTTTTGTGGCTTGTACCGAGGTCCTGTGTTTCGATGCGATGGTGAGATGCATGTTCAATGCCCAGACTGTGGTCCTTACAAGGTGGATTTATCTGAGCAACGTAACTGGGCTGTCGATATCGAATGGCTGATCAGAAAACTTCGTGCGGCATTGAACATCCCAGCGCATATTTCTGTGCAAAAACTTCATGAAGGGGTGTGGCAGATTGGGGTCAACAAGAAACGAGCAGTTTTGTTGGCTCAACGGATTGAGCTCGTTGTGGCGAACGCGTTGCATCTGTTTCACGGTAAAACACCTCGCCCAGACAGTTGGGTGATCACGCCAAGGCCTCTGGGTCGAACCTCATCGGACCCACTCTCAGGCACCGCGATCTGGTGGCATCTTGAAGATCGCTTTGCGATTCACGGGAATGGGTTGCGGCTCGTGGGTGAGGGGAGTGATGAACTCAATCTTGTGGTGCAGCCCAAATTAGCTGCGGTGCATGGACCGTTTTCTGAAACCTTTGAATGGGTTCATATGCCAGATTGGTCGAGTCAGCCTGTTCGGTTGACTGCGGCACAGGCGGCAATCTTTGAAGTGCTCTGGCGGTACCAAGGGCAGCCGCAGTCAGCTGAGACGATCATGCGCAAGGCGCATCTGTCTAGTGACAAGCTCATTGATGTGTTCAAGGTGAAGACAGCGAACAAGGGCGATCCTTTGTACGAAGGGCCTATGTATGCGTATCAGTCCCTTGTTGTTCGAAACCGTCGCTTAGGCATGTATTCCTTGGGAGTCGCCTCAGTTAATTTTGACCCCTTGGGAGCAAAAAACTAAGTAATTCAGATGATTTGGTGAAATTTGACCTCATGGGGATAAATTATTGCGTAAACAGAGTTTTTATGACATGATATGACCTCATGAGGTCAAAAAATGAGAATAGAAGAATCCCAACTCAATAAGTTAGCCAAGGCTTTGGAGTCTGAGCGTAAGCGTCAAAAGCTTTCTCGGGAGGAGGCCGCGTCAGTTTGTGGCGTGAGCGCATCTTTCATTCGTGATGTTGAAGCGAATCCAGAAAACTGCAGTCTTGGAAAACTCGTAAAGCTTATCAGCGGACTGGGGCTCAGTCTGAATGTCGCTGGGTTACCTCAAGTCGAAGAGCTAGATAAGGAGCGATTGCAGAAAGCTCAGAAGTTGGGTTTACATATTGAAACGAATCCCAAAACTCGCGCGGGGTTAGGCCTGCATATGACGCATCCGAGTAAGCGATCTGATTTTGGTGTGTCTGATGATCAAGTCGTAACCCCCAGAGGCCTTCGACAAGCGCTAGGCTCAGGCATTGCTTCGTTGGGCAATGGGGGTAAATCATGATTCGCTTGCGTGTATGGGCGAATGCTCAGCCAATGGGGTGGTTTGGCCATGAAGCCGCACAGTATTTTTTCCAATACGACGAACAATGGATTAAGGATGAGGCCGCATTTCCATTGGCGCCTCAATTTGAATTGCGATTGGAGCCCCACAGAGGGGATGCCATAAAAACGTTCTTTGCCAATTTATTGCCAGAGGGAACGCCGCTTGATGAAATCCTGAATCAAATCCAGCTTCGCGATGCCAATACCTTTGAAATTATTGGAGAAATGGGTGCTGATCTACCAGGAGTGTTGTCTGTCCTGCCAGAGGGTAAGGAGCCAGACACTCAGCAAAAATACAGTGAGCTGTCCAAAGAAGAATTAAGTCAACGAGTTAAAGCGCGTGCCCAAAAGAAGCCGCTGTTGACTTCCAATGAACAAACTCGCATGTCACTTGCAGGTGCGCAAGACAAAGTCGGGTTGCGGTACGACGGCAAGCGAGATCGCCTTTACGACAGTGTTGGGGGCTCGCCCACAACACACATTGCAAAACCAGACTCGAGGTTAGAGAAGTATCAACCTAGTGCAATCAACGAGTACCTCTGCATGAAGTTGGCTCATGAAATGAGACTTTCGGTGCCGCGCGTTGATTTGATACAGGTGCCTGAGACACTTTATGTTGTGGAGCGATATGACCGCGCTGTTGTCAAAGGAGCGATCGTTTGCTTGCATCAAATTGATGCATGCCAGCTTTTAGGTGTGGGCGCTGATTGGAAATACGAGAGACAAGGTGGCTTGGTTAGTCTCAAAAAAATCGTGCATGCGTTTCGCGGCTTGATGCTTTCAGGTAAGGACTTGTTGTCAGTCCAGAGATGGGTCATGTTTAATTACTTGATTGGCAACAGTGATGCGCACGCCAAAAACATTTCATTGATGGTCAATAGCCAAGGCTATGAACTGGCTCCTTTTTATGACCTTCTGTGCGTGCAAGCCTATGGTGACAACGATTTGGCTCTGTTCATCGGGGATGAGAGTACCTACGATGCTGTTGGCTCTCACTCGTGGGAGGCTTTTTGTGAGGACTGTGGATTCGGTTTCAAACCGACGATGCGGCAGTTTAGAAAAATGGCCGAAGATATCGGAAAGTCTTGGGATAAAACTGTAGCCACTGCTATCAGTCAACATCAAATTAACGAATCGGAGAAGGCGCTTGTTGAGCGAATAGGTGCTGTTATTGATGCAAACAGCAAAGCTGCTCTTTCGATGACCGCAGCTTAAATCAACTCATCTTTTTTCTAAGCCCAGTCAGGCATGCCTGATTGGGCTTTTTCTTTGCCGCATCGCTCTCTAATCCTTGTCATTTCAGGCCTTGGCTAATTTAGAGCTATTTTCGCAAGCTGGTCTGATAAGCTTTTTGGGGATGAGCAGCTACTTATTCCAGTTAAGTTGACCACTGAGTCCGGTAATGTGACCAGCCAGTCCAGTGCTGTTGACCAAAATTACTAACGGGTCGTTCTCAAGTTTTATGCGTGTGTTCCAGAAATATGTCCGGCAATGCTTTTGAGAGCAGCAGATTTGCGTGGAGGCACAGACAGCTCAGCAAGAATGCCGCATTGATTTGTCTCTTTGGATTCTGTGCAAGTTTGTCTCAGCTCTTTTAGTTGACGCTCTAATGCTTTTAGTTCTTTAATCCTTGACGCAACGTGCGCTATGTGTGCGTCTACCAATTCATTGACGCCCGCGCAGTCTCCTTGTGGTGCATCCTTGAACGTCAATAAGGTGCGAATTTCGTTCAGCGTCATATCTAGGCTTCGACAGTGGCGAATGAACGACACCCGTGTGGCGTGATCAGGGCTATAAATTCGGTAGTTGCCCTCCGTGCGAACCGTCTCAGGCAACAACCCTTCGCGCTCGTAATATCGAATCGTTTCCACCTGTGTATGAGTGGTTTTGGCTAATTCACCGATCTTCATCGTGGTTTTCTCAACTAATTTGAAGACTTGTATTTTAAGTGGTTGACTCTGTAGCGGCTATAGGGTTTTTAATATAGGCAACTAGGAGTAATCGTCATGTCAGCCACTGAGCAAGTTCAGCCATCTAAAACTCAAACTTCCTGCGGATGCGGGACTGCTTGCGACACCACGCCTGTCACTTTTGAACAGACCAGTAACGTTATTTCAAATCTTGATGGACAGAGGTTTCGTATTGCCAACATGGACTGCGCCTCAGAGGAATCAGAAATTCGCCATGCGCTGACAAATGTTGAAGGTATTCAAAGTCTGGGTTTCAATCTGACCGCTCGAGAGTTGACGATTGCGGCTGATGAACAGGTCGTTATAGAAGCGGTTAACGCCATTCGCAAGGTAGGCTTTAAGCCAGAGCCTTTAAATAGTGACAACGCAAATGATGGCAACGTTGTATCTCACAGCTTTTGGGCGTCATGGGGAAAATTGATTTGTGCATTGGCACTGTCTTTGGCCGCTGAGGGCCTGGCATTTGCCCTCCCTGATTACTTGCCAACAAAGATACTAGGCATGGCGCTTGCCGCTTGTGCAATCGCCTTGGCTGGGTTTTCTGTTTACGGCAAAGGTGTATCGGCTCTGATGCAGGGACGCTTGAACATGAACGCCCTAATGACGGTGGCTGTCACAGGTGCCTTCTTAATTGGGCAATGGCCTGAAGCCGCCATGGTGATGGCGCTGTATGCGATTGCAGAAGCCATTGAGGCCCGCGCAGTTGACCGTGCTCGTAATGCCATCAAAAGCCTTTTGGCACTTGCACCAGAGCAAGCCGAAGTTCTCCAAGCTGACGGTCAATGGCTGCAATGCCCCGTCAAAACCATTGAAGTAGGGGCGACTGTGCGTGTGCGTCCAGGTGAGCGAATTGCCCTTGATGGTGTTGTCACGTCGGGCATCAGTGCCGTCAATCAAGCCCCTGTCACTGGCGAAAGTCTTCCTGTTGATAAAGCAGCTGGTGATGAAGTCTATGCAGGCACCATCAATCAGTCGGGTGCGCTAGAAATTCGGGTCACTGCTTTGGCTTCGGACAGCACCTTAACTCGCATCATTCACGCCGTTGAGCAAGCTCAGGCTTCACGTGCGCCAACTCAACGGTTCGTCGATCAATTTGCGACCATTTACACCCCTGCGGTTTTTGTTTTAGCTGTTGCGGTTGCTGTGCTGATGCCTTGGCTCACGGATTGGACTTGGATGCAAGCACTCTACAAAGCCTTGGTACTTTTGGTCATTGCTTGCCCTTGTGCCTTGGTCATCTCCACGCCTGTCACTGTGGTCAGCGGTTTGGCAGCAGCGGCACGCCGTGGCATTTTGATTAAAGGCGGCGTTTATCTTGAAGAGGCCCGAAGCATCAAGGTGGTGGCATTAGACAAAACGGGAACGATCACACAAGGTAAACCCAAATTGGTAGCGTTTGAACCCATCGATACAAGCCTAGACCCCGCAATGATTCAATGCATCGCGAAAAGTCTTGCTGCTCGTTCAGATCATCCCGTGTCTAAAGCCATTGCCGAAGGTCTCACAGCAGATCTGAAAGACGTCAGCGATTTCCAAGCCGTTGTAGGACGAGGTGTTCAAGGTGTGATTGACACGCATAACTATGCGTTAGCCAATCACCGTTGGATTGAAGAGCGCGACCAATGCTCTGCTGAACTAGAAGCTCGCCTCAAAATTCATGAAGAAGCAGGACAAACCGTCACCATATTGACCAATGCCAATCGGGTGATGGCTTTGTGCGCTGTGGCTGACACGATTAAACCGTCATCTACACAAGCAGTGGCTGAGTTAAAAGCGATGGGCGTAACTCCCGTGATGTTGACTGGTGACAACATTGCCACGGCTCATACAGTAGCAGCCCAAGCAGGAATTGATGAGGTCAGAGGCAACCTTTTGCCAGAAGACAAACTAGAAGCGATTGCTGAGTTGCAGAAAAGATTTGGCGTCACTGCCATGACGGGTGACGGAATTAACGACGCACCAGCCTTGGCAAAAGCCAATATCGGTTTTGCGATGGGAGGCGCTGGCACACATACAGCGATGGAAGCGGCTGATGTGGTTGTGATGAACGATGACTTACGTCGCTTACCTGAGACCATTCACTTGTCTAAGAAAACACATGCCGTGCTTTGGCAAAACATCACATTGGCTCTAGGCATCAAGGCGGTGTTTTTGGCTCTGGCAATTTTTGGTGATGCATCCATGTGGATGGCAGTGTTTGCCGACATGGGGGCAAGTCTGTTGGTTGTCTTCAACGGTTTACGTTTGTTGAAAACCCCAAAGTGACCATGTTTATTCAGGGCGTAACTAACCTTCACTTTATTCTTTGCTGATAGACTCTAAAACAATGCAACGCTGGATCGTCATTCTTTTGCTGGTATTTACACCGCTGCAGCTCTCTTGGGCTGCAGTGAGTGGTTATTGCCAGCACGAAAGCAATACCAGCTCCCAAGCACAACATCCCGGTCATCACGAGCATGAGCACAAGTCTGGCGACTCCGCGTCCGATTCAAAAGTGCCCACCTCAAAGATGAACAATCTCGACGGTACTGATACAGATTGCGCCAGTTGCCACGCCGGTTGTTGTGCAGCACTGATTGTTCAAACTGAAATACCTTCATCCCAAGTGCCTCAGCACATGACGGCAACCCAAACCGAACTCTTTTTTCGTTCTGCTATCGAACGACCAGAACGACCTCAGTGGAACCACCTCGCCTGATCGGTGAGGTTTGTTCAATCCATCGCTTTAGCCTATTTCATAAGAACTGAACCTCAGTTCTGAAGTGGCCGCGCATGTCGATGCAGCGTCTTTACCGATCTCCAAGTCATGGTTTTTAACGACCTAGGAGAGTCGAATGTATCGAAGAGAAAAATGGAATTACAAAAGGCAGCTGTGTGCAGTAGCAGCCTTTTCAGTATGCAGTGTCATTAATGTATTTGCGCAAAATACCAATCAGCCAAGGCAAATTCAAAGCGTCAAAGATATTTTTGATGCCACTTGGTTACGTCAACCTGAAGCGCAAGCTTTAGAGGCACGGCAGCAAGCCTTGCAAGCTCAAAAGCGAGCGGCGGCAGCATTAACGCCAGAACCCGCAGCGGTAGAGCTGAACTCAAAATCTGATCAGTGGAACAGAAATTTGGGGGCACGGGAGGAACAAATCGCAATCGCTGTTCCGATGTGGTTACCTGGCGAACGAAGCAAAAGCTCTGCGCTTGCAGAAGCTCAAGCCAACGCTTTAGAGTATCAAATCAAAGCCAATCAACTGCGTGTAGCTGGAAAAATTCGAGAAGATTGGTGGAATTTACACCGTGCTCGCATTGAGCAAGAAGTCACTGCGGATCAATTGACCAATGCGCGACGCTTGGCTGATGATGTCGCAAAACGTGTGAAAGCAGGTGATTTAGCTCAATCGGATCAACACCAAGCCGAAGGTGCCGCTGCAGTGGCTGAATCTGCGTATGCCATGGCTCAAGCCAATTTAGAACTTGCTATTCAAATCATCCAATCATCGATTGGGGCAACAAGTTTCTCAATGCTGGATCTGTCAGAAAGCCCTGAGTTGCCGCCTTCAGCTGAATATCCACAAGTACACGCTGCGTTGATGGAATTACAAGCACGCTCGGATGTTGCTGAGCGTACTGTTGCATTGGCCACTACAAGGACAAGAGCGAACCCTGAATTCACAATCGCTAAATCCAGAGACCGCGGCAATTTAGTAGATCCCTACAGTTCCAAAGTCACGATTGGTATTCGACTTCCTTTTGGTGGTGGTCCTCGCTATGAGGCAACCGTAGCTAACGCTCAAGCAGAGGCAACACAAGCCCAAGCTCAATTGAGCTTAGAGCGCGACCGTACACAGTCGATATGGCGCATCGCTCAAGCAAAAGCCAACGCTGCGCAAGCCCAGCTCAAAGCAGCAGAGCGCAGAGCCAAATTGGCTTTGGAGTCTCGCACTTTCTTTGATAAATCGTTTCAGCTTGGCGAATCCGACTTGCCAACTCGTCTCCGCATCGAAGCGGAAGCCGTTGAAGCGCGACGTCAAGCAGCCCTCAGTCGTATCGAATATTCAGCGTCCATCTCAGCACTACGCCAAGCAGCTGGACTCTTACCTCAATAAGGTGCGTCATGAATCAATCAACATTACTAAAAATTTCAATGAATATTTCATCAAGACTTAGAAACATTTGTCTGATCCTTAGTTTGACTCTTTCCAGTCTGAGTTGGGCCGGGGAAGGTCATAGAGATGTCAAAGCCAACGCATCAGCCACCTCCACGCCACGTTTTGCAGCAGTTTCAGATGCACTCGAATTGGTAGGTGTTTTGAATGGCAAGCAAATAACACTCTACTTAGATCGGCTTGAAACCAATGAACCTGTCAAAGAAGCACTAATTGAGCTTGAGTTTTCAGGCGTTAAATTTATTGCACAGAAGTATGGTGAAGATAAATTTGAAGTTGTTCTGCCAGCTGAGCCGCAACCCGGTCTTATCAGCGTGACGGCGACCGTCACGATTGACGAAGAAGTTGATTTATTGGCAGGAGAGTTGGACTTTCATCCAGATTCGTCCGCGCAGGGTAGCAACTCTAAGAATAGGTTGCATAAGTGGTTCATCTGGGCTTTATTTTCTGCTGCCGTGCTGGTAGCGCTATTTTTTGTTCGCAAGCGCCTGATGACTCACCAATCAAACAGCACAGGAGGTGCAGCATGACTTTCAAAACAGAATTTTCAACATTGACTGTCGTGATGGCCGCAGTAATTGCTCTGTGTCCGGCGACCAATTCTTGGGCTGGAGAAGGTCATGACCATGGAGGTATATCGGCCACTCCCAGTATGAATGGTCCTCAGCGTTTGCCTGATGGCAGTGTCTTCTTGCCGAAGTCAGCTCAACGCCAGTTGGTAATTCGCACCATCAAAGCTGAAATTGCAGACTTACCGAAATCTATAGAACTCAACGGTAAGGTCAGCATGGACCCCAATGCAGGAGGCAAAGTGCAAGCCATCAATGCTGGCCGAGTCGAGGCCGGCCCCAAAGGCTTACCAAATCTCGGTAGTGCGGTACGCAAAGGCGATGTCCTTGCCTATCTAGTTTCTTCACTGGCACCTATTGAGCAATCCAATCAGTTTGCACAGCTGGCAGAACTGAAGGCAGCTAAATCGCTTGCTGAAAAACGACTGGCAAGATTGAGGGAGTTATCAGATACCGTTCCACGCAAAGACATCGAAGCTGCTGAGAGTGACTTGCAAAGTTTAACGGGTCGTGTCTCAGCTGTTAGCACAGGACTTAATCACAGGGAGCCGTTGGCAGCCCCGGTTTCTGGAGTGATTGCATCATCAAATGCTGTGGCAGGACAAGTGATTGATGCGCGCGAGTTGGTATTTGAAATTGTGGACCCAGCACGTCTGAGAATTGAGGCCTTGGCCTTTGATACTTCGCTCATCGCCAGTGTAGATAAAGCGTTTGTTGCCGTAAATAACCAGCAGATCGCGCTTCAATTTTTGGGAGCAGCACGTAGCTTACGTGAGCAAGCATTACCCATGAATTTCAAAGCCCAAGGGGAAGAGCTGAGCGCTTTGGCTCTCGGTGAACCAATAAGAGTTGTGATTCAGACCAAAGATAAGGTGAAAGGGATGGCTGTACCAGTGTCTGCGTTGATGAAGAATCCTGCCAATCAGTCTATTGTTTGGGTCAAAACAGCCGCTGAGAGATTCACGCCTCGCACGATTACTTTTGAACCCTTAGACGGTACGCGGGTTGCAGTTACATCGGGTCTTGAAAGTGGCGATCTAATCGCGGCACAAGGTGCAACATTGATTAACCAGGTGCGCTGATATGTTTAAGTGGTTACTTGAAAACAGTTTAGCCAATCGATTGCTGGTGATCATCGCTAGTGTCGTGTTGATGACTTACGGTGCATTCACGTTGACAAAAACGCCTGTGGATGTTTTTCCTGATTTGAACAAACCCACCGTGACCATCATGACCGAGTCAGGTGGCATGGCTCCTGAGGAGGTGGAACAACTCATCACATTCCCACTAGAGACTGCGATGAACGGCTTGCCTGGCGTCGAATCCGTCAGATCAATTTCTTCAGCCGGTTTGTCTTTTCTGTATGTGACTTTTAGATGGGATACAGACATCTTTCGCGCAAGACAGTTAGTATCCGAACGACTTTCAGCTATGGAGGGCGGCATCCCGGTAGGCATTCTTCCGCGCATGGGGCCAATTAGCTCCATCATGGGTGAGATCATGCAAATCGCTATACCCGTCGATACGCAGAAGATCTCGGCCATGGCAGTTCGAGAATATGCAGACTGGGTTTTGCGTCCCCGCCTACTGTCAGTTTCCGGTGTCGCGCAAGTCATCCCGATTGGTGGCGAGGTTCGTCAGTTTCAAGTGCAACCTAATACAGCTCGCATGGCTGAATTGGGGATTTCTCACGACCAGATGGAAGCTGCGCTGAAAGGTTTTTCCGCTAACACATCAGGTGGTTTTTTAGAGCTGAACGGTCGGGAATACCTAATTCGCAACCTTGGACGAACTTCCCGGTTAGATGATTTGAAAAATCTGGCAGTGACTTCAAAAAATGGACAACCGATCCTGTTACGTCAAATTGCCGAGATCACTTTTGCTGCGGCATTAAAGCGTGGTGACGCTGGGTTTGAGGGAAAACCTGCAGTCATTCTTGGCATCCAAAAGCAGCCAACGGCTGACACGATTGCTCTAACCCGTGCAATTGAAGATGCCCTGCTGGGCTTGAAATCGTCCTTGCCAGCTGGCATGGAAGCCCCCCGAGTCACGTTCAGACAAGCAAGCTTCATCGAAGCGTCCATCAATACGCTGCAAGGTAAATTGATTGGTGCATCTGTTTTTGTAGCTGTGATTTTGTTCTTTTTCTTGGGCACGGTCCGACCCACCATCATCGCTTTGACAGCGATTCCTGTATCAATCTTCATTACCTCTTTGGTATTTAAGTACTTTGGTCTGTCTATCAATACCATGACACTTGGTGGGTTGGCCATTGCTATTGGCGGTTTGGTCGACGACGCAGTTGTTGACGTAGAAAACATTCTGCGAAGGTTAAAAGAAGACCGCATAAAACATCCGCAGCATCGCCTTAATCCCCTGGAAGTTGTGGCAAAAGCCTCAATGGAAGTTAGATCTGCCATTTTGTACGCCACGGTGATCATCGTCCTAGTTTTTATTCCGTTGTTTGCATTGCCCGGATTGGAGGGCAAGCTCTTTGTTCCCTTGGGTATTTCTTTCATCGTTTCTACTTTGGCATCCTTGCTTGTTTCAGTGACCATCACCCCAGTGCTGAGTTATTACCTTCTTCCATCAATGAAGAACTTGGATCATGGCGACACCAAGGTTTTAATATGGCTCAAAACCCGATACGCAAACAGTCTTCAAAGTATTCTGCACAAGCCTAAGATTGCATTGATTACCTCTGGTATAGCTGTGCTAACTGCGATTGCGGCAGTTCCGTTCTTTCCTAAGACTTTCTTGCCGCCATTTAGCGAAGGAACATTGCTGATTGGATTGCGCTTAAATCCCGGTGTGACCTTGTCTGAAACAACGGCCTTAGCCAGACAAGCTGAGGTCTTAGTTAAGCAAGTGCCAGAGGTCACCCATGTCGGTCGTCGAAGCGGACGAGCTGAGCTTGATGAGCATGCAGAAGGCGTCCATGTGAGTGAGCTGGACGTTGGGCTTAAGCCTACGGCAGAGTTGAACCGCAGCATGGATGAAATCAAGGCAGATATCCGATCTCGCCTTGTGAATTTACCCGCTGCACTTGAAATCGGACAACCCATTTCTCACCGAATCGATCACATGTTGTCAGGCGTGCGATCACAAATCGCTATCAAAATATTTGGGGATGACTTGGATGGTTTACGCGGGCAAGCCGATTCACTGCGTGCACAGTTAGCGACTATTCCTGGTATCGCTGATTTGCAAATTGAAAAGCAAGTGTTGGCACCGCAAATCAAGGTTCGCATTGACTATGCCGCCGCAGCTCAGTATGGAATTCCAGCGCCACAAGTGCTTTCTACTTTACAAAGCTTGGTGGAAGGCGAAAAAATCACACAAATTGTGGAAGGCGGTCGGCGTTTTGCACTGGTCGTGCGCTTACCCGAGTCAGCTCGCTCGGTTGAGGGCTTGAGCCAAATCTTGATTGAGACACCCAATGGTCGAGTTCCTTTGTCAAAGTTGGCGACGATTGAGGATGGAGATGGTCCAAATCAAATCAGCCGCGATGATGGAAAACGCCGCATAGTTTTATCCGCAAACGCATCGGGCCGGGCTTTATCGGAAATTGTTGCGGATATCCGGGCAGTGGTTGCTGAAACCAAACTACCTGAGGGTTATTTCATCACGCTTGGAGGACAGTTCAAAGCCCAAGAAGAAGCATCACGACTAGTTGGTCTTCTTTCAATTGTGTCGCTGGTGCTGATGTTTGTCGTCCTTTACAGCCGCTACAAGTCAACGCGTCTTTCAGCGTTGATCATGGTGAACATACCGCTGGCCTTAGTCGGTGCAGTTCTCGGGTTGTGGTTGTCGGGACAACCGTTGTCTGTTGCCGCTTTAGTGGGATTCATCACATTAGCTGGTATTTCAGTCAGAAACGGCATCTTGAAAGTTAGTCATTACATCAACTTGATGCGCTTTGAAGGTGAATACTTTGATCACAAAATGATTTTGCGGGGTTCGCTTGAACGATTGAGCCCCGTTTTGATGACCGCTTTAGTGACTGCTTTTGCATTGGCGCCATTGCTTTTCGAAGCAGAGCGCCCAGGGACTGAGGTCTTACATCCAGTTGCGGTTGTGATTTTTTCAGGACTAATCAGCTCCACGCTGCTGGATACGTTCCTGACTCCAGTTATGTTCTGGCTCTTTGGTCGTCGAGATGCCGAACGTTTGCTTGAAGACAAAGACGCCGAAGCACTTTAATTTATAAATGAAAGGTCAGAAATGAAATTCCAAAAATTTGCGATTGTTCTGAGTTTGCTGTTGAGCACTGCCGCATTCGCAGCCGGAGAAGGTCATAGTCATGGCAATGCCCAACCAATGCATGGAGGTGTGGTTACTGAGGTGAAGGACATTGAATATGAATTTGTGGCAAGAGCCGATGCTTTGCAACTTTATCTGCGCGATCACGGTAAGCCTGTAAATATCACTAAAGCTTCAGCCAAAGTCACGATGCTTTCAGGTGGTGAAAAGCAAGAGGTTGAACTAAAACCAACGGGCGACAAACTTGAAGCCGTTGGAAAATTCAATACGCTTGTCGGAACAAAGATAGTTGTGCAAGTCATCAACACTTCCAAAGTGGCAACAGTGCGATTCACGCTCAAATAATCTGTCAAAAAATCATGTGCAAAGGTTACTTTCTACTTGCTTGTTTGTATTTCCCCAATTGGCCAATGAAGTTATTCAAAACTCCCAACGCGGTTGAAAGGCGATGATGCTCATTCCAGCCAATGCCACTGCAACACCAGCCACATCCCAGATTGATGGGCGAACGCCATCAACAAGCCAGAGCCAGACTATGGCAACACTGATGTAGACCCCACCGTAGGCAGCATAAACACGCCCAGAGGCGGCGTCATGCAAAGTCAGTAGCCAAGCGAACAAAGCTAAGCTAATCGATGCGGGTATGAGAAGCCAAATGGATCCTCCCTGCCGTAGCCAGAACCAAGGTAGGTAGCAGCCAACAATTTCAGCTACGGCCGTAGCGAAATAGAGAAATAGTGTTTTCATATTTGAGCTTTTAAAAAAGATAACCCAGCTTTGGAAGTTTAAATTTGAAGTCGTTCCTAGAACGATACCCAATTCCAAAGCACAACCGCCGTCACCGCCCAAACTGAAACAACAAGCACAATTCCCCAACGGCTAGTTGGCTTGGCTTGCTTCTCCTGCATCCAGTCATCTGCCTGTTGTTGACACACAATCAAGATGTCCATCGGCAACAGCTTCACCGTTAACCAGGTAAGTGCTGGCAACAAGATCACATCATCAAGATAACCCAGCACAGGAATAAAGTCTGGAATGAGGTCGATAGGACTCAGTGCATACGCCACCACAAACATACCCAAAAACTTTATCAATTTAGGCGTGCAGGGATGTTTTTCAGCGAACCATAGGGTCACGCTGTCTCTTTTGATTTTCTTTGCCCAAACTCGAATGGCCTGTAGAAATCTCATTGCCGATACCTAAACTTAGAACCCAAAACCTGAGCCAGCACCTAGCAATGTAGCGATACCCAACACAGCGAAAACACCAGCAGCAATGGAGTGAACAAGTCGCATTGGAATTCTGTCAGCGAGCTTATCGCCCACGAAGACAGCAGGTACATCCGCAATCAACATACCAAGCGTAGTTCCAATTACAACCAACAGAGGTGTTGAATAGTGCGCTGCCATTGCCACTGTTGCGATTTGAGTTTTGTCGCCCATCTCAGCCAAAAAGAAGGTGATCAGTGTTGCGCCAAACACTCCAAAACGTTTTGCAACTTGTGTTTCATCTTCTTCGATCTCATCTGGAATCATTGTCCAAATTGCCATGCAAATGAATGAGGCTCCAAGTACCCAACGTAATGTTTCTGGGTTAACTGTAGAGGTAATCCATGCACCAAGAGCACCTGCAAGACCATGGTTGATGATCGTCGCAATGAGAATGCCAGCAATGATTGGTATTGGTTTTTTGAACCTTGCCGCCAGAATGAACGCAAGGAGTTGGGTTTTGTCTCCGATTTCGGCGAGAGCAACAACACCAGTAGAGACGAGGAGGGATTCCATAAAAGCTCCAAGGCTGGATCAAAGACAAATGACCACGACGCATCTCCAGCCTTATGGAGGCATCATGGTCAAAGGTCTTGCCAGGCTTTGGGCTGCTTACGCCATGACCGTATGGTCAAGTGTGTTGACGTAAGCCTCTTCAAAATGAGAGCGGCTACTCCCCAGTGACGCTGATAATTTTAACATCCAAGTCATCAGAAGCGCTGAGTACCAATCAGGTAGCGGCGAACTGTTTTTGGCCATTCGTTGCTTTCTAATTTTGTAGATAGTCAGTGAGTGTGTCGATGGTGAATATCTGGAAAGTGTGGGTGTTTGTGGATCACTTCGGTATGCACATGCCTGTGACTGTGAGGCTCCTGCCCATCCCACGCAAAGTTGTGGGTATGTTGATGATGAACATCATGCGTGTGACCGTGCTCATGGTCAAGTGATTCATGGTGATGCTCATGTTCGTGGTGCTCGGTGAGGTGAATCCAGACACCCACCGCCATCAGACAAGCCGCCAGCCAAAAAAGTCCACCCGTTGCCTCGTCCATCAGCACCACCGATATGGCTGCACCAATGAAGGGGGCCGTTGAAAAGTAAGCACCCGTTCGAGCTGTGCCTAAGCCACGTAACGCCAGAACAAACAAAACAAGGCTTAAGCCATAACCTATCAATCCTAGTGTCATGGTTGAGAAAACCACAAGAACGGCTGGTAACGACAGACCCAAGAGCAAGGCAAGTACGCAGTTGACGGTGCCTGCGATCAATCCTTTGATACCAGCAATGAACAAGGCATCCGAGGCAGACACTTTACGTGTTAAGTTGTTGTCGATGGCCCAGCAAAGGCAAGCCAAGGCAATCAATACGGGGCCAAGCTGTTGAATTGCATCCAAATCTGACCCAGGATTTGCATCGAATATTGACCCACCCGATTTAAGCTTTTTAGAGCTCCTGTTTTGATTTTCTCTGTTTTCCCTCCTTGTTGCTTTGAGTCGAACTGTTCCTGAACCGGTAGCTTTCGTTTCCCGTCTCAACGATGTGGCAGTGATGCGTTAACCGGTCCAACAGTGCTGTCGTCATCTTCGGGTCACCAAATACCGCTGACCACTCCGAGAAGCTCAAGTTCG
>NZ_PTQX01000025.1:0-25284 GCF_002943475.1 Limnohabitans sp. TS-CS-82 | reverse complement strand
TGGCCAGCAAAGGCTTCAAGAAAGTGGCAGCCTTGCTGGGTAACGATAGACGGGCATAGTGTTTCTTGGACTCTGCCTGCCAACGCTCGTCCGTGAAGAACAAGCGCGCACGACCCCGAAAGCTCAGGCTGTGCTCAATCCAGACCGAGCCATTGCGCACCGCGCGGCGCAGGGCAAACAGGGTGGCCACCTCCAACGCCTGAAACGCCCGTTCCCGGTCTGGGCTGGAGATCGAAACCTGCCAGATCATTCCCAGACTTGGTGCCACCACTTCAACTGGCAGCTTTCTGGATCCTTTGAGATATAAAGCTTGCAGCTTGGCAAGGTACTCGATGGCAGGATGCTCGCCGGTGGCCTGCCAGGGCAGCTTTGCAATGGCGACGAGCAACGACCGCACGGGGCGAATTCCATCAATCAATCCCTCGCGGACCAGGGAGGCCCTGCTCGGTGGTTTGCGTTTCTGGGTTTCGGTGATCAAGGCTTCAAGACGGGCACGCAACTCAGCATCTGGCACCGCACCTTGCGCGCTCAAGGCAACAAGTTCGCCGAGCAGCGTTTTGTACATTGCGGCCCAATTGACGGTAGCGGGGACATCGGCGGCAGCCTGACGCCACAGATCGGCGATCCGGCGCTGCACCATAAGGATCAACTGGTCTGTGGTGGTGAACAGGCAATACCGAAGAAAGCATGCGACCTCCACGGTGCGCGCTGGCTCTTTGATCTTGGCTCCGGCTGAGGGCGGCCTGGAGACAAGTCGGCGCGCGTAGCGGCGCAAGATGAGATCGGGGATGTCTGCCAGGTGCTTATGAACGTCCAGCGTGTAAAGCAGGTCGATGCGCTCCAGTACCTCGCTGATTTGGCGGGTTGAGTGTTTCGCCGGTGCAGCCCATAGCCAACTCTGCTGGGTTTGTCCATCTGGGCGCAGCTCTGAAACTGAGGCTCGCCAGCGATCAAGTGTTGCTGGATCAACGCTGGCGGCGATGGCGGTGCCTGTTTCAACTTCAAGCTGGGCAAGTGCCGCCGCAATCAGTGTCCGAATTGCCCGCTCGTGCACGATCACCAGCTTGTTCTTGTACAGCCATTGACGCGCCCGCACGAGTAGCTGATCGCGGTCGGCGCAGCGCGCCACTTCGTCGCGCAGTTCACGTACCAGTGAGCGGCGCTGGTGCTCGCTCATCCACTGGAATCCAAGGACCGTGCAGGCTACTTGTTGGTGATCGAATAGCGTGCGCCCGCGTTCATACATGGCTCTCAGCGAGGCGACTTCTGGTGCTGCAATGCCAAGCTCGTTGCCAAGGTGGCGCCACAAGGCTACTGGAATTACCCGAAAGGCACCGAGCAAACGCCCACTCATGCGCAGGAAACCAATATGGAGCGCCAGACCAAGCTTGTGGGAATCACCTCGGCGTGCATTGATTGCGTCGCGCTCGGCACCATCGAAGGTGAAAAATGCCTTCATCTCGAAGTCGCTGATATCGCGGGGGAGCCCACGCATCCCCAAAAACGTTGTGTGCCAACCCTGCATCGTGAACCTCAAAAGTGGGAGGCCACCATACCCGTTTACAAAGCGAACAGGAAAGTCAATGAAATCAACGGTCTACCCAGACCACCCCCGCGCCAGTGCTAGCTTTGCGTACCGTCACTTATTGCACTGAAAACGAGGAGACCCCGATCACGTCGTGTTCGACACGGCACCCACCGGCCACACCCTGCGGCTGTTGAGCCTGCCGCAAGCCTGGAGCGGCTTCCTAGCAGGCAACGACCGCGGCGCCTCTTGCCTCGGCCCGCATTCGGGCCTGAAGATGCAGGAGGAGCGTTTCAAGGCGGCGCTGGCGGCATTGACCGATCCCGCCCAGACGACGGTGATCCTGGTCACGCGTGCGGACAAGGGCGCCATGGCCGAGGCAGCGCGCAGTTGCGAAGAGTTGAATGCGCTCGGCCTGCACAACCAGCGCCTGGCCATCAACGGTGTGTTCCACGCCGGCGACCGCAGCGATGCCGTGGCGGTTGCCATCGAGGCGTTGGGTCAGCAGGCATTGAAAGACATGCCGACTTCTTTGCAGGCGCTTCCCCAGGACATGATTCCGTTGCGAGCCATCGACACGGTCGGCTTGCCGGCCTTGCGTGCCTTGCTTTCAACCGAGCAAGCGGCGGTCGCCGTGGCCCCCCCGATCGCCGCCGAGCCGATCGCTGCCGGCCATGACCTGGCGACCTTGGCCGATGAACTCGCCGCCGTCGGCCATGGGCTGATCATGGTGATGGGCAAAGGGGGCGTCGGCAAAACCACCATTGCTGCGGCGCTGGCCCTGGGGCTGGTGCAGCGCGGCAAGACCGTGCACCTGAGCACCACCGATCCGGCAGCGCATCTGGCGGGCACGCTGGCGGGTGACTTGCCGGGTCTGCGCCAGGACCGCATCGACCCCAAGGTCGAGACGCAGCGCTACGTCGACAAGATCATGGCAGCCAAGTCGCCGAGTCTGGACGACCAGGAGCGAGCGCTGCTTCTGGAAGACCTGCGCTCGCCCTGCACCGAGGAGGTGGCCGTGTTCCACGCCTTCTCGCGCATCGTCAGCGAAGCACGCAGTGCCTTCGTGGTGCTGGACACGGCCCCCACGGGGCACTCGCTGCTGTTGATGGACGCCACTGGCGCCTACCACCGCCAGATGATGCAAGAGTTCGAAGGCAAGAACGCCGGGCACGTCGTGACGCCCCTGATGCGGCTTCAAGACGGTGCGTACACCAAGATCATTCTGGTGACGCTGCCCGAAGTGACGCCGGTGTCGCAGGCTGCAGCACTGCAGGACGATTTGCGCCGCGCCGGCATCGAGCCCTATGCCTGGGTGCTCAACAGGAGCGTGCTGGCCGCCGGCACCCACGACCCCTTGCTGGCAGCACGACTGGTTGGCGAACGCAGGCAGATGGCGCGCATGGCAGCAGGGCTGGCCCGGCGCAGCTTCGTCGTGCCATGGCTGACCCGCCCGCCCATTGGCATCCCTGAGCTGGGCAGGATGGTGGCGTCGCCGACAGCGGAGGCGACGCGGTCGAGGTGAACGTCCGCCTCAGGTGCTCAGCGCTTCCTTGGCCAGTCCCCAGGCCTGACTGAGTTTTGCTGTGCGCTCAACGTAGGCGCTGCGTACCCGCTCCAGCCTGGCCTCGATCCGCGAACGTGCATCGCCCCGAGCCTTCCCGACCTGCACTTCGATGGCGCGGACCCGGGCATCCGTCTCCTGCTTGAACACGGACAGTTTGTGCGTTGCGCTCTGCTTCGTCTTGGCCAAATCAGCGTGCGCGGCCGCAAGGCTGGTGACCAGGTGCTGCTGCGCTGTCCTGCTTGCATGCTTGCCTTCTGCCTCGAGCTGCGCGATCTCGGTCTTGACCGCAACGATGTCTGCGTCGAACTGTGCCTGCAAGGCGTCGATGCGGGCACGCCGGATGACGACACCGCCCAGCGCGCGCATGGCGGCATCGATCGGGGTGGCCCACTCCTCCTCGACCTCTGCAACCACGGCGGTCTTGCCAGGCTGAAGGAAGTTCGAAGCCTCTTCGACGAAGTCCAGTGCCACGCCCGCCACCCAGTAGTCGCGCACGGTGCCCAGCAACGAACCGGTCGCTGCGCCGACCACGACGCCCAGCGGCCCGCCGAGCAGGCCGATCAGTCCGCCAACGGCCAGGCCCGTGCCTGCGCCGAGCGCGAAGGAATCCGGCGTCTTCTTGACTTTCACGGTGCCGTCCAGGTCCTTGGCGATGACGCCAAGGGCGTACAAGGTGATATCTCCCTCATCGTCGAGATGACGCAAGGCACGCGTCGCTGCCTCGGCGCTCGCTTCATTGTCGAAAACGACCACGATCATTCGGTTCATGTCTTGTTCCGGTGGATTGAAAAGATCAGCCGGTGGCGTCGCCGACCGATTTCTTCAGCCGCGCCATGGCGGCACTCACGTCGCCCTCGAACGTGCGCCAGTGCGCCACGCCTGCGCGGTTCAGTTTGGACAGCTTGTCTTCGGCGCTTCGCAGATCGACCCGCAGGTTTTCGTTCTGGCGGTCGAGCTTGGCCTTCACGTCGCCCGCTGCGTTCGACGCCTTCTTGTCGAGAACGGCCATCTCCTGCTTCGCCGAAGCGATGCCGCGATCGGCCTCTGCCACGAACCGGTCGCGTCGGGTGGTATCACTCGCGTAGTTGAAGGGCGCCAACGCCTTCAGTGCCTCCTTGGTGGCGCCCGGCATCACGATCTTGCCGGCCTCGTCGCGAATCTGCGCGATCGGCACGGCCACGTCGTGCTGTCCCAGGCCCACGAACCCACCCGCACCGATGATGACGTACGACACGTTGCGCTCGGGGTCGATGATCAGGTCTTGCACCTTTCCGATCTTGGTGCCTGCATCGTTGTAGACCGTCTTGCCGAGAATCCCCTTCTTCACGCTCCATCCAAGTGCGAGGTGATCGGTCTCGGTGATGGTGACACCGATGGTGGTCGTGGAACCTGCGACCTGGGCGGTAGCGGCGGTCAGTGTCGTGAGCATGCCGGCAATGCCGAGCGCTGCGAACAGGAGAGTTTTCTTCATGGACTTCTTTCGTTGGTTGAGATGCTTCAACGCGGTTTTACAAAGCCATGAAGCGTGGGTCTGTGCGCTGGCGCACTGCAACGTCCAAGGCGCCAGCTTCGGTTGCTGGCCGTTGACGCTGAGCATGCCGGCCCTGTATTTGGGCTATGCGCCCAACCAGAATCGCTCGCTGCGATCGAGAAAGTCATGCAGGTGCACGAGCACCGAATCCTCGTCGAGCAGCACGACGCCGTACTGTGGCGGCTCGAAGCTGCCCGGGATGTCTTCCGATTCCCGAAGGTGCAGCGCCACCTGGTGGTTGGTTCCGCGCAATGTCGAGAACGGGATGCCGCGCCAGCTGCCCGAGATGGGGCGATGAATGTGGCCGAAGAACAAGTGCTTGACGCGGTGCTCGTGGCCCTTCAACGCCGTCAGCAACCATTCGTTGTCGACCAGGCCGATCCGGTCCATGACCGGGATGCCGAGGTGGAAGGCCGGATGATGCATGAACAGCAGCACCGGCGAATCGCCCTCCGCCAGACGCTGAGAAAGCCAGTTCGCCCGCTGCTCGCAGAAGACGCCGGAATGCGTTCCCGGTTCGTTGGTGTCGAGAAACAGCGCTCTGAACTTGCCGACGGCTTTTTCGTACTGGACGAACCCGTTGTTGTCCACGCCCACCTCTGGGAAGCGTTCCCGGAAATTGGGCCGGCTGTCGTGGTTGCCGAGAATCAGATGAACGGGCATCGGCAGCCGCGCACATTGCTCCGACAGTTGGCGGTAGGCGTCCGCGTGCCCGACATGTGCGAGGTCGCCCGTGATCACGCAGAACGATGCGTCCGCGTGCTCGGCGATCACGCTGTCGATGCAGCGCTCGAACCGTTTGCCGGGGTCATGCCCGTAGAGGGCACGACCCTGCTCGACAAGATGGATGTCCGTGATGTGGATGAACTTGAGCATGGTCGTGCCTGGCGATCAGCGCGGCAGCAGTGCCTGGACCGCCTTGCTCATGTCGGTGAGGGCGACGGCGGGCTGCACCTCTTGCGAGACCACGGTCTGCAGATGATCCTTGATCACATCGGTGATCTTCAAGCCGTTGTCACCCGGAAACGCATACCAGCCCGTGAGAACCGGCATCTGCGCGATGGCGGTCAAGTGATTGGGGTTCGCCTGGTAGAAGGGCGCAAGGAGCTTCGGGTCGTTCGCCGGCAGCGTGTTGGCCGGGAAGTAGCCGGTCGCCTTCACCATGGTCGTCGCACCCAGCGGGCCGGTGGCGAACTTGATGTATTCCCAGGCAGCGGCCTGCTTGGCAGAATCCTTGGAAAACATCATCGCTGCATTGCCGCCGGCCGGCAGGCGGCCGTCCTTGGCCACGGGCATGCGGGCGGTGCGAATCTCGAACTTGCCGCCGACCTGCTTCGTGATGCTGCCCAGGCGCGCCGTGGTCGTCGCCAGTACCGCGAGCTTGCCGCTCACGAAGTCCTGCCAGGCGGCCGAATAGGCGATGTTGCGCATCTCGCCTTGCTTGACGAGCTGCTCGAGGGTTTGAATGGCAGCCTTGCCTGCGGGGCCGTCGAATGCCACCTTCTTCTCGTCGGCGGTCAACATGGTGCCGCCGTTGCTGAAGACCAGCGCCTGCCACATCCAGTTGCCGGTGATGTCCCACTCGACGTGCAGGCTGTCCGTGCCGGGGGTTGCCGATTTCGACTTCTTGGCCGCATTCATGATGGCTTCCCAGGTCGTCGGGAAGCGATCGGGCTCCACGCCCGCCTTGCGCATCAGGTCGGCGTTGTAGTAGATGACGGGTGTGGACAGCGCAAAGCCGATGCCAACCTGCTGACCCTTGACCTGCCCCAGTGACAGCAGCGCCTGGTCGTAGCCCATCCCGGCCCAGCCTTTCTCTGCCTTGATGAAGGGTGTGAGGTCGACGGCGAGCCCGCGGTCGGCAAACACGCGCTGACGATTGAGGCCCTGATAGGACACGTCGGGCAGCTGGCCCGTCACGGCCTGGCGCAAGACCTGTTGCGCGGAGACCTCGTAGTCGGAGTTGGGCGCGCGGAACGTGACCTTGTACTGGGGGAACTTCGCCATGAAGTCTCTCGCGATCGATTCATGGACCTCCTTGAAAAGATCGGCGTAGGCGTAGTCGACGACGATCTCGGTCGGTTGCTGAGCCTGTGCCAGGCCTGCGGCCATCAACATGGTCAGGGCGGCGGTTTTTTTGAACAGTTGTTTCATTGCTTGATTCCTTGCGGTTTAACCCTTGACGCCGGTGAGCGTCACACCTTCGATGAAGCGCTTTTGCGCGACGACGAACAACAGCACCAGCGGCGCCGTGATCAGCACCGTGCCGGCCATCAAAGGACCGAACGCGCTGCCTGCTTCCTCATTGCGGAAGAACATGGTTCCCAATGGCGGTGTCGCCAGATCGGGTGAATTGATGACCAGGAGGGGCCAGAAATAGTCGTTCCAGTGCCAGACCACCGAGAAGATCGAGAACGCCAGCAAGGCGGGCATGGCGGTGGGCAGCATCACGCGCCAGACGATCTCCAGCTCACCCATGCCGTCCAGCCGCGCGGCATGGATCAGGTCGTCGGGCACGGTGCGAAAGAACTGCCGCATCAGGAAGATGCCGAACGCCGACACGCTGAAAGGCAGGATCAGCGCGCCCATCGTGTCGAGCAGACCTGCGTGGTACAGCATCACGTAGAGTGGGATGGCCGTGGCCTGGTACGGCACCATGAGCGCAAGCATCACCAGGCGCCATGCCCACGGCTTGCCGCGGAACGACAGCTTGGCGAAGGCGTAGGCGGCAGGCAGCGCCACCAGGATCTGAAGCACCAGGATCCCCGCGCAGACGAGAACGCCGTTCCACAGGTAGCGCAGCAAGGGGACCTTGGTCAGCGCCAGGGTGTAGTTCTCGACCGCGGCAAAGCGCGTCGGAAAGAGATGGATCTCGCTGCCGAAGATTTCGTCGGCGGGCTTGAGCGAGGTCAGCACCATCCAGATGAAGGGCATCAGGAAGACGAGCGCCACGGCCATCAGGACCCCGTGGCGAAGGATCCGAAAGGAAGGAGAAGGACGTTTCATGCGTAGTGCGTCCGGCGCTCCAGCGCGGCGTGCTGGATCTGGGTCAAGAGGAAGATGCCTGCAATGAAGACGACCGTCATGGCGCTGGCGTAGCCCATGCGGAAGAAGCTGAAACCTTCGGTGTAGATCGTGTGGAGCAGCACCTCGGTGGCCTTGTTCGGCCCGCCCTTCGTGAGCACATGCACGGTGTCGAAGACCTGCAGGGCGCGGATGGCGCACACGGTGATGACGAACAGGGTGGTGGGGCCCAGCAACGGCCAGGTGACGAAGCGGAAGCGATCGAAGGGGCGTTCGATGCCGTCGAGTTCTGCCGCATCGCGCACGTCGCGAGGAATGCCCTGCAAGCCGGCCAGGAAGAACACCAATGCCAGCCCCGACATCTGCCAGATGCCGATCGCGGCGAGCGAGTACAGCGCGAGCCGCCGGTCGTTGAGCCAGTTCTGGGGCGAGAGGCCGACCTGCATCAGCAGGTGATTCACGAGCCCGGCGCTCGGATGCAGCAGGAACTCCCACACGACCGCCATGGCGATCAGCGTCGACGCGGCCGGCATGAAGAAGGCGGTTCGGTAGAAGCCGCGTCCCGACCGATCGGACTCGATCAACAGCGCGAGGCTCAGGCCCAGCACGATCGAGCCCCCGGTGACGAGAACAAGGTAGACGAGGGTGTTGGCGACGGACTTGCGGAACACCGCGTCCGACCAGAGTTCGGCGTAGTTCTGCAGGCCGACCCAGTTCAGCGTGGTCGCGCCGAACTGCCAATCGGTCAGCGACATCAGAACGACGGCCAGCACGGGGATGAACAGCAGAACCGTCGCAAGAAGTCCCGCGGGTGCGAGAAGCGACGCTGTGGAGAGGGGATGGATGCGCATCGTCGGCTTTCAGGCAACCCGGGCCAGGACGTCGCATCGATCGATCGACAGGCGCTGACCGCCTGCGTCGAAGACATGCAGCGCTTCCCACGGGACCGTGACCTCGAACTCGGCCCCTGCGCGCGCAGCCGTGCCGGCCGGGAGGCACACGATGCAGGCCTCGCCCTGGCTCGGCAGGGTCAGCGTGGCCATCAATTCGGTGCCCGCATATTCCACATGGCCGACCACGCCGCGCACGGTGAGGCCAGGCGCCCTCGCCAAGGTGACCGCCTGGGGCCGGAAGGCGACATGGCAGGGTCCGCTGTTCCCCGGGGTAGCCGCGATGCGTTGCGCCAGGCAATGGATCTCGCCGTTGGCGAGGATCTCGCCCGGCACGACGTTGATCCGCGGCGCGCCGACGAATCGCGCGACTTCGAGGCTTCGGGGTCGCATGTACAGATCTTCGGGTGGCGCGACCTGAAGGATGCGGCCTTCGCGCATGACCGCGACACGGTCCGACATGGACATCGCTTCATGTTGATCGTGGGTGACGTAGATGAACGTCACGCCCAACTGGTCGTGAAGCTGGCGGATTTCGGCGCGCAGCGCATGCCGAAGGTTGGCGTCCAGGTTCGAGAGGGGCTCGTCGAACAGGAAAACGGAAGGGTGGCGAACCATCGCACGCGCCAGGGCAACGCGTTGGCGCTGGCCGCCTGAGAGATGCGCCGGCTTGCGATCGAGCAATCCGTCGATGGCGAGTCGTCGTGCGACCTCCTGCGCGCTGGCATGGATGTCGGCGAGCCGTCGCCGCACCCCGGGGGACACCAGGCGTGCCCCCGGCAGGCGACCCCAGAATCCGAGGCCACGCATCACCAGTGGCATCGAGATGTTCTCGCGGACTGTCATGTGGGGGTACAGCGCATAGGACTGGAACACCATCGCGCAGTCCCGCGCGCTGGGCGACAGGGCGAGCAGGTCGCGGTCTCCCATGCGGATCGTGCCCGTGTCGGGCGTGTCCAGGCCGGCGATCAGCTTCAGCAAGGTGGACTTGCCGCAACCGGATGCGCCGAGCAGGGTGAGGAATTCGCCGTCGCGCACGGTCAGGTCGAGTTCCTGAAGAACGGCAGCGCTGCCGAAGCGCTTGGTCAGGCCCGAGATCTGGATGTCAGACATGGTGAGTCGTCTCCGCCGTTGACTGAGTCGATGTCCGGGCGGCCATCCAGCTGTGGAATTCCGCGTAGTCCGAAAACGCGACGACGTACGGGCGCAAGTCGTCGGGGTTGGCCGCGTAGCCGCCCAGGTGAGCCGCCAGCCGTACGCCGGCGGCCTGGGCACATGCCGCGTCGATGCCGGAGTCCCCGACGAAGAGAACCGTCTGCGGCGTCGCGCCCAGTTGGGTGAGTGCGAGGTGCAACGGCGCGGCGTCCGGCTTGGGATGCTCGGCATCGCCCAGGCCGACGATCACATCGAAGAAGCCGGTGAGTGCTGCCTTGTCCAGCAGCGTGCGTGTCGAGTCCTGATCGCGGTTCGTGCAGATCCCCAGGGCGATGCCCTGCGAACGAAGCATCGACAGAAGCTCGAGAGCACCGTCGTATGCCACCGCTTTGTGCAGCCAGTGCGATGCATAGCGTTGCTGGAAGGCCTTCTCGAGGCGCGAGGCCAGCGCGAGTGGCACAGACGCTGTCTGAAGCCGGAGCGCGCTCTGGAAGAGGGCGGTGATGCCCTGGCTCAAGGCCGGACGAAGATGCTGCGGCTCGATGGCCTGCAATCCGGCCAGCACAAGTACCTCATTGGCCGCCGCTGCGAGGGAGGGAAGGGTGTCGAAAAGGGTTCCATCGACATCAAAGACGACTGTTCGTATTTGATCGTTAGTGTTCATGAACTGGATGTTACGAACATGATGTGTCAAACTCGTGACAAATACGGGCGGTACAGTTTCCGCACCGATCACGCGCACACCTCGCGCGTCAACCGTCCTGAGATGCAAGAAAACAGATGCTCAAAGCAGCTCGCCAGAAAGAAATCGTCGCCCTGTTGCAAGGAGGGGGCGTCGTCGAAGTCAGCGTGCTGGCTGAGCGTTTTCAGACCTCGCCCATCACCGTGCGGCGCGACCTCATCGAATTGCAGGAGCGGGGTGTGCTGGCCCGCACGCGAGGAGGGCGATTCCCGGCAACGAGGTGTATGCGGAGGGTTGGGCGCGTTACGAGAGCGTGAGCTACGCGGAGCGGGAGAGGGAAAACTACCGCGAGAAACGAGCCATCGCAGAACTCGCAGCCCAATCCGTGTCGGACGGTGATTGCATCCTGGTCAACGGTGGGACCACCTGCCGACACCTCGCGGAAGCGCTGCGAGGTCACCACCATCTTCACGTCGTGACCAACGGACTCACCGTCGCGATGGAGTTGGCCAAGAGCAGAAACGCCACGGTGCATCTATTGCCCGGTACCGTGGATTTTCAGAAGATGACGAGTGTCGGTCGCCTCGAGACAGGTGCTTTCGAGAACATCACCGTGAGAGCGGCCTTCCTCGGCGTCCACGGCATCTCCGCGAGCGGGGGCATCGGCATGTTGACACCGGAGGAGGCCGTGATGAACCGAGCCTTCGTGGACGCCGCCCAGTCCGTCAATGTCCTCGTCGACTCCTCCAAATTCAAGGCGCAGGCCATTTTCAGGATCACGCATCTCGACAAGGTCGCGCGCGTGTTCACCGACGATGGCATCACCGATGAGGTGCGACATTCACTGGAGAAGGCCGGTGTGGAGGTGTTGGTGGCTCACGCCGAGGAGAATGGTCACTAGGACGCAAACCGTCATCCCCTGACCGGCCAACGGTTTCCGTTCGCCAGCGTACAGACATGTGCACGATCCGGCCCGAGGATGAACGCCAACGCCCATCTCCGACCCGCCATGAACGCATTGCTGTCACCGCCTCCAACCCCTGCCACGGGAGGCTCCGCGTCCGCGCAGGCGATGAACGAGCCGCTGCAGAAGCAGAGGGGGGTCAGGTTCTCGGCGGGTGCGCACGACGATGACGCTTGTGCCGCCGTGCTGCTTTCGATCGCCGAATGCAGGACGTTGCGTCCTGTGTCCGTCGAGGTGCTGCCGTTTCTCTGCTCCTTTGCCCACCGCCTCAGGCACACCTTCGACGGTTGCGTTGACGTCGCTGTGGACGTCGACCGAGCGTGTTCTGCGTGGACGGTCGACAGGGACGCACTGGAAGAGGCGCTGCTGGAGGTCGTGCTGGGGTCGGTGTGTGCGATACGTCGTCGGGGGCGATTGACGTTGCGGGCCTCCGTCGACGATCGGAGCAACCAACGCAGCACGGTGCTGACGGTGTTCAACAAGGTGCCACACGAAGATTGTTCGACATTCAGTTGGAGAAACTGACTTGCTCTGGCGCTTGATTCCTCCTCACCGACATCCACATCGTCGACATCGCCCGAACCGGGAGAAATCGTCTGTTCGGTAGCGCACTTAATACCGAGATAGACAACGATCGCTTGCGATTTGCGACACCGCGAAAAATGCAGGCAAATCCCTGCACCGGCTGGTCGCCAGCACGGCTATAAGTTCGCCAGCGAACAGATCAGGGGGAATCTTCGAGCCACCCCGGCTCGACGATATTTCGATCGTTCAAACGATCCTCTTGACTGGAACCTCGAATGCCGACCATCGACCAACCGAAGAAGAACCATTTGCTGGCCGCACTGCCCGAGGCGGAGTGGTCGCGGTGGCTTCCACAGCTCGAGCCCGTCTCCTTGCCGCTCGGGAAAGTGCTGTACGAGTCCGGTGGGGTGCAAAGCCACGTGTACTTCCCGACCACCGCGATCGTCTCGCTGCTTTACGTGATGGAGAACGGCGCCTCGGCGGAGATCGCAGTGGTCGGGAACGAAGGCGTCTTGGGCATCTCACTGTTCATGGGGGGTGAATCCACGACCAGTCGCGCTGTCGTCCAAAGCGCCGGGCGTGCCTATCGGTTGAGCGCGGCCGCGATGAAGGACGAGTTCAATCGAGCGCCGGTCCTTCACCTCTTGCTTCGCTATACGCAGGCGCTGATCACCCAGATGGCGCAGACGGCCGTGTGCAACCGCCACCACACGCTGGACCAGCAACTGTGCCGCTGGCTGTTGCTCAGCCTCGACCGGTTGCAGGGCAACGAGTTGATCATGACCCAGGAGCTGATCGCCAACATGCTTGGCGTGCGCCGGGAGGGCGTGACGGAAGGCGCGCTGAAGCTGCAGAAGGCCGGGCTGATCCAGTACGCGCGTGGGCGCATCGAGGTGCTGGATCGGGCCGGCATCGAGCAGCGCAGTTGCGAGTGCTATGCCGTGGTCAAGAATGAATACGACCGGCTGCTGCCCGATCGAACGGCGCATTGATGCAAGCGCGCAGCATCAGGCGATGAGCCGGTTGTTGATCGCGTAGTAGGTCAGATCGCTATTGGTGGACAGGTTGAGCTTCTCCATCAGGCGGGTGCGGTAGGTGCTGACGGTCTTGACGGACAACGCCAGTCCCATGGCGATTGTGCTGGCGGTTTCCCCCTTGGCCAGTTGGCAGAAGACTTGGAACTCGCGTTCGGACAGCTGCTCATGCGCCGCGCAACCACGGCCTCGATGCAGCTGCGTTGGCAGCAGTTCGGTCACTTCCGCCGAGAAGTACCGGCGGCCCATGGCCAGTGTCCGAACGGCCATGATGAGTTCGCTCGGCGCGCAGTTCTTGTTCAGGTAGCCACGTGCACCTTGTCGCAGCGACTCGAGCGCGTAGTGCTCTGCGGGGTGCGCAGTGAACAGCAGGATGCTGACCTTCGGCGCAGCAACGTGGAGGGACGCCAGCGTGTCGAAACCGAGCTGTCCTGGTGCGGGAAGATCGAGGATCAGAACGTCCGGTGGCATCGTGCCTGTGACCCGTTCCATCGCATCGGCGGGCAACCTGGCCTCCCCGACGATCCTGAGGTCGGTGTGCTCGGCAACCAGTCGGCGAAGACCCGCGCGAACCACCGGATGTGGGTCCAGGATGGCGATTTCGATCATGTGAGCTTTCGTGAGCGCCAACCGCGAAGGCGGGGCAGGGTGCCACTGTCGGCGTGACACGCAGCACAGTCTGTACGCTGCCGAACGAAAGCGAAGGAGACCGGCATTCAGGGGATCTCACGGGTGATTGCTGGACGCATCATGGTGATGGGTCGAGACCATGAGCCGGCCCGTCTCCTTTTTCACCACGCCATAGCATTCGCAGGCGCGGGCATTGAGCCCGGCGCGGTTGAGCACTGCGATGTGGCCGCGTCGGTACCGGATGTGCCCGGCAGCCTGCAGCTTGCCGGCGGCTTCGGTGATGCCTTCGCGTCGCACGCCCAGCATGGAACCGATCAGCTCCTGCGTCATGGTCAGTTCGCCTGAAGGGATGCGGTCGAGCGTCAGCAGCAGCCAACGGCACAGTTGCTGCTCCACCGAGTGATAGCGGTTGCACGCGGCGGTCTGCGTGGTCTGCGCGATGAGCGCCTGCGTGTAGCGCAACAGCAGCCGCTGCAGCGCGCCTGCGCGGTCAAACTCGCGTTGCAGTACGGTGCGGCTCAGCCGAAACGCCAAGCCGGCGGTCTGCACCACGGCGGACCCCGGCGTGCTGCCGCCGCCCATGAAGAGGGGGACACCCACCACCCCCTCATGGCCGACGCCTGCCGTCTCGGACGATGCACCCGAGGTCGTCACGTAGTGCAGCGAGACAATGGCCGTCCCGGGGAAATAGGCGTGCTGCAACGGCACGCCAGATGCGTAGAGGGCGTCTCCGAGACGGAGCGTCACGGGTTCCAGGGAGGCGGCGATGGCCGCAAAGTCCGGTGGGGGCAGGGCGGCCAGCAGGTGGTTCTTCCGCGGGTCATGGAAGGTGTCCACGCTAGCGGCTCGCGATCGGGTGGATGCCATCCTCGGCAAACTCGACCCCGATGCCGCGGTAGCCGACGAAGCGGCACGATTCGTCGAAGATGGGCTCCCCGCTCACGCGAAAGTGTTGTCGAACGCCATCGGCGCCAGCGCGCGAAAAGACAAAATCCAGAAAGGGCTGGCGATTGGCGATGAGCTTGCGCAGCGCCTCGCGCTGCGTCTCGTCCCAGCCCGTTGCCGCCATGAACAGTGCAGCGCCGGGTGGGGCTTCCACGGGCAGTCCGAGCATCTCCATCGCCGGTCCCGACAGGTTCAGCAACCGGCCTTCCCCGTCTTCCTCCCAGTGCCAGTCGGACGCCAGCTGCGTGAGGCGCCGATAGCGCGCCTCGCTTTCCGCCAGCGCCGCCGTGCGCTCGCGCACTGTCTGCTCGAGGACCTCGTTGTAGCGCGCCAGCTCCTTGTAGAGCAGCCGCACTTCCAGCATGTTGTGGATGCGCGTCTTCACCTCCAGTAGGTCGAAGGGTTTGCTGATGAAGTCTCTCGCGCCGGCTTGCAACGCACGCAACTTGTGTCCCGGCTGGGCCGTGAGCACGATCACCGGCAGATAGCCGTTGGTCGCCACCGTGTCGAGCCTGTCCATGACCTCGAATCCGTCCATTTCCGGCATCTGCAGGTCCAGCAGGATCAGGTCGAACGGGCTGTCGTGGTGCAGTGTCTCGACATCCCTTGACGACATCGTGGCAACGACGTTGGTGTACCCGGCTTCGGCGAGCACACGCTCCAGCAGTTGCACATTGGCGGGTTCGTCGTCGACGATGAGGATGCGCGCATCGAGCACGTCGTGTGGGTTCAGCATGATGTGTCTCCAGGGATGGCCGTTGCGGCAGCACGGCTCCGCGCCGCCGTCATCGCCGAATCAAGCGTTTCCATGAACTTGTCGACCTTGATGGGTTTGGTGAGGTAGCGGAAGAAGCCCGCTTCGAGCCCCTTCTCGATGTCCCGGGCCATCGCGTTCGCGCTGAGCGCGATCACAGGCATGCAGGAGGTTCGCGCGTCACCGGCCAACGCACGCAGGGCCTCGAGGCCGCTCATGCCCGGCAGGTTGATGTCCATCAGGATCACGTCGGGCTGGCGGCTGCGCGCGATCTGGATGCCGCGCTCCGCGTCCCTGGCGCTGAGCAGGCGGATGTCGGGGCGGCGGGCGATCAGCTTCTCGATCAGAAGCAGGTTGGCCGGGTTGTCCTCCACGCAGAGCAAGGTCTGGCGGGGCGCGTTTGCGTCGCCTCGGGCGCGAGGAAGGGGCTCGAGTCTTGCAAAGTCGGACCCGAGTTCAGGTGCGGCCGCCGCGTCCAGTTCGATCCAGAACGTGCTGCCGACCCCGACGGTGCTCATGGCGCCGATGGCGCCGCCCATCAGCTCGATCAGGCGCTTGCTGACCACCAGGCCGATGCCGGTGCCTTCCTCCGTGCCGGATTCCTGGCCCAGCCGGTTGAAGGGCTGGAACAGCTGGGCCAGCTTTTCAGGAGGCAGGCCTGGGCCGGTGTCTTCGAACGTCACCCGCACACGCCCCGTGCCAGCGTCGTGGCATGCGATCTTCACCGAACCGCCCGGTCGGTTGTACTTGATCGCGTTGGACAACAGGTTGACCAACACCTGCTTGACCCGGGTTCGGTCAGCCTTGACGAAATGAGGGCAGGCGAGCCCCGGAAACATCACGGCGATACCGCTCTTGCGGGCTTGCGGCTCGATCATCGCCTGGCAGTCGGTCAGGACGTCCGCCAGCGCCATCGATTCCGGAGACAGTGACAGCTTGCCGGATTCGATCAGCGACAGATCCAGGATCTCGTTGATGAGCGCCAGCAGATACCACCCGGCAACCAGCACCTGATCGATGCTCTCTTTCTGCGGCGGTGTGGGGGCGGGTGAGCCGCTATCCAGCAGCTGCGCGAAGCCGAGAATCGCGTTCAGCGGCGAGCGCAACTCGTGGCTCATGCTCGACAGAAACTCCGACTTCGCCAGGTTCGCCTTCTCGGCAACTTGCTTGGCATGCGCCAGGTCGGCATTCATGAGCAGCCGGGCTTGCGCAGCTTCCATGCGAGCGGTGACATCGGTGCGGATGGAGATGTACTTCTGGGTCTGTCCCGCTTCGTCGAGGAAAGGGGCGATGACGCTGTCGACCCAGTAGAGCGATCCGTCCTTCGCACGATTGCAGATCTCTCCTCGCCAGCGTTCGCCCGCGGTGATGCTGCGCCACATGTCGATCCAGAATGTCTCGCTCTGCACACCCGAATTGACGATGCGGTGCGTCTGACCAAGGAGCTCGGCCCGGCTGTAGCCAGAGATCAGGCAAAAGCCGTCGTTGACCTCGACGATGCGTCCAGACCGGTCGGTCACGGAGACGATGGAGTGCAGGTGGATCGTTTGCAGCAGGGCGTCGTGCTCGCGCTTGGCCGCCTCGGCCTGCTTGCGTGCACTGTTGTCCGTTGCAATAAGGAGGTAGCCGATGATCGCTTCATCGGCGTCGCGCAGTGCCGTGACCGAGACCACGACGGGGAAGCGGCTGCCGTTCTTGCGGATGCAAGTCAGTTCGTAGATGTCTTCGATGCCGTGGGCGGCTTTGAAGACCAGCGCATCAAACCCCGGAGCAATCGGCGTCGACAGCTCGATGCTCAAGGCCTTGGCCCGAGCGATGAGTTCTGCCGGGTCTGAAATGTCTGCGGGCGTGATGCGGTCGATGACTTCAGCAGCGGTATAGCCGAGCATGCGTTCCGCGCCCACGTTGAAAATCTGGATCACACCGTTCGCATCCGTGGCGATTTTGGAGAACATCGCGCTGTTGAAGATGGCGGCCTGGAGTGCGGCGGCCTGGCGGAGGGCGTCGGACTGATTCTTTGGGGGCATTGGGTTTCCTGAGCCGGACAGGGTTGCAGGCTGGCCGCGCGGCGTCGGTGCGTTAGGGCACATAGGGCGCATTGGCTGCACGCGACGGCGTGTGTGCGCTGGCAGACAGTCATGGATGTGCCCATCGGGAATGCTCCGGTCTCCTCCATCCAGTGCATGGCGAGTCGCCATGCAGCACCCGTGAAGCAGACCGCACAACGTCTTTTTTTCGCCCTGCGACCGGCACTGTTCGTCCTGGCGTCGCTCGCATGCGCTGGCACCGCTGTCGCGCAACCGGCCGAACTCAGCGTGGCCTACCGCGAACAGGTCCCGCAGCGGCTCGACCTTCCGCCGGATGCGGTTCTGCATTACGCCGAACTCGCACGCGAGCAGTTTCAGCGCGCAGGTGTGCCATTGCTGGGTTCGCAGTACGTTGCGGTGGTCGACCGCAGTCCGCAGGTGCAGGCCATCCTGGTCTATTGGGTTGCGTTGGGCGAGCCAGCCCTCCTGATCGGTGCCTCACCGGTGTCGACGGGTCGGGTCGGGCAGTTCGATCACTTCGAGACGCCGCTCGGCGTGTTCGATCATTCGCTTTCCAACCCCGACTTCCGCGCGGAAGGCACTCGAAACGAGTTCGGGTTCCGCGGCTATGGTGCCAAGGGGATGCGGGTGTACGACCTGGGCTGGCAGAAGGCCCGGCGAGGCTGGGGCAAGGGCGGTGACAGCACCATGCGGCTTCAGATGCATGCGACCGACCCGGTGCTGGCGGAGCACAAGCTGGGGAGCGTGCAGTCCAAGGGCTGCATCCGGATTCCAGCGGCGCTCAACCGGCTGCTCGATCATTTCGGTGTGCTCGATGCCGACTATGAAACGGCAGCGAGCGCGTCCGCCCTGGCCGAAGGAACGCCACCTTGGGTGCTGGCGCAGGATCGACGGCCGATCAGCGATGCCGGGCGCTATCTCGTCGTTGTCGACAGCCAGCGCGACACGCGCCCGGACTGGTCGCCTGCGCCGTTGCCGTTGCCGTTGCCGTGATGCTCTGTGCGCTGGCAGACGGTCGGCGTGGCCGATTTGCGTCAATGTGAGAAGGACGCAAGGAGACGCGTGCGCATTGCGAAGGCAAGCCGCTGTGAGACTCCGCGCGGCGCAATCTCCGGAAGAGACAATGAACCTGAAAAACACAAGCAAAGCATTCAGCAGCGCCGTCATCGACATGCATTGGTTGACAGCGCTGCTGCTGGCCGCGGTCTATGCATGCATGGAACTTCGCGGCTGGGCACCGGAGGGAAGTAGCTTGCGCGCCAGCATGAAAGCCCTTCACTTCTCTTTGGGCCTCTGCGTTCTTCTGACTGTGGCCGCGCGTCTCGCGGTGCGCTGGACGGCGGGTGCGGCGCCGCCCATTGTTCCGGCGTTATCGGCGACGCAAGGGTTGCTCGCACGGCTAGGGCACGTCGCGCTCTATGCGTTCCTCATCGCGATGCCTATCCTCGGCTGGCTCACGCTCAGCGCGGCGGGAAAGCCCATCCTGCTCTTTGGCGCAGCACTGCCTGCGCTGATGGCGCCCGACGAAGCACTGGCCAGCCAGGTCAAGGCGCTGCACGAAACGCTGGCGACGATCGGCTACTTCCTGATGGGTCTGCACGCCGCAGCGGCGCTGGCGCATCACTACCTGCGGCACGACAACACGCTGGTGCGCATGCTGGCATCACGGCGAAAGAACGGAGGCAACCGGTGACATCCCCACGCAGCCGCGCCCACAGGGAACGCCACCGCACCGACCGTGTCGGCTGGCTGCGCGCAGCCGTGCTGGGTGCCAACGACGGCATTGTGTCGACGGCCAGTCTGGTGGCCGGCGTAGCGGCGGCCCATGCCAGCCACGGAAGCATCCTCACCACGGCGATCGCCGGGCTGGTGGCCGGGGCCATGTCGATGGCCGCCGGAGAATACGTTTCGGTTCACTCGCAGGCCGACACGGAGAAGGCCGACCTCGAGCGGGAACGCGTCGAACTGCAGACCGAGCCGGCTGCCGAGCACCGCGAACTGGCGGCCATCTATGTGCGCCGCGGTCTCGATGCCACGCTCGCGAAAGAGGTCGCACAGCAACTGATGGCGCACGACGCGCTCGGCGCGCATGCGCGCGATGAACTCGGCATCTCGACCGTGCTGAGCGCTCGGCCGGTGCAGGCCGCGCTGGCCTCCGCAAGCAGCTTTGCGGCCGGTGCAGCGCTGCCGTTGGGGGTGGTCATGCTGGCCCCCCATGACGCGTTGATGCCTTGGCTGTGCGGCAGCACGCTGGTGTTCCTGGCGGGTCTCGGCGCGGTGGCGGCGCGCGTCGGCGGCGCCGGCATGGTCGTCGGGGCGTGGCGGGTCACGTTCTGGGGTGCGCTGGCCCTCGGTATCACCTGGGGTGTCGGCGCACTCTTCGGCGCCGCGGTCTGACGACGCAGGCCCAGGCGTCAGTCCAGCAGAACCAGGTCGCCGCGGGCTGCCGCGCCTTCCACGTCGTTCAGCGGGAGCATGGTGCAGTTCTGGCCCTTCGCCCCCCAGATCACTTCGACCACCGGACCCTCCATCTTCTCGATCAGGCACGGGCCTTTGGGGATGGTGCGATGCCGGCCATCGTCCCCCCGATAGCGCATCGCCGCGGTGATGCGGGCACTGTGCATCGTCAGCGGCTGTGCCGGCGTGGTCGACGGGGGCGTGTGTGGATCAGGCATGTGCGCATGTTCGCCGCGGCCGGCCATTCTTTCCGTTCGCCAGCGCACAGACCTGGCGCTGCCCGGCCCACTAGCCTCCAGGCCATGACTACTCCACCCGAAGCCTATCTCGTCGGGAGCGGCATCGGCTCGCTGGCCGCGGCCGCCTTCATGGTTCGCGACGGCCACATCCCGGGCGATCACATCACGATCTTCGAAGCCGGTCCGGTGGCGGGCGGCAGCCTCGACGGCGCAGGCGATCCCGTGAAGGGCTACTCGCTGCGCGGAGGGCGGATGCTGACCACCGACAACTACGAATGCACCTGGGACCTGTTCAAGACGATCCCCGCGCTCGGCGAGCGCGTTACCACCGTGTTCGAAGAGACGCTCGCATTCAACGAAAAGCACAAGTCGCATGCGATGGCGCGTCTGGTCGATCGACGGCGTGCCAAGGTGCCGGTGAAGTCGATGGGCTTCTCCATGCAGGACCGGCTGGAGCTCCTCAAGCTCAGCACCGCCGATGAAGCCACGATGGGCGCCAGCCGGATCACCGACTGGTTGTCGCCAGCTTTCTTCGAAACCGAGTTCTGGTTCATGTGGGTGACGACCTTCGCGTTCCAGCCCTGGCACAGCGCGGTCGAGTTCAGGCGTTACCTGCATCGCTTCGTGCTGGAGTTTTCTCGCATCGAGACCCTCGGGGGTGTCAAGCGGACGGTTTTCAACCAATACGACTCGCTGGTGCGTCCGTTGCAGGCCTGGCTGGAGGGGCAGGGCGTCCACTTCGTGATGGACTGCATGGTGACCATGCTCGACCACACCACCCGTGAAGACCGCCTGGTGGTGACCGGCATTCACACGACGCATCAGGGGCAATCCGCGCGCATCGCGGTGGGAGACGGCGACCTGGTGTTTCTTCAGAACGGCTCCATGACCGATTCGTCCAGCCTCGGTTCGATGAGCGAGGCACCGCCGCAACGCAGCAAGACGGAGGGGGGCGGCTGGACGCTGTGGGAGAACCTGGCAACGAACCGGCCCGGCTTCAGCAACCCGGGGGCCTTCAACAGCTGCATCGCGCAGTCCTGCTGGGAGTCGTTCACCGTCACGCTGCAGAACCCCGAATTCTTCGATGCGATGGCGCAGTTCAGCGGCAACGAGGCGGGCACCGGCGGCTTGGTGACCTTCAAGGATTCGAACTGGCTCATGTCGATCGTGCTGGCCCACCAGCCGCACTTCATCGACCAGCCGGCGGACGTGCAGGTGTTCTGGGGCTACGGCCTGTTGCCAGACCGGGTCGGCAACTTCGTGCCGAAGCCGATGGAGCAGTGCAATGGGGCGGAGATCCTTCAGGAACTCTGCGGCCACCTGCGCTTCGACCTCTCGACCGTTGAGACGGGCAACTGCATTCCCTGCCGCATGCCCTACATCACCAGCATGTTCATGCCGCGCATGCCCGGCGATCGGCCGCTGCCGGTGCCCGCAGGCTCCCAAAACCTTGCATTCGTCAGCCAGTTCGTGGAGCTGGCGGACGATGTGGTCTTCACCGTCGAGTACTCGGTGCGGGCGGCGCAGACGGCCGTTTATGAACTGCTGCACATCGACCGCAAGATCCCGCCCGTCACGCGCCACGACAGATCGATCAAGGCGGAGTTCGAGGCCTTGGTCAAGGCATTCGAGTGAGCCCGAGTGCGAGTCCGGTCAGTGCGAATCGCTGCTCGATAGTGTCGCGATAGCCGAGGCCTACCCGCCGACGACATGGATGCGACACGTCTCGTTCTGATCATGCTGCTGGCCGTCGTTGCCAGCCGTCTGATCGCCCGAGCCGTGCGCCTGCCGGTGCCGCTGATCCAGATCGCGCTCGGATGCGGCGTGTTCTATTCGGGCCTCACGTCCGTGGCGCTCGACCCGGATGTGTTCTTCCTTCTGTTGCTGCCTCCACTGTTGTTCCTCGACGGATGGCGCATCCCCAAGGACGACCTCCGGCGCGATGCGCCGACCGTCGTCACGCTGGCATTGGGGCTGGTGGTCTTCACGGTGCTTGGCATCGGGCTGCTGATCCATTGGTTGATCCCCGCGGTGCCGCTGCCGGTGGCGTTCGCGCTGGCGGCCGTGATCTCGCCGACCGACCCGATCGCCGTGTCGGCCATCGCGGGCCAGACGCCGCTTCCATTGCGCATGCGCCGCATCCTCGAGGGCGAAGCGCTCTTCAACGACGCCTCGGGCCTCGTGTGCATGCGATTCGCCGTCGCCGCCGCGCTCACGGGGTCGTTCGGACTCTCGCAGGCGCTGCTCGACTTCCTGTGGGTCGCCTCGGGTGGGTTGGGCGTCGGGTTCGCCGTGACCTGGCTGGTGACACGTGCGCGCTCGTCGTCGCCGTCAGTGCTGGTGGGCGACGACGGCGGCGCGCAGATCCTTGCGAGCGTGTTGATTCCCTTTGGCGTGTACCTGCTGGCCGAAGCCCTGCATTGCTCGGGCATTCTGGCCGCCGTCGCGGCCGGCATCACGATGGGCCACAGTCCACATGCGCACTGGCAGGCGGTCACGCGCATCCGGCGCACGGCAGTATGGGACACGTTGCAGCTGTTGGCCAACGGCAGTGTGTTCGTGCTCCTGGGCGAGCAGATTCCGTCGATCCTCGCCGGTGCGGGCGAGACCGTACGAATAACGGGACATCACAACCCGTGGTGGCTCGGTGTGTATGTGCTGGGCATCGTCATCGCCCTGGCTGCGCTGCGCTTCGCGTGGGTCTGGGCATCGATGAAGGTCGCCTACCTGGGCATGCAGTCCCTCGTGCAGACGTCCCACGGCCAGCGGTGGCGTGTGGTGGCTGCCATGTCGGTGGCGGGCGTGCGGGGCGCCGTCACGCTGGCAGGCGTGCTCACCTTGCCTTTGGCGCTGAGCGACGGCACACCCTTTCCGGGCCGCGATCTGGCCATTTTTCTAGCGGCCGGTGTCATCCTGATGTCGCTTCTGGTCGCCACCGTGTTGCTGCCACGCGCGCTGCGGGGCGTGGTGTTGCCTGAGACGTCCCGTGTCGCCGAGGAGGAACAGGCCAGAGCATGGGCAGCCGAAGCCGCCATCGGTGCGATCGAACGTGCCCAGCTTGCTCGCTTGCTCCCAACGTCTACAAGCGCCGGCGTCGACGCCGGTGTCTACGCGGCAGCGGCGTCCCGTCTGATCGCACTTTATCGGCAGCAAATCGATATGGATCCTGGCAAAGCTGGCGCCGCAGACCGGCGGCACGCAGCCGATGCCATCGACAGCCAACTGCGCCTGGTCGGGCTGCGTGCCGAGCGCGATGAAATTCTGCTGCGCGCCCACGACCACCGGATCAGCGACGCGACGCAAGCGCGCATGGTGCGCGAGATCGATCTCCAGGAGGCGCGTTACAGCGGTGCGCAGGCGGGATGACGCTTGCCGACGAATCATCGTCGCCGCGGAGGTGCGTTGGCGCACAGACCTCAGAGGCCGTTGCCGCACAAGCTGCCTCTTTCCAACAAGGATGACAGTCATGACCAAAACCGATAGCCAGATCCAGCACGACGTGCTGGCCGAACTTGCGTGGGAGCCTTCGGTAGGCGCCGCAGCCATCGGTGTCGAGGTCAAGGACGGCATCGTGACGCTGGCCGGCCATGTGGCCAGCTTCAACGAGAAGTGGGAAGCCGAGCACGGAGCTCTGCGGGGTCTCCTCGTTTTCAGTGCAATAAGTGACGGTACGAAAAGCTAGCACTGGCGCGGAGGTGGTGTTGGTAGATCGTTGATTTCATTGACTTTCCTGTTCACTTTCAAATCTGCGATTCGTGGCGTCAAACCGTGGTCGGTTTCATCCATTGGTGCCAGTTATCGATGCATTTGGCCGCGAAGGCAGGATTTGGTCAGCATAGCGGTCAACCGGGAAGCGAAACACACCCCGCAAGTTGATGCTCTCCAGCCTGGTGGGCGCAATCTTCCCGATCAGTTCCGGTGGAATGACCTGGCGGCGGTTCGACCAGCGATCCAGGACCGCCTGCATCTGTGAGGTATTCCACGCCATCACGATGTTGGCCATCAGGCTCAACGCATCGGCCACAGCCTGCATTTCATCGACACGTTTGGCCTGCGCCGGGCTGATCCGGCCGGTATAAATGGCGCGCTTGAGGGCGTTAACAGCCTCGCCCCGATTGAGCACCCGGCGCAACTCGTTCCTGAAAGCGTCCTTGACAAAGTAGTCAGCCAAAAACGCCGTACGCAGCAACCGCCCCAATTGCACGCCAGCCTCATAGATTGGATCGCCCTGGGCGGCAGAACCGAACCGCGCAAGAGCTGCCACCGCACTGGCATGTCCGCTCATGACCGAGGCTGCCAGGTGCACCAGACTATCCCAATGCTTTTCGATCAAAGCGACGTCGACATTGGCTTCGCACACCGCAGCGATTTCTGCGGGCACTTTGGTGCCGCGTGGCACAAAGAGGTGGCGCTGTTTGAGTTCCTTCAACCGCGGGCAAAGATCAAAACCAAGCAAACGGGCATGTGACATGGCAAAGTCGGTGTAGCCATGGGTATCCACAGCAAGCTGGCTGGTCTCCAGCTTTTCTTGGCGGATGACACCTTCAATGGCCACGCCCGCCTGGCGCTCATTGAGCACAAAGGGCTGCGCATGGAAGATGCCCCACCGGTCTTTTACATGGGAGTAGATTCCAATGGAAGGTGTGTTGCGCCGAGGATCAAGCCGGGCTTGCCACACCCGTTTGGTGGTCTCCATGCTCATCATGTCAGAAGATGCCAAATCGGACCGCCCCCAGGTGGCGGCAATCGGGTGTCGCTGCATGAATTCCAGCACAGCCTGGCAGGCCTGGCTCAGACGCCGTTCGTCCCGCGCCCAGCGCATGGCCTGGCGAATGCTGGTGGCAGACAATTGCGGAATCATGCGCGCGCATTCGACCGCAGTCAGACTGGTGCCGTGGGCCATGATGCCGGCATAGACCATCAGCAGCTCGTCGGTAGAGCGCGGCTCACGTCCGAGCATGATCCAGCTAAAGCGCACCTGGGCGTCAACGGCCAGAATCACTTCCGGCAATTGAACCTCACCGATGCGGTGATCCAAAGCCGCGCGCAGCTTGGTCACTTCTGGGTCTTCGTCCTCTGCGGGCAATGGCGACAAATGGAGTTCATCATCCACGCGCAGTACGCCACTGCGGGCTGCAGCGGCCACCGCATCGACACCGGCAGTTACTCTGGCCAGCAAAGGCTTCAAGAAAGTGGCAGCCTTGCTGGGTAACGATAGACGGGCATAGTGTTTCTTGGACTCTGCCTGCCAACGCTCGTCCGTGAAGAACAAGCGCGCACGACCCCGAAAGCTCAGGCTGTGCTCAATCCAGAC
>NZ_PTQX01000024.1:0-67445 GCF_002943475.1 Limnohabitans sp. TS-CS-82 | reverse complement strand
GAAGCAGTCAAGGGATGTTATGTAGCCATCTGGCGTATCAGCCACATTGGTATCACTGTGGGACACGCTGTTTGTATGTGTTGTATCTGTGCCGGAGCAATCAAACTTCCGGCTTGCCTGTGGTAATTAATGTGGGAATAATTCACATATCTCACGGGAAGCCTTGAAACATAAGGCAGCTGGTGCCCCCGACAGGAATCGAACCTGTATCACTCCCTTAGGAGGGGAGAGTTCTATCCATTGAACTACGGTGGCGACCGATGCGTATTTTACGGTGTCACTTGCTCAGCATTCGCATGGCTTCTTCCAAGCCTTTGAGCGTGAGCGGGTACATGCGGTTGCTGACGATTTGTTGAATCATGGCAATGCTTTGGCGGTATTGCCACACGCCTTGAGGTTCGGGGTTGATCCACGCAAATTTAGGAAACGCGTGAAGCAGGCGTTGTAGCCACTCGGCACCGGCTTCTTCGTTGTTGTATTCCACGCTGCCACCGGGTTGCACAATTTCGTACGGGCTCATGGTGGCGTCGCCAATGAAGATGAGCTTGTAGTCTTTGTTGTATTTGCGAATGATGTCCCAGGTCTCAAACTTCTCGGCATAGCGGCGCTTGTTGTTGCGCCACATGAAGTCGTACACGCAGTTGTGGAAGTAATAAAACTCCAAGTGTTTGAACTCGGCTTTGGCTGCGCTGAACAACTCTTCCACGCGGGCGATGTGGTCGTCCATCGTGCCGCCCACATCCATGAGCAACAACACCTTCACATTGTTGTGGCGCTCGGGGCGCATCAAGATGTCTAAAAAGCCTGCATTGGCTGCGGTCTTATGAATCGTGCCGTCAAGGTCCAGCTCTTCGGCCGAGCCTTCACGTGCAAAGCGACGCAAGCGACGCAAGGCCACTTTGATGTTGCGTGTGCCCAGCTCTTGGGTGTCGTCGTAGTCGCGGTAGGCGCGTTGGTCCCATACTTTCACGGCGCTGCGGTTACCGCCTTTACCGCCAATGCGAATGCCTTGTGGGTTATAGCCACCATTGCCAAAAGGCGATGTGCCACCTGTGCCAATCCATTTGTTGCCACCTTCGTGGCGTTCTTTTTGTTCTTCGAGACGTTTTTTCAGCGTCTCCATCAACTCGTCCCACCCCATTTTTTCGATGGCGGCTTTTTGTTCAGGGGTGAGTTCTTTTTGAAGGATTTTTTCTAACCAATCCAACGGTACTTCTTTGGTGAAGTCGGTCAGCAGCTCCACGCCTTTGAAGTACGCACCGAACGCGCGGTCAAACTTGTCGTAGTGCTTTTCATCTTTGACCAAGATGAGGCGGCTCAACACATAAAAGTCATCCATGCTGCAGGCATCGCTACCAGGCCCCACCACTTGCTTTTGCAGCGCCTCCAGCAGCGTGAGGTACTCCTTCACCGAAACCGGCAGCTTGGCCGCGCGCAGGGTGTAGAAGAAGTCGATCAGCATGGCGTAGTTTTATTCGGCGTCTGGCTTGGGGGCACGAAAGCGGCGTGCAGCTTGTAAGCCCATGCCGCCGCCAATGCCGACCAGCAAGATCGCAATGATGCTGCCCGTGCCATAGCCTTCGGCAAACAAATTCAAGCCAAATGCCACGCCTAAGCCATAGCCGAGCAATGCGCCTACGACGAAGCCAATGGCATCGGTCAGGCCTTCGATGAGGGATGCAAACATGGTGATCTCTTCTTAACGGTTACGGCTTTGCATGAACACCAGCTTTTCAAACAGCGTGGTGTCTTGCTCGTTTTTCAGCAGCGCGCCCACGAGTGGTGGGATGGATACTTTGTCGTCTGCGGTTTGCAGGGCTTCAATCGGGATGTCTTCGGCCACCAGCAACTTGAGCCAGTCAATCAACTCACTGGTCGATGGTTTTTTCTTCAATCCGGGCAAGTTGCGAATGTCAAAGAAGGTCTTCATCGCCACGCTCAACAAGTCTTGCTTGATGGTGGGGAAGTGCACCTGCACGATGTGGCGCATGGTGTCAGCGTCTGGGAACTTGATGTAGTGAAAGAAGCAGCGGCGCAAAAACGCATCTGGCAGCTCTTTCTCGTTGTTCGAGGTGATGAACACCAAGGGGCGATTTTTGGCCTTGATGAGCTGGCGTGTTTCGTAGCAATAAAACTCCATGCGGTCGAGCTCGCGTAACAGGTCGTTGGGGAACTCGATGTCGGCTTTGTCGATCTCGTCGATCAACAAGGCCACGGGTTGCTCGGAGGTGAACGCTTGCCACAACACGCCTTTGAGGATGTAGTTGTTGATGTCTTTGACGCGTTCTGCGCTCTCGGTATCAGCCATCTGGCTGTCGCGCAAACGGCTCACGGCATCGTATTCATACAGTCCTTGTTGGGCCTTGGTCGTGGATTTGATGTGCCATTGCAACAGGGGTAAACCCAGGGATTGGGCCACCTCTTCTGCAAGCATAGTCTTGCCTGTGCCTGGTTCGCCCTTGACCAGCAAGGGTCGCTTGAGTGCGATGGCCGCGTTGACCGCGAGCATCAGGTCTTGGGTTGCAACGTAGGTGTCAGTGCCTTTGAATTTCATGGGTCGTTCCGTCTATTATTTGGTTTACATCAACCTCTAGGGATTGTGGTTTGCATATGAAAAAGTTTGTCTCGTTCGCGTTTGCTCTGACTGTATCTGCTGTGTCGTCGCTCTCATTGGCCCAAGACGTCAAAGGCGATGCTAACGCAGGTGAAAAGAAAATCGCGATGTGTATCGGTTGCCACGGCATCACAGGCTATCAAGCCAGTTTTCCTGAAGTTTACAAAGTACCCAAAATTTCTGGCCAAAGCGAAAAGTACATCACTACCGTGTTGAACGCCTACAAAAAAGGCGAGCGCAAACACCCCACCATGCGCGGCATTGCCGACAGTTTGAGTGACCAAGACATGGCCGATATTTCTGCCTACTACGCCAATCATGGCAAGGTTGCTGGCGCAGAGTTGCCAGCCAAGGCGACTGAGCCCAACGCCAAAGTGGCCGCTTTGCTTACCAAAGGTGCATGTGCTTCATGCCATGGTGAAAACTTTGCCAAACCCATTGACCCCAGCTATCCAAAAATTGCAGGTCAACATGCCGACTACTTGTTTGTGGCTTTGAAGTCTTACAAGGTAGAGGGCACTGCCACTTGGGGTCGTAGCAACGGTGTGATGGGTGGCGTGGCTAAGCAGTTCAGCAATGCTGAGCTGAAAGAGCTAGCCAACTACGTTGCTTCTCAGCAAGGCGATCTTAAAACGGTGCCTCAGAGCAAGTTCCGTTAAAGCAACGGTTTGCCTGAGCGAAAGCCCCACGCTGTGGGGCTTTTTTTATTTGCCGTCGAGTTGCTTTTGAAATTTGTGGCTCATGTGCCGCACACTTTGTGCGGGCTCTTTGTGGCAGGCACGTCGGTAGGCTTGTAGCGTTTTATCGGCCAAGGCCAAGATGCTTTGCGCTTCATAGCTGCCCCCTTTGAGCTCTTTGCCAAAGACGGTTCCCATCAAGAGCTCAGCCCCTTCGCTGGCATGCTCTGCGGTGTAAATGTGAAATTGTCCTTGTGCGACAGCATCCACCACGTCTTGGCTGAGCATCAAATGATGACGGTTGCGACTGGGAATCAAGGCGCCTTGTGTGCCGTCCAAGCCTTGGGCTTTGCAGGTGCGAAAGAAGCCTTCGATTTTTTCGTTCACGCCACCCACGGGCAAAATTTCGCCGTTTTGATTGACCGCACCTGTGACCGCAATGTTTTGTTTGAGTGGCAAGCCTGAGAGAGAGGATAGCAGGGCATACAGCTCGGCACACGACGCAGAGTCGCCCTCGACGCCGCTGTACTCTTGCTCAAACACCACTGAGGCGTTGAAGGCCAAAGGTGCGATGTGCGAAAACAGCGCTGACAAATAGCTGTGCAAGATGAGCACACCCTTGTCGTGAATGGGGCCTGATAACTTCACTTCGCGTTCGATGTTGACCAATCCCTCGTTGCCCGCATAAGTGCGTGCCGTGACACGCACAGGAAAGCCAAAGGCATGGTCGCCCAGCTCGATGACGGTGAGGCCATTGAGTTGGCCTACGCATTCGCCTTTCAAAGAAATCAGCCGTTCGCCATCGGTGATGGATTCTTGCAAACGCTGCTCGATGTAGCCGTTTCTGAAATTGCGTGCCGCGATGGCGGCATCCACATCGGCAGCTTGCACCTTGTCTGCGCTGCGTTGGCGAGCGTGACTGGCGCTTTCAATGATGAGTGATTCGGTGTGCGAGAACAACGCGCTTTGACGCGTCTGGTCATCCACCTCGCGGTGCGTGCATTCGATCAAGCGGGCCACTGCATCGGCGTTGAAATGTGGCAAACCTAGGCGCTGGCAACTGTGTGCCACAAAGATGGCGGAGGCGCGGTGCGTGCCTGCATTGGCCGTAAAGCTTTCGGAAAATTCCACTTTGCACATGAAGCGACGGAAGAACTCGGGTGCGCCTTCTTGCAACACGTAGTACTCCTCGACGGTGCCAATCAGCACAATCTTCACGTCGATGTGTACGGCCTCGGGTTCGAGTGCCACCGAGGCAATCGGCGAGAGGTGCAAGCCTGATTCTTCAATCTGCAAACGACCACTGCGCAAAAAGCGTGAGAGCTTTTCCCACACCAAGGCATCGGTCAGTAAGTCGCGCACATGCAGCATCAAAAATCCACCGTGTGCCTTGAGCAAGCTGCCGGCGCGGATGCGCGAGAAGTCGGTCATCAACACATCGTCTTCGGTTTGGTATTCCACGCTGCCAAACAAGGTGCGAAACACGGGGTTGTCTTCGACCAACACGGGCGCGCCATGTGTGTCGTGGTTGTCCACGGCCACGTTCACGCGGTAGCGCAGCAGCAAGGTGTTGAGGGCTTCGAGGCGTGTTTCTTCTTCGTCATCGTCGCGGGGCTCAAACAGTTCGATGTGTTCCAGCACATCCGCCATGACTTTTTGAAAGTAATGCGCGAGCTTGGCGTTGTCTTGGCTGGGTTTGGACAAGGCTTGTTGGATGTGCGCTAACTCTTGCTCCAACATGGGCTTGATGGTTTGGCGACGCAAGGCGGCCAAGCCTTCGTTTTTGACACGGTCAATCGGACGTGTTTTGTCGAGGAAGTTGGCAATCTCGGCGCGCAGCTCCACCTCGGCTTGGTCGATGGCCGTGCGTCGCTCTTTGGGCAAAGCCAGTGCTTCGGCTTCTGTCAAGGGCACGCCTTTTTCATCGCGCAGGGTGAACACCAAATGCCCGCCTTCGCGAAACAGCGAAAAACTGCGCGCCTCAGCAAACGCATCCAGTACGGCGTAAGCACGGTCTTCTTCTTGTTTGTAGGTTTTTTCGATGTGTTCGCTTTCGACCTTGAAGTCTTGAGCGATCAGACGTTTGGGAATTTCGGTCAGCAGTGTTTTGGTGAGTTGTGCCATGTGCACGCGCAGCTTGCGGCCTTCGCCTGCGGGCATGTGCACCGCGTGCGGATGCTCTGGCGAGTCAAAGTTGTGCAAGTAGCACAGGTCAGGTGGCACAGCTCGGGTGGCCGCGACGCTGTGCATCATTTGTCGAAGCAAGGTCGAGCGACCGCTACCGACTTCACCCAACACAAACAAGTTGTAGTTGGCTTGCGTCATTTCCAAGCCAAAGCGCGCGGCGGTCTCGGCGCGCTCTTGGCCAATCCACGGCAGGGCGTGTGACACCAATTCGGAGGTGTCGCTAAAGCCCAGCTCTGTGGGCTGGATGGTCAGTCGCAAATCTGCTGCTGAAACGGTTTGGGCACCGAGTGGTTGAGAGGGGGTGTGCATGTGCTTTTCCATTCGTGACGGCAGTGTCTTGGCAGTTGTAGCACAGACCTTTGCTTCAAGTTTTGAGGCTGCTCAGCACTTCTTCGGTGTGTTCACCCAAACGCGGTGCGGGGCGCCACACGCCTGTCGGTGTGCCGCTCATGCGCACTGGAGGACGCAGTTGACGCAATAGGCCTTCAAACGGATGCGGCACATCTAGCCAGCCTTGCGTGGCGGCAAGGTGTGGGTCGGTCAGCAAGTCATCCAGCTTCATCATGGGCATGACAGGAATGTCATGCGCGGTGAAGTCTTTCATCCACTCGGCACTGGTGCGCGTGCGCATGTGTTCGCCAACCACACCATACAGCGCATCGATGTTCTTGAGTCGATCTGCATGCGTGGCAAAGCGTGCGTCGGTTTGAAACAAATCTGGTTGGCCCACGAGTTTTAAAAACGCTTGCCAATGTGTGTCGTTGTACATGAGGGCGCAGATGTGGCCGTCTTGAGTGGCGTAGGGCTTGCGATTCACAGCAAGCAAACGTGCATAGCCCATGCCGCCCAGCGACGGCTTCCATGTTTCGCCACACAAGTGATCGCCCAACACAAACTGCAACAAGCATTCAAACATGGGCACTTCCACATGCTGGCCCACGCCAGTGCGGTAGCGCGCAATGATGGCAGCCATCACCGCATGCACCATGTTGAGCCCTGTCACACGGTCGGCAAAGGTGGTGGGTGCATAGCGTGGCTCGGCGCTGCCGCTTTGCGTCATCAACCATGGCATACCGACAGCGCCTTGAATCAGATCGTCGTACGCGGGCCAGTTTGAGTAGGGGCCGCCTTCGCTGTAGCCATACGCGCCGCATACGATCAAGCGTGGGTTGACGGCGCGCAATGTGTCATACGACAAACCCAAACGCGCCATTGCGGCAGGGCGAATGTTGTAGGTCAGTACATCGGCGGTTTTGCACAAGGCCAGCAGCTGTTCGCGTTGCTCTGGTTTTTTCAAGTCCAGCACAACTGAGCGTTTGTTGCGGTTGGCGTTGATGAAGATATGGCCCATGCCTGGGTGCTTCATGGGGCCAGCGTGGCGCATGATGTCGCCGCTGGGCGGCTCGATCTTGATGACGTCAGCGCCGTAGTCGCCCAAGATTTGCGTGGCGTAGGGGCCTAGCACCACGCCCGTCAAATCAATCACGCGCAAACCTGCGAGTGCGCCTTGCAGGCTTGCGTTGTCAGTCAGGCTCATGGCTTATTCAGGTGTGATGCCAGCGGTCTTGACCCAACCGCCCCATTTTTTGATTTCGGCGTCGATGGTTTTGGCGAGTGCGGCGGAGTCTTCCACATCTAGGTCAATGCCCACGCCTTGAATTTTTTCGCGCACTTCAGGCTTGGCCAGCACAGCCATCAAAGTGGCTGTGGCTTTCTTTTGCACGTCAGCGGGCATGCCAGAAGGGGCCATCAGGCCGAACCATGCGCTGACGTTGTAGCCGTTCACGGTGTCGCCAATGGGCGGCACGTTGGGCGCTTTGCCTGCGCGTTTTTTGGTGGTCACACCTAGGCCACGCATGCGGCCACCGTTCATTTGCGACACAGCATTACCTGTGTCGGCAAAGGCGAATTGAATTTGGCCACCCAGTAAATCAGTCAAAGCAGGGGGAATGCTTTTGTAGGGCACGTTGACGGTTTGAAGGCCCGCCAACTCAGTCAGCATGGCGGCTGACACCAATGAGCCCGATGAACCATGGCCAAACGCGAGCTTGCCTGGGTTGGCCTTGGCGTAGCTCACAAACTCTTTCATGTCTTTGGCGGGGAAGTCGGTGTTGACCATCAAGATGAAGCCGGTCTCACCAATCTTGCCGATGGGCGTGAAGTCTTTCACGGGGTCGTACGGCAGCTTGCGGTACAGGTGCACGTTGGCCGCTTGTGTGGTGCTGGTGGTGACTAAGAAGGTGTAGCCGTCGGCAGGCGCGCCTTTGACCATTTCAGCACCCAAGATGCCGTTGGCCCCTGCTTTGTTTTCTACTGTGATGGTTTGCCCCATCGCTTCGCCCATGGCCTGCGCCAAGATACGGCCCACGTTGTCGGTGGCACTGCCTGCACTGAAGGGCACGACAAATTTGATGGGTTTGTTGGGGTAGGTTTGTGCGTGTGCGGCGGGCAGGCCAATGGCACTGAGCGCTGCGATGGCGATGCCGGCACACAAGGTGCGGCGAGAGTTGGACTTAATTGAGAAGTGGCGCATGGTTTGTCTCCTGTTTGTATTTTGGGAGATCTTAATGCGCCTTTGCTTCAGTCTTTGGTGGCTCGGCGTTGCACCGCGTCAATGTAGGCATGGCCATCGGGTGGGCGGCCGCTGCGTTGGCTTTCCCAAATCATTTGGCCCAATGCGTCCATTGTTTCGTGGTGTGCGTCGTGCAGCGAGTCGCGTTTGGCCGTGAGCAGCTCCACCGCTTGGCGAATGCCGCGCGGTTGGTCAATCGAGCATTGCTCGCTCACCGACAGGTGCATGGACAAATGCAAGAAGGGGTTGGTCTTGCCGTCTTTCACCTCGTACATGCGCTCAAGCGCAGCATCCACGTTGGAGAAATCAGCGTGGTACTCGGGGTGCTCGGCCACCCATTGACTGGCCAAGGTTTCCAGCGCGTCCATGGGTTGCCCCTCACGCCACTTGGCGTAGACGGAGCAGAAGAAGCGCCGTACGTCGGCTTGGCTAGGTTCGAACATCAGTGACTTTGATTACTGTTCAACGAACGCACGTTCCACCACAAAGTCGCCGGGGGTGGTGGTGGAGCCTTCTTTGAAGCCGCGCTCTTCCAGCAAGCTGCGCATGTCCTTGTTCAGGCCGGGGCTGCCGCAAATCATGATGCGGTCGTTGGCTGGGTCAAGGTTGGGCAAGCCCAAATCTTGGGTGAGCTTATTTGAAGTGAGCAAGTCCGTCACACGGCCTTGGTTTTTGTAGGGCTCGCGGGTGACGGTGGGGTAGTACAACATTTGTGCGCTGACCATTTCGCCCAAGAACTCGTGCTTGGGCAGCTCTTCGGTCAAGTAGTCGTGATAGGCCAGCTCTTTCACTTCGCGCACGCCGTGGACCAAGATGACTTTCTCAAAACGCTCATACGTATCAGGGTCACGCACGATGCTGAGGAACGGGGCCAATCCTGTGCCTGTGCCGATGAGGTAAAGGTTTTTGGCGGGCAGCAAATAGTCGATTAACAAAGTGCCGGTGGGCTTTTTGCCGACCACAATTTTGTCGCCCACTTTGATGTGTTGCAGCTTGGAGGTGAGAGGGCCGTCTTGCACCTTGATGCTCAAAAACTCCAAGTGTTCTTCATAGTTGGCGCTGACGATGCTGTAGGCGCGCAACAAGGGTTTGCCGTTTTCGCCGCGCAAGCCAATCATGGTGAAGTGGCCGTTGGAGAAACGCAGCGAGGTGTCGCGTGTGGTGGTGAAACTGAACAGGCGATCGGTCCAGTGGTGGACGGACAAAACTTCTTCGTCTAGGAATGCACTCATGACTGGAATAAATCTATATAAATCAAGACCTCTAGTGTAGGCGAGGGCTTAAAACCTAAGGCTATATGGTGCTTTGCAGAACGCCATAAGGCTTGACGCTTAAGCCTTGCCCACAAACCCGTTTTGTCGCCAAGCTTCGTAGGTGATGACGGCTACCGAGTTTGACAGGTTCAAGCTGCGCTGGTCGGCACGCATGGGCAGGCGCAGGCGCTGGCTGAGTGGAAAGCTTTCGCGTATGTCCACAGGCAAGCCGCTGGTCTCAGACCCAAATACAAACCAATCGCCGGGCTGAAAGGTGGTGTCATGCGCGGTGCTGGAGCCTTTGGTGGTCATCGCAAACATACGCGCGGGGTCGGGTTTGGCGTCGTTCAAAAACGTGGACCAGTCGGCGTGGCGTAGCACGGGCGCGTACTCGTGGTAGTCCAAGCCCGCGCGGCGCATGTGCTTGTCTTCCATCGAGAAGCCCAAAGGCTCAATCAAATGCAATGTGCAACCGGTGTTGGCTGCCAAGCGGATGACGTTGCCGGTGTTGGGCGGGATTTCGGGGTGGACGAGGACGATGTGGAACATGCGCTTATTGTCTTGCATGCGCGAGGTGCTGCTAGGCTGATTGGAGAGCATTAGTGATGCGCTTCGCGTTCTTCTGTGCGTGCGAGGACCAGCCCAGTGATGTGAACCGCACCCGCAACCTTCAACACTCGCGCCGCCTCGTACATGGATGCTCCCGTGGTCATCACATCGTCTACCAGCACCACACGCTGACTGCGCACGGCAGACACACGGTCGGGCGATACCCAAAACGCATCCCGCACATGCTCTAGCCGTTCGTGACGTGGGGCCCCAACTTGATGAGCACTGTCGCCACGGCGCAGTAAGGTGTGGGCGTTGGTTTTGTGTGTGGCCAAGTGGCGAGCCAGTTCGAGGGCTTGGTTAAAGCCGCGTTCGCGCAGGCGGGAGTGGGAGAGGGGCATAGGCACTACGAGGGTGGCCTCATCTAACGCGGGCTCAACCCATGGGGCGTGACGCATGAGGTGGGCCAAGGCGTAGGCGAGGCTGGGGTCGGCTTGAAACTTAAAGCGTGCAATGCAGCCTGCCCATGGAAAGGTGTAGCTCACGGCGGCCACGCAGGCGTCTAGCGGGCTTGGGTGCTGGGCGCAGTTGCGGCAGCTTGCGTGTGTGAGGGTGAGGGCGCAGGTGGGGCAGCGCAGCGTGGGCTGGGCAAAGCGCTCGACACAGGGCGCGCATAAAGGCTGGCTGGGCCAGCGATGGCAGATATGACAAACACTTGGAAGCTTCAACATGCCCCGCATTGGAAAGACATTGCGCTGGTTTGGGTTGAAGCACAGCGCAATGTTTGCGAAGGACACGGTGTCGATAATAGGGACCATGTCTGAACCGTCTTCGCCTGATACGCCCCCCTCACTTGACCCTGTGGCCAGCGCCCGTTGGGCCGCATGGCCACATGCGGCTTCGCCTTGGCTGAACGAGGAAATTGGCCGTCGCATGGAAGACCGTTTGCAGTGGATTCGCTTACAACCCAAATTTTGGGTGGATTGGGCGCCTGTGAGTGGCGGCCTGCAAACGCACGCCAAGCTAAGTGCACGTTACCCGCAGGCGCATTGCCAAGTGTTGGAAACCAGTGTTGAACGTGAACAGTTGGCGCGCCAGGCACTGCAAGCGCCTTGGTGGCGGCGCTGGTTGAAGCAGGATGCTTTGACATTTGGTGCATCAGAGCCAGGCAGCGCCGATATGTTGTGGGCCAATATGGCGTTGCACACGAGCGAAGATCCGCAAACTTTGTTGCGGAAATGGCACCAACTGTTAGCTGTGGATGGCTTTTTGATGTTCTCGTGTCTCGGACCGGACACACTGCGTGAGCTGGCTGAGGTGTACCAAAATCAAGGTTGGCCGCCTGCATGCCACAGTTTCACCGATATGCATGACTGGGGTGACATGCTAGTGCAAGCTGGATTTGCAGAGCCCGTGATGGACATGGAGCGCATCACGTTGACCTATGCATCGACGCAAAGCTTGATTGCCGACTTTCGCTTGCTGGGCCGCAACTTACACCGTGATCGCTTTGCTGGTCTGCGTGGTAAACAGTGGTTGGCGCGGTTCGAGAATGCGCTGTTATTGTTGGCTAAACCACAGCAAGATGGGCGTTTGACATTGACGGTTGAAGTTATTTATGGCCACGCTTTGAAGCCATTGCCACGCCTGAAAGTAGAGCAGCACAGTTCGGTGTCGTTGCAAGACATGCGAACCCTACTAGGGCAATCCCCTAGTGCTCGCTCTGTATGATTTTAAATGGAAGCTTGTAGCGCAAATTCCACCAAGACAGCTTGAGTTAACTCAATGTTTGGCGGCGTTTGTAGTCCGAAAGATAAAAAACATTGAGGCAATCAAAGTGATGAAGAACAATCTTTTACAAAAGTTGACTTCAGGTGTGTTGTTTCTCGCCGCATGGGCGAGTACAGCGGCTTGGGCAGTGAACGATTTGCCAGGTGGCCCTGGCGTTCGACAACTGAACCTCCAACCTGGCGCGACCAAAATTGCCATTGAGCAAGGCTGGTTACATTGGTTCATGCTCATCATCTGTACCGTCATTTTTGTGGCGGTGTTCGGTGTGATGTTCTATTCCATCTGGAAGCACCGCAAATCGGTGGGGCACAAGTCGGCCAGCTTTCACGAATCGGTCAAGGTCGAAATTGCATGGACCGTCATTCCTTTCATCATCGTGATCTTGATGGCCTTACCTGCCACCAAAGCGGTGGTGGCTCAAAAGGACACATCCAATGCTGACCTCACCATCAAAGCCACGGGTTACCAGTGGAAGTGGGGCTACGACTACATCAAAGGCCAAGGCGAGGGCATTGCTTTCATTTCGACGCTCGACAACGAGCAGCGCGAAATGTCAAACAACGGCGCCAAGGGCGTGGACATTGACAACTACCTGTTGAAAGTGGACAACCCACTGGTGGTGCCCGTCAACAAGAAGGTGCGCATCATCACCACCGCCAATGACGTGATTCACGCGTTTGCTGTGCCGTCCCTCGGCGTCAAGCAAGATGCGATTCCCGGCTTTGTGCGTGACACCTGGTTCCGTGCAGAAGCGGTGGGCGACTACTACGGCCAATGCCAAGAGTTGTGTGGCAAAGAGCACGCCTACATGCCGATTCATGTGAAGGTGCTCAGTGCCGCTGACTACAGTGCCTGGGTGGCTACAGAGCAAAAGAAGATGGCCGCCAAGATGGACGACCCTTCTAAGGTTTGGAATTTGGCCGATTTGTCTAAGCGTGGTGAGAAGGTGTATGCGGCTAACTGTGCCGCTTGCCACCAACCCAATGGCAAGGGCGCTGGCCCCATCAAACCACTCGACGGCGCTGCCGTGGTGTTGGATGCTGACAAGAACAAGCAGATCAAAGTGTTGTTGAACGGCCAAAACAATCTGACCATGCCTGCTTGGAAGCAACTCAGTGACACAGACATTGCCGCTGTGATTACTTTCACGAAAAACAATTGGTCCAACAAGACCGGCCAGCTGGTTCAGCCTGCCGATGTCAAGGCCGCCCGTTAAAACTAGCGTTTAGAAGGAACACATCATGAGCGCAGTACTCGATTCCCACGGCCACGGTCACGATGACCACCACGGCGCGCCTCACGGCTGGCGTCGTTGGGTGTACGCCACCAACCACAAAGACATTGGTACTTTGTACCTGTTGTTCGCTTTTACCATGCTGATCATCGGTGGCGTCTTGGCGCTGTTGATTCGCGCTGAGCTGTTCCAGCCCGGCTTGCAGTTGGTCAACCCCGAGTTGTTCAACCAGCTCACCACCATGCATGGACTCATCATGGTGTTCGGCGCCATCATGCCCGCCTTCGTGGGTTTTGCGAACTGGATGATTCCGTTGCAAATCGGCGCGTCTGACATGGCCTTTGCCCGCATGAACAACTTCAGCTTCTGGTTGATGATTCCTGCGGCTGCCATGTTGGCGGGCTCGTTCTTTATGCCAGGTGGTGCACCCGCTGCGGGTTGGACGCTTTATGCACCGCTGACCCTGCAAATGGGCCCCTCCATGGACGCTGGTATTTTTGCCATGCACGTGTTGGGTGCGTCGTCCATCATGGGTTCCATCAACATCATCGTGACCGTACTGAACATGCGCGCGCCAGGCATGACCTTGATGAAGATGCCTATGTTTGTCTGGACTTGGTTGATCACGGCTTACTTGTTGATCGCTGTCATGCCCGTGTTGGCTGGCGCGATCACCATGACGCTGACTGACCGCCACTTTGGCACGACCTTCTTCAACCCCGCTGGCGGCGGTGACCCCATCATGTACCAGCACATCTTCTGGTTCTTCGGTCACCCTGAGGTCTACATCATGATCTTGCCGGCCTTCGGCATCATCAGCCACATCGTGCCCGCATTTGCTCGCAAGAAGTTGTTTGGTTACGCCTCTATGGTGTACGCCACATCGTCGATCGCGATTTTGTCGTTCATCGTTTGGGCGCACCACATGTATGCCACAGGCATGCCTGTGACCGGCCAGTTGTTCTTCATGTACGCCACGATGTTGATCTCTGTGCCCACAGGCGTGAAGGTGTTCAACTGGATTGCCACCATGTGGCGCGGCTCCATGACGTTTGAAACACCCATGTTGTTTGCTGTGGGCTTCATCTTTGTGTTCACCATGGGTGGTTTCACGGGCCTGATCCTGTCGATGGCGCCGATTGATACGCAGGTGCAAGACACCTACTACGTGGTGGCTCACTTCCACTATGTGCTGGTGGCGGGTTCGTTGTTTGCCATGTTCGCTGGCTTCTACTACTGGTGCCCCAAATGGACCGGCGTGATGTACAACGAAACGCGCGGTCAAATTCACTTCTGGTGGACCTTGATTTCGTTCAACGTCACGTTCTTCCCGATGCACTTCTTGGGGCTGGCTGGCATGCCTCGTCGTTACGCTGACTACCCCATGCAGTTTGCTGATTTCAATGCAGTGGCATCGATCGGTGCGTTCTTCTTCGGTTTTGCGCAGGTGTACTTCTTCTTGTTTGTGGTGTTGCCAGCGATGCGCGGTCACGGCGAGAAAGCGGCTGCCAAGCCTTGGGAAGCGGCTGAAGGTTTGGAATGGGAAGTGCCTTCACCTGCACCTTTCCACACCTTTGAGACCCCACCCAAGCTGGATGCCACAGCAACTCGCGTGATTGGTTGAACATGACGCAAGATCAACGCAAAAACAACCTCCGCTTGGGCCTGATTTTGGTCTCTGTGGCGGTGGTGTTCTTTGTCGGATTTTTTGTCAAAGTCATGTTGTTGAACCGCTGAAGCCATGGCCTCACCTCGTCATAACTTGTTGATGTTCAAAAAGCTCGTCGTCGTGGCGGCTGGCATGTTTGCGTTCGGTTATGCCTTGGTGCCCATGTACAAAGCAATTTGTGAATTCACAGGCATCAACATCTTGGCTTTGGGCGAGCGCGAAATTCCAGGCTCTGGCAACGCACGTGCCAAAGCGAAAAACACGCAAGTGGACACGAGCCGCACCATCACGGTCGAGTTCGATGCCAATGCACGTGGCCCTTGGAAGTTCAAGCCTGCGCAAAGCTCTTTGCAAGTGCACCCCGGCGAGATGATGACGGTCATGTACGAGTTTGAAAACGTGCAAGACCGCGTCATGTCTGCCCAAGCCATTCCGAGTTATGCGCCACGCCAAGCGGCAGCGCATTTCAATAAATTGGAATGTTTCTGTTTCAACCAATACACCTTGGCACCTGGCGAGAAAAAGCAGTGGCCCGTGGTGTTTGTGATTGATCCCAAGTTAGCCAAAGATGTGACCACCATCACCTTGTCGTACACCTTTTTTGAAGTCGGCTCCAAAACCCCTGCAGCGCCTACGGCTGCTTTGGATGAGCCGCGCCAAGTCAAGGTGGGCGTATGAGTAACAAAACCTCGCTCATGCGTTCGGTCAAGGCGGTGGCATGGTCATTTTTGGGAATTCGCAAAAGTAGCGAGTTCCAAGAAGATATCGACAAGATCACGCCCTTGCATGTGCTGGGTGTGGGCTTGGTTGCAGTTTTTGTGTTTGTCATCAGCTTGATCGTTTTGGTCAATCTGGTCGTTGCGAAATAATGAAGGAGTGGATATGAGTAGCACCTCACACGGCTCAACGCCTTACTACTACGTACCTGGTGAGTCACGCCATCCGGCGATGGCTGCTTTGGGACTGTTTTTTGTGATCCTTGGCGCAGGCCAATGGATCAATGGGGCAGAGTGGGGCAAGTACTGCCTGTTCTTTGGCCTTGCATTTTGGCTGGGTGTGTTGTACCAATGGTTCGGCGATGCCATTTCCGAAAGCGAAGGCGGTCAATACGGTCACAAAATCGATTTGTCATTCCGCTGGAGCATGAGCTGGTTCATCTTCTCTGAAGTGATGTTCTTTGGTGCTTTCTTTTCTGCTTTGTGGTGGGCTCGCTCGCACTCTGTGCCGATGTTGGGTAGCTTGGACAACGCCTTGCTATGGCCTGATTTCAAAGCCGTGTGGCCCACAGCTGCGGCAGGCATGACAGCTTCACCTGCAGGCATCATTGAGCCCTTCCAAGTGATGACACCGTTCTGGTTGCCCACCATCAACACCGCCTTGTTGTTGACATCGGGCGTGACGCTGACGATCGCGCACCACGCGTTGATTCAAAACAAGCGCGACACCACGATCAAGTTCATGTGGCTCACGGTGTTGTTGGGCGTGGTGTTCTTGTTTGTGCAAGGCTATGAATACGCCCATGCCTACAGCGACATGAACCTCAAGCTCACCTCGGGTGTGTATGGTTCAACGTTTTACATGCTCACAGGTTTTCACGGTTTTCACGTGTTCTTGGGTATGTTGATGTTGTTGGTGATCACCTTGCGTTTGCAAAAAGGCCACTTCACAGCGGACAAGCATTTCGGCTTTGAAGGTGCCGCTTGGTACTGGCACTTTGTAGACGTGGTCTGGTTGGGTTTATACATATTGGTGTACTGGCTGTAAGACAACACCCAGACGTGACAAAGGCCGCATGCGCGGCCTTTGTTTTTGTTGGCTGAAATTTATTGGCCTGCAGCAATGCCGGTGGGTTGTATGTAACCTAGCTGCCAGCCAATCAACACACAAATAAACAAGACGATTGAAATACCGACTCTGAGCCCCAAGGCTTTCACCATCTGCCCCGATTTGGTCTCACCGCTGCGCCCATTGCGCATCATGAAGACCAAGGCGGAGCCCAAGCTGGCGAGGATGGCTAAGAAGGCGAGTGCAACAATGAATTTCATGGCCACCATTATCTCTATTCCACGTCACCGTGCTTTTGCTTGGGTGACATTGGCTATGTTGGTCGGTGTGGTGTTGACGGCGCGATTGGGGTTTTGGCAGCTATCGCGTGCTGCCGAAAAGGAGCAACGCCATGCGGCCATCATGGCTCAAATGGCGGAGCCTGTTCTGGACACGGCCGCTGTGTTGGGCCAGCCTTCGTACTTCAAATCGCTGCATCAACGCGTGGTGTTGCAAGGTGAATGGCTGCCTGAGCACACCCTCTATTTGGACAATCGGGCCATGGACGGTCGCGCTGGTTTTTGGGTCCTCACCCCTTTGCAGCTGGATGCCTCGACGCGTGTGCTGGTGCAGCGTGGCTGGGTGCCACGTCATCAGTTGGACCGAACGCTGCTGCCCGCGATTCAAACACCAGGTGGTTGGGTGCAAGTGAATGGCCGTATAGCCCCGCCGCCTTCTCGCTTGATGGCATTGAGTCAAGAGCCGCAAGCAACAAGCACAGCATCAGGGGTATCTAAGATTCGGCAAAATCTGGATTTAGATGCTTATGCCTCTGACACCGGTGGTGCGCTCGCCGCTGTGGTTTTACAAACCGACGCTGCTTCCGATGGTCTGCTGCGTGAGTGGCCTGAGATCACGGCGGGTGTTGAAAAAAACTTAGCTTATGCCTTTCAATGGTTTGCACTCGCTGCACTGCAGCTGATGCTCTACATTTGGTTCCAATTCATTCAACCTTATCGACATGCAAGACGTTCCTCGCTCTAAATCTCAGCAGCCCTTGGGCATGACGGTGTATGACTTGCCTTCACCCGCCGATGCCTTGCACACCGACGCCAAGCGCACAGCCATGGGCCGTTTACGAATGATCTTGGTGTTGCTCGTGTGTGCAGCACCTGTGGTGGCTTCATATTTCACGTATTACGTGGTGCGCCCCGAGGGGCGTCGCAATTTTGGCGATTTGATTGAACCCGTACGCGCCTTGCCTGATGTGACAGCGCGAGCACTGAATGGCGATGGTGTGCAGTTGCCATCGCTCAAAGGCCAATGGCTTTTGATCAGCGTGAATGGTGGCAATTGCCAAGCCGATTGCCAACAGCAGCTGTATTTGCAGCGTCAAATTTTGGCGGGCCTTGGTAAAGACCGTGCGCGTACCGATTGGGTGTGGTTGATCCATGACAACGCAGACATTCCCAGCAGCATCACACCAGGCCTGAAAGAAGCCACGGTGCTGCGTGTGAACGAAGAGGCGTTGGCGCAATGGCTGCAACCCGCACAAGGACAAGCTTTGCAAGACCATTTGTATTTGGTCGACCCGCACGGCCAATGGATGATGCGCTTTCCAGCGAAACTCAGCCCTGAAGCAGCTTTGAAAACCAAGCGTGACATTGAGCGCTTGTTGCGCGCTGCCGCCTCGTGGGACGAGGCGGGACGCTAAATCAGACAGAGCTATGACTGAGAGCCTCTACAACCTCACGCCTTTGTTGCACTTGCTCATCATGGGCGCCTTGGTCGCCATGGTGCCGCTGTGTTGGGTGTGGCTGCGCAATCCGCAGGCGTCCACGGCACGCCGCGTGCAAGCGCTGACTTTGATCACTTTGTTCATCACCTTTGATTTGGTGTTGTTTGGTGCGTTCACGCGCTTGACCGATTCAGGTCTGGGCTGCCCCGACTGGCCGGGTTGTTATGGCCACGCCAGCCCGGTCGGCGCTCAGTCTGCGATTGCCCTAGAGCAGAGCCAAATGCCTGATGGTCCTGTGACGCACACCAAAGCTTGGATTGAAATGATTCATCGGTACATGGCAATGGCTGTGGGTGGTTTGATCTTGACGTTGGCTGCCTTCGCATGGGTGCGCCGCAGGCGTGGCGATGAAACCTCTGGCGTTCTGTGGCCCACGTTCACTTTGGTTTGGGTGGGAGTGCAAGGCGCGTTTGGCGCTTTGACTGTCACCATGAAACTGTTTCCGCTCATCGTCACCTTGCACTTGATGGGCGGCTTGGTGCTACTCGCTTTGCTCACCCTACAGGTGCAACGCCAACGTTTGGACAGTGCGCGTACTCAGTCCATTTTGTTGCGTCCTGCGCTATTTGGTGCCACGCTGCTGGGTTTGTTGTTGTTGACGGTGCAGGTTTTGTTGGGCGGTTGGGTCAGCACCAACTACGCGGTGCTGGCATGCAACACGTTTCCACTCTGTCAAAACAGTTGGTGGCCACTGATGAATTTTGAGCAGGGCTTTACCTTGTGGCGACATTTAGGTCTTGACGCATCGGGTCAGCCGTTGGTGTTTGAGTCGCTCACGGCCATTCACTATGTGCATCGTTTGGCTGCCTATGTGGTGTTGGTTTATCTGACGGGCTTGGCCTTGTCTTTGCGCCGAGTGTTGGCCCTGAAGACCGCCGCGCATGTGTTGCTTGCTTGCTTGTTGCTGCAACTGCTCACGGGCTTGTCGAACGTCGTCTTCGATTGGCCCTTGGTTGCTGCTGTGTTGCACACCGGTGGCGCTGCGGCGCTGGTGGTGGTGTTGATGTGGATTTTGACCGGTGCGCGTGCCTCGCGCAGCACGGTGTTGAATTGATTGTGAAGAGACCCCGTTTATGAGCCTCGCTTTCCCCCTGATGTCTCGTTTGCGCCAGTTCAATGCGCTGACCAAACCGCGTGTGATTCAACTCATTGTGTTTTGTGCCCTGATCGGCATGGTGTTGGCTGTGCCTGGTGTGCCGTCTTGGCCCGAGATGCAATTGGCGTTGTGGGCATGTTTGGGCATTTGGTTTGTGGCTGGAGCCGCAGCCGCGTTCAATTGCTTGGTGGAGAAAGGCATTGATTCACGCATGAAACGCACGGCCTGGCGACCCACTGCCAAAGGCGAGTTGAGTGACCGCGAAACCTTGCTTTTTTCCACGCTCATGTGCGCGGTAGGTTCGCTGATTTTGTATGTGTGGGTGAACCCACTCACCATGTGGCTGACGTTCGCTACCTTTGTGGGCTATGCGGTGGTTTACACCGTGATCTTGAAGCCGTTGACACCGCAAAACATTGTGATTGGTGGTGCATCAGGGGCCATGCCGCCGGTGTTGGGCTGGGCAGCAATGGCTGGCGAGGTGAGCCCCGAGGCTTTGATTTTGTTTCTCATCATTTTCTTGTGGACGCCGCCGCATTTTTGGGCTTTGGCCTTGTATCGCGTGGAGGACTATCGCAAAGCAGGGCTGCCTATGTTGCCTGTGACGCACGGCAACGAGTTCACGCGTTTGCAAATTTTGCTCTACACCTTTGTGTTGTTTGCCGCGTGTTTGATGCCCTTTGTGTATCGCATGAGTGGCTGGCTGTATTTGGTCAGCGCGGTGATTTTGAGTTTAGGGTTCTGCGGCTATGGTTGGGCCTTGTGGCGCAATTACTCGGACGAGCTGGCACGCAAGACCTTTCGCTTTTCTTTGATTCACCTCAGCCTGTTGTTTGCAGCGCTTTTGATTGACCATTACCTCTGATGTTTTTACACACACGCCGATATTTCTTGGCTGCCTTGGCTGTGCTTGCCTTGGCGGCGTGCAGCCCTGACAAGCCAAAGTTCAACGCCATTGACATCACGGGCGCCGGCTACGCCAAGGGCTTCACCCTGACCGACCACAACAGCCAAAGTCGCAGCCTTTCTGATTTCAAAGGCAAAGTGGTGGTGCTGTTTTTTGGGTACACGCAATGCCCCGATGTGTGTCCAACCTCGATGGTGGAGCTGGCTGAAGTCAAGCGCTTGATGGGGGCTGATGGCGACAAACTTCAAGGTGTGTTTGTGACGGTAGACCCTGTGCGCGACACCGCCGAGTTGCTCAAGGCCTACATGGCCAACTTCGATCCCACATTTGTGGCGTTCATTCCGACGCCTGAGCAATTGGCGGTGGTCGCCAAGGACTACAAGATTTATTACAAAAAGGTGGAGGGGCAAACGCCCACCAGTTACACCATGGACCACTCGGCGGGTAGCTATGTGTATGACACGCAAGGTAACTTGCGTCTTTACAGCCGCTATGGTGTAGGCCCCCAAGTGTTGGCGCAAGACATCCAGACCTTGCTCAAAACAACACCCTGATTTCCCCTTGCTACGATTCGTGCGTGTTGGCTTTCTTGACCAAGAAGTCGATGCAAGTTTTGATCGCACGGGTGCGATGACGCGATGGCAGGTAAAGCAGATACATGTTTGTGCCAAAGATGCTCAGGCGGTGATCATCTAGGCTGGTCACTACTTCGCCATTGGCAATCACATCGGCCACCATGTAGTCGGGCATCAAGCCAATGCCCAAGCCGCCCAGAATGACTTCTTTCAAAAACGGGTAGTGGTCTGAAATCAGGGTGGGCGTCAGCATCACCTCTTGGCGCTCTTCCCCTCGGTACGCACGCAACGACAGTTGGCGCCCCACCACGTTAGCGGTGATGATGGGTTGTGTGCGCAGTTGCGACAGCTCGGTGGGCATGCCGTGTTGTTGGGCAAATGCCTTGGACGCACAGGCCAAGTAACGCACCGTGCCCATGTCTTTGGCCACCATGGTTTCTGGGGGTTGGGGCAGCACGCGAATGGCAATGTCTACGTCGTCACGCAAGTTGTCGATTCGGTTCTCAAACACCACATCTAGCACCACGCCGGGGTAGAGCTTTTTGAACTCAACCAACCAAGGCGTCATCACGATGTGGCCATAGCCACTGGGCACGCTGATACCCACACGACCCTGCAGGCCTTGGCCCAAGTTGGTGACGGTTTCGTGGGCGCTGGCCATTTCGTTGCGAATGGCGCGCCCGTGTTCGCACAGCCGCCAGCCCAGTTCGGTGGGTTCCATGCGTCGGCTGGTGCGTCGTATCAGCTCGGCACCCATGGTTTTTTCAAGCTGGCGCAGGTGGTAGCTCACATTGGCGCGGGTCATCTTCAGCTTGCTGGCGGCCTTGCTGAGATTGCCCGCGTCAATGATGTCGACCAAAAGCGTGAGAGAGGCGAAATCGACGGTCATTAGTAAATATTCTTTGACATAGCGTCAATAAAGTTTGATATTGTCAAGAAATATTATCTGCCAAACTAGCGTATCAAAGACAAAAACAATGAGGAGACTCCGTTTGACTACCCATTCTGAAACGACCGTTGTTCGCACAGCCAAAGATGGCGACTTGCTGGTCGTCACGATTGACCACCCTCCCGTCAATGCCATCAGCGTGGATGTGCGCCGTGGTTTGATGGCTGCGATGGACGAGGCCGAAGCGGATGACGGTGTCAAAGGCTTGCTGCTGTTGGGCGCGGGCCGAGCATTCATTGCGGGGGCGGATATTCGTGAGTTTGGTCGCCCGCCCATGCATCCCATCTTGCCCGAGGTATGTAATCGAATCGAAGCGTGCACCAAGCCTGTGGTGGCTGTTATTCACGGCCCCGCATTGGGTGGTGGTTTAGAAGTGGCCATGGCCGCTCACTACCGTTTGGCTATGCCCGATGCCAAGCTGGGTTTGCCTGAAGTTCAACTGGGTTTGCTGCCAGGCTCAGGCGGTACGCAACGCGCACCTCGCTTGATGGGCGTGGAAGCCGCAGTGGAGTTGATGCTCAGTGGCCGACACATGAAAGCCCAAGAAGCTGTGGACTGCAAACTGGTTGACCAGTTGGGCGAAGGTGCGGATGTGCTGCAAGCGGGCCTGAGCTTTGCACGCGCGTTGCTGGCCGACGGTGCGCCTGTTCGACGCACGCGCGATTTGGATGCGTTCAAAGTGGGATACGACCATCAGTTGGAAGTGCTCGCAAAAATCCAAAAAGATGTCGAAAAGAAATCGCGTGGTTTGTTCTCGCCACTCAAGGTGATTGAGGCGGTGCGTGCAGGCCTACAAATGCCGTTTGACGACGCACTGACCAACGAGCGCCAATTGTTTTTGCAATGCATTGACAGCCCACAGCGTGCAGGTTTGATTCATGCCTTCTTTGCAGAGCGTGAAGTGGTGAAAGTGCCAGAAGTGAAAAGCGTAGCCCCTCGTCCAGTGGCGAGTGTGGGGGTGATTGGTGGCGGCACGATGGGTGCGGGCATCGCGGTGTCGGTGTTGGATGCAGGTTTGCCTGTGACCATGATTGAGCGCGACGACGAAGCTGTGGCCAGAGGCCGACACAACGTCGAGAAGGTCTACAACGGCTTGATCACCAAGGGTCGCATGACCGAGCAAGCCAAATCGCAAGTGATGGCGCGTTTCAGCACCAGCACACACTACGACGCTTTGGCGCAAACCGATTTGGTGATTGAAGCGGTGTTTGAAGAAATGTCGGTCAAGAAGGCTGTGTTTGCAGAGCTTGACCGCGTGTGCAAACCCAATGCGGTGATTGCGACCAACACCTCGTATTTGGACATCAATGAAATCGCTGGCAGTATTTCGCGCCCGCAAGATGTGATTGGCCTGCACTTTTTCTCACCCGCCAACATCATGAAGTTGCTTGAAATCGTGGTGCCAGAAAAGGTGAGCGCAGACGTGGTGGCCACGGCGTTTAGTTTGGCCACGCAACTCAAGAAAGTACCGGTGCGTGCGGGTGTGTGCGATGGCTTCATTGGTAACCGCATCTTGGCGGTGTACCGCGCTGCGGCAGACCACATGATGGAAGACGGCTGCTCACCCTATGAGATTGATGCAGCCATGCGCGAGTTTGGTTACCCCATGGGGCCATTCCAAGTGTCAGATTTGGCAGGCGGTGATATTGGCTGGGCCACGCGCAAACGACGTGCCGCCACGCGCGACCCGAAGGCACGTTATGTGCAAATTGCCGATCGCATTTGCGAGCGAGGCTGGTTTGGTCAGAAAACGGGGCGCGGTTATTACCTCTACCCCGAAGGCTCACGCACAGGTGTGCCAGACCCCGAGGTGCTGCACATCATTGATGCTGAGCGTGTGCGCGCCAACATCCAACCGCGTGCGTTGACGCCAGAGTTGATTGTTCGCAAATACATGGCGGCCATGGTCAACGAGGGCGCGAATGTGGTGCACCAAGGCATTGCGCTGCGTCCCTTGGATGTAGACGTCACGTTTGTGCATGGCTACGGGTTCCCGCGTTATCGCGGTGGCCCTATGAAGTACGCCGACATGGTGGGCTTAGAAAAAATCTTGGCAGACATTCATGAGTTTGCCAAGCAAGACCCCTTGTTTTGGCAAGCATCGCCATTGCTGGTGCAGTTGGTGAAAGACGGCAAAAACTTTGACAGCTTGAACCGCTGATCAGACATTACTTGAAGGATTTGTATGCGTGAAGCGGTCATTGTTTCCACGGCTCGTACACCACTGACGAAGTCGCACCGTGGTGAGTTCAACGCCATCTCTGGTGCAGAGTTGGCTTCGCATGCAGTGAAAGCCGCTGTGCAACGATCTGGTGTTGAGGCCCAGTTGATTGAAGATGTGATTCTGGGCTGCGGTTATCCAGAGGGACGCACGGGCCGCAACGTGGCACGCGCCAGTGTGCTGCGTGCGGGTTTGCCTTTGCAAATTGCAGGTGCCACCGTGAGCCGTTTCTGCGCATCGGGTTTGCAAGCCATTGCCACGGCAGCCGGGCGCATCGTGGTGGACGGTGCACCCGTGATGGTGGCCGGTGGCTTAGAAAGCATTTCAGGTTTGCGCCGAGGCCCCGGAACCTCGGTGGACGATGGCATTGACCCTTGGATGACGCAGCACAAGCCTGACTTGTATTTGCCCATGATTGAGACCGCAGACATTGTGGCCAAGCGCTACAACATCAGCCGCGAAGACCAAGACCATTTCTCAGTCGAGAGCCAACGCAAAACAGCAGAGGCACAGGCAGCCGGTCGTTACAAGGAAGAAATCATTTCCGTCACCACCACCATGGCCGTGACCAACAAAGACACCAAAGAAGTGTCTTACCAAGAAGTGACGGTCGACCACGACACGAGCAACCGTCCAGGTACCAGCTATGAGTCGTTGGCTAAGTTGCCGCCCGTGCGTGGTGAAGGGCAATTCATCACAGCGGGCAATGCATCGCAACTGTCAGATGGTGCATCTGCCTGCGTGATGATGGATGCGAAGCTGGCTTCGCAATTGGGCTTGCAGCCCTTGGGCGCATTTCGTGGCATGGCGCTGGCCGGCTGTGAACCTGACGAGATGGGCATTGGCCCCGTGTTTGCCGTGCCAAAGCTGTTGGCACGTCATGGCTTGACGGTGGACGACATTGATTTGTGGGAACTCAACGAAGCCTTTGCCTCGCAATCCATTTACTGCCAAAAGACCTTGGGTATTCCAGATGAACGGCTGAATGTGAATGGCGGCGCGATTTCTTTAGGTCATCCGTTTGGCATGACGGGCGCACGTTTGGCGGGGCACATTCTGTTAGAAGGCAAGCGTCGTAAAGCCAAGTGGGGCGTGGTCACCATGTGTATCGCGGGTGGCATGGGCGCTGCTGGCTTGTTCGAAATATTCTGACCAAGGGACTGACATGAATTTGAACTTTACCCCTCAAGAAGAAGCGTTCCGCGAAGAAGTGCGTGCCTTTTTGGCACAGAACCTGTCGCCTGCGTTGTCTGCCAAAGTGGCTGCGGGCCAACATTTGTCTAAGGCCGAGATGGAGGGCTGGCACGCCAAGCTCCATGCGCGTGGTTGGTTGGCCAACCATTGGCCCGAAGAGTGGGGCGGCCCAGGTTGGCATGCTGTTGAGAAATTCATTTTTGAAAACGAATGCGCTTTGGCGCATGCACCGCGCATCGTGCCGTTTGGTGTGAGCATGCTCGGGCCGGTGTTGATGAAATACGGTAGCGAAGCGCAAAAAGCACATTGGCTGCCACGCATCTTGGATGGTTCGGACTGGTGGTGCCAAGGCTACTCTGAGCCAGGATCGGGTTCTGATTTGGCGTCGGTCAAAACATCCGCGGTGCGTGATGGCGATCACTACATCGTCAATGGCCAAAAGACATGGACCACGCTGGGTCAATACGCCAATATGATTTTTTGCCTCGTGCGCACAGACCGCGAAGCCAAGTCGCAATCGGGCATTAGCTTTTTGCTGGTGGACATGACATCGCCCGGTATCGAAATACGCCCCATCATCACCTTGGATGGCGCGCATGAAGTGAACGAAGTGTTTTTCACCGACGTCAAAGTGCCAGTGGCTAACTTGGTGGGTGAGGAAAACAAAGGCTGGACGTACGCCAAATATTTGCTCACCTACGAGCGCACCAATATTGCAGGTGTGGGCTTCTCCGTGGCGGGCTTAGAAAAGTTGAAGCTGGTGGCCGACCGCGTGCATTGCAATGGCAAGCCTTTGTCGCAAGACCCCTTGTTTGCTGCACGCATGGCCAAGGTGGAGATTGACCTCGAGAACATGAAGACCACCAACATGCGCGTCATTGCGGCAGTGGCGGGTGGGGGGGCGCCAGGCGCTGAAAGCTCGATGCTAAAAATTCGAGGTACAGAGATTCGCCAAGAAATTTTGTCGTTGACGCGTCGTGCCATGGGGCCTTATGCCGCACCTTATTTGCAAGACGTGTCCGATGCTGAATCACCTTTGGGTGATGAGGCTTCAGCGAAGGCTGCATCGTCTTATTTCAACAACCGCAAGTTGTCGATCTTTGGTGGTTCGAATGAGATTCAGAAAAACATCATTTCCAAAATGATCTTGGGCCTTTGATGGCTGGCTGCGTGTGAAAGGAATAACAAAATGAATTTTGAACATACCGAAGATCGCCGCATGCTGATGGACAGCCTGAACCGTTTTGTGTCAGAGAAATACGGCGCAGACGTACGCACCCAGATTGCCTATGGCGCTGAAGGGCACAGCCCCAAGTTGTACGCACAGCTGGCCGAGTTGGGAACCATCGGCGCGTTATTTCCAGAAGAGGTGGGCGGCTTTGCGGGCGCAGGCTTTGACATCAGTGTGGTGTTTGAATGCTTGGGCCGAGGCATCGTGCCCGAACCCTTGTTGGGCGCTTTGTTGGTGGGGCGTGCCTTGATGCTGGCGGGCAGTGATGCCCAAAAAGAACAGCTGCAGAGTTTGATGGACGGCACAGCCATTGCCGCTTTGGCGCATGACGAACCAGGCGCGCACCATGAGTTGAACCATGTGGCCACCACCGCCAAACGTGAGGGCACGCATTGGGTGCTCAACGGTGTGAAGGGCTTGGTGAGTTTTGGGGAGAAGGCCGATTGCTTGTTGGTGTCTGCGCGCACCTCGGGTGAGACTGGCAGTGAAGCAGGCATCAGCTTGTTCCTCGTGTCGGGTCAGACGGCTGGCATCTCACGCCGATCGTTCAACCGCATTGATGGCGGCCGTGCTTCGGAGTTGGTGTTTGATCATGTTCAAGTACCTGCCGATGCATTGGTGGGATCAGAGGGCGCAGGCTATGCAGTGCTTGAACGTGTGCGCGGCTATGCATTGCTCGCCTTGTGCGCCGAAGCCTTGGGCGCTATGGATGTGGCCAAAGACCAAACCTTGGAATACCTGCGCACACGCAAACAGTTTGGAGCGCCCATTGGTAGCTTTCAGGCTTTACAGCACCGCATGGTCGATGTGCTGCTGGAGGTGGAGCAAGCGCGTTCGGCCGTTATCAATGCAGCGGCCGCCATTGATGAGGATGGTCGCGTGATGCGAGAGAAAGCTTTATCTGCTGCGAAGTACAGCATTGGTCGCATTGGCACGCTGGTGGCAGAGGAAAGCATTCAGTTGCACGGCGGCATTGGCATGACTTGGGAATTACCCCTGTCCCACTATGCCAAGCGATTGGTGATGATTGACCATGAGTTTGGTGACGAGGACCATCACTTGGCGCGTTTCATCGCTTTGAGCCAAACACACTGAGTTAGGAAATCCATGTCGCAAGTTTTAGTCACCCGTCGCGAAGGCGCTGTTTTGGTTTTATCCAATAACAACGTGGCTGCTCGCAATGCCTTGAGCTTTGAGTTCTACACCGCTGTGACCGATGCGTTGCGTGATGCAGCCAGTGACTCATCGGTGGGGGCCATCGTGCTCACAGGCGAGGGCGGCCACTTTTGTTCTGGCGGGGACTTGCGTCAATTGGCCAAACGTCGTGAGTTGCCTCTGCAGGAGCGTCGTGTGCGACTTGAAGGCTTGCATGATTTGATTCGTGCAGTGCGTGATTGCCCCAAGCCGGTGGTTGCAGCCGTAGAAGGTGCAGCCGCAGGAGCAGGGCTTTCGTTGGCCATGGCATGCGACATGTTGGTGGTTGCCAAAGATGCGAAGTTCACCGTGGCCTATGTGAAGGTGGGCCTCACGCCTGATGGTGGTGCAACCGCTTTCTTGGCTGAGTTTGTGTCTCGTCAAGTCTTGACCGAGTTGTGTTTGACCGGTGCCCCCCTCAGTGGTGAGCAGATGCACGCCTTGGGTGCTGTCAATCGACTGGTGGAGTCTGGCCAGGCCCTGGCAGCGGCTACGGCTTTGGCGACTGACATTTCAAAAGGTCCACAAAAGGCGATGAGCCGCATCAAAAACTTGTGCCGCCACGCCATGCGTAATTCTTTAGAAGATCAGCTTGAGCTCGAAGCGCAGTCCATGGTCGAGGCCATGGGTGGCGATGAGGCTTTGGAAGGTATCAACGCCTTTCTGAATAAGCGATCACCCAACTACACCCCATTACGTCAGGTCAGCGAATGAGCACATCTACTTCACATCCAGAACACGATTTGCCTTTAGCGGGCATTCGTGTGCTGGATCTCTCGCGTGTGTTTGCTGGCCCCATGTGTGGCATGGTCTTGGGTGACTTTGGTGCGGAGGTGATCAAGGTAGAGCACCCAGGTCGCGGCGACGATACGCGCGATTGGGGTATTCGCATTGGCAAGACCGAGACGACTTACTACAACAGCATGAACCGCAACAAGCGGTCCATCACGGTGGATCTTCAATCCCCCGAAGGTTTGAAAATCATCCATGCCTTGCTGCCGCAGTGCGATGTGGTGATTCACAACTTCAAAACAGGCGGGGCTGAAAAACTTGGCATTGGTTACGATCAGCTCAAAGCCATCAAGCCCGATTTGATTTACTGCGCAGTAGCCGGTTACGACACCAGTGGCCCCGAAGCGCGTCGACCCGGCTACGACTTAGTGATTCAAGCCGAGGCTGGCTTAATGGCCCTCAATGGCGATGCGCATATGCCACCCTTGAAGTTTGGCGTGGCTGTGGTCGATTTGATGACGGGCATGTATTCGGCTCAAGCAATTTTGGCGGCACTGTTGCGTCGTGAACGTCGTGGTGTAGGCCAACTCATTGAGATGGCCTTGTATGACTGCGGTTTGTCTGTCTCTGGCTATTACGGCTTAGATGCCTTGCATCTCGGGCGCGACCCTGAGCGCTATGGCAACGCACATCCCTCGATCGTGCCCTATGGCATGTACGAAGCAGCAGATGGCCCGCTGATCATTGCTGTGGGCAACAACGCGCAGTTCGATAAGTTTTGTCGCCAAGTCATCTTGCGTCCAGACATCGTGGAGAACCCGCTGTTTGCCACCAACGTCGAGCGGGCCAAAAACCGCAAAGAGTTGGGGCCCATGCTCAAAGCCTTGATTCAGTCGTTCCCGCGAGAAGTGTTGTTAGAGCGCCTGACGGCAGCTGGTATTCCCTGCGGCAAAGTGGCTGGCTTGCATGAGGCACTGACAAGCGAGCGTTCACGCCGTGGCCGCATGGTGCAAGACATGCCGCATCCAGAGGTGGGCACCACGCCCGTGTTTGCACCACCTTACCGTTTGGATGGCCAACGCTTGCCGATACGCAGCGCGCCACCCACATTGGGTGAAGGTACGCGCGCTGTGCTGCAAGAGCTTTTAGCGATGAGCGATAGCCAGCTTGAGGCCTTGCAGGCCGCAGGCGTGTTGACGCTGCCAAACAACTGATGAACCCATTTTTTGGAGATGCCTATGTTTTCTAAACACTCGATGAGTTGCATGTTTCGCTGGGTCTTGATGGTTGCTTTGCTCGGCGTGTTTGCCAGTGGTGTGCAAGCACAGCAGGGCAGTACACCTGATAAAACCATCAAACTGGTGGTGCCATTTCCAGCAGGTGGACCTACAGACACCGCCTCTCGCATCGTGGGTCAACGATTGGCGGAGCGCCTCAAACAAACGGTGGTGGTAGAAAACCGTGCGGGTGCATCGGGTGCGATTGCAGCCGCACAAGTAGCCAAAAGCACACCAGACGGCAACACCTTGATGATGTTGGCCACACCCACCATGCTGGCGCCTCACTTCAACAAAGCAGCAGGCTATGACACCACCAAAGATTTCATGCCTGTGGCCACTGTGTATGACTTACCCATCGTCATTGTGGTCAACACCACACTTTTGCCAGACGTGACCGACTTGGCCAAGCTCATCGCGCACGCCAAAGCGCAACCGAAGCCCATGAACTACACAAGCTCAGGCGTGGGCAGTTTTGGCCACCTGAGTATGGAGTTGTTGCAACAGTTGGCAGGGTTTGAAATGCAACACGTGCCCTACAAAGGCGGCGTGCCCGCCATCACCGACACGATTGGTGGCGTGGTGCCCGTGATGTATTCAGACTTGGTGGCTGCGCTGCCACACATCAAGTCGGGCAAGCTGCGAGCGATTGCCATTGGTTCACCCCAACGCGTGAGCGTGGTACCCGATGTGAAGACCATTTCTGAGCAAGGCATCAAGGGCTATGACGCGGTGTCATGGGGCGGTTTGCTGGTTGTCAAAGGCACACCCAAAGCTGTCGTGGATAAATTGGCCAGTGAGATACAAGCCATCTTGTCTGAGAAGGAAGTGCAAGACCGATTACGCGATGCCGGTTGCATTGCCAACTTTGAGGGGCCCGTTCAAATGGGTCAACGTGTTCAGAATGACTACGCCAAATGGGGGCGGGTGATTCGAGATAGAAGTGTTTCAAACGATTGATAAATAAATAACAGGAGACAAAAATGATGAATCAAAAATCACGCCGCCAAGTCGTGGCCACAGCTGCAGTTGCCTTGATGGCTTTGTGTGTTGGCACGCAAGCACAAGCACAGGCTTATCCCAATAAACCCATCAAGCTGATCGTGCCTTATGCACCAGGTGGTGCTACTGACATCATTGCGCGCACATTGGCTGAAAAATTGGCTGACCGTTTGGGACAGCCCGTGTTGATCGACAACCGTGCAGGCGCTGGTGGTGTCACAGGTACGGATGCCGCAGCGAAGGCAACACCTGATGGCTATACCTTTTTGGTGACTCTGGGTACCACCGTGCTCATCAATCAGTTCTTGTATGAAAAGCTGCCCTACAACCCAGGTCGTGATTTCTCACTCGTTTCGCAACTGGCATTGGCCCCTGTCACGTTGTTGGTGAACCCCAACTCTGGCATCAACAGCGCCAGTGATTTGAGGGCGCATATTCAGAAAAACCCAAGCAAGTTGTCTTATGGCTCTTGGGGTATGGGCTCATACGCACACTTGGCGGGTGCTTACCTGAGCCAAAGCATGTCAGCGGACATGACCCATGCGGCCTACAAAGGCGAGGCGCCCATGTTGCAAGACTTGGTGGGCGGTCAGATCGACTTTGCCTTTGCCAGCGCGCAAACGGCCAAGCCCTACATTGATGGTGGCAAGTTGCGCTCCATCGCTGTGACGGGTGAGCAACGCATGAGCGTGTTGCCAAACGTCCCCACCATGCGTGAACAAGGCTTCAAAGACGACATCTTCCGTGTGACCGGTTGGATTGCCATGGCAGCCCCTGCCAAGACCCCCAATGATGTGATGCAACGTGTGTCTGCTGAAGTGCGTGCCATCGTCGCGTTGCCTGAAACACAAGATCGCATCAACAAGATGGGTTTCATCCCTGTGGGCAACACGCCCGAGCAGTTTGCTGCTGTGTATAAAAGCGAATTCCCAGTCTGGGAGCGTGTGGTGAAGATGTCTGGCGCTAAGCTGGATTGATAATTCATTTCTGAAATTTTTTGAGCAAAGAAACCATCCAATGAGTGCTGCTAGTTTTTCTTGGGAAGACCCTTTCCAACTTGATTCTCAATTGACGGACGACGAACGTCAGGTCAAAGAAGCTGCGGCTTCTTATTGCCAAGAGCGTTTAGCCCCGCGTGTCTTAGAGGCTTTCCGTCACGAAAAAATGGACGCCACCATTTTTAGAGAAATGGGTGAGTTGGGCCTCTTGGGCGCCACGATTCCTGAGGCATACGGTGGCGCAGGCTTGAACTACGTGTGCTATGGCCTCGTGGCGCGTGAGGTCGAACGCGTGGACTCGGGCTATCGCTCAATGATGAGCGTGCAATCGTCTTTGGTGATGGTGCCCATCAACGAGTTTGGCTCTGAAGCGCAAAAGCAAAAGTACTTGCCCAAGCTCGCCACAGGCGAGTGGATTGGTTGCTTTGGTTTGACCGAGCCCAACTATGGTTCAGACCCCGGCAGCATGATCACGCGTGCCAAAAAGGTAGCGGGCGGTTACTCGCTTTCAGGCGCCAAGATGTGGATCACCAACAGCCCCATTGCTGATGTATTTGTCGTTTGGGCCAAGGATGACTCAGGCGCGATTCGTGGCTTTATTTTGGAAAAAGGCTGGAAGGGCCTGAGTGCCCCAGCCATTCACGGCAAGGTGGGTTTGCGTGCTTCCATCACAGGCGAAATCGTGATGGACGAGGTGTTTGTGCCAGAAGAAAACGCCTTCCCTGATGTGCGTGGGCTTAAGGGACCGTTCACGTGTTTGAATAGTGCGCGTTATGGCATTGCGTGGGGCGCATTGGGCGCGGCTGAAGACTGCTTCCACCGTTCACGTCAATACGTGATGGACCGTCAACAGTTTGGCCGCCCCTTGGCTGCCAACCAACTGATTCAAAAGAAGTTGGCCGACATGATGACTGAGATTTCATTGGGCTTGCAAGGCTGCTTGCGCTTGGGCCGTATGAAAGACGAGGGCACGGCTTCGGTAGACATCACCTCCATCCTCAAGCGCAACAGCTGCGGCAAGGCTTTGGACATTGCACGCATGGCCCGCGACATGATGGGCGGCAATGGAATTTCAGATGAGTTTGGCGTGGCTCGCCACTTGGTGAACTTGGAGGTGGTCAACACCTACGAGGGCACACACGATGTGCATGCGCTGATCTTGGGACGTGCCATCACGGGCATCCCAGCATTCAGCAATTAAGACCACTTATCGTGAAGTCTTGACGTTCAAGCAAAAGGGCCGCCATGCAAAACATGGCGGCCCTTTTGATTTAGCTTGTCTGGCCCTATCAAGGCCTTGGCGCTTTACGCGTATTCAGCCAAAGCAGCTTTCATCTTCTTCATGGCAGCGACTTCGATTTGGCGAATGCGCTCAGCGCTCACACCGTATTCAGCGGCCAAGTCGTGCAGCGTCATGCCACCCGAGCCGTTGTCTTGTACTTTGAGCCAACGCTCTTCCACGATGCGGCGGCTGCGCTCATCGAGCACGTTCAGCGCAGCGGCGATGCCGTCAGATGCCAATACATCGCGCTGGTGCGCCGCCATCATGGCGGTGGGCTCGTGGTTGGTGTCGGTCAAGTAGGCGATGGGGCCAAAGGCTTCGTCGCTGTCTTCGTTGGGGCTAGGGTCGAGCAACACATCGCCGCCGGACATGCGCATTTCCATCTCAAGCACTTCTTCTGGCTTGACATTGAGCTTGGTCGCCACCGCATTCACCTCGTGTGGGTTGAGCGTGTTGCGGTGAGTGTTGTCGAGCGCATCAGACTTGAAGCCTTGCTTCATCGAGCGCAGGTTGAAAAACAATTTGCGCTGTGCTTTGGTGGTGGCCACTTTGACCATGCGCCAGTTTTTCAAGATGTATTCATGAATCTCGGCCTTGATCCAGTGCATGGCGTAGCTCACCAAACGAACGCCTTGGTCAGGGTCGAAGCGTTTGACGGCTTTCATCAAACCGATGTTGCCTTCTTGGATTAGGTCTGCGTGGGGCAGGCCGTAACCCAAGTATTGGCGTGACACCGAGACCACCAAACGCAGGTGCGAGAGCACCAGCTTTCCAGCGGCTTCGAGGTCGTTGTTGTCTTTGAGTTGACGGGCAAACTCTTGCTCTTGCTCAAGCGTGAGCATGGGCAAGCGGTTGGCAGCTGTGATGTAGGCATCAAGGTTGCCCAGCGACGGCACCAAACCCCAAGGGTTGGTGATGGCGTGTGACTGTTGGGTGATTGCGGTCATTGAATTAGTCCTTTCGGATAACTAAAACGTATATTAGCACTCATGTGGTTCGAGTGCTAAACCTTGCGAATTTTAGGGGTTTACCCGCGAATTGAGAAGGTGTTGAGATACTGTGCTTTTTAACATATACTGAATTTAATCACAGTATTTAAGGAGCCTGTTATGCCCCCCATGACCTTGGAGCGAATTGCCGTTCAGTGCTGCAAGAGCTGCGCGCATGTGCTCAATTCCGATTCATCTGAAACCCAGCTGCGTTGCGGCTTGGGCTATTACATACAACCGCCGCTCACACGCAAGCAAGGCCGCATGGACAGCTATCCCGTGGTGGAGGCTCTGAGCGTTGTGGTCGCTGGTGCGAGAGCCTTAAAGGGGTGTTGAAGCGCGATTGACCGAGGATGGGCCAGAGTTATTTACCTAGCCCAACAGGGCGTCAGCAAACTCTTGTGCGCTGAAGGTTTCGAGGTCTTCCACGGCTTCACCAACGCCAATGAAATAAACAGGCACGACCGAGCCACCCGCAGCAGCACGGCTTTGTCCCCACAGCGCAATGGCAGCCAACACGCCACCTTTGGCTGTGCCGTCGAGCTTGGTGACGATCAGGCCGGTTAAACCCAGCGTTTCATCAAATGCCTTCACTTGGGCGAGCGCGTTTTGGCCGGTATTGCCGTCAATCACCAGCAATACTTCGTGTGGTCCAGTTGGCTCGGCCTTTTGCACCACGCGTTTGATCTTCTTCAACTCTTCCATCAGGTGTAGCTGCGTGGGCAGACGGCCTGCGGTGTCGACCAGCACCACATCTTTGCCGCGTGCGCGGCCTGCGGTCACGGCGTCAAAGCTCACAGACGCAGGGTCGCCGCCTTCTTGGCTGACGATCTCTACCGTGTTGCGGGTGGCCCAAACAGCGAGCTGCTCGCGGGCGGCTGCGCGGAAGGTGTCTGCCGCGGCCAGCAGCACCGAGGCACCGCTGTCGCTCAAGTGGCGGGTGAGCTTGCCAATTGAGGTGGTTTTGCCTGCGCCATTGACGCCCGCCACCATGATGATGGTGGGTTTGTGTGCGCCGATGGTGAGCGGTTTTTCTAGAGGTTTGAGCAGCTCGGCAATCGATGCGGCCAGCAAAGCTTTGACGGCGGATGGCTCGGTGGTGCCAGTGTCTTTGACGCGTTGCTTCAAGTCTTTCAGCAAATATTCGGTGGCTTGCACGCCAGCATCGGCCATGAGCAGGGCGGTTTCGAGTTCTTCATAGAGCTCGTCATCAATCTTGGTGCCTGTGAAAACGTTGCTAATGCTTTGGCCTGTGCGGCGCAGGCCTGAGCCTAAGCGAGCTAGCCAGCTGGCGCGGGGGCGCTCGGCAGGCATCACAGTCGCTGTCGCTGTTACTGACGTGCTTGATGTCGCTTCAGACGCTGCGGCGTGAGCGGACGTGTTCGCAGGGGAAACGGCGGCGTTGCCGTTGTTTGCCGTCTCAGTAGCAGGCTGACCAGTGATTTTTTTCTTGAAGAAGCTAAACATGTGTGGGTGTTTCTAGAATCAGTCCATTCTATGAAAACCCGCACACCAAAATCTTTCAACGCCACCCCTGTCAAACCCGTCGCCGAAAAACGGCACAAAGGGGCAGGCGAGGTCCGCATCATCGGCGGCGAATGGCGCCGCACCAAATTGCCCGTGGCCTTGAAGCCCGGCCTGCGCCCCACACCAGACCGTGTGCGCGAAACCCTGTTCAACTGGCTGGGTCAATCGCTCTTGGGCTGGCGCTGTGTCGATCCGTTTGCGGGCACAGGCGCCTTGGGCTTTGAAGCCGCCTCACGCGGTGCGGCCCATGTGCAGGTGTGTGAACTCGACCCCGCTTTGGTGGCGCAACTCAGCACCCAAGTGAACCGCCTCAAGGCGACCAATGTGCACGTGCTGCGCACCGATGGGGTGGCTTGCTTGAGGCAGCTCAGCGAATCAAGTGTGGATTTGATCTTTATTGACCCACCGTTTGATGGCGCTTTGTTTGAGCCCTCGCTACTCGCTGCAGGCAAAGCCGTGAAAGCTGATGGCTATGTGTACCTCGAAGCGCCTCTGGCTTGGACAGATGAGCAGCTCGAGCCTATGGGCCTCTCGCTGTATCGCCACCTCAAAGCCGGCGCGGTGCACGCGCACTTGTTGCGCCGAATTGCATAATCAGTTTTGATATTTAGAAACACTTAGGAGCGCCCATGTCCAAGCAAGTTGTTGCCATTTACCCCGGCACCTTTGACCCCATCAGCTTGGGCCATGAAGACATCGTGTTGCGCGCTGCGGCCATGTTTGACAAGGTCATCTTGGCGGTGGCCACTGCCCACCACAAGAAAACCTTGTTCACCTTGGACGAGCGCATGGACATGGCGCGTGAGGCGATGGCCGCACACCCGCAAGTCGAAGTGGTGCCCTTCACCGGCTTGGCGCGCGACTTTGTGCGTAGCCACAACGCCACCGTGATGGTGCGCGGTGTGCGTACCGTGACTGACTTTGATTACGAGTTTCAACTCGCCGGCATGAACCGAGAGCTGATGCCTGAGGTGGAAACCGTGTTCCTCACGCCCAGCGCCAAATACCAATTCATCTCCAGCACCTTTGTGCGTGAAATCTCATTGCTGGGGGCCGGCGATGATGGCAAAGACTTGGTGTCTGCAGGTGTGTACAAGCGGCTGTTAGCCAAGCGCACGGCGAAGTGACGGACTTTCTTCTCATCCGCCACGGCGAAACCGCTTGGAATCGCGAGCTACGGTTTCAGGGGCAGCTGGATGTGCCGCTCAATGAGATGGGCTTTGAACAAGCCCAGCGGTTGAAAACCCGCATGGTGCAAGCTTTGGCCGAATGGCAAACGCAGGGCCGTGTACCCACCCGACTCATCAGCAGCGATTTGCTGCGTGCCCAACAAACTGCCCAGCCTGTGGCCGAGGTGCTGGGCCACACCTGCATCTTGAATGCAGGCCTGCGCGAGCAGTGCTACGGCATGTTTGAAGGCATGCGCAGTCCCGATATTCAAGCGCAACACCCTGATGCCTGGCAACGTTGGTTGGCGTTTGATGCTGACTTGGCGGTGGAGGGCGCGGAGACGACCCGCGCGTTTCATGACCGCGTGATTGCCGCGTTGCAAGACTTAGCGCAGCAATACGAGGGCGAGTATGTGGTGGTGGTGACGCATGGCGGCGTGCTGGATATGGTGTGGCGTCATGCGCAAGCTTTGTCGCTCAGCGGCCCGCGCGTATGTGACATTCCCAACGCAGGCATCAATCAAGTCGCTTGGCGCGATGGTGGGCTGCACATCCAGCTGTGGGCCGATGCGGCGCATTTGGCGGATTTGCCTGAGCAACCGGTGTATAGCCAAAAACGTTTGCTTGAAGTGCGTGAGCAACTTGCTGCACAAACACATGCCAACGGTGTGGCCTAAGTGTGGCGCCCTTGGGTAACAGCAGGTGAGCTGGGATAATTGCTCTTTTATTTAGCCCCTTGACGGATTTTTTATGGCCTTGATGATCACCGACGAATGCATCAACTGCGATGTGTGTGAGCCCGAGTGCCCGAACGAAGCCATCTTCTTAGGGCCGGAGATTTACGAAATTAACCCCGACAAATGCACCGAGTGCGTGGGCCATTTCGACGAGCCCCAGTGTGTGCAGGTGTGTCCAGTGGCTTGCATTCCCGTGAACCCTGAGCGGGTAGAGGGTCGTGATGCACTGCTAGCGAAGTTTCGTTTGTTGCAGCAGACAGCCAAGTGATTCAACCCTCGCCTTGAAGCGCGTTGTGTTTTAGGGGTTAGAACTAGCAGGCACCGCTTTGGCGGTGCTTTTCTTTTTGGGCGCTGCCGTTGGATCTACGGCTGTGAAGTAGGGGTTGTTTGGTTTGCGGGCTTGTTTACCTTTGCGCTTGCCCTGTTTGGAGATTGGCTCTGTCTGGGTGACATTGCTAGATGATGGGTTGGTCGACGGCGCGCTAGGTGTGCTGAGTCGAATAGGTGCTGCTTGAGCTGCTTGTTGTTCCGCCTGCAGGCGCTGTTTCTCTAAGGCTTGTGCGTCACGCAAGTCACGTGTCGCCGCGTGGCCTTTGTCTGGCCCCCCGGCTTGCAGCACTGAGCTTGGTTTAACTTCAGTTGCAGCCCCATTGGTGCACTGGCTAGAGCTGCTGTACGCTTCACCGCAGCGGTACACCGTGTCTGCCAAGGTTGCATGGCTCAAGAGTGCCGCCATACCTAGTAAGGCAGCAAAACACTTAGTTGCTCTCAGTCCCTTTGGCTTGTGTTTTGTCAGCATCTGCAGCCCCTGTCTTCTCAGTGCCAGGCAGCGTAGTCGGCCGAGGTGGTTTGGGCCGGGGCGGCTTGGCGGTGTGAATCATTTGCGTGGCTTTCACCATATCGCCCGCAAGCAAATGCGGCAAGGCCAAGCTGGTGCGTGTGATGCAGTCTTCAATGGCGGTGCGTTGGTCGGGCGCTGGTTTCTTCAGCACCCAGTTCGCAACCTCTGATTTCACACCGGGGTGGCCAATGCCAATGCGCAGTCGCCAGTATTGGTCTGTGCCGAGCTGTGCATGGATGTCGCGCAGGCCATTGTGGCCAGCATGGCTGCCGCCGAGTTTGAGTTTGGCTTCGCCAGGCGTGATGTCCAACTCGTCATGCACCACCAAAATTTCTTGTGGTTGAATTTTGAAGAAGCGCGCCAGTGCCCCTACCGACTTGCCCGAGAGGTTCATGAAGGTTTGCGGTTCCAGCAACCACACGTTCTCGCCCTTGACCGAGGTGCGTGCCACCAAGCCGTGGTACGCGCGGTCGGGTTGAAGGCTGACCTTGAGGTCGCGTGCCACTGTGTCTATCCACCAAAAGCCTGCGTTGTGACGCGTGGCTTCATATTCAGTGCCGGGGTTGCCCAGGCCAACAAGGAGCTTGATCATGTGATGATTATTCCAAAAGCAAAACGGCCCACCGAGGTGAGCCGTTCAAAGCAATCAATGAAGGATTGCAGAAAAGAAAAATTACTTCTTCTTTTTGTTGTCGCCAGCAGCAGCTGCGGCTTCTTGAGGTGTTGGCTCTTCGGCCTTGGTTGCCACTACGGCGACCAACACGGGGTTGGAAGTGCCAGGAGCCACAACGGTCACGCCTGCGGGCAGGGTGATGTCTTTGGCGTGCAAAGAGTGACCTTTGGTCAAGTTGCTCAAGTCCACAGCGATGAACTCAGGCAGATCTTTTGGCATGCAAGAGATTTCCAATTCAGTGGCGATGCGGTTGATCAAGCACTTGTCAACTTTGAAAGCTGGTGAGTTCTCTTCGCCAGAGTAGTGCAAAGGCACTTTCTTCTTCATCTTTGTGTTGGCATCGATGCGTTGGAAGTCGATGTGCAAAACGAGCTGTTTGAAGGGGTGGTATTGCACGTTGCGCAACAACACTTCGGTTGTTTTGCCGTTCAATTCCATTTGCAAGACAGAAGCGTGGAACGCTTCTTTCTTCAAGGCGTGCCACAAGGCGTTGTGATCGATTTCGATCAATGAAGGTTCAGTCGCGCCACCGTAGACGATGCCAGGTGTACGACCAGTGATACGCAGACGGCGGCTCGCACCCGTTCCCTGCTTAGCGCGCTCAAAAGCGACAAAATTCATAATTAACTCCAGTGAGAACCCACCGCGACCAGTGTGGCTCCAGTTTCAAAAATAGGCTGCATGAATGCAGCCCGGGGTCGATGTTCGACGACTTGGACGCTGACTGTTTAGAACAGCTGGTCTTGGTCGGAGAACAAACTCATGACCGACTCGCCGCTAGCAATGCGTTGGATCGTTTCGGCGATCAACGGAGCCACGGTGAGTTGGCGGATTTTTTTGCAGGCGCGACCAGCTTCGCTCAAAGGAATGGTGTTGGTCACCACAACTTCGTCGAGGGCATCGCCTTTGGCAATGCGTTCAATCGCAGGGCCAGAGAAGATGGGGTGTGTGCAGTAGGCGTAAACCTTCTTAGCACCACGCGTTTTCAAAACTTCAGCGGCTTTCACCAAAGTGCCTGCGGTGTCGATCATGTCGTCCATGATCACGCAGTTACGGCCTTCAATGTCGCCAATGACGTTCATCACTTCAGACACGTTGGCTTTGGGGCGGCGCTTGTCGATGATGGCCAAATCGCAACCGAGTTGCTTGGCCAAAGCACGGGCGCGCACCACACCACCCACATCGGGTGACACGACGATCAGGTCTTCGTAATTTTTTGTGCGCAAGTCGCCCAACAAAACGGGAGATGCGTAGATGTTGTCGACAGGAATGTCGAAGAAACCTTGAATTTGGTCAGCGTGCAAGTCCATGGTCAACACGCGAGCCACACCAGCGGTCTGCAGCAAATCAGCCACCAGTTTGGCGGAGATTGGCACACGGCTTGAACGTGGGCGGCGGTCTTGACGGGCGTAGCCGAAGTAGGGGATGACCGCGCTGATGCGCTCTGCTGAGGCGCGCTTTAAGGCGTCGACCATGATCAGCAATTCCATCAAGCTTTCGTTGGTGGGTGCGCAAGTGCTTTGCACCACGAACACATCGCGGGCACGCACGTTTTGGTTGATTTCAACAGTGACTTCGCCGTCTGAGAAGCGGCCCACATGGGCTGCGCCAACTTCGATACCGAGGTGAGTTGCGATTTCGGCAGCCAAAGTGGGGTTGGCATTGCCAGTAAAGACCATGAAGTCGGGGGTGTGGTTCGACATGATGACGTATGACTTTCGCTTCAAGACCAATGACGCTAAAAGCAGTCACTTGCAAACCAAGCACTGATGTGCTTTGAAAAATTAAGCACTGTGTGCTTTTGAAACATTTGGCAGGGGATCGAGGACTCGAACCTCGGAATGCTGGAATCAAAATCCAGTGCCTTAACCAACTTGGCGAATCCCCTACACAGGTCAATCGCTTTGCAGCGACCAACCGTTAACTTTCACTGGCTGCCCATCCCGCTTGTGGATGAACTGCCAAATTGCTGCATATCCGCATTTGCCAGTTGTTCGGGGCTGAGTCAATCAACACACCGTCATGTAACCGAGCAAACACTGCGCTGCCAGAGCCTGTCATGCGAGGGCTTAATCCAAAAGAACTCAACCACTGAAGGGCTTCGGTCATTTCGGGGCACAAGGCTTGAGCTACTGGCTGCAAATCGTTACGACCAAAACCGTAATGATTAACAGCGAAGACCGGCATTGTAGCAGTTTCTGTAGCGCGTTGCAGCTCCGGGGAGCGAAAAATTTTTGCAGTCTCTAAACCTGCATTGGGTTTGACCACAGCAAAGCGGGCAGAGGGTAAATCTATAGGCGTCATTTTCTCGCCAATGCCCTCCACCCATGCATTGTGTCCACCCAAGAAAAACGGCACATCTGCACCCAAAGCCAGGCCCAACGGCATGAGCTTGGAGAGTGGCCAGTGCAATCCCCATAAACGGTTGAGTGTCAGCAAGGTAGTCGCAGCATCCGACGATCCGCCGCCCATGCCCGCTTGTGCGGGGATGTGTTTTTCAATGGCGATGTGCGCGCCCAAAGATGTGCCGCTAGCACGCTGCAAAGATTGCGCAGCACGCACGACCAAGTCATCGGCAGGGAGTGCCACCGTGACATCTTCGCGCTCAATCACGCCATCGTCGCGCACGTCAAAGTGCAAGGTGTCGCACCAGTCGATCAGCATGAAGACCGATTGCAGCAAGTGGTAGCCGTCGTCGCGTCGCCCCGTGATGTGTAAAAACAGGTTGAGCTTGGCGGGGGCTAAGACGTTGTGTAGCGAGCGCATGAATTACTGATCGAGTTTGATGCGTAAGGTCACTTCGGGCGAAGGCGCCGTGCGACGTGCAATGAGTGAGCCTTGCGACACGGCCGATAAATCAGCTTGCCAGCCGGTCGCTTGCACGTGTTGACCTTGTAGCCAGCCAAAAATGGCATCGACTGGCAGGGCGGCTCCTGTGGCTTTTTCGGTCAGCTCGGCCAGTGAGTTGAAGTATTGGTGTTTGCCGCCGTCGCTGAATTGCACCAGTTGCGGCGTCCATTGCAAAGCGCCAAGTGTGGTGCCGAGTGGTGAATACAAATCAAGCTCGCCGTTGTAGGCGTCGCCGCGCAGCGAGAAGCTGGCGCTCATGGATGACGGTGCATCGCCCAGCACTTGGACGCTGATGCGGCCTTGCCATTCAGGCAGTTGGGCTGGTAGGTTTGTGGGCGAGCTAGCGTTGAGCCCTTTTGAGGGGCGGCTAGGCGTGGCACAGCCCACAAGCAAGACCCCTATCAGACAAGCAAGCCACCAAGCGCGCATGATTTACAGCGCAGGCTTGAGGCGTTGCAGCGTTTCTTGCAAGGTCTCGTTGTTAGGCGCTGTGTTTAGGCCCTCACGCCAAATTTGAATGGCTTCGTCTTGGCGCTTCATCTGCCACAACACTTCACCCAAGTGGGCTGCAATCTCAGCGTCTGCACGGTCTTTGTAGGCTTTTTGCAAGTAGCTCAGGGCTGAGGCCAAATTGCCCAAACGGAACTCCACCCAGCCTAGGCTATCGGTGATGAAGGGGTCGTCCGGTGCAAAGGTCAGGGCTTTGACGATGAGTTGCTTGGCTTCGGGCAGGCGAATGTGGCGATCTGCCAGCGAGAAGCCCAAGGCGTTGTAGGCGTTGTAATAGCTGGGGTTTTTGGCGATGACTTGGCGCAGCAGCTTTTCCATCTCATCGAGTTTGTTGAGCTTTTCGGCCAGCATCGCTTGTTCGTAGATCAGATCTGTGTTGTCGCCACTGTGGGCGGCCAGCAAATCAAAGGCGGCTTGCCATTGGCGATGCTCGCGCAAGAGCTGCACCTCGGCCAGTACGCGGCTGCGTTGCTCGTCTACGTTGTTGGCAGGAATTTGATGAATCAATTCACGTGCTTCGCCCATCTTGCCTTGGCGAGCCAGCAGCGCAGCGCGACGTGTTTGGGCTTGGTTCAAACCGCGTGTACTGGTGTCTGTTGGGGCTTGGGTCGCAAGGCTGACGTAGCGTGCCAGCGAGGCTTCGGCTTCTTTGTCTTGGCCTTGCTCGAATTGCAACGAGCCCAGCACCAGCCATGCATCCGCTAGCTTTGAATCTTTGCGTGTGATGGCTTGCAGTTGTTCGGTGGCTTCTGTGTAACGCTCCAGCTCAATCAGCACACGCACATGGCTCATGGCCATTTCGGTGCCGTCTTGTTTGCGCAAGCCTTGTTGCACTAGCGGTTCGGCTTCGGCTACTTTTTTCCCCATCAGCTCCATAGCCAACAGGGTGGGGCCTTGGGCCTTGATGTCGGCTGCTTGGCCTTTTTTCACCGCTTCAAGTGCGCCTGCTGCATCGTCACTTGCCAAACGCAGGCGTCCCAAACTGGTCCACGCCACAGCACCTGTGGTGTTGTTTTTATTTAAATAAGGCTCCAGCGCTTGCTGCACCACAGTTGCCGCACGTTTTTTGTTGGTGACGCGGGCGTAGTGGCGGGGAATCAAGTTGATGATGGCATCGCGTTCGGCATCGGGTGCGAGCGCGATTTCTTTTTTCAACGGCTCCAAGCTCTCTGCCACTTGGTTCAGCGCTAACAAAATTTGCAGCACTTGGTTGTTGGCTTTGCGGTCTTGTGGCCATGCCTGAGACCAAGAGCGTGCCGCCATCAACGCGCCATCACCCGAACGGGCTTGCAGCGCAATCTCAACGGCGCGGTCATACAGCTGCACATCGTTGGATTTGCGAGCCGCATCGAGCAAGAGTGAAAAACCAGCGGCGGGTTCGCCTTGGCGCAGGTTCATCTCGCCCAACAAAATTTCGTAAAGCAACTCGCCGCTCATGGCCGAGTTTTCGGTCTTGTCGGCATCACTTGCTTGGGCGTGGCCTGTGACGGGAACGGCGCAAGACGCGGCCGTTAAGAGCGCAAGGCGCAAGGCCCAAAGACGTGCAGCAGACAAGGGGAATTTCATCCTCGCATCATAATCGCTGACTAAATTTTCTTCCCCGCCTATGCCTGAATTACCCGAAGTCGAAGTGACCCGTTTGAGCTTTGCTGACCGCATTGCTGGCGCGAGCGTGACAGGGGTGCGTGTGGGCAAGCCCTTGCGTTGGCCTTTGGGCTGTGAGCCCGAGTCGTTGATCGGCCGCCACGTGTTGGGCGTGCGCCGTCGTGGCAAGTATTTGCTTGTTGATTTGGATGAAGGGCTACTGCTGTGGCATTTGGGCATGTCGGGCAGTTTGTTGTTTGGCCCAGACCGCAGCGCTGCTCAAGTGCATGACCACTTTGATTTGGATACCACCCAGGGCCTGCTGCGCCTGAACGACCCACGTCGCTTTGGCGCGGTGGTGTTTGCGCCCAGCGAGCAAAGCACCGAGGCCGTCAAGCTGCTGGGCCACTTGGGCGTGGAGCCATTGAACGGTGGCTTTGAGCTGGATGCTTTTCATCAAGGCCTGCGTAAACGCAAATCAGCCATCAAGCAAGTGCTGTTGGCCGGTGAACTGGTGGTGGGTGTGGGAAATATTTATGCGTCTGAGGCGTTGTTCTTGGCGGGCATTCGCCCCACCACACGTGCTGACCGCATCAGTCGCCCGCGTGCTGAAAAGCTGCGCTTGGCTGTGATGGACGTGTTGGCACGTGCGGTGAAAAAAGGCGGTAGTACCTTGCGCGATTTCTCTGCCGCTGATGGCAAGAACGGTTACTTCCAACTCGAAGCCCATGTGTACGACCGCGTGGGTGAGCCTTGCCGTGTGTGCGGCACCAGCATTCGCCGCATCCAACAAGGCCAGCGCTCCACCTATTACTGCCCCGTATGTCAAAAACCATGACGAAGAAAAACAGCTTTGGCGATACCCTGGTGGCGTGGCAAAAAAAACATGGCCGTCATGACCTGCCATGGCAAAACACACAAGACCCGTATGCCGTGTGGCTGTCGGAAATCATGTTGCAGCAAACGCAGGTGGTCACGGTGCGCGAGTACTTTGCGCGTTTCATGACGCGCTTCCCCACGGTGGCTGATTTGGCCGCTGCGCACCAAGACGAGGTGCTGGGTTTGTGGAGTGGTTTGGGCTACTACAGCCGCGCTCGCAACATGCACCGTGCCGCGCAAGACGTGGTGGCTTTGCATGGTGGCGTGTTTCCGCGTGATTCTGAAACTTTGCAAACTTTGCCTGGCATTGGTCGTTCTACCGCAGCGGCTGTGGCCTCGCTGTGCTTTGGTGAACCCATTGCCATCTTGGATGGCAACGTCAAACGCGTGCTCACTCGGTATTTAGGCTTTAAAGACGATTTGGCTTCATCGAAAGTAGAAAAAGAACTGTGGGCCATCGCGCAAACTATGTTGCCCCAGCGTGATGTGAAGAGCGCCATGCCGCGCTACACCCAAGGCGTGATGGATTTGGGTGCCACTGTCTGCACGCCCAAAAAGCCGCAATGCGCGCAATGCCCAGTGGTCGATGCGTGTGTGGCCAAGGCCGAAGGCCAGCCTGAAGCCTATCCGGTGAAAACACGCAAACTCAAACGCACGTCAGAGCAGTTGTGGCTGTTGCAGGCTGTCACGCGCGATGGCGATGTGTGGCTGATGCAGCGCCCGCAAACAGGCGTGTGGGCGGGCTTGTACTGCTTGCCTGTGTTTGAAAGTTTTGATGCTTTACTGGCTGCCTTGCCTGCCAAGTACCGCACGCAGTTGCATGAAGGCCCGGTGTTCAAGCATGTGCTGACGCACAAAGATTTGCATTTACATCCCGTGCAGCTGAATTTGCCAAGTGCTGTGAAGTTGGGCGCTGCGATGGGTGAGGGCCAGTGGGTGCTGCAAGCCGACTGGCCAGCGCTGGGGCTGCCAGCGCCTATTCGTAAGCTGCTGGCGAATTAAGGCGTAACGTCCAGTTCGCGGTGGCGCTTGAGCGTGACCCACTCTTTAGCAAAACGCTTGGACAGCAACTCCACCAAATACACAGACCGGTGTTGCCCACCGGTGCAGCCAATGGCCACCGTTACATAGCTGCGGTGGTCTTGGTTGAGGTCAGGCAGCCAGGTGTTCATGAAGTCGGTGATTTGGCTGGCCATTTTTTCAACCGCACCGTGTTCGGCCAACCAATCAGCCACGGGGGCGTCGCGCCCAGTGAGCGGGCGCAAGGCGGGTTCGTAGTGCGGGTTGGGCAACATACGCACGTCAAACACATAGTCAGCATGCACGGGAATGCCGCGTTTGAAAGCGAAGGATTCAAACATCAAAGTCAGCTGCGTGGCAGGCGCCGAGATGAGCGACTTGATGTAGCCCTGCAACTTGCTGCTGCGCAACAAGCTGGTGTCGATGATGTGTGATTCTTCGCGCAGTTCAGACAGCAGTTCACGTTCCAACTCAATCGCTTCGACCAAGTCACGTTGCTGGTCACGAACCACGTCTTGTCCATCTTGGCGTGACAGCGGGTGACGGCGGCGTGTTTCGGAAAAACGGTGCACCAAAATTTCGGTGGTGGCATCCAAGAACAACAAGCGCACGTCGACGTCCATTAGTCGCAAATGGGCGAGCTGAGCAGGTACCAGTGGCAATGAGTTCGCACTGCGCACGTCCATCGCAATGGCGACTTTGCTGATGCTTTGTTGCTCTTCGAGTTGTACAAATGGCAGCAACAACTCGGGCGGTAAATTGTCTACGCAGTAGTAGCCAGCGTCTTCTAGCGCGTTCAGTGCCACAGACTTGCCCGAGCCCGACATGCCTGTGATGAGCACCAGTTCTTGTTTCATTTTTTGCTCGTCTTTGCAGAGGTTTGAAGCATTTCACGCGCATGAGCGAGGGTGGTGTCTGACACTTTTTCGCCACCTAGCATGCGTGCAATTTCGTTCACCCTTGCATCGGCACTCAACGCTGTGACTTGACTCGACGTGCCTTGCGCATCGCTCTGTTTAGACACCACCAAGTGGTGGTCCGCACACGCGGCGACTTGTGGCAAGTGGGTCACGGCCAGCACTTGGCGGTCAATGCCCAGTTGCTTCATCAAGCGGCCCACGGTTTCAGCCACAGCACCGCCGACGCCTGAATCGACCTCGTCAAAGATCAGGGTTTGCGCCGTGCCTAGTTCGCTGGTGGTCACGGCAATGGCCAAGGCAATACGCGACAGCTCACCACCCGAAGCCACTTTGCCCACAGGGCGCGGTGTGCTGCCGGGGTGGCCTGCCACCAAGAAGGTAATGCTCTCAAGGCCGCTGGCAGTGGGCTGCTCGGTTTTGTCGAGCTGCACCTCGAAGCGGCCGCCTTGCATGCCCAAACCTTGCATGGCTTGGGTGATGGCGGTGGCAAGTTTCGGCGCGGCTTGTGTGCGGGCTTGCGAAATTTTACGGGCTTCGGTTTGGTAAGCGGCGGCGGCTTTGGCTTCTGTGGCCTCAAGGGCTTCAAGGTCTGTCGCGACGTCTAGCTGCGTCAAACGGTTTTTCCACTCTTGGTACAACGCAGGCAGCTCTTGCGGCGTGCGTTTGAAGCGACGCGCCAAAGACATCCACAACGACATGCGGTCGTCCAGTGTTTGCAAGCGGGCGGGATCAAGTTCGGTACGGCCCAAATAGGCGTTAAGTGAGTGCGCCACATCGCCGGCTTGCGCAAGGCTAGAGGCCAGCACATCCACCAACGCGGTGAATTCGGGCTCGACATCGGTTTGGTCTTGCAGCGTGTCTTGGGCTTTGGTCAACAGGCGCAGTGCACCGCTGTCATCGTCCTCTAAGGCTTGGATAGCAGCTTGTGCCGCATCCATCAAGGCTTGCGCGTTGGACAGACGGGTGTGCTGCCTGTTGAGCTCGTCCCACTCGTCTTCGGCGGGGGCAAGCTTATCGACCTCGGCAATTTGCCACAACAAGCGTTCGCGCTCTTCTTGCAGCGTGGCTTGCGCGGTGCGTGCTTCGTGCAGTGCTTGGGTGGCTTGGCGCCATTGCGTCCACGTTTGTGTCAGGCCTTGCAGGTTCACACCGGCGTAGGCGTCGAGCAAGCCGCGCACTGCGTCAGGGCGGGTCAGGCTTTGCCAAGCGTGTTGGCCGTGGATGTCGAGCACCCTATCGCCCAAGGCGCGCAGCTGGGTGGCGGTGGCGGGGCTGCCGTTGATCCATGCGCGGCTTTTGCCTTGCGCGTCAATCGTGCGTTTGAGCAACAAATGGTCGTCGGCGGTGATATCGGCAAAGCCTTCGTCGTCTAGCCACGTCAATATTTCGGGCGTGGTGTCAAACTCGGCGCAAATTTCGGCACGCGCTGCGCCTTCGCGCACCACGCTGCTTTCAGCGCGAGCGCCCAGCACCAGTTGCAGGGCGTCTATCAAAATCGATTTGCCAGCACCGGTCTCGCCGGTGAGCGCAGAAAAGCCGCTCGACAAATCGAGATCCAGTTCGCGCACGATCACAAAATCGCGCAAAACGATGTGCTGCAAACTCATGCCACGCCCTCGTTCCAGTGCAGTTTTTGGCGAAGAGTGTCGTAATAGCTCCAGCCGCGTGGGTGCAAAAAGGTGGCGTGGTAGTTCGAGCGCTTCACCGTGATGCGGTCGCCAATCAAGAGCGATGCGAGTGACTGCATGTCAAAGTTGGCGCTGGCGTCACGGCCAGCTACTAAGTCAATCGTTACTTCACCTGTATCAGCTAAAACGATGGGTCGGTTAGACAAGGTGTGTGGCGCAATCGGAGCTAGCACCCAAGCAGGCAAAGAGGTGTGCAGCAAAGGCCCACCCACAGAGAGCGAGTAAGCGGTGGACCCCGTTGGCGTTGCAATGATCAATCCGTCGGCACGTTGGTTCGCCACAAAGCGGCCATCAATGGCCACACGCACTTCCAGCATGCCACTGGTCGCACCGCGGTTGACCACCACGTCGTTCAAAGCCAGTGCGTTGAACACGCAATGGCCATCGCGCCAGACCTTGGCGCGCATCAGGGCGCGACGGTCTTCTTCGTAAGCACCGCCCAACATGGCGGTGAGCGCGGTTTTGACTTCGCTCAGCGGAATATCGGTGATGAAACCCAATCGACCTTGGTTGATGCCAATCAGGGGTACGTTGTGTGGGGCGAGTTGGCGGGCATAGCCCAGCATCGTGCCGTCGCCACCGAGCACAATGGCTAAATCACAGGATTTGCCAATCTCTTCGATGTTCATCACGGTGTAGCCGTTCAGGCCAGAGCCGGCTGCCGTGTCGTGTTCAATGACGACATCACAGCCAAGCGTGTGCAAGAACTGAGCAATGCCCTCTAAGGTCTCTCGGGAGGAGGCGTTGGCAATGCCCACAGACTGGTGATACTTGCCCAACAATGCGATCTGACGAAACTTCGATTTCATGGGCAAATTACATCACTAAAATTCGACAACAGGATGACCATGCTAGACGATCGCGCCAAGTTATTGCTCAAAGCGCTGGTAGAGCGCTACATCGCTGACGGGCAACCCGTCGGCTCGCGCACGTTGTCTCGTGCCACCGGCATCGAACTGTCGCCCGCCACCATTCGAAATGTGATGTCTGACCTAGAGGAGCTCGGCCTCATTGCCAGCCCGCACACCTCGGCAGGCCGCATTCCCACAGCCTTGGGCTACCGTTTGTTTGTAGACACCATGCTGACGGCTGAGCGTGGACACATGCAGACCCCCACGCTAGCGCCTGACCAGCCGCAAAAGGTGATTGCCAATGCGGCGCATTTGCTGTCGGACTTGTCGCACTTTGTAGGTGTCGTGATTGCCCCCAAGCGCAGCTCGGTCTTTCGCCATATTGAGTTTTTACGTCTGTCGGATCGCCGTTTGTTGGTCATCATCGTGTCGCCCGAGGGCGATGTGCAAAACCGCGTGCTGTTCACCGAAACCGACTACACCGCCTCGCAGCTGGTGGAGGCTTCCAACTACCTTAACCACCATTTCGCAGGCATGGCCATTGAGCAAGTGCGTGAAAAGCTATTGGCTGAGGTGGAGTCGCTGCGCGGCGAAATTGCCACACTCATGCAAGCGGCTGTGCAGGTGAGCACCGAGGCGCTGACACAAGTGCAAGACGACGTGATCATCAGCGGCGAGCGCAACTTGCTGTCGGTGAGTGACTTCTCCAGCGACATGGGCAACCTGCGCCGCGCCTTTGATTTGTTTGAGCAAAAAGCGCAGCTGGTGCGTTTGCTAGACAGTTCAGCGCAGGCCGAAGGTGTGCGCATTTACATTGGTGGCGAAAGCAAAATCGTGCCGATGGAAGAACTGTCGGTCGTCAGTGCCCCTTACGAAATCGACGGACATGTGGTGGGCACGCTAGGCGTGATTGGCCCCACGCGCATGGCCTATGACCGCATGATTCAAATTGTGGACATCACGTCAAAGCTTGTGAGCAACGCACTCAGCCACAAGTAAGCAGATCGCTCAATCGGCTTTAGGTTTTTGGCAAGCGCACGCCAAACAAAATACCGCAAGTTACCAAGGCCAAACCGCCTAGCAGGTTGAGGCTCATGGGTTCGTTCAAAAACACCACAGCCCCCAAAGCTGAAAGGCCCGGCACCAAGGCCGTGATCATGGTGGAGCGCACAGGGCCGAAGTGACGAATCATCACGTTGAAGGTGATGCCTGAAATCACGACCGAGCCCACGCCCTGGTAAACCGCTTGAAACAACATTTCTGCGGCTGGCGCGGTGCCCAAGTGCGTAGGCACCCAGCCCGCAAAAGCGGCCAAGCCATAGATGGGCACAAAGCTCACACACGAAAACGCGGTGATGGCGATGGTGGCGCGTACAGGTTCTAGCGCATGGCGACGCACCAACACGCTGTAGCAGGCCCAACAAAAGGCAGCGCACATGAACATCACGTCGCCTTTCCACACCTCGCCGCCGTCAAATGCTTTGAGTAAGCTCGCACCGCCCACCAACAGGTCACCCAACACAATACAAGCGAGGCCCATGGCGCGTGCACGGGTGATGTGGTCGTGTAAGACCACGATGGCCAAGAGCGAGGTCCACAACGGCAAGCTGCCCGGCATCAGCACGGAGGCGTGCGCAGCGGGCGCAAAGAAAAACCCCGAGTAGGCCAGCATGGCGTAAAGCATGCTGCCAAAAAGCCCAGCCAAGGCGGTGATGCGCAAGGGCAGGGGCGACAAGCCCATCAACGAGCCAATTTGTTCACCCGATTGACGTTGTGAACGCATGAGCCACCAACCCCAAGGCAGCAACACGCAGCCCGCGCCGATGATGCGCAGAAAAGCAATATCAAGGGGAAGCAGGTTGTGCGCAGCAGATGCGCGTGCCACCACGATGAACGATGACCAAATGAGCACCGTGACCACCGCAGCGGTGAGCCCGAGGGCTCTGGGAGAGAGTTTCATACAAGGGATGATAAATCCCTCGCTGACTTAAACCTGAGCAGGTTTAGAAGTTGAAGCCAACCAACACAGCGGCAGAGCTTTGCTTGAACTTGTCGCCGTTGAAACCGGCGTTGTTGCTATCGGCTTGACGTTCGGTCCACTCGGCTTGGATGAAGTTTTGACCATAGACGTAGTGCTTAATGCCAATGCCAAAGCTCTTGCCGCTGAGGTTGCGTGCGCTCACAGTGCTTTCGTAGCGGCTGGAATATGTTCCTAACTTGACGTACAGCAAAGAATTGGAGAGCAGCAGCAAACCCGGTTCGATGGTAATTTCTGTTGGAGTGTTTGTTGCCAAATATTCGCTATTTGTAATTTTTGAATTTTTCAAATCAAACGTGGCTGATACACCTAATTTGCCAGGATAGGCCAAGGCGAATGTGTAATTTACTTTGGCCACGCCCAAGGCCGTATTGCCCTTGGTGACTGCGCCCGATGAAGACGTCACTTGGGTTGCATTTTGTGCGAGACCCATGCTCAAGTTCACGCCTTCGTAATAAGCGTATGTAGGCTTAGCCGGTTGTGCCATTGCTGCATAAGCTGATGTGATGAGAGCAGCCAGCGTGATGAGTTTTTTCATGAAAGCACCTTTTTAAAAGAAGTTCGTTAAGGCAGGAATCGGTTTGTGATGCAAAAACTTGATCAAGGTTCCCACAATTCAGTGGTCGGTGTTGTGACACCTGATACCTGATTGTCAGCACCACTGATCAAAACTTTGCCGTTGCTGAGTAGCGTGCTCGAGTGGCCTGCACGTGCTGTTCGTAAAACTTTGGCGTAGTTTTCCCAGCTGGCTCCTAGTGGTGTGAATAGCTCAATCGATTTCAGTAAGGCTGAGCCATCTGTTCCTCCGATGATCAGCACCTTTCCGTTCGACAGATTGGTGCTGGTGTGCAGGGCTCGCGTTGTTGACATAGAGGTACTCGCTGAACAACTAGGAACTGGTGCAGTGAAGGTCGTGAAGTCACAAATTTCAGTTGTGTTTGTATAGCCACCAGTTAAAAGTATTTTTTTGGTCCCAGCCAATATGCTGGCAGCGTGGTCATGACGACCTTGCGTCAAGGTAGGCCCTGTTGCCCATGTTGAACTGGTGGGCGTGGTCGCGTTGTAAGTGAATACTTCGGTGGTTGTTTGCACGGCGGGGTCAAACCCACCGGTTAACACCACAGTGACGCCATCGCTTAATACGCTGGCCGTGTGTTTGCTACGAGGCGTGGACATCAACGCTGTGGATGGCGTCAGTGGCATGGATGTGAACGTACCCGTGAGAGGGGCGTAAATCTCAGCGACTCGTCCGTCTCCTACGTTGGTTGCAACGATGCCGCCTGCGATCAAAACTTTTCCATCGCTCAAGCGCGATGCTGTGTGGTACTTTCGACCGCGCGTCATAGGACCAGATGCTGTCCAAATGCCCGTTGCTGGATCGTAGATTTCGGTTGTGACAGATTCAACTGCACCGTCGAAGCCCCCGGCCACCAATATCTTGCCATCTAACAGCAAGGTCGCTGTGTGACCACGTCTAGCCACCGCCATGCTGCCAGTGGTCGTCCATGTATTGGTACTGGGGTCATACAGCTCTGCCGTTTTCAGTGGCGTCGTGCCGTTGTTTGTGCCACCAGCGACAAGCACTTTGTTTGTCGGTAGAAGAATTGCAATTTGTTCTGTTCGACCCGTCGTCAGTGCACCACCAGCTGTCAAAGGTAATGGGTCTGTGGAAATACTGACGATGGTTGTTGTTTGCAGCGTTGGGAATGTGCGGTGAGGTGTTTCGCGAATGTCCACATACTGCACCTGCATCGTGAAGGTTGTGTTGGCGGTAATTGTTGGTGTCAGCGTTGGGCAGGTGGTAGAGGCGGCCGTGGTGATGGTGGTGACGCTGTTGGTGATGACGCAATTTGAAATACTGAGCTTGTTGCTGTCGTAAGTCACGGTTGGTGTGATCGTGACCGTATTGCCTGAAATCACAGATGGTGCACTGCTAGCCAGTGCGAGCGTTGGTGTCACGATGTCAATGGCTGTCAGTGTGACGGTTACGTTTTTTGTGATGGTTAGCTCGCTAGGACGCACGGAGCTTGGATCCTGGTACTTCACTGTGAGTGTGTAAGTGGTCGTAGCCGTTGGGTAGTCGTCAATTGGCGTACCTGGATTAACCACTTGGCGTGTTTGTGCTTGACCGTTGCCGTCGGTCCATGTGATCACTCCTGAGCCATAGTTATAGCTAGGGGTTAATTGAATCTTGTTGCCTGAATAGACCGTTGCATTGGCATTCACTTGGCTGAATGTGACTCCTGGCGCTGAAGTCGTGGCAGCAGTGTTGGACGAGCCGCCACCGCCCCCGCCACCACACGCGACGAGCAAGCAAAGGCCGCCAGCCATCAGCAAATGGCGTGGCCAGCGAATGATGTGGCTCTTAAGAGAGCTGAGGATCTCGAAGGTCATGGGCGTGAGTCAAAAACAGTCAGGGCGCTGGAATTAGCACCGTCACAGATGTTTCGACTTGAGATCTGAATACTTGAATAACGCTCAGCCCGGTCAAACTACAATTGCCGCTTCGGTTGGGGCGTTAGCTCAGTTGGTTAGAGCAGAGGACTCATAATCCTTTGGTCCACGGTTCAAGTCCGTGACGCCCTACCAATCAAATCAAGGACTTAGCCCGGCTTTCATGCCGGGCTTTCTTGTTTCTGAGGCGCTCTTGTAGAAACTCTTCTACAAAATCTTTGGGGGAGGGGGAGAGCACGGTCGCAACTTTTGGCGACTTCTCCCAGCATTCGCTATGTTGTACGGAGCTGCATGAAATTGCTTTTTACAACGCTACACGCACTTTTTGCGTTGGTGCAGATAACACCTGTTCGCTCACTTCCATCATCATTTGCATCATGGACTCCATCATCTCCATGCGTTTTTCCATCATCTGCTGACGATCAGCCATGTTGCCGCTCATGTCCTTGCCACCTTGCATGCCCCCCCATGCTGGACATACCACCCATTTGCTTCATCATGCCCATGCCGTCTTGCATCATCTTCATGTGCTCACCCATCAGTGCTTGGCGCTCCTCTGGAGTTTTGGCAGATGCCATTTTTTTGTGCATCGCCTGCATAGCTTTCATTTGCTTATCCATCGAGGCCATCTTGTCTTCATTCACGGATTTGACAGGCGTCTTTTTGGTCGTCGCAGCGGACGCAGTTGTTCCCGCTGGATGGTGATCTTTATGTTCATCGGCGTTTTGGGCAAAAGAACCCATCGAAGCTGCCGCGACATATAGTCCAATGAGTGAGTTGCGAATGTTTGTCATGATTTTTCCCTTACAGGTTTGAAAACAGCTACTTGCGCAAACCCGTAGGTTGCTGGAGCAGCACTGCACGCCGATACAACGTGTTTTTAATCGGCTGGCTGGATGTCAGTCACGATCATCTTGCCGCCTTCGCTTACAACCATAAACTTAATTTTTTCGCCCGGCTTGATGCTGGTCAACAAACGTTTGTCTTTGGCTGTGAAAACCATGGTCATGCTTGGCATTTCCAAGTGTTTGATCTCGCCATGCTTGATCGTGACTTTGCCTGCCTCAAGGTCTACCTTCTTGACTTCTCCATCCGTCAGGGATTGAGCAAATCCGCTCAACGGCAGAGCCATACCCATTGCAAGCGTGAATAAAGCGAGCGTCTTTTTGAGTGTGTTCATGTAAACCTCATGCGTAAGAGTGAAAAACTTTGGATGACCCGTCTTTTTGGATCAATAAGACTTGGTAGGCGTCATGCTTACCGCCATAGGCTGGGCCATCCATACCGGGTGATCCGATCGGCATCCCGGAAACAGCTAGACCCAAAGCCTGTGGCTTTTCTTTCAGCAGTCGCTGAATATCTATGGCTGGCACATGCCCCTCAATCACATAGCCTTCGATGAGTGCGGTGTGGCAGGAAGCAAACTTTTGAGGCATCCCCAACCGAGCACGCGCGGCGCTGTTGCCTTGGTCCATGACTTTCGTTGCGAAGTTGTTTTTTTCCATATGCGCAATCCAGTCTTTGCAGCAACCGCAGTTAGGGTCCTTCCAGATTTGGACAGTAATCGGGCTTGCTGCGACGGCAATTGAAGAGCCGTTCAGCGCAACCAGACTCAACAATACTGAGCGCCTCGTGAGATTCAGCGGGGTAATTTGGGAGGTCATAGCTTGTGCTCCTTTTCTCTGTAAAAAATTACTTTTTGCCAACTTTGATCGTGCCTTTCATTCCGGCTTCGTAGTGGCCGGGCATCAAGCAGGCGAAATTGACGATGCCCGCTTTGGTGAACTGCCAAATAATTTCACCCTGCTGCCCGGGGACAAGGGTGACTTTGTTTGGTTCGTCATGCTCCATGTCGGGAAACTTCTTCATCAACTCCAAATGTTCAAGTAATTCCTTTTGAGTGCCCAAACTCAATTCGTGCTTGACTTGACCATTGTTTTTGATGATGAACCGCAAGGTTTCTCTCTGCTTGACTGAAATATTGGAAGGAGTAAAGCGCATGTTGTCAGTCATGCTGACAGTGATCGTCCGATTGACGCTTCCTGACGAACCAGACTTACCGATCGCGCTCTCATGCTCTACATGGCCGTGACCAGCGGGATGATCGCCGCCCGCTATAGCCGTACCAGATAGAAAAAGTGCCGCTAACAAGATCATGATTTGGCTTTTTGTTCGTTTCATTTGAATTCTCCGTTTCGAGTTGTCGAGTCAATGCTCACCATGTGCTGTAGGTTTGCGAATCTGCACTTCAAAATCTCTGGGCGGCTTTTGAGACCTTGGCATGGATTGCCCACCTGCTGAACTGCTGCGAGCGGGTTTCGCCACAGCACCTCTGTAGGGCTGAGCCACCGTTCCTGCCGGATGTTTGTACCAACCGAGGGTTTCGTAGTCACCCGGTTTCTGGTCTTTGCGGACCTTCAGGACACTGAACATGCCGCCCATTTCGACAGACCCGAAAGGCCCGTCACCCGTCATCATCGGGATCGTGTTTTCAGGGATGGGCATTTCCATTTCAGACATATCGGCCATCCCGCGCTCACCCATCACCATGTAATCGGGAATCAAGCTGTTGATCTTCTTACCAATACCTCGATGGTCCACACCAATCATGGTAGGCACAGCATGACCCATGGCATTCATGGTGTGATGGCTCTTGTGGCAATGAAATGCCCAGTCACCTTCTTCATCAGCCACAAACTCAATCTGCCGCATTTGCCCCACTGCCACATCGGTCGTGACTTCTGGCCAACGAGCTGTTTTTGGAATGGGGCCACCGTCCGTTCCCGTGACCGTGAACTCGTGGCCATGCAAGTGAATCGGGTGATTGGTCATGGTCAAGTTACCCACGCGAATGCGCACCTTGTCATTGAGCCTGACATTCAACGAATCAATGCCCGGAAAGATGCGGCTGTTCCAACTCCACAGGTTGAAGTCCAGCATCGTCATTGTTTTGGGCGTGTAACTGCCCGGGTCAATGTCAAAGGCGTTCAACAAGAAACAGAAGTCGCGATTCACCTCGTCGATGAGGGGGTGCTTTTCTTTAGGGTGCGTGATCCACAGGCCCATCATGCCCATCGCCATCTGCGTCATTTCATCGGCATGTGGGTGGTACATGAAACTGCCCGGACGTCGTGCCACAAACTCGTAGACAAAGGTTTGTCCCGGTTTGATCGACCGTTGCGTCAAGCCCGATACACCATCCATGCCATTGGGCAAACGCTGACCATGCCAATGCACGCTGGTGTGTTCTGGCAATTTGTTGGTCACAAAAATACGCACGCGATCGCCTTCGACCACCTCGATGGTTGGGCCGGGGCTTTGCCCGTTGTAGCCCCAAAGATGCGCTTTGAAGCCGGGTGCCATCTCACGCACCACAGGCTCGGCGACCAAATGGAACTCTTTGACCCCTTGGTTCATGCGCCAAGGCAGAGTCCAGCCATTGAGTGTGACCACGGGGTTGTAGGGGCGTCCGGTGTTGGGGACCAAAGGCGGCATGGTGTCAGGCTTGGACTGAATCACAGGCTCTGGCAATCCAGCCAATGCGAAACGACCCACAGCTGCTGCCGAGACAGCGCCTCCCGCAATGCCTGCTGCTTTGAAAAAATCTCGTCTTGATGTCATGTCGATCCCCGATCAATGGCCAGCAGCCGTATTACTTGATGTGCTGCTGATGGCAGCTACACCGATAGCAGTTGGGCGACCAATCAATGTCGCTTGCAAGGCGGCATCAGCCAACCAAAACTGTTGCTCTGCGGCGATGGCCGAAATGACGGTGCCAATTTGGTCACGCGAATCAGCCAGCAACTCAAAAACGCCAATGATCATGCCGTTGTAGCGCAGCACGTTCTCTTCTGAAATCACCTTACGAAGCGGAATAACTTCATCTTTGTAATGCCTAGAGATGTCATAGGCTGTGCGGTAAGCCGCATAGTTCTCACGTAGGGACGACCCAGCAGAACGAATCGTGGCTTCCAGTTGATTGGCTGCGGCCAAGGTTTGAGCGTTCATGGCATCGCGTTGCAGATCGCCCCAATCAAAAATGGGTAACTTCACGCCAACCTCATAACCACGTCTTGAGCTGTAGGACGATGTGCTGCTGTCTGATACGCTGCCACGTCGCACAGACAGCTCGATGTCCGTCAAACTCGTCACCCTGTTCAAGCCCTGCGCTTTGGCCGCTGCGTTGAACGCCGCTTTCGCTTGCTGGACATCCAAGCGTTCTTGGCTGACTTGTTTGGCTACGTCCTCAGGTGACATGGGTTGTTTTGGAAGATTAGGCAATCTCTCAGGAAGCACGAGCTGTTTGGCTTGCACCTCATCCAAACCCAAGAGCCTCACCAGCTCCTCTTGGCGTGACACAGCCGTTTGTTTGGCTGTTGCCAATTGGGTGGCAGCATCTGCATAAAACGCTTGGTGTCTTGCTCGCGTGAGTTTGTTGAAGTTACCTACAGACTCCATCCGCCGGGCCAACTCCGCACTCGCTTCTGCGCTGGCTAACACTTGGCCTGCATACTTGTACGACTGCTCTGCCGCAACCGCACGCACCCATGCTTGACGCACGCGGGTGACTTGATCCACCACCTCCGCTGTAATGCGAATTTGAGCTTGTTCAACGCGATGGTTAGCTATCGCCGAACGTTGAGGCAAGGTGATCAGGTCCAACAAGCCAAACGAGAAGAAGCGATTCAGCTCAGTCTCACTGCCCGTCACCACGCTTTCAAAAGCGAAGGTGGGGTTGGAGATTCGCCCCGACTGCGCCGCACTTGCTGCTTCGGCCCAGTTTTGAGCCAGCAAGGCTTGGAACGCAGGGCTGTTGGCCAGCAGCAACTGGACGGTTTCTTTTTGTCCAACGGGCTTGGCTAAAAGTTGATTCGTAGCAGCAAGACGCTTGTCACGTTCTTCCTTGGTTTTTGCAAGGTTCAACTCGTTTTGGGTAAAGCCACTGGCTTCACGATTGGCTCTGTCTATACCTTGATCTAAGTTGTAGCTGGCACAGCCGGACAACCCAAGAGCGACTGCCGTTAGCACCATTGATTTGAATTTGAGGTTCATTGGTGACCTCCATGAATATGCGCCGGAGTGGACGGCTTAGCGTCTGTGTCTTGCGTGATCTCTTTGGCATACGCACGCCACCCGCCAATGTCTTTCACAGTGTCATTGCTCTGCTTCCAAGATTGGACAGTGGACGCAGAGTAGCGCTGGTAATTTTCAAAAGAAGACTGGTAGATCAACTCAACGGATTTCTCCGGAGTCCGAACTTCGAGTTTGATGTCATTCTGCGCCCAAGCACTGCTCCAATGAAGGCAGGCAAGCAATACAGCTGCAGTCAGCTGTGGCGGCTTTGGAGATTTGGGATACATAGATTCCTCGTTAACCATGAAGCAATCGACTCTCGTGATGTCGATCAATCACGAGAACGAGCTGCAATTCGCGCAACCGCAAGGTTGCTAAATTGCTCAGGCGAGGAAGGAACGCGGAGGTCGCTCTAAGTTGTGGGGAGAAAACTCACCCAAGAGCACGGCGCTGGTCGCGACAAAGGTGCTGACTTCTTGGCTGAAAACCAAGTTGATCGGCGCTGGCAACAAAGCTGTGCCAAAGCAGCATTGGGCGCAAGTGCTGCATTTGTGATTCAAGCTCTTAGCAGTCTCAGCTTTGGATACTTGATGATCCGAAGGCTGGGTCTGGTCGTGATGATGATCAGCGGCTTGATGATGCGAGTGATCAGCCGCTGTTTGAACGACCGAAGAAGCCGCACCGCCACCATGACAAAACATTTGAGTGACCGAAGCCATCCCTTGCAATGGAATTGCAAGAGCAAGCAGACACATCACTAAAAATCTCACGGTTTTCACGATTCAATATTAGCATGGTTTCTATATTGAGACAAAGCCCCTAGGAGGATTCAAATGTAAGAAGTGCCCGACTAAGTGACTAAGTGACTAAGCATTCCTCAGTGTGTGTGCTGATGGTGAATGTCTGGGTAATGGGGGTGCTTGTGCGTCACTTCCGCGTGGACATGTCTGTGAACATGTGGTTCATGGCCATCCCACGCAAAGCTGTGAATGTGCTGATGGTGTTCATCGTGCGCATGTTTGTGCTCATGATCCAGCGCCTCGTGATGATGCGCATGCTCATGGAGTTCTGTAAGGTGTATCCAGACCCCAGTTGCCATCAATAAAGTTGCTAGCCAGAATAAGCCACCTGTTGGCTCACCGAACCAAAGAACTGATATTGTTGCCCCTATGAATGGAGCTGTTGAGAAGTACGCGCCTGTCCGAGCCGCTCCCAATCCACGAAGCGCCAATACAAACAGCACAAGACTCAAACCGTAGCCAATCAGACCAAGTGTCATGGTCGAAATGGTAGCGATGCCAGTGGGCAAAGATAGGCCTATCAGCAATGCGAGTGCGCAATTGACCGAGCCTGCGATTAGTCCCTTAACTCCAGCAATGAACAATGCATCTGAGGCCGACACTTTGCGGGTAAGGTTGTTGTCAATCGCCCAACAAAGGCATGCTGCTGCAATCAGCATTGGCCCCGACCAGTTGAAGCCGATTTCGCCGATTGTTTGAAAAGACAATGCTCCTCCTCCGAGAACGATAGCTACCATGCCAAGCACGATGCGCTTGTCTGCACTCTCACGGAAAACTACCCAAGCAATTAGTGCCGTCAGCACTGCCTCTAAGTTGAGTAGTAGCGAGGCTGTTGATCCAGTCGTTTGTTCTAAGCCAAATAGCAAAGCGACAGGTCCCAGAACACCACCAAATAAGATCGCACCTGAGAACCAAGACCATTCGGAAGTCGCAAGATTTGGGACAGTCCAACCTTTGTCGCGGATAAGTCGAATTAGCACAAGGCCTATCCCGCTGCCTAAGTAAAGCAAACCCGCCAACATGACCGGAGCATCATCACCGATTAGCTCTTTTGCAAACGGCGTGCTCGCACCAAAGAGAGCAGCTGCAAGCAGTGCATAAAAAACATCACGGTTCATTCTTGGCTGGCCTTCACTATAAAAATTGGTAGAGCAGACGAGCTATGCTCATCTTTCGCTTTGAACACAAGCCAGAATTTTGTCCTTGATTTCATTTGGATTTCCAATGCCAAGCACTACATCTTTCTACAAAGTTGTTTGAAACACCCCCGAAAACGGCATAAATTCGTCAAAGTAGTTCGAAGTGGTAGAAAGTCAAATCCTTTGCTAGCCCTTATGTAGTCTAGGAAACCCAGAAGACAGACCATCAAACTCATAATCCTTTGGTCGACAGTTCAAGTCTGTCACGCCCTACCAAATATCTGTGATATACTTTCGGTTTTCCAGAGCGGCTGTAGCTCAGCTGGATAGAGTACTTGGCTACGAACCAAGGGGTCGTGGGTTCGATTCCTGCCAGCCGCACCAAATGATTAGAGGGTTAGTAGATTAGCGTCTACTAACCCTTTCGTCTTTTTGGCATTCCTTACCTCGCTTGGTTGCCGTTCAGTAGCCGTTTCGCGATTCCCACAAGCTCCTGCAAACTCCAACAATTTCCACATCAGACTTGTCACAGTGTCAAGGCACGGTGAGCTGTTGTCAATGTGGTTCCCTATGGGTGGGGGGGGAGGGGTGGCCTGCCCAGCGAAACATAGGGGGGTGCCCTTGAGCCTCTAGGTATGGGGTGCTAGCACGCAGACAGTTTCAATCTGCGCGCTCTGCTTTTGTGAAGGCGGCAATCACTTCCCTGACTACTTTCCTATTTGGTGCGGAAAGGGCAAGGAACTCTTCCAAAGTTTCCCGCTCCTGAAAACCAAGACCTGATTGCCAAAGCTGTTTGTGTGACTGAACAGCTTTTCGCACAGACTCCCCAAAACGCAGAACTTCTGGTTCAACCTTGAGCCATTCCGCAAGTACTTGCATCTTGTCCTGCATCGGAATTGAGCGATTGTTCAACCAACCCCACGCAGCTTGATTGCTGATGGATTTGCCGGGCCAGCGCAAATTGAACTCATGCTCCAACACTGATGGGCTAGCAACGTAGCCAGCACGTGTCATGGCGGCTCGTAAACGCTTGGTGAATTCAATTTTTTCATTCATTTCAACAAGTTACAAACCTGTTGATGTTTTTCTCAAATAGCTGTTGAGTATCATTACAACAATCTGTTGAAAACTTTATCAACAACTTGTTGAAGACCTACATGGCCAAATCACTCTTAGAACAACTCCCCGAAATAGTGGCAAATGGCCGTAAGCAAGCCGAGAAAATCCTTGAGGGGATAGAGAGTCGTCAACGCATCGGCTTGCAGACGCGTGAGGTTGTCTTGCCAGCTCGCGATACAAAAGCCAAGGACTGGATTAACAGTCAAAACAAAGCCAGTCAACGTGAAGTGTTTGCACCCGGGCAAGCCAGCTTGGTGGATAACACCCAGTCACTCCTTGGCGCAGCGCCTGAGTCGACAACTTGGACGAATCGACTGATTTATGGCGATAACTTGATGGCCATGTCGGCACTGTTGGCTGGGGATGAGAACACACCCAGCTTGCGTGGCAAAGTTGATTTGATTTATATCGACCCACCATTTGACTCAAAGGCAGACTATCGAACAAAGGTCACTCTGCCGGGGCTTGAGATTGAACAAAAACCAACTGTGATTGAGCAATTTGCCTACTCAGACACTTGGAGTGATGGCACAGCGTCGTATCTAGCCATGATTACGCCAAGGCTAGTCCTCATGCGAGAGCTGCTTGCTGATACTGGTTCAATTTACGTTCATTTGGATTGGCATGTAAGTCACTATGTCAAATTAGTGATGGACGAAGTATTTGGTCGTGGTAGCTATGTGAACGAAATCGTTTGGCAACGATTCGGTGCACACAACGATGGTAAAAAATTTGGTGTAGTTACAGACACGCTGTTTTTGTACTCGAAGTCTGCAAAATATCAATACGAACAGCAATTCACACCTTATACAGATGAATATGTGCGTGAGCGATTCACTATGAGCGATAAGGATGGACGCAAGTTCTATCCAAATGTGATTACAGGAAAAGGGGCCGGGCCTGTAAGAACTTTTCGAGGGGTTGAAAAGATGCCTCCAGCAGGAAGGCACTGGACCTATGTGCAGTCAACTATTGACCAATTAGAAATCGAAAACAGAATCTACTACTCAAAAGAAGGGACACCATTCTTAAAGCAGTACCTTGATGAATATCCCGGTCGACCTGTGCAAAACCTATGGGCTGACATTTTCATGACAAAAAGCGGGAGTGAGCTGCTGGGATATGCAACTCAAAAGCCAGAAAAGTTACTTGAGCGAATAATCAAAAGTTCATCAAAAGAGAATGACTTAGTCTTGGATTTTTTTGGTGGTTCTGGAACAACTGCCGCAGTCGCTGAGAAACTTAATCGTCGTTGGATTACAACTGATTTGGGTAAACCTTCATGCATGATTATGCGAAAGCGTTTGATTGACCAAGAAGCCAAACCATTTTTATATCAAGCCATTGGCGACTATCAAGTTGAAGCTGCAAAGGCTACTCTTGGACGTGATTTCCGCATCGGTGATTTGTCACAAATCGTTTTGTCGCTATTCGGAGCATTACCTTTGCCTGCCGATTCGAATCCCCAGCGTAATTTAGGACAAATTGCAGGCATTGCATCTGGTTCAGGTCGGGGCAGTAAAACATTGGTGCTTGCAGACTCGCCTAACAAGCTCACTGGCATGGCCACCCTTAAAAAGGCAATAGCTCAGCGGGACAACCTAATGGGTGGTTGGGACCGAGTGGTGGTATTGGGTTGGAATTTTGAGCCATCAATTGGCGAAACTATCACCGCGTTGAACGACTCTCGCCTCGAGGTGTTGGTCATACCACCAGACTTGATGGACCGTTTAAAGAAGAAAGGCGGCATCGACAAGTTGCGCGGCCAAGTGCGCTTCTCTTCGCTGCAATACCTAACCATCGAACCCATCAAAGTCAAAACCGAAGACACACAAGACTTGCTTACGATTCAGCTTGATAACTATGTGTTGCTCTCACCCGAAGCTATCAACCTTGACGATGCCAACCGCCAAGCCTTGCAACAAGTGGCCAACAAAGAGCCATTGGCATTGATTGAGTATTGGGCCGTAGACCCCGACTACGACGGCAAGGTTTTCCGCTCCGTTTGGCAAGACTACCGTGGCAATACAGCCAACGATGCAGACGTGTTGCGCGTGGTGACCAAAGCAGAAGTCACCACACCGACCAAAGCCACACGCAAAGTTTGTGTGCGCGTGGTGGACGTGTTTGGCTTTGAAGCAGAAGTGGTCACGACGGTGGGGGCTGCATGAGCACCACCACTAAAAAAGCAGACGACCAACTGGCTCTCGCCACAGGACTAACGGCCAAAACGCAGCAATTATGTTTAGGCCTTGAATCAGGCGCTGCTGATATTTTGGAGTTGGTCACCCCTACCACCGCTGATTTATTAACGTGGTGGTTTGGTGAAGACATGGTGATGGCCCGTGGTGGTGAAGGTCGAGGACTGAACTTTCATGCAGGTCAAAAGCAAGCCATCTTGAACGCTATCGTGGCCCATGAGGTGTTGGGTGCTAGTTCTGAAAAATGGTCGCTGTTGAACTTGTATCAAGAAGCTGCGCCAAATTCGCTGCTAACTGGTACGCGTATGGAAGAGGTCTCCGCACCAAAGCACGGTCACCCTAAGTATTGTTTGAAGATGGCCACAGGCACAGGCAAAACATGGGTCATGCAAGCGCTGATGATTTGGCAGTTGCTCAACAAAACGGCAGCTCTTGCCGAGGGGGTTGACGATGCACGTTTTACACGCCAGTTCATGGTCGTGGCTCCCGGCTTGATTGTTTACGAGCGTTTGCTTGATGCGTTTTGCGGAAAGGTCGTGGCAGGCAGTCAAGGCTCGCGTGATTTCGCTACCTCCGATATGGCCCAATTTGCAGATTTGTTCATTCCCGAAGCCCATCGCGACATCGTGTTTGGCTTTGTGCGCGGCAATGTGTGCAGCAAAACTGAGATTGGACTCAAGGCCACAGGCAACGGCATGATTGCTATCACCAATTGGCACTTGTTGGCCGAGGGTGATTTAGTCGAAGACATTGAAGAAGTTGAAACACTGGGCGCACCACTCGACCCGCAGGCGGTGGTGGCTGGCGTATTACCCTTAACACCTGGTCGCGCCACAGGTAACAGTCTTGAAGTGTTAGACCGCCGCTATGCGCGCGGCAACGTGCTTGACTTCTTGGCGCAGTTGCCCGAATTGATGGTGTTCAACGATGAAGCTCACCACATCCACGAGTTCAAACGCGAAGGCGAAACCACAGAGGTGGAATGGCAAAAGAGCTTGACGCGCATCGCCGAAACCAAAGGTCGCCGTTTTGTACAAGTAGACTTTTCAGCCACGCCTTACAACGACGTGGGCGCAGGCAAGAACAAGCGCAAGGTTTATTTCCCGCACATCATCACCGACTTCGATTTAAAAAGCGCCATGCGCGCAGGTTTGGTCAAGTCGTTGGTATTGGACCGCCGCAAAGAAATTGGCGCACTGCCGCTGGAGTTCAAAGCCGAACGCGATGAATCAGGTAATCCAAGTTTGAGCGAAGGCCAACGCGTAATGTTGCGCGCTGGCTTGGTCAAGCTACGCAAACTTGAAGCCGACTTTTTAAAGATAGACCCACATCGCTACCCCAAGATGCTGGTCGTGTGTGAAGACACCACGGTGTCGCCGTTGGTTGCTGAGTTCTTGCAAGACCAAGAAGGGCTAAACGCAGACGAGGTTATGACGATTGACTCAGGCAAAAAAGCCGAGTTGGGTGAAAAAGATTGGGCACCCGTGCGCGAACGCTTGTTTAGCGTAGACAAGCACGCCACACCGCGTGTCATCGTGAGTGTGTTGATGCTGCGCGAGGGTTTTGACGTCAACAACATTTGCGTCATCGTGCCGCTGCGCTCTAGCCAAGCTCAAATTCTTTTAGAGCAAACCATTGGCCGAGGCTTGCGCTTGATGTGGCGCGACCCTGAGTACACTGAAATCAAGCAAGAGAACCGCGAGCACATCAACAACGGCCAAGAACCTGCCAGCTTGCTTGATGTGCTCACCATTGTTGAACACCCTGCGTTTCAATCGTTCTATGACGAATTGATTAGCGAAGGCTTGGTTGGTTCAACAGGCAATGATGACGACGATGACGATGGTTCGAGCACAGGTGACGTGATAGCTGCCAATTTGCGTGAAGACTTTGAAACGTTTGATTTCGGTATCCCGTTTATCTTGCAAGAATCCGACGAGCTACGCGACCACACGGCCATTGACATTGCCACACTGCCATCGTTTACAGCTATGACGGCTGAACAGCTCAAAGGCATGCTGGGCAAAGGAGACACCTTCGTATCTCAAGATTTGCAGTCGTCCACACTTTTTGGCGACTACCGCGTAGATGGTGCGGTGATGAACGTATCAGGCTACAACGATTATTTGTCGCGTCTCACACGTCGCATTAGCCAAGCGCTCAGCGAACCTTTGCCCAAAGGTAACAAGATTGCCACGCATTTAGCCAAACCGTATTTACAAGTGAATACCGCTGAGCTAACAGGCTGGATTGACGATTACGTTTGGACACAACTGTTTGCAGGCACGTTCAACCCTCTCGAAGACGAAAACTGGCGCTTGCTGCTGCTACAACCCGTTGTAGACCACATCACTAAGGTGTTTGCGGTGGGGCTACTTGAGTCAGAAGAAATGCATACAACAGGTGAGACCGAAGTTTATTTACGCCGACTGAGTGAGGTGCCCAAACTGATGGTGCGCGAGAGCGCATCGGTTGAAGTGTCCAAATGCATTTATGAACGCCTAGGCTGGCCCTCGCGCAATGGGGGCTTAGAGAAAGCGTTTATTTACTGGGCACAAGCTGATAGCCACATACAAGCTTTCTGCAAAATCAGCGAAAACCGTCATACCTTTGCGCGTCTGCGTTACGTAAAAGACGATGGACTTCCTGCTTTTTACTCGCCCGACTTTTTAGTGCGTACTGAAAATGCGGTGTATCTTGTAGAAACAAAGGGCCAAGAGCAAACCATTCACCCCAATGTGCAACGTAAGCTTAAAGCTGCACTTGCTTGGTGTGAACGCATTAATAACCTAACCGAAAAACAGCGCGGTGGCCCGCCTTGGCACTATGTGCTGCTGGCCGAAAACGTGTTGTACGAATGGCAAGGTAAGGGTGCGCATTTGTCCGAATTGTTGGACTACGCAAGATTGCGTCCTCTCGCAAGTGCTTCGCTTCAAGAGCGATTGATTTAATTTTTATCAGGAGATTTTCATGGCGACAACAAATCAAGTTTCAACAATGGCAAAACTTGCGAAGCAAATTGCTGATAAAGAAATGAAAACTGGAGAGACTAATTCTGAGGAGTTGTTGGAGGCGTTAGGTACTGTCGCCAAGATGCTTGAAGCGCAAGCTGGAAACAACCACGAAGTGTCAGCACTTGCCAAGCAAGTGCAAGAGTTAGTTGCTGCGAAAGTTACAAAATAAGCAGATGACGCGGATTAGTGGTTACGACTTGGTTGCATGCCCCAGTTGTGGGCATGTTCACAGAAGGACGGCTTATTCATCTGTTTCGGTCTATATCCCCGACGAAATGAAGACTTCAAACGACAGAGCATGTGTCAGTTGTTGCGAAGCATTTGCTCTGGATGAATCGCCCCGCATTTGAACTGACCCCCAAGACTTGGACGGTTGCGCTTCCGCCAACTAAGCGGTCCTTCTCAGCCGGTACTCCACCGGGCTGAGTCCTTTCAATCTGAGCTTGATGCGCTCATGGTTGTAGTAGCGGACGTAATCATGCACGCCAGCTTCAAGTTCATCAACGCTATTTGGTGGTGCAAGATGAAAATACTCGGCTTTTAGGGTGCCGAAGAAGCTTTCAATTACCGCGTTGTCAAAGCAGTTCCCCTTGCGGCTCATAC
>NZ_PTQX01000023.1:0-77005 GCF_002943475.1 Limnohabitans sp. TS-CS-82 | reverse complement strand
TGCCACACAGCTTGGTGTGGGCCACCTCCAGACGCCGGCGCAGCCCGCCCACCCAGGCGTATTCGGTGCTCCAGTCGAACTGGAAGGCATCACCCAGGGCGAACTTCAACGGCACGAAAGCAGCTTTGCCAACCTTGCCCGACTGCTCAGCTCGCCAGCGCCGGGCAAAGGCCGCCACCCGGCCGTAGCCACCGGTGTAGCCCTGCTCGACCAGGCCTTCGTACAAGGCCTTGATGGTGCGGCGATCGCGTTTGCCGCGGTGCAGGTCGGCCTTGAGCCAGGTCGCCAGCGTTTCGGTATAGCCGTCGAGCTTGGTCTGGTTGACCCGCTGGGGGTACTTGGGCTCGACCATCTCGCCCTTGCGCAGCCAGGCCTTGATGGTGTTCCTTGCCAGGCCCGTGCGCCGCTCAATCTCTTTGATTGGAAGGCCATCGCGCAGGTGCATCCTGCGGATCTTTGCCAGTGTTCCCACGTTGATCATTCCTTGATTCCCTCCTGCTTAAAAAACAAGCAGGAGACCTTACTCAAGGGGTCAAAGTTGGATGAAAAAACTCAGTCCAGAGGGGTCAGATTTACGTGGAAATCAACAAAGAGCCGCTCAAGGCCTGGACGGTCGTGGGATTCAATGCACACCCCGGCATCCACCGAGAAACCGCTGTGTTTGTACCCCAGCATCTCTTTTGCCTCGAAGTTCTCCAGCAGCCCACGGCCCACAAAGGCGCGCAGGATACGTTTTTGCAGTGTGGTCTGCACTTGTGCCACGGGTGTCGCATCGATGCCGGTGGCAGGGTGGAATACGACACCTGACGCAGAGACTTGCATTGCGGCATCAGCGCTGCCCTCGCCTGCCACTTCCTCAAACACCCCGTCCACCACACAAACGTGGAAGTGGACGTGTTCATTGAGGCTGGAGCCGAATCGGTGAATGAAGGCGATGGCACCGATGTGCAGGCCTGCCTTGTCCATATGGGCCGCACCGGGGCTGTGGGTCTGCAGAGTTTGTGCGATCACCCGCAGAAAGATGCGCAGCACCATGCTCAGCACCGCTCCGTCGCGTTGCATGAAGTACCGCAACCTCTTGGGCACGGAGAGCACCCACTGGCGCACCGGCAGGCGGGGGAATACGTGATCGTTCAGGTGCGCTGCTGTCTCCACCATGCGCCGGGTGGTGCACGAGGGGCAGACTCCACGGCCTTTGCAGGAGAAGGCTACAAAGTAGTCGTGCCCACAGTCGCCGCAACGAGCGCGGGCAAAGCCATGGGCAAAGATGCCGCACTCAAGATACTTGGCAAACGCTTTGCGCACGAAGGGCTTGGGGGTGTGGTGGTCGCCCTGGCCGTCGAACTGACCCGCGCTGGCCAACTCTAGCCAGGTCTCGTAGTGCTCGGCTACCGTTTGGTAGAGCAGCGTGCGTTCGGGGTGGCGTGGGTTGTAGAGCTTGGGCTTGGAAGTGGCTGACATGAATACTGTACAAATGCACAGTATTCTGCGGCGATTGCTCGGGTACGCAAAGCACAAGGCCCGAACCGTCGCCAGTTCGGGCCTTGGCAGGGTAGCTTGGCTGCGGACTTACTTGCGCGCAGGCGGCACATCCGTGCAGCTGCCATGCGCCACTTCCGCCGCCATGCCAATGGATTCGCCAAGGGTTGGATGCGGATGGATGGTCTTGCCGATGTCCACTGCGTCGGCGCCCATCTCGATGGCCAAGGCGATCTCGCCAATCATGTCGCCTGCGTGCGTGCCGACCATGCCGCCGCCCAGGATCTTGCCGTGGCCCCGGCCAGCATGGCCGTCTCCTGATCCTGCTTCGGGGCTGTCGTCGAACAGCAGCTTGGTGAAGCCTTCGTCACGCCCGTTGGCAATGGCGCGGCCCGAGGCGGCCCAGGGGAACAGGCCTTTCTTGACCTTGATGCCTTGGGCCTTGGCCTGATCCTCGGTCAGGCCCACCCAGGCCACTTCGGGGTCGGTGTAGGCCACGCTGGGGATCACGCGGGCGTTGAAGGCGGCGCTGGCCAGTTCCTTGTTGCCCTGCAATTCGCCGGCGATCACTTCTGCCGCCACATGCGCCTCGTGCACCGCCTTGTGCGCCAGCATGGGCTGGCCGACGATGTCGCCGATGGCGAAGATGTGCGGCACATTGGTGCGCATCTGGATGTCCACGTTGATGAAACCGCGGTCCGTCACCGCCACGCCAGCCTTGTCGGCAGCGATCTTCTTGCCGTTGGGGGTGCGGCCCACGGCCTGCAGCACCAGGTCGTAGGTGCCTTCGCTCTTCGTGCCGTCCAGGCCCTCGAACTGCACCTTGATGCCTTCGGGCGTCGCTTCCGCCCCGACCGTTTTGGTCTTGAGCATGATGTTGTCGAAGCGGCCCTTGTTAATCTTCTCCCAGACCTTGACCAGGTCACGGTCGGCGCCCTGCATCAGGCCGTCCAGCATTTCCACCACGTCCAGGCGGGCGCCCAGCGTGCTGTACACGGTGCCCATCTCCAGCCCGATGATGCCGCCACCGACGATCAGCATCTTCTTGGGCACGCCCTTGAGCGCCAGCGCGCCGGTCGAGTCCACGATGCGATCGTCCTGCGGGAAGAACGGCAGGCGCACCGCTTGCGAGCCGGCGGCGATGATCGCGCGCTTGAAGGCCACGATCTTCTTGGTGCCGGTCTTGTCCTGGCCGGTACCCGTCGTCTCTTCCACTTCGACGTGGTTGGGGCCAACGAAGGCGCCGTAGCCGCGCACGGTGGTGACCTTGCGCATCTTCGCCATGGCCGCCAGGCCGCCGGTCAGCTTGCCGATGACCTTTTCCTTGTGGGCGCGCAGCTTGTCCACGCTCACCGTGGGCTTACCGAACTCGACGCCCAGATCGCCCAGGTGCGAAACCTCGTCCATCACCGCCGCCACATGCAGCAGCGCCTTGGACGGGATGCAACCCACGTTCAGGCAGACGCCGCCCAGTTGGGCGTAACGCTCGACGATCACGACCTTCAGGCCCAGGTCGGCCGCGCGGAAGGCGGCCGAGTAGCCACCGGGGCCGGCGCCCAGCACCAGCACGTCGCATTCAATGTCGGCCGAGCCGCCGAAGCTGGCGGCCGCGGGGGCCACCACCGGCGCAGCGGCCGGGGCCGCGGCAGGCGCAGGTGCTGCGGCCGGTGCGGGAGCCGCCGCAGCGCCCTCCGCATCCAGCACCAGCACGACCGAGCCTTCGCTGACCTTGTCGCCCAGCTTGACCTTGAGCTCCTTCACCACGCCGGCGTGCGACGAGGGAATCTCCATCGAGGCCTTGTCGGACTCGACCGTGATCAGGCTCTGCTCGGCCTTGATGGTGTCACCCACCTTGACCAGCACTTCGATGACCGCGACCTCGTCGAAATCGCCGATGTCGGGAACCTTGATGTCCATGAGTGCCATGTTCCGGTTCCTTTACAGCAGCACGCGACGGAAGTCGCCGAGGATCTGGCCGAGGTACGCGTTGAAGCGGGCCGCCGCAGCGCCGTCGATGACGCGGTGATTCCAGGTGAGCGACAGCGGCAGCATGAGGCGCGGCACAAACTGCTGGCCGTCCCACACGGGCTCCATCTGGCTCTTGTACACGCCCAGAATGGCCACCTCGGGCGCGTTGATGATGGGCGTGAAGTAGCGCCCACCAATGCCGCCCAGGCTGGAGATGGTGAAGCAGGCGCCGCTCATGTCGGCCGGGCCCAGCTTGCCGTCTCTGGCCTTCTTGGCCAGCTCGCTCATTTCCTGGCTGATCTGGAAGATGCCTTTCTTGTCGGCGTCCTTCAGCACGGGAACCACCAGGCCATTGGGCGTATCCGCCGCAAAGCCGATGTGGAAGTACTGCTTGTACACCAGGCTGTCGCCGTCCAGACTGCTATTGAAGTCGGGGAACTTCTTGAGCGCGGCCACGCAGGCCTTGATGAGGAACGCGAGCATGGTGACCTTGATGCCACTCTTCTCGTTTTCCTTGTTGAGCTGGACGCGGAACGCTTCCAGATCGGTGATGTCGGCGTCGTCGTGGTTGGTCACGGCGGGAATCACCACCGCGTTGCGCGTGAGGTTGGCGCCGCTGATCTTCTTGATGCGGCCCAGTTCCTTGCGCTCCACCGGGCCGAACTTGCTGAAGTCCACCTTGGGCCAGGGCAACAGGTCCAGGCCCACGCCCGAGCCGCCACCGCCCGCCGGGGCCTTGGCGGCCTGGGCCTTGGTCTGCACGCTGCCTGCCATCACGCGCTGGGTGAAGGCCTGCACGTCAGCAAACAGCTCGGCCAGCACCGCCTGGGCCAGCGGGTGCAGATGGATCTCGGGCTCTTCGAGCAGCACCGTGCTGCCGGGCGGCACGCTGTAGGCCACCGTGAGCACCGGCAGCACCTGCGCCACACCCACCCCCACGTCGCGCAGGTTGGCAGCCACGCCATCCTTGTGCACCAGCAGTTCGTAGCGGCTGGAGCGCCCCAGCTGGCGCACCTCGATGCGGTCGGCCAGGCCCATGCGCTGCAGCCCCGCCGACACGCTGCGCAACACCGCGCCCTGCCCCGCGCCCGGCTGCAAGGCATCGGACAGCAGGGCGTTGATGGCCTGCTGGCCCTCGGCCCCCACAGAGCCCGAACCGCCCTTGTTCCACACCTGGTCGCGCGCGGGCCGCTGGCGCAGCGGGCCCAGGTAAACAATGGCCTCCAGCTCGCGGCGCAGGGCCAGGCTCAGGTCTTGCAGATGCGCGCCATCGGGGCCCAGCAGGGCAATGGCCTCGGCCGAGAATGCAATCGAGCGCTCGGGTGCCAGGTGCGGCCCCTTGTCGCGTGGCCGGGGTTCGCCATCCACCCACACCGCATAGGCCCCGCGCTCCCGGCGCACAGCCCGAAACTCCCGCGCCACGGTGGACAGCGACAGCGCCTGCACCACCACGGCGCCGCTGGCCGTCTGGCCATAGCTGCAGGCAAAGCGGCCCTGGCGCACGCGTTCGCCCTCGGGGCGCTCGAACTCCAGCACGATCTCGAACTGGCGCGGCGCCACGGTGCCATGCGCCAGCACGGCGTCAAAATCGCCCAGGCTGACCAGGTCGTTGGCCTCGTCGCCCCCCAGGTTCAGGTGCACCGTGCGATCAGGCGCCGCCGCGGTCTGCTTGAGCAGCAGCAGGCTTTGCAGCAAGGTGGATTTGCCCGACGAATTGCTGCCCAGCAGCATGGTGACCGGCGCCAGCCGCACGCTGCCACTGTCGCGCCAGGCCTTGAGGTTCTTGAGCTGCAGGTGCTTGATCATGTGCGTCGTTTCGCCGCCCCAGCGCGGCCGGTGGTGGGCATCGGGCTGCGCGCCCGATTCGGGTCTGCTCAGGCCGCTTCGCGGTAGAACAGCTGGCGCGTTTTCACCGGCGCCACGGCCTTGGCAATCGCGCCGATGTGGTCGGGCGTGGTGCCGCAGCAGCCGCCCACGATGTTCACCAGCCCCTCGGCCGCGAACTCGTGCACCAGGCGGCTGGTGATTTCGGGGGTTTCGTCAAAGCCCGTGTCGCTCATCGGGTTGGGCAGACCCGCATTGGGGTAGCAGCTGATGAAGGTGTCTTCTGCCACGCGGTTCAGCTCCTGGATGTAGGGGCGCATCAGTGTGGCGCCCAGCGCGCAGTTCAGGCCAATGGCCAGCGGGCGCGCGTGGCGCACGCTGTGCCAGAAGGCCGTGACGGTTTGGCCCGACAGGATGCGGCCCGCAGCGTCGGTGACGGTGCCGCTAATGATGAGGGGCAGGCGCTCGCCGCTCTTCTCGAAATACTCGTCGATGGCGAACAGCGCGGCCTTGGCATTGAGCGTGTCGAAAATGGTTTCGACCAACAGCACGTCGGCGCCGCCCTCCACCAGCGCCTCGGTCTGCTCGTAAGAGGCCGCACGCAGCTGCTCGAAGTCGACATTGCGCGCGCCGGGGTCGTTCACATCGGGGCTGATGCTGGCCGTCTTGGGCGTCGGGCCGAGGGCGCCGGCCACGAAGCGCGGCTTGTCGGGCGTGCTGTATTTGTCGCAGGCGGCGCGCGCCAGCTGGGCCGAGCGCAGGTTCATCTCGCGCGAGATGCGCCATCTTGTAGTCCTCTTGCGCCACGGTGGTGGCGCCAAAGGTGTTGGTCTCGATCAGGTCGGCGCCAGCGGCAAGATAGCGCTCGTGGATGTCGCGGATCACGTCGGGCCGGGTGATGCTGAGCAGCTCGTTGTTGCCCTTCACGTCACGCGGAAAGTCCTTGAAGCGGTCGCCCGCGCCGTCAGGCCCCGTGTAGCCCTCGCCCCGGTACTGCGCCTCGCCCAGCTTGAAGCGCTGGATCATGGTGCCCATGGCGCCGTCAAGGATGACGATGCGTTGGGCGAGGATGTTGGGAAGCTGCTGGGCGCGGGTGTAGGTGATCTGCTGCATGGCGCAATTGTAAGAAGCGGCGGTTCAGGGCGCCGCTGGGGCCTCTTCGGCAACGGCACGCAAGGCCAGCAGCGAATCGATCAGCAGCGTCAGCGCCGGATGGCGGTGCGCGTTGCGCCGCGCGATGAGTTCGTACGGCTCGCTGCGCGACTTGAGCCGCAGCGGCAGGCGGGCGACCATGCCGTGCTGGCAGACGTAGTCGGCCACGTCGTCCGACACCAGGGCCACCAGATTGGGGTTGTGGCTCAGCAGCGAAAGCGTGGCCAGCGCGGATGTGGTCTCGATCAGATGCGTCGGAAATGACAGGTTCTCTTCGAAGAATTCGCGCTCCAGCGTGCGGCGCATTGGCATGTGCGCGCGGTACACCACCCAGCGGCTGGCAGACAGATCTTGCAGCGTGATCGATGCCAGGCCCGCCGCCGGATGCGCCTGGTGCGCGATGACGGCGAGAGACTCATCCTTGACCACGACAGTGTCGTACAGGTGGGGTTTGGGACTGACCGACGAGCGGCAGATGGCCGCGTCCAGCCGCCCCTGGTCGATGAGCGCGAGCAGACTTTCGCTGGTGTCCTCGACGATCTCCACCGAGATGTCCGGCTGCTGGTCCATCAGCTGCGTGAGCGCCCGCGTCAGGAGCGGCACTGCGCCCATGATGGTGCCTACGGCAATGCGGCCACCTGCGCCACTGGCGATGGCGCTCAGCTCCTGCTGCAAGTGGCTGATGTCGGACTGGATCAGCCGCGCGAAGCGCACCGCGCAGGTTCCCGCTTCCGTAGGCACAAGCCCGCGGTTGGTGCGCATAAAGAGCGGCGCGTTGAGCGTGGACTCCAGCTCCTTCAACGCCTTGCTAGCCCCGGGTTGCGTCAGCCCCACGCGGTCCGCCGCCGCCAGCAGCGAGCCCTGCTCCGCCACCGCGATCAGCAACCGCAGCTGCCTGGCATGCAGACGCGACATCACAGAGTTGAGGTTGTAAGGGCTCTGCATTGACTTGGAGTTATAGCTATATGGATAACGGTTAGTTTATTCGACGTCGCCTCACTCATAGAATTCCGCGATTGACGGATGAATATGAAAATTCTTGATATCAGGAGATAAACGATGGCGATGATCAACTACGTGACGGAAATCCGCTTCGGCGCGGGCAGTGCCGCTGAGCTGGCACAGGTGTGCCAGGCACTCGGCTTCAAAAAACCGCTCTTCATCACCGACAAGGGCGTGGTTGCGGCGGGGTTGATCGAGCGCATCCTTGCCGTGAACGACCTGCCGCACTTTCACGTGTTTGACGGCACGCCCTCCAACCCCACCGAGGCGGCGGCGCGCGAAGGGGTGGCAAGCTTCCATGAAGCAGGCTGCGACGGCATCATCGCCGTGGGTGGCGGCTCGTCCATCGACCTCGCCAAGGCCGTGGCCGTGTCGGCCCGCCATCCGGGGCCGCTGCGCCAGTTCGCGCTGATCGAGGGCGGGCTTGCCCGCATCACGGCGGCCACGGTGCCGGTGGTGGCCATTCCCACTACGGCGGGCACGGGCAGCGAGGTCGGGCGCGGCGCGATCATCATCCTGGACGATGGCCGCAAGGTGGGCATCATCTCGCCCTACGTCATCCCCAAGGTGGCGCTGTGCGACCCGACGCTGACCGTGGGCCTGCCGCCGGGCCTGACGGCCGCCACCGGCATGGACGCCGTGGCGCACTGCATCGAGACCTTCCTCGCGCCCAGCTTCAACCCGCCCGCCGAAGGCATCGCCCTGGACGGCCTGCGCCGCGCCTGGAAGAACATCGAAACCGCCTTCCACGAGCCAAGCGACATCGAGGCCCGCACCAACATGATGAGCGCGTCGCTGCAGGGTGCGCTGGCCTTTCAGAAAGGCCTGGGCTGTGTGCACAGCCTCAGCCATTCGCTGGGCGGTATCGACCCGCGCCTGCACCACGGCACCCTCAATGCGGTGCTGCTGCCGGCGGTGGTGCGCTTCAACCGCGCGGCGGAGACGGTGGTGCGCGACGAGAAGATCGACCGCCTGGCGCAGGCCATGGGCCTGCCGGCGCATGCGTCGGTGGAGGACGCGATCCAGGACATGTCCCTCAGGCTCCGGCTCCCGGCCGGCCTGGGCGCGATGGGCGTGACGGCCGACCTGACGCCGCGCATCGTCACCGGCGCGCTGGCCGACCACAGCCACAAGACCAACCCGCGCGAAGCGAGCGCGGACGACTACGCCCGCCTGATCGAAGCAGCGATGTGAGCGCTTCTGCCCGCCCAGGGTGCGGGCGGCGATACCGCCACCGGCGCTCCCGGTGGTTGTCCCGTTTTCTTTTTCACAACGAGTCCGCCATGACCATGACCACGACCCTCACGGGCAAGATGCTGATCGGCGCCGCTGCGGTCGCCGGCACCGACGGAGGCCAATGCGCCTTCAACCCCGCCACGAACGCTGACATCGCCGAGCCCCGCTTCGGTTTCGGCACCGCAGCCGACGTGGACCGCGCCGCCACCCTGGCCGCGGCAGCGTTCGACGAATACCGCGCGCTGCCGCTGGCACGCCGTGCGGCCTTCCTGGAGGCCATCGCCGACAACATCATGGCGCTGGGCGACGCCCTGCTGGAGCGCGCCCATGCCGAAACCGGCCTGCCGCTGGCGCGCCTGACGGGCGAGCGCGGCCGCACCGTCGGCCAACTGCGTCTGTTCGCCAGCGTGGTGCGCGACGGCCATTTCCTGCATGCCACCATCGACCCCGCCCAGCCGCAGCGCCAGCCAATGCCGCGCGCGGACCTGCGGCTTGCCAAGGTGCCGCTCGGCCCCGTGGCGGTGTTCGGCGCCAGCAACTTCCCGCTCGCGTTCTCGGTGGCCGGGGGCGATACGGCCTCGGCCCTCGCCGCCGGCGCGCCCGTGGTGGTGAAGGCGCACGGCGCCCACCTGGGCACGTCCGAGCTGGTGGGCCGTGCCATCCAGAACGCGGTGCGCGAGCAGGGCCTGCCCGAAGGCGTGTTCTCGCTGCTGATCGGCGCCGGCCGCAGCATCGGCGAGGCGCTGGTGGCCCATCCCGCCATCAAGGCCGTGGGCTTTACCGGCTCGCGCCAAGGCGGCCTGGCCCTGGTGGCCATCGCCAACCGCCGGCCCGAGCCGATTCCCGTCTATGCCGAGATGAGCGCCATCAACCCGGTCTTTCTGCTGCCCGCCGCCCTGACGCAGCGCGCTGACGCCATCGGACAGGCTTTTGCCGACTCGCTCGCCATGGGCGCCGGCCAGTTCTGCACCAACCCCGGCCTGGTGCTGGGCATCGACGGACCGGATCTGGACCGATTCGTGCAATCCGCGGCTGAGGCCCTGGAACGCAAGAGCGCGCAGACCATGCTGACCGCTGGCATCCATGGCGCCTACCGCAGTGGCGTGGAGACGATGGCCGCCACGCCAGGCGTGCAGCGGGTGGCCGAGGGCCAGACTGCGAGCACCTTACACAACGCCGCGCAGGCCGCGCTGTTCATCACCGACGCCCGTACCTTGATGGAGCAGCCTGCGCTGTCGTCCGAGGTTTTCGGCCCCGCATCGCTGGTGGTGCGAGCGAAGGACGCGGATGAGCTGATCGCCGTGGCCGAGCAGCTGGAAGGCCAGCTCACTGCCACCCTGCATCTTGAAGACGCGGACCATCCGCTGGCCCGCCGCCTGCTGCCGGTGCTAGAGCGCAGGGCCGGCCGGTTGCTGGTCAACGGCTTCCCGACGGGAGTGGAGGTGTGCCATGCCATGGTGCACGGTGGGCCGTATCCGTCGACTTCCAACGCAATGTTCACCTCGGTGGGCGCCAGTGCCATTGACCGCTTCCTGCGACCCGTGTGCTACCAGGACCTGCCCGACGCCCTGCTGCCCGAGGCGCTGCAGCAGGCCAACCCGCTGGGCCTCTGGCGGCTGGTCGACGGCGCGCCCGTCCGCGCATGACGGCCATGCCACCGGCAGCCGCCCTCGCACCCTCCGACCTGCTGGCCCGCCTCAAGGAGATCGTCGGCGGCGGCCATGTGCTGACGGGCGATGCGTCCACGCGCCGCTACCGCAGCGGCTTTCGCTACGGCGGCGGCGACGTGCTGGCCGTGGTGCGCCCCGGCAGCCTGACGCAGCTGTGGCACACGCTGAAGGCCTGCCACGCCGCCGGCACCATCATCCTCTGCCAGGCCGCCAACACAGGCCTCACGGGCGGCTCCACACCGATGGAGGGCGGCTACGACCGCCCGGTAGTGCTCATCAACATGCTGCGGCTCAAGCAGCTGGACCTGCTGCAGCGCGGCGAGCAGGTGCTGGCCCGGCCCGGCGTCACGCTCGAACAGCTCGAACGCAGGCTCAAGCCGCTGGGCCGCGAGCCGCATTCCGTGATCGGGTCGAGTTGCATCGGCGCCTCGGTGACAGGCGGCATCTGCAACAACTCCGGGGGCTCGCTCATCCGGCGCGGTCCTGCCTTCACGCAGTTCTCGCTCTTCGCTTGCATCGACGAGGACGGCCAACTGCGGCTCGTCAACCACCTGGGCATGGCACTCGGCGACGATCCCGAGCAGATCCTCGCCAACCTGGAGAGTGGCCGTTTCGCTCGCGACGACCTGCCGGCCGAACCCGGCCGCATGGCCTCTGACCGCGAGTACTCGCAGCATGTGCGCGACATCGATTCCAGTGAGCCAGCACGCTACAACGCCGACCCGCGCCGCCTCTACGAGGCCTCGGGCTCCGCCGGCAAGATCGCCGTCTTCGCGGTGCGCCTGGACACCTTCGCGGCGGATACGGACACCCGCGTGTTCTACATCGGCACCAACCAGCCGCGCGACCTCGCGGACCTGCGCCGCCACATGCTGGCCCGCTTCGCTTCCCTGCCCGTGGCGGCCGAGTACATGCACCGCTCGGCCTACGATCTGAGCCGCACCTACGGCAAGGACCTGTTCGTCTACATCCGCAAACTGGGCACCGCGCGCGTGCCGCTGGCCTTCGCGCTCAAGAGCCGTTTCGACGCGCTCGCCGAGCGCTGCGGGCTGGGGCGGAACCTGGCCGACCGCCTGCTGCAGCGGCTCGCCAACCGGATGCCCGAACACCTGCCTGCGCGCATGAACGCCTTTCGCGACCGCTACGCGCACCACCTGCTCTTGAAGGTAAGCGACGCGGGCATCGAGGAAACGCGTGCCTATCTGCAGACCTTCATGGCCGAACGCCCGGAGGCAGGCTTCTTCGAATGCAATGAGGAGGAGGCCGGCGCGGCCTTCCTGAACCGCTTTGCCGTCGGCAACGCCACCAACCGCTACCGGGCGGTGCATGCCGACACGGTGGAAGACGTGGTGGCGCTGGACATCGCGCTGCCGCGCAATGCGCTGGACTGGTTCGAGATCCTGCCGCCGGAGCTGGCCGCGCAGGTCGAGCAGCCCATGTACTGCGGACATTTCTTCTGCCACGTGATGCACCAGGAATACCTGGTGAAGAAGGGCGTGGACTGCGCGCAGTTCAAGGAGCGCGTGCTGGCGCTTCTGGACGCGCGCGGCGCGAAGTACCCGGCCGAACACAACGTCGGTCACATCTACCGCGCCGACCCGGTGCTTGAGGGCTTCTACCGCAGCCTGGATCCGACCAACACCTTCAATCCCGGCATCGGCCAGACCTCGACGCGGCATCGCTGGCGGGCGGTGTGCTGCGACGTGCATCGCGAGCCGCCCGGCCGGTGATACTGCGGTCCTTCGGGCCGGGCCCTGGCGGTCCGGCCCTTTTTTTGCGTCCGGCCCGCGCCCGTTCCGACCCGAGCGCCAACCAAGAAGAAACGGCCTGAAGACCTCTTGCGAGTCTTCAGGCCGTGAGCCCGGGGCGCCGCAGCGCTCCCGTCGACCGGCGCAGGCTCGTGGGCCCGGCGTCAGCCGTCACCCATGGAACCAGCGCGCAGGCCCCGTGACCAGGATGGGGAAGAAGATCATCAGGAACATGACCGCGAACTCGGCCGCCATGAAGGGCAGCACGCCGCGCGTGACATCGTCCATGCGCATCTTGCCCACGCCGGCCACCACGTTCAGCACCACGCCCACGGGCGGCGTGATCAGGCCGATGGAGTTGTTGATGATGAACATCACGCCGAAATACACCGGATCGATGCCCGCCGCGTTGACCACCGGCATCAGGATGGGCGTGAGGATCAGGATGGTGGGCGTCATGTCCATCGCCGTGCCGACGACCATCACCAGCACCATGATGGCGGCCATCAGCAGAATCTTGTTGCCCATGAAGGGCTCTAGCAGGCCCACCACCTTGGAGGGCAGGTCGGCCACGGTGATGAGCCAGGCGCTCACCATGGCGGCGGCGATCAGGAACATCACGATGGCGCTGGTCTTGGCAGCACCCACGAAGACGCGGTAAAGCTGGCGCAGCGTGAGTTCGCGGTACACGAAGGTCGCCACCACGAAGGCATAGACTGCGGCCACCACGGCGGCTTCCGTCGGCGTGAACACGCCCATGCGCAGGCCGACGAGGATGATGATCGGCAGCAGCAGCGCCCAGCTGGCCTCGCGCGCAGCGGCCAGGACTTCGCGCATGGACTTGCGCGGCGGCGGCTGGATCTTTTCACGCCGCACCAGCCAGGCCCAGGTCACCCACAAAGCACCGCCGATCAGCAGGCCCGGCACGATGGCCGCCATGAACAGCTTGGAGATGGACACGTTGGCCGCTACGCCGAAGATGACGAGCCCGATGCTCGGCGGGATGACCGGGCCGATGACGCCTGTGGCTGCAATCAGGCCGCCAGCCTGGGCCTTGTCGTGCCCGGCCTTCACCATCATGGGGAGCAGCAGTGCCGTGAGCGCCGCCGCGTCAGCCACGGCCGAACCGGACAGCGCGGACAGCAGACAACCGGCCATGATGGTCACGTAGCCCAGGCCGCCGCGCACGTGGCCGACCAGCGACAGCGCCAGGTTGACGATGCGTTTGGACAGCCCGCCCACATTCATGATTTCGCCGGCCAGCATGAAGAAAGGCACGGCCAGCAGCGGAAAACTGTCGGCCCCGCCGATCAGGTTCTGGATGAGGATCTGCGCATCGAACAGGTCCAACTGCCACATGAGGGCCACGCCGCTGGCCAACAACGCGAAGGAAATAGGCATGCCGATGGCCATCGCCAGCAGCAGCGACACAAGAAAAACCGCGATGATCATGATCAGGAACGTGTGGAGTGTTGGGAGCCACCAGCGGGGGCGGCGGGAGAGGTGCCGAGCGCGCCTAGCGACCCGTGCGGACCGAGCGCCTGGGCCAGGGCACCGGCTTCTTCGGACTCCTGGATGGCCACCAGCTCGTCCACCGACATCCGGCCTGTCAGCAGCCGGACGCCATCCGTCAGCAAGATGAGGGCAGCACACACGGCGAAGACCGCCCCGGCGGCATACACGATGGCCATGGAGGCGCCGGTGACGGGCGCTTCGGTGTCCCAGTTGATGCGCACCTGCGCCAGACTGCCTTCATACAACAGCCACAGGATGTAGAGCATGCAGGCGTAGCTGGCCGCCAGGCAGAGCTTTTTGCCCGCCACGGGGAGCCGCGACACCAGCATGTCCACGCCCAGGTGCGCCCGTTCTCGCAGGGCCACCACGGCGCCCAGGAAAGTGATCCAGATGAAGAGCCAGCGGGCCACTTCTTCGGAGATCGCGATGCCGGAGTTGAAGCCGTAGCGCAGCACCACGTTGCCGAAGACCAGGATCACCATCAGCGCCAGCATGAGCGCGATCAGGAATTCGAAGATGCCGCAATAGATGTCGATGATTTTTCGCACGAGATCGTCCCCTGAGCGAAGGTCGCTGTGTTGTTATGGTTTTTAAGAAAGGCCGAAGCCACCGGCCAGTGCGCACATCCGTGCACGCGCACAGACCGGCCGAAGCGCGCTTGCACGCCGCGACCGGGCACGCCTGTTGGTTATTTCTGCTTGATCTTCTGCAGTTCGGCGAAGAAGCCGCGCGTGATCGCCGGGTCGTACGTGGCGGCGAACTTGTCGGTGACGGGGCGTACCACGGCCTCCATGCGCTGCAACTCGGCGGGGCTTACGTCGTTGATCTTCATGCCCTTGGCCTTCACTTCCGCCATCGCCGAGGTGGTCGCCTGGCGGCTGAGCGCGCGCTGGTAGGCCTGCGCCTCTTTGAAGGCGGCCTGCAGGATCTGCCGTTCGCTGTCGGAGAGCTTGTCCCAGAAAGGCTTGCCGGCCAGCACGATCAGCGGGCTGTAGACGTGGTTGGTGTTGCTGGCGAACTTCTGCACCTCATAGAACTTCGAGGTGTCGATCAGCACGTAGGGGTTCTCCTGGCCGTCCACGGCCCGCGATTCGAGCGCGCCGTACAGCTCGCCGAAGGCCAGCGGCGTCGGGTTGGCGCCCAGGGCCTTGAAGGTTTCGATGAACACGGGGTTGGGGATCACCCGCAGCTTGAGCCCTGCGAAATCCTCTGGCTTCTGGATGGGCCGAGCGCTGTTGGTGACGTTGCGAAAGCCGTTCTCCCAGTACCCCAGGCCGATGAGACCCTTGGCGGGCAACCGCTCGAGCAGCGCGGCGCCAGCAGGCCCGTCAAGCAGCGCTTCGGCCTGCGCCGTCGTGGAGACAAGGAAGGGGAAGTCCAGCAGGCCGAATTCCTTGATCACGGACGCGAGCGAAGTGGTGGTAGGAATGAAGAGTTCCTGCGTGCCGCCGCGCAGCGCGCCCAGCTGCTGGGCTTCGTTGCCCAGCTGCGAGGCGGGGAATTCCTTGACCTTCAGGCGCCCACCGCTCTTTTCGGCCACCAGTTCGGCGAACTTGCGTGCGGCTTGCGAGATGGGAGCATCCGGCTGGGCCTGGTGGCCCACGCGGATCGTGCGGTCGGCATAAGCCTGGGCGGCCGCGTGCAGCGACACGCCCGAAACGAGCAGGGCCACCGCGAGGCGGCGCAGCGAGGTGATTTTTTTCATGACAGTCTCCTTCATTGTTTTGACGGGTAAGCAGCTGCGGGCTGCCATCCGCATGTGCGAATGCGCCTGCCGCCAGGCAGTTGCGCCGGCCCGTGGGGGGCCATGGCGTGACGGCCGGTATTTGCGCAAGTCAAGTCTAGTGGCCGCAATTTGCGAAATCAACTGACGACTGGGGATATGGATATAACCACAAGCAATACCAGGACGGGCCTTGGCAGCCATGCATGAGTCATCGTCTGGCAAGACCGCCGTGCCGAACCCACCTGCGTAGCCCTGCGCGAGCGGGGTCTGGCCGACACCATCCAGGCCAAAACAGGCTTGCTGGTGGATGCCTATTTCTCCGGCACCAAGCTGAAATGGATACTGGACAACGTGGTCGGTGCCCGGCAACAGGCCGCCAATGGAGAACTGGCGTTTGGCACGGTGGACAGCTGGCTGATCTGGCGACTGACCAACGGGGCCGTGCATGCCACCGACGTCAGCAACGCGTCACGCACCATGCTGTTCAACGTGCACACTGTTGAATTGCATCCAATAGTGAGCCACTAAACCTAGGTATTTGCATCCAAATTTGACCCACGTAGTCAAACTGTCCTGCTCAGCATTGAGCAGGAGGCACAGGAGTGATCAACGTGGCGTTATTAAGTGTGATCAGGCGGTGGCACCTGAGAGATGGAATGAGCATTCGGGAAATATCCCGACGAACGGGTTTATCGCGCAACACCGTGCGCAAGTACCTAACCAGCGGCGTGGTCGAGCCCAAATATCCGGCACGCTCCGTTGCCAATAAGCTCGATGCCTTTGCCCCAAAGCTAGAGGGCTGGCTCAAGAGCGAGGTTAAGAAAGGCCGTAAACAGCGGCGTAACACCCGCCAACTCTTCAATGATCTGGTGGTGCTGGGGTTTGAGGGCTCGTATGACCGAGTCGCTGCCTTTGCTCGTAATTGGCGTCAAAACCAACACGAAGCCGCCAAGACAACTGGGCGCGGGGCATTTGTGCCTCTCACATTTGCACCTGGCGAGGCCTTCCAGTTCGACTGGAGCGAAGACTGGGCTGTGATTGGCGGTGAACGCACGAAGTTGCAGGTGGCTCAATTTAAGTTGGCGCACAGCCGGGCATTTCTGTTGCGGGCCTACCCACTGCAAACCCACGAAATGCTCTTCGACGCTCATAACCATGCATTCCGGGTGCTTGGTGGTGTACCTCAGAGGGGCATCTTCGACAACATGAAAACTGCTGTCGACAAGATCAAAAAGGGTAAGGCTCGGGACGTGAACATGCGCTTCCAAGTCATGGTCAATCACTTCGTCTTCGAGGCTGAGTTCTGCAACCCAGCATCGGGTTGGGAAAAAGGCCAAATCGAGAAGAACGTTCAAGACTCTAGGCATCGTCTGTGGCAAGTCGCGCCCGTGTTTGAAAACTTGGACGCCCTCAACGCCTGGCTGGAGAGGCGTTGCATAGAACTCTGGTCTGAGTTGCGTCATCCGCAGCGACGCGAGTTCACGATTCGAGAGCTGTGGGAGCAAGAGCGTGGCACGCTCATGGCGGCGCCTTCGGCGTTTGACGGATTTGTGGAGCACACCAAGCGCGTATCGCCCACGTGCTTGGTTCATTTCGATCGCAACCGCTACAGCGTGCCAGCTACGTTTGCCAATCGGCCCATTAGTTTGCGTGTGTACGCCGATCGCTTAGTGATGGCAGTTGCTGAAGCCCTTGGAGACATCCAAGGGCTTTTTACTTTTCTAAATAGGTCACTGCAAAACTTCTGTCCGAGTTTTGAGTTAAATAAAACCCATCTTTTGTGTTGTCTTTTGAGCCTTGTCCTTAATTTCTACAGAGCCACGCCCGTCTCGCACCGCGCGCGCGATGGAAAGTTTTAACAACTGCTTCTGCTTGCGTGGAGAGTATGCAGAGAGCTTTACCAGCTCTGAGTACTCCAACTCGGGGACTTGCAGTACACGCCCTTTCAAGCTTTTGATTTCTTCAGCGTAAATCGAACCGGCAATCTCAATAGACTGATCTTCAGTCGGATTAGGAATTTCAATTTCAACAACACGACTTCTCAGCGGTGCGCTTAAGTTTTTTGTCGAATTAGCAGTGAAGCACCAGTTCAGATGCTCTAAATTAAGAGTCAATTCGGGAAAGCACACATCAGTGAAACGTCGAGATGTCTGGGTTTCGAGTAGAGCAAGCATCAGATCAAGAACCGAGCCATGTTGGTCCGTGCGGCCCACCTTCTCCACTTCATCGACACAAAAAAGAGCATTAGCAGGGCGTGGTTCCATATTTTTTGGATTTACTTCAAGCAACATGGTCTTGAAAATCAATCCGACATCAGCCGATGTGTAGTTTCGAGAAAGTCCATTCAAAACATGAGAGGCCTGAATTGAACTTGCATCGAAGATCCTACCTGTAATGTCTAGTGCTTCTGAAAGCTCATTAAGCATTGCAGACTTCCCAATTCCCGGCTCACCAATCAGGCAAAAATTCTGCAACTTGAGTGTTTCGCCAGTGACGACTTGCAGATGGATCTGTGGAGCTACAAAGTCCAGAAGAAATTCTGAAAAGTTTTTATATTTTTCAGAAAGTGCCGTCACTGCTTGGATATGAGTCGGCGAGGCTTTTACAAGCTGACGGAAACAGTCACTAACTTTGATCTCTGTTACTTTACGCGCAAGCTGATCATTTCCTGAAATAGCTTTACGAAGATTAACCCACTCAGAAATTTTAAAAAGCTCATGCCGCTCGGAATCTAAGTCAACAATATTTTCAAATATTCGTCCGGATTTACGCAGCTCTTTGATGTCGGTTTGAAGAACTCCGTTCAAATCTTTTTCCAACTGTTCTTGGATTTTGCAGACGCGCGTATTTGAATTTGATTTGCCGAAGCTGCTGGGTTCCATCTTTAAATCTCCTTGATGGAATCCAATGTATTTTCTAAAAAGCAGTCAAACAACTACCAAGAATTCTTGAGTGATTCGTATTGAATTCGCTTAGAAATCTCTTAATGATCGCAAATAAATTTCAAGCGCTGCATACGCTTGACTTCGATCATTCCTTGATTTTGAAACAAGTATGCAACGTCACTTATGCAGCGGGAGCGGTCTTAGGCGTCTACCGCTCGACCAACTGCATACGGCCATAAGCGGTCAGCCGTGATGATTGCCGATGGCCGTCATTCGCAGCCCATGTGCTCCCACATAGCGGTCATCTGAAGCCACCCAGGCAACCGGGCAACCCTTCTCTGCTGATGGGGATGATATAAGTTTGTAGTGTTTTATTCATAATGTAGAATAATCTACATTATGAATTGGCTCTGCTTCATCACCAGCCTACCCACAGAAAACGCCACCCTGCGTCAACGTGCCTGGCGGGCCCTCAAGTCATCCGGTGCCTCTGTGCTGCGTGATGGCGTCTATTTGCTCCCTGACTTGCTCGGCAATCGGTCTCTTTTGGATGGCATCGCCCAAGATGTGTTGTCGGGTGGCGGAACGGCCATGGTGCTGGACACCGTGGAGACGTCCGGGGCTAATTTCAAAAGCCTGTTCAACCGATCTGAAGAGTACGCCGCCCTTTTGGCTGAGCTTGCCAAAGCCGCAGGCGATCTGACCCCTGTTTCGGTGCAAGACGTTCTCAAGCAAGTCAGAAAGCTTCGCAAGTCTTTCGATCAACTCAGCCAGATTGACTTCTTCCCCGGACAGGAGCGGGCCCAGGCCGAAACCGCGCTGCTCGAATTGGAAGGCGACTGTGCCCGCTTGATTTCTCCCGATGAGCCGCATGCCGCCGTCGGTGCCATTGCCTCGCTGAGCATTGCCGACTACCAAGGGCGTACTTGGGCCACTCGTGCCAAACCTTGGATGGACCGGCTGGCCACCGCTTGGTTGATCCGCCGTTTCATTGACCCCAAGGCACGCATCCTTTGGCTCAAGAGTCCCAAAGACTGCCCCAAGGACGCCTTGGGATTTGATTTCGACGGGGCTACTTTCTCACATGTCGGATCGAAGGTGACATTCGAGGTTGTTGTTGCCAGCTTTGGCTTGATGGAGCCAGCGCTCCAACGTCTGGGCCTGTTGGTTCACTACCTGGATGTGGGCGGCGTGCAGCCCCCTGAAGCCGTGGGCGTGGAAGCCGCGCTTGAAGGCCTGAGTAGCACGATCACCGACGACGACCAATTGCTCACGCTGGCCAGTGCCATCTTCGATGGTCTGCTGACCACTTTCCAGAAACCCACCAACAAGGGAGTGAAGGCATGACCGATACCAAGAACCTGACCCCTTACTCTCTTTGGCAACTGACGCTTTACTTCCTGAGACTTGGAACTCTAGGCTTTGGTGGGCCAGTGGCGCTGGTGGGTTTCATGCACCGCGACCTGGTGGAAGAGCGCAACTGGATCACCGAGGCGGACTACAAGGAAGGCTTGGCCTTGGCACAGATCGCACCTGGACCACTGGCTGCCCAATTGGCCATCTATCTTGGCTATGTGCACCACCGAATTCTTGGCGCAACGGTGGCTGGCTTTGCTTTTGTGCTGCCATCTTTTGCCATGGTTGTAGGTTTGGGCATGGCCTATGTGTCTTATGGCGGCTTGCCTTGGATGCAGGCAGTGTTTTATGGGGTAGGTGCTGCGGTGCTGGGCATCATGGCCATTGGCGCACACAAACTGTCCACCAAGAGCATCGGCAAGGACAAACTGCTGTGGGCAATCTTTGGTGTGCTGGCCGCAGTGACCATCATCACCCAGTCTGAAATCGCTTGGTTGTTCATTGCAGCAGGGCTTCTGGTCTGGGTGATCCGTTGCAAGCCCACCTTCGGCAACAAAGCCATGGGGCTGGGTCTGGTGCCCCCAGTCGATGCCGCCCAGCTTGCTCCTGTGGTGCTTGATCCGGCCTTGTTGACGCAAATCGGTCTGTTCTTTGCGAAAGCCGGGACCTTCGTCTTTGGTTCGGGTCTGGCCATTGTTCCCTTCCTCTACGCGGGCACTGTGACCGAGCACCATTGGTTGACCGACCGCCAGTTTGTCGATGCCGTGGCCGTGGCCATGATCACACCGGGTCCGGTGGTCATCACAACGGGCTTCATCGGCTACCTGGTCGCAGGATTGCCCGGCGCGGCCATGGCCGCAGCAGCGACTTTTCTGCCGTGCTACCTCATCACCATCGTTTCAGCACCTCATTTCAAGAAGTGGGGCAAGAACCCCTCGGTGATCGCCTTTGTGGATGGCATCACAGCAGCTGCCATCGGGGCCATTGCAGGCTCGGTGGTGGTGATCGCGCAGCGCTCCATCAGTGACATCCCAACCGCACTGCTTGCCCTCAGTGCCACTGCACTGCTATGGAAGTTCAAGAAGATTCCCGAGCCGGTACTGGTTATTGGTGCTGCCCTGATCGGATTGGCCATCTATCCTCTGGTGAGCCATTGATGAAAACCGCAATTAACCTGTTGGTCTTGAGTGGTGCTTTATTGCTCCAAACCAGCTTCGCTCAAGACCGCAAGATCGAGCAAGCCATTAAGCATCGTAAGGCGGCGTTCACCTTGATGGCGACCTATGTGAATCGGATGGTGCAGACCGTAGAGGGGAACCGACCGTTCGATGTCAAGCAGATGGCCCAAGATGCCAAAGCGGTCGAATTGCTCAGCAAGCTGCCATGGGAGGGGTTTGTCGAGGGCAGTGAACGGGGTGAGACCCGCGCCAAAGATGACATCTGGTTTGAAGATGAGAAGTTCAAGCGGTATGCCAACGACCTGCAAGTCAAATCGGCTGCGGTGACAGTTGCCGCCGAGTCCGGTGATCTCAAAAGATTCAAGGCAGCCGTTAGTCCAATGCGGGATGCCTGCAACACCTGCCATAAGGCGTTTCGCAAGGAATGACCGTGTATCGCCCGCGCTGGATCGCCGTGCTTTTGCTGATGGTCTGTTCAGTGACTTGGGCCACCAAGCCATTGCCGGGCTGGAAAGCATTGGGATCGTCTGAAATTGAGGACTTGTTCAAGGGCAAAGTGCTTGGAGATGGATTCCATTACAGCTACCGATTCCAGACCAATGGCTCTCTCAGCGGTGTCGAAATGGCCAAGGATGTGCGAGGCACTTGGGCGGTCGAAAAGAAACTGCTCTGCCTCCATCGGGAAAAGCCTCGACGGTTCACCGAATGTTTTGAAGTTCACGCCAATGGTCGCGACATCAACATGTTGGACCGTGGAGGCTTGGTGTTCCGGGGGAACCTGCTTGACCTTGAGCCAAGCCAGCCAATCCATTGACCCTGTGTCGGTCAGTAATCAGGAGGTTTGATCATGAAATGGATCACACGCGAGCGCCCCAAGATCGACCGAATTGCCTGCCCATGGCTGATCACGCGATTCATCGACAAGGACGCCGAATTTCTCTACGTTCCCGCCACGGATGTGCTGCGCCTGTCCAGTGAAACTGGGGCCACACCCTATGACATTCCGGGTGTGGCGTTTTCTCATGTGGGCGAGCGGTGCAGCTTCGATGCCTTTTTGTTGGCGTACAAACTGGAGCAACCCGCGCTCAAGCAGTTGGCTGGAATCGTGCGCGGTGCGGACACCTCACGACTGGATTTAACGCCCCAGTCTCCAGGCTTGTATGCCATCTCACTGGGTCTGTCTGAAGTCTTCAAAGACGACCACGAAATGCTCAAGCACGGCTTGGTTATGTACGATGCGCTGTATGCGTGGTGTTGCCACTGCCAAGGTGAATCCCACAACTGGCCTCCCAAAATGTAATCTCCCGTGAATCAGAGCGTTATCTTTGCCATTGCTGCCGCCGTTTTGTTCGGTGCCAGCACACCGCTGGCCAAACTGCTGGTGGGCGATGTTTCGCCTGTCCTACTCGGTGGCCTGCTCTATCTGGGAAGTGGTGTTGGGTTGGGGCTATTCCGAATGCTGCGTGACAAGGCTTGGAACCCATCAGGACTACAGGCTGGTGACTGGCCTTGGCTCCTTGGAGCCATCTTCTTTGGGGGTGTCTTAGGTCCCGTGGCCTTGATGTATGGCCTGACGACGGTATCAGGATCGGCTGCTTCTTTGATGCTCAATCTGGAGTCGGTGCTGACCGCAGTCTTGGCATGGGTGGTGTTCAAAGAGAACGCCGACAAGCGCATCGTCTTAGGCATGCTCGCCATCGTGGTTGGAGGGGCGGTGCTTTCTTCGCAGCCTGGAGGCGCTGGCAGCTCCTCCCTTGTTGGTCTTGCTGCCATTGCCATCGCATGCCTGTGTTGGGCCATTGACAACAACCTAACCCGCAAGGTGTCGGCCTCTGACGCGGTGTTCATTGCCAGTTCAAAAGGTTTATTGGCCGGATTGGTGAACTGCGTCGTCGCCCTGGGGATGGGGGCCAGCTTTCCCGCAGTTCAGACCTCTTTGCTGGCGATGACTGTGGGCTTGCTGGGGTACGGCATCAGCCTGGTGTTCTTCGTCTTGGCCTTGAGAGGATTAGGGACTGCTCGCACGGGGGCTTACTTCTCAACCTCACCGTTCATTGGTTCTGCTGTTTCATTGCTGTTCCTCGGGGAAACTGCAACAGCCTCGTTTTGGCTGGCCTCAGCACTTATGGCCCTGGGTTTATGGCTTCATCTGACCGAGACTCACGAGCATGAGCACACGCACGAGCCACTTGAACACTCACATGCGCATACACATGACGAGCATCATCAACATCAACACAACGCGAGTCTGGATTTGACAGAGCCACATGCCCATTTGCATCGACATTCATCGCTCACTCACAAGCATCCGCACTATCCTGACATTCATCATCAGCATTCGCATTGATGCACCGTCTGATGGCCTAGGTTTTTGAGGACAGTCAACGTCCGCTTTGATCAATTGCCTAAGTCCAAGAGTGTCTGCTTAGCTGAGTTCCCGATGACAGCTAAGGGTCGGCTGCGGCCAGTCACTTGCGACGATTGAATGTCTGCTCCCAGCCTGAAGCCGTCTTTAATTAGCGTCATCACATACCGGCTTGCAACGGAATTCCGCCCCCCTCTTCTTCCTGAAGACCCGATCTGCCCTCCAACAACAACACACCTATTAGGTGTGTTGTTGTTGGAGGGCATCGCCTGGCTCTTTAGCTAAATCGAAAAAAAGATTACTAGACCCCTTAATAAAAATTCAAAGTCAGCGATTTCATCCTAATGGACCTAGCGCGTAGTGCGTTCAGGCCATCAATAGGAGTAGAGATGAAAAGCAAACACACACTCGCCGCTGTCAACTGGGGTGATAGTGCAGGCATCGAAATGATTGCGATAGACGAGGCACTATCTGCGTATAAGCCGAATCCACGATCACCCGCATTTGCAGTGCAAAAGATCTTTCAAATCAAATCAAATGATGATGATGAACAAGTTTTTCTAGCTCGCGAAGATTTCTTAGTGATGTTCCCACTACTGAAGGGAGATGTTTATGAAGGACAAATGAGTTGGGATGCTGCTGGCTCATGCTGGAGCCTAAGTCCTGGACCAACTGTGCCAGCGTTAAGAATTCAGGAAGACGCCATGAGATGGTATTTGAATGGTTGGGACATGAGTCGCCACACTCGCGACTCAGAATTCGGTTATCCCGAAGATCGTGAGTTTGCCCCCTCGGGCGAAGGAATTGATCGCCTGTTCCATGCACTCTTGCCGCATGAGGATGAGTTGACTCGTCGCTTGTTTGTTGACCATCAGAATGAACGCGTCGGTTACTGTGATGTGTATAAGTCAAAAAACACAGACATGTACGTAGCTGAACTTGGATTCTTCAACGACCGAAGAACCCATCGATTACAACGAATCACTCAGCCTTTTTGGGAACTTGAAGGGTTCACCGTCCCATCCATGCTCAAACAATACAAAGTTCTGAGCTATAGAGTCCATCACATCTTCGCTTTACGTGGCGAAATGGAATAAATCTAACGCGAGCACTGCGGAGCAATTCCGCAGTGCAACCATGCCTGCCCAAAATCAGCCACACAAACGACATACTGATTTATGGGGTAAAGACCACATACATCCAGCAGATCTTTGGAACTGCCAAACCCACATTGAACTTCGCAATCAATTGGCACAGCAACAGTCATCTATGGGCAGAGGACTTCGTTAAAAAATATTTTCCCCCTCCCCCTTAAAAACGGCAAAAGGTCAGCGATTACATAGAAATGGACCTTGTGCAAGTGCATCTTGGCCATGCAATAAAAAGGAGAGACAGATGAGAAAGGTAGACATTTTTAAAGACATCGCTGGGCGTACAGATGAGATCCTTGATGCATTGGGAATTGATCAGCGCTCACGGTTTCGCCACATTCACTGCCCAATTCCGTGCCATGACGATCATCGACCATCATTTCGTGTAGATGTTCAGAAAGAACGTTTTATCTGTAGTTGCTCACCCATTGGCGGATCAATGATCGATTTAGTCATTGCCATGGGGCATGCTGAAAATTTTGTCGAAGCAGCTCGCTGGTTGCGTCGAAAGTTGATGATTCAAATGACGACAGTAAAGCCATTTCGAATTGAACACAACTTCGTGGAAGACGCGCAAGATGCAAAAGAAGCGGCCAATCGTGACGATATCCTGCGCGTGTTCTCACATTGTGTTGATGTACCTCCGTTTCATCCTTACCTTGTAAAGAAAGGAATTCTTCCGCTAGGGGCACGTTATGAAACAACATTGAAATCCATCGTGCTGCCAATTCACGATTCGGAATATGTGTTCCGAGGGATGGAATACATTGATGATCAAGGAAACAAGTTCTGCATAGATGGGACGAAAAAATCTGGTAACGGACTCATGCTCGGCAACCCAGATTCGAGTCCAGTTTTGTGTGTTGCAGAGGGTTGGGCAACCGGCGTATCAGTGCACATGGCGCTTGGTGGAGTACCGGTGTTGATCACTTTTGGCGCTGGAAATCTTTCAGCAGTCAAAAACTTTGTGCGACCAGAGCAGAAAGTTTGGTTCTTCGCTGACAAAGACGAAAGCGGAATTAAAGCAGCGAATGATGCGGCTCAAAAACTAGACCCTATCGGAGTAGTCTTACTTCCAACACTGGATGATTTCAATGAAGACTTTTTGGGCGCTATGGGGCGATCGAACTTCATCAAGATGAAACACCAATTCCAAGATACACGGAGACAAAAATGATGCAAAAAACCACTCCAACAGGTCTAATGGATTCGTTTTCACAATTAACGAAACATTTAGATACGAAAGATGCATCAACGCTCAACAGCAACGCCACGATTACGCCTCCTCTGGAATGGTTAGGCATGCCGATTGATCTACGCGAAACTCGACGAGTAGCTCAAAAAAATGTGGACTATGTTTTGTCGCCAATCATTCCTGCCGGGCGCGCTACTTTGGTTACGGGAGTCGGTGCGTCATCTAAATCGATGCTTCTCAAACAAATGGCGATTGCCGTCGCAATTGGTCGAGATTTTCTTGGTTTGTCAGTTCCAACGCCAGGGAAAGCTGTTTTGATTCTTGCTGAAGACACTTCAGAAGATGCCCATCGAAGCCTGGACGCTATTTTTCAAGGTATGAACCTAACGGATGACGAAATCACTCTTGCTCAAAAACGACTGCATGTATTTGCAGCAGCCGGCATGGATTGCGTAATCGTGAATGAAAACGATGCATCTGAAAGACTTGAAAAATTACTTGCATTTGTGAGTAGTCTCGGTGACGTTCGACTGATTGGACTTGATCCGGCTATTGCACTGTCGCGGGGGCGCGAACTTGACGAGATGGCCCAACGAGATCTCGCTAACGCCGTTGAACGAATTGCTATTACTTCAAGGGCGGCCGTCTTAGTGATATCGCATGCAGCAAAGTCTATCCAGAGCAGACAAGAGATCACTTCTCACTCAAGTAGGGGAAGTGGTGCAATTACAGATGCTTTTCGACTTGAAATACTAATGCGTGTGATGACTGAACGAGAAGCAAGAGACTTCCGAATCCCAGAAGAGTTTAGATTTCGGTATGTTCGCATGCAAGTTACCAAGGCTAATTCACTCTCTTATGAAGAGATGCAACCGCGTTGGATCGAAAGAGGCTCAGGCGGCGTGCTAACTCTTGCCAATCTAGCACCTCCTGTACCCACTGCGTGGGTTCGCAAGCGACGTGGACTTGAACTTTTTTTCAACACTGACACATGCACAGGAGAGGTATGTCCGACAACTTTGTCTAAAGCAGAATGGAAGAAGAGAGCCGCTTCAGCAGCACTTTTGACTGGAGTTTCGACTAGCGCAAAGGATATGTCTGCGACAAGATTGTTTGCAGCAATCCAAGACTGCAACTGGATTTACGAAGCAGAAGGAAAGTGGACAGTAACGGCGGAAGGATTAAATGAACTATTGGATTAGCAAACTGCCAAGACCGTGACTTACATTTTGGCAGCAGATTTCCCTTGGAACCAACATCATGGAAAATGAACCAGAGACAAGACGAAAACGCTTATGGATCGAAAAAAAAATCTAACCAACAGTTCCAGCATACATTTCGACGGCACAAATAACAACATCATGGTCGAAGATGCTGTTTCCAAATTCACCTGGGAACTGAGTCGCAAGGGCGAAGCGCAGCAAGTCAATGGAGCCGTGCTTGCTGTACTTGTTTCTGTCGCTCTGGAAAACGGGTGGAAATTTCCCTCAGAAACCCAGCACAAAGCGAACTTCATTGACCTCCAACTTCTGAACCAGTTGCCCAGCCATTTCGACGATCAGCAGGCCAGAAGATTCTCGAGAGAGTCTCTTAGGGCTGTTGGAAAACAAGGAGCAGAAACGCTTGGCCCGGAAGGAGCAGTCCTCTCCGAACTGCTTGACTTCATTTACCAAGGTGCCTTTAACCTGAGAAAACTGGATGAATCATCTGCAGCCGGACCACTCCGACCGATGTGCAGGATATTGGACATCCCAGACGATCTACCGACACCAGCAGCAAAGATGCGGGTCATGTCACTGGAGGGAGAAGGACTGCGCACAGTCCAGGTGCCCGACGCGGTCCTTGACTATTGGGCAAATTTTGAACCTGGTACCCCTGAAATTTACCTACACGCCATCATCCCGGATGAGACGAGGTACCAAGAAGTCATTCTCGTTAAGAGAGATGCGTGGGACAAAGCAAGCCAAGTCTTGAGGCACTTCGCAGACAGCAGCGATGAAGTCTACGAGGATCAATTTCAAAAGGTCCTCGATCAGATTCTGCGAGCAGAGGAGTTCAAAAAACTCACACTCGAAGGCTAGATCATCGAGAAAGCTCTCTCATCCTTCGAACCGTGTCATTCAAAGATGCTGCCACCGGGGTGCCACGCTCGGAAAACACCTTCGCCAAAGATTCGTAGTACCAGAGAGTCTGTTCTTGACTCGCTGTGAATCGTTCGTAGACCGCAGAACCTATGCGCAGGAGGTCTTCAACAATTGCACGTGCGTTGTGCAGTTTGTCAGATCCACTCACCAACAGCACATCGTCTGTGGCGTCCTTCAGATGTTCGAGATATTGCTCTTTGCGAATCTTCCAAGGCGCTTTCTTGCCGCTGGCATCAGGAATGCCATCTGTACACCCTTCGACAATATCGGCCACGCGATCACCAAATTTGTCACGGATCAACTTGGCATATTTGGCACCACCATCCTCGATGGCATCGTGAAGCAGCGCCGCCATCGCTTGGTCCTCATCAGCCCCGTGATCAAGTGCAATCGATGCGACCCCCATGGGGTGCGCGACATAGGGAATGTCAGTCCCTTTCCGCTTTTGTCCAGTGTGCGCCTCAACAGCTAGTGCGAGCGCTTGTGAAATTCGTTCAGTCAGCATTTTTTCATCCTTGTCGTACCCAAAGGCTGCGCCTTAGCTTTACGGTTCGTTGATGCCATGGGAGCGCACTCAGTTGTCATATGGCTCCTCGCTAAAGTCTGGATCTACTTCCCCGACCTCAACGTCATACTCGCCACCAGCAAGCTCAATGGACGGGTCTAGATCATCAATTGCCGCGTTTTCAAGATCGCCGCGCAAGGTGATGAACAGATCCACTTCCACTTCATGATCGCGAGATACTTCTATAGAGCCAAAATTTAGCTCTTCATGGTCGATGGTGTCGTATATAAAAAATTCAACATTCACGTCCACAGAAACCTGAACTTTCGCTCTGACCTCGATGATGCAAATGGTAGGGTCATGATCCACCAACCATGTCCCAATTTCAGTCAGGTCCATCTGGTGACCGACGTAGTGCGCTTGATCCACCTCTGCCTCAACACGGTGACAGAAACCCGTCCAAACATCACCTGCATTCCAATAGGCACCAGCAACATGGTTTTCAACTGCGGCCTGCACCAATGTAGAAAGACTGCTGGTGGTATTTGATAGCTCCGTACTGACTTTCGCAGTCACACCTGTTGCCACCGGATTGGCGGACTTGAACAGCGCGACAAATTCATCCAACGATTTCACACAGTAGATCCAGTCACTGTCCTTGGCGAAATCTGCCCATCCGCCATCCTTTGAGATCACGATGCCCTGCTTTTGGGTAGCCATCGCATAGTTTTCCAGCGTCAAAAGCGCGGCAGCATCGGGAAATTCGGACTTTTTTCTGGCTTCAAAAGGCGCCACTTCTTGGAAATAGCGATCAAACATCTGTCGCGCCAAATTTGGTCCATCGATGGGCAGAACGCTTCCACCAAGCCCTGCGACAAAGGTCTTGAACTCATTGGAGAAATTTCGAGCGGCTACAGCTTCGGGATTCATGCCTTCAATTTGAGCGTTGACAGAAGTGAAATCCTGCCTTGTGTGCCGCTGCAAACTCGAAATCGCAGAGTTCAGTTCCTTAACAGTCTTAGTCACTGGATCCATTCGGTGTGCGTGGACTTCCCTCTCGACAACTTCAGTCTGCTGGATAGTCAGCCAAGAGGGCCTTTGAAGAGGCAATGCTCGCAACGCACCCTCAGAAAACTTGAAGCCCAAGCCTTGAATGATGTCCGTATCAATCGAAAAAAAAGCGACAGTCTTGTCTTCTAACAACGCTTGTGCACTTGGCAAACCACTTGGCATACTTGCTTATCTCCTCCGTTGGATTTATGAATCCCGCAAGATTGCAGCAGCCATGTTTGAGCCAGTCGTATAAACGTCCTTGCACTGATCGGCGAATATGAGCTCGAACTCGCTGTCAGACATATGATCGAACTTCGATCCGGACGGGCCATTTCTGCTCATCAGAACATCAAGAATCGGGACAAACACGTTTTCTTTGCCGGACAACTCTCTTTGCAAAGAAGCCTCAATCGCCGCAGAGAGTCGATCGACGAAAACTTTGTTCGAGTCATTGAACATCCGGTCCATATCGATCCCCAACAACTTATTCATTTCAGCAAGCCCCGGCCCCGAGCCACCAGCTTTCTCCTTCAGGCTGCTGTTGACCACTCCCATGGTCAAGTTGTTGTTCACCGCCAGCACTTTATTGAGACCTTCAACAGTGATCGCCTTTAGTCGCTGGTCATTGCATCCCGCTTTTCGAAGTGCAAGCCAAAGGATGCTCCAAGCGAAGAAGGGACCGGGATTGGCAAAAAGCTGTCCGAAGCCGTTCTTTGAGCAGTAGCTATCGAAACGATTCCCAGCATTTCGAACGAACGACGTTGCACGAAAGAGCGGATCTTGGTGCGTCGGCTTCTGAACCTGAGGTACTGGCGTTGGCGACTGCATCCTCTTTTTTGATGCCAGAAAAGAATCAAATGCTGCCGAACGTTTTTTCGCATCCTGCCTGGTGAAAAACCAACCCAAGCCAAACAGGGTGCCGCCGACCCCTATCGCCCCAATTACTGCACCCGTCAGTAGAAATGTTCGATCAGTCAACTCTCCGCCGACAAAGCCACCAATGATGGCGGACACGATGATGACGATGATGAATGCTTTCATTTCTCTCCCCTTGTTCGTTCAGGGTGCCTAAATTCCCACGGTGGGATCTGACTCGGAACACCCCATAGCCCTAATTTCCCCTGTCGTGCCTGCTGCTCTGCATCTGCATATGACAGCCTTAGCCCCTCTGGCTGTTCATTCGCGTATTGCTTGTAGTGCCAGGCCAACCCTGCTCGAATCTGCTCAAGACAGACATCAGCTCCATTGACAAGCACCCTACCAAGAACCCGACCGTATCGATCCTTCTTGGTTGTCTCAACGGTCACAGTCTTCCCAAAGACATGATCGGAAAGATGTCTCTTGGAAACCGCCCCAAATGGCTGTGCTTTTTCCGGGGCATCAATTCCTAGAAGCCGTACCTTGACGCTGTCATGCCCGTCGACGAGAACGGTGATGGTGTCTCCATCGGAAACACCGACGACACGACCAGTGATCTCTGCGCTCATTACAGTCAGTGAGGTCCAAATCAGCGCTACGCCGATCAGGGCTTGTCGAATTGAGCGCAAAAAATTCATCACGACCTATTCCTCGCCATCTTTTTCAATGGGGATCCGAGCAGTCAAGATGTATGCGTCAGGCGCTCCCTCTCGCACGATGGTGTAGCCGCTCCGGATTTCTTTTCGCCCCCAGTTTCCATCCCACGTAGTCTTGAAGGACCAAAGCTCATCCCCGGGTAGCAACTGGGAAGTCAAATCTACCCAGCACTTATTCAAATGCCCAAACGGAAGCGACGGAACTGCCGAAAGTGGATCTGAAACGATTTCCGACGATTCAATCTGCTCGATCGATTTCTGCGTTTGCAAATCAGCCTTGAGTACCTTGAATACCTTCTCCTCGTAGCCACCACTTGATCCCTTGTCCAGCATGTCTTTTATCTTCATGTAAATGGCGACTGGCCATACAAAAAGAACCAGCACAGCGGCCAAAACGGGTACGAGACAGTTGTTGATGATTCGATATGAAAGCCTCTTTCGCTCTGGATTCATCGCATCTAGGATGTCCTTAAGGCCATCTGATTCAGACCTGGAATTCCATTTGTGTGCCCCGTACATGATCACAAGAGTCACGGCTCCGACGCCGAGATACCAGTAGAGGTAGATCATGACTGATCCCCTTTCTCGCGACCTTCACGTGAGAAGACCGTCATGGCTCCATTGCTGTAGCCCTCTTTGGCATCTACATCCTCAGCGACACCATTGACTTTCACATGACGAGAAATCAGCACTCCTTTTTCGAATTCGAGCAACAGATCACGCTCGTAAGTACTGCCATAGCCCATATGGATGTACTCAAGCATTTTTCCCTGAGGCAACCGGATGACTCCTGAATACCAATGCGCGAATACGCGTTGGCCGTATCCTGGGAATACTGTCTCGAGATCAGCATCTTGGCCAGACTCAAGCTCTCCGTTGAGCTCAATCAGGTACAGCCTATCGTTGACGATTTCCCAGGTGCCCACATAACCACGCCAGAGGGCTGTGCAGTTGGACGCAAATCGCGGCAACTCACCGCCCAGCGCAGAGTAGTCCCCCAAAGGATTCGTACACATCGCATGCTTTTCGCCTTCAAAGAGAAGCTTTTCTGAAATTTGGGCTGTCATTTTTATTAGCTCCTCACAAAACAATGGACTGGCTGCAATGAGGGCATCGCACGCCAAAATCGGTGTACTCAACTACTTCGTCGGGTTCGAATCGCTTGGAGCAACGTGGGCAAGTCGTTGTCCCCGTCGGGATCCTCTTTGGAGGAGGTGGCTGTTCTATTTCCTCCTCTTCCTCATCGGATTCCAGATCGGCCTCGATGTCAGCCAGGCCTTCATCTGGGTCGTCTTCTGACACGTAGTCAGGATCCCAGGTGAAGATCTTTCCACGTTGCTCTAAGAGCCATTTGCGCGTCTGACCATATGAGGGGAGTTCTGCAGCCCACTCGGCAAGTACAAGGGCAGTGGGGACAGCCTTATGGCTGTTGATCGCATTGATTGCGCAAGCAATGACTTCATCAGCAAAGCTATTCGCAACCGCCTGAAAGTTGGGGTCACTCTCGCCTAGAGAGGCTCTGAGCTCATAGATGATGTGCTCAACTTTAGACAGCCCATTTTTTCGACGTAGGTCATCTATGGATGTGCCTTCATTGCGCTTCGCCTTGCTACGATCAACAGCATCTTGAACCGCATTGGTCAGTGGTTTGGTGATCTTTTCGGCGATGTACTCAAGAGTTTGGTCATGGAAGTACAAGCAGTGTTCAGTCATCCGAATGGCATTGGGGCCATAGACCTGCTCACAGGATCTGACAGCTATCTCGATCAATGCATCTGCTATCAGATCTCGTACTCTTTGAGGCGAAACCTGAGATGCGCCCGGTATTGATGCAGTGGCTTCGTCGTAAAGGTCTTCTGAAGCAAAGGCGATATCCTGTAATGCCTGCTCAAAGTAAACAGTACCCGAGTCCTCTAAGTCGCCCGTCATCCAGATGGAAAAGACACCCCGATTTATTCTCCAAGAGACTTTCCCGATTCCAGTGTGCTTCTCGAACTGTTTGGTCCATACACCGTCCGTCTCAAGTAGCTCGAAATTAGTTAGACACTCAAAGGCAAGCTCATCAACCGTGTCACCGTCACGAAACCAGAAAAATGAGTGGAAGACTCGCATTTCCGGAAGTTCAATGCGACGCGCCGCATCCTTGATCGCCTCCATAGAGCGATCAAGGACACCTAGATCGGGGAAGTCGTGTGGGTAGGTCTTGTCTTTGCCTAACTCGGCAAACATCTCAAGATCTGAAACACGTTTGGCAATTTCACGACTACTGGCCGTGACGGGAAGTCCAAGTACGCGAAACGGGTTTCTCAGCACCAAGTCCATGCGGCCTCACCTCAGTCTTCCGATGAGAAGGTGCGCTTGTCTCGGAATTTCTCGTATGAACGAACTTGCTCACGTGAAATCGAGGGTTGGTGTTGTTTGAGTACAGACTCGAATTGCGCGTTCGAGATCTTGACCCGGTCTTTAAGGGCCAGACGTGAAGCCTCATTGACCAGGAACTTGATGTCGCTTGAGACATATCCATCCATGAGTCCAGCCAGGCTAGTGAGGTCAATATCCTCATCTACAGGCCTGTTCCTCAGATAGAGCCGCAACATCTCCTGCCGAGCAAAAACATCTGGCGGAGAAAGGTAAACAACCTTGTCGATACGCCCAGTTCTCATGATCGCTGGATCGATGTTTTCAGGGCGGTTAGTCGCAGCCACAATAAAAATTCCCTTATCCGCACAGTTTGTCATCTGTGCAAGGAATTCATTCACTTCTGACGATACGTGCTGATCAATGCGGCCATCTCGATTGGGCAGGACTGCATCCACCTCATCGATGAAGATGAGCGTCGGGGCTTTCTCTGCGGCCTCCTTGAACATCTTGCCAATCTTCTCCTGCGTCCCATGGATGTAGGTGCTGGCCAAGTCAGAAGGTTTTACTTCGATGTAGTGATATCCAATTTCCTCAGCCAGCTTCTGAGCGATGTAGGTCTTGCCGCATCCTGGAGGGCCATACAGCAGCATGCCGTTGGGTGGCGAAACTCCATACTCTTTGTAGAGTTCTGGCTCGGACAAAGGTCGAATGATGTCTTGGTACAAGGTCTCCTTGAGCTCATGCATGCCTGCAATGAGGTCGAAGCCTTTGCCTTGGCTCTTCGCTGAGTAGTCCTTATTCGGAAGCTCCGAACTTGTGGTGTCTCGCAATCTTTTAGGCAGATCTTCCACAACACCATCGCGCCAATTCTTCAATGCCGCCAAGAACTCCCCTGCATTGCGATATCGTTTCTCTAAGTCGCGCTCAATCGCTTTGAACAAGATCTCGTCCAGTCGATCATCTTCATCTTCCAGATGAAAGGATGCCGCACGAGGGGCCTGCTTGCGAGCTCTAGAAATTTCCGTGACGACATCTTCGGGGTCTGTATCTTCCCACTCGATTTCGTACTGCCATGGGTGAATGCCTGTGACTGCACGATACAAGGTCACACCGGCGGAGAATACGTCGCTGGACAGGATATACGTGCCCCAGAAACACTCGGGAGCCATGTAGGGATAACGACCTGCAGCGCCTGGCAAGTGCTCGTCAGTGTCGAGAGGCTGCGCCAAACCGAAATCTGACAGCAGACCACGAGGAGTAACGCCGTCATAAGACAGCAGGATGTTGTCTGGGTTGATGTCTCGGTGAATGATTGGAGGCTCCATCGAGTGGACGTGATCCAACCCCTCGAGAACGTCAATCATGATATTGACTGCCTCAGCACGCGACAGGTTGATTCGCCGGGCCAGAAGTTGCGTGTGCGTCTCACCAGACACGAACCCCATCGTGAGGAAATGCCTGGTCTTTGCATCAAGCTGGAACGAGTTGCACTCAAAGACCCGGACCACATTTGGATGTGTGACCTTGGAAAGAACTCTCGCTTCGCGAGATATTTCCTCGATATCGACTGACTTTTCGAAGTCTTCTTTAAACAGCTTGAAGACCTGAACACCCAAGTATTTGTGTTGAACGCGGTACACCTCCCCAAAAGCCCCTTCGCCGATGTAGAAGAGGACTTCGTAGGTTCCGTCGATGACTTGTCCTCTGGCGAGGGTGCCGCGCTTTTTCATTTATGCCTCATTGGCGCAAGATGTCATCACTTGCACGCTGAGCAGCTTCACGCTTCTCTTTGGTCATCAAAGACCACAGGGTTCGAACCGCTTCTTCAACCTTCGACTTCGAAGGATTAGTGGCGATCATGGACTTCGCATCATTGAGTACTCGGCGAGCCTCGCGCTTATCGGTCCATTCAGTGGACTCGAAATCTTGGTCGTACTCCTTGATCCAGCTCATCCACAGACCGATGTCTTGACCTATCAAGGCAAAGGAGAAGGCGTGAATCTCGTCGAGCAGTTGCTTTCCAGCGTTGTAGTTTTTCTCGGACTTAGCGTGACGAACGCGTTTTTGATAGTCCGCAATGAGCGGCTGCGATTTTTCGTTTCCGTAGCGTTCATCGTTGACCAGCAGGTACTCCATTGCTGAGTCCAATTCGGCCTCCAACTCTGGCCACCTGTTTGTGGACTCGATCTTGTCTAATGCAATGAATGTCTTCTGCAGCTTCTGCCGCGCCATGACCTTTATATCGACATCGTTGCCTCGGTTATTGAGCAACCGTTCGACTTCATTCAGGTCGTTCTTGAACTCAGATATATCGGCAGATTTCTCACCTGACTCCAGCTTTTCCGCAACCCCACGCGCTTGCTCGACGTCCGCCAAGAGGTCAGCCACGTCTTCCGACTTCAGCGTGCTGCTCTCAAACTGCAAGTCGATCGTTTCATCCAGCGTTGGGATGTAAATAGACAACGAAGCACGGCGAGATGCGTCAATGCTCAGAGTGAGTTCAACTTCGCTTTGCGCGGGGAGCATGGCGGGCAACTGTTCGCCAGTCACAGTTGCTCCTCCGTAAAGGTCATTCAAGATCGCCCGAGAGCCTTCATCGCCATAGGAGAACTCATAGAACTGGACCGTAAATTTGTCAGAGCGATTTCCAGGTCGGATGTCTTTGGCTGTCTTGTATGTACCTTTGCCTTTGGCAGGCAGCGTGTTGTTCTTCTTCAGACCTTTGAATTCATACACGCCCTGCTTACCGTCCAAGGTGTTGTACACCTCTAGACCAATGGAGTAAGGCAAAGTGGGGTTGGCAATCTTCAAACCGTGAATGATAGTGATTGAGCTTGGCTCACACGGGATGATCGAACCGTCAGGACCAAAGAGTTTGATGTCGAACTGGTTGGCTTTTCCATCATTGAGAACGACCTCGACGATCTCAGTGTCGCCATCCATCTCAACCTTGCCGCTCGACCAGCCACGGTCAGCACGAATGATTTCAAAGGAAAAGGAGGACGGCAGGTTGGCTGTAGATTTGTTACGGTCAACCCGGATCCCAAGGTTCTCATGGGTTTCAACGGTCGTTTCGGGGTACTTGAGCGTGAGCTGTGCTTTGCTGGTATCGCGCTTTTGTAGATCGCTTGGAATATTCTTTGTCGAAGCAAAAAGCGCCGCTCCCTTGGCGACAGCCGTCATTGGGTCAACTGTCGTATCGATCCGACTGGAAATCTGTTCCTTCAGCATCCGACGCAGAGTCTGCGAAAAAGTTGGTCCACCAACCAAAACGATCGAGCTCAGATTATTTCCAGTCAATTTGTTCCGTTCCAGAAGATGTTTGCAGATATCGATAGCTTTCTGGAACAGCGGACCACAGACCTTTTCATATTGCTCTAGTGAGATGGCCAGATCGACCTGCATCTCTTCGCCCTCGTCGTCTGAACCGAAGTCCTCTAGGAAGTGATCCCATGAACTTTTCGACGACAGGGCAATCTTGGCCTGTTCGGCGTAGCGCTTAAGTGCATCCTGCAGCAATTTTTTACTGAGTTCGTCATCCAAGATGCCATCAATTTCGCACTGCTTTGCGATTTCGGGAACAAACAACTGATCAACAATCGCTGAATCAATGTTCTTGCCGCCGAGATGGTTGTCCCCCTCTGTGTCGACTACCTTCATGATCCCATCGTCGACGTGCATCAGTGCGGCATCAAAGGTGCCACCACCGAAGTCAAATACCAGCCAATGGCCGCTATTGCTGCTGGCCTTGATTCCATAAGCAATGGATGCCGCAATTGGTTCTTGCAGAAGCTCGCAGTATTTGAAACCAGCCAACTCTGCCGCACGCTGAGTTGCATCAATTTGGTTCTGCTTGAACATGGCCGGAACTGTGATCACAACCGAGCCGACTTCCTCGTCACGGATGTAGCCACGGAGCTTCTTCAGAACCTCGGCTGACAGGTCTTCCGACGTGTAGCTGCGCTCCATGTACACAGACTCATAATTGTGGTCAGTACCCATGGTTCTTTTGAACTCATGGTAGCCATTACTTGGTGCTTGACGACGGGCGCGGAATGCGGATGAGGCTTCGCCCTCAATTGCATTCTTGGCGTTCTGTCCTACGAACATCGTCTTTTTCTTGTTGAAAGAGACGCAGGACGGCGTTGTGTCCATTTGGTTGTCATCGCTCTTGATGATGAGGGCTTCACCTGCATCCATCCGCGCAATAGCGGAATTCGTAGTGCCCAAGTCAATGCCGTAATCAATTTTTTGTCTCATTTCAATTCCTCACTCAAGATCCAATGCTTACTTCAATGTCAGCCATTCTGATCATCACACCCCGGTAGTTAACCTGAGGCACAACCACCTTGCTGATGATTTTTTGGTCTGGCCCAAGGTCGTCACTCGGGACAAAGCGAGCCTTTACGGACAAGTTCTCCGTGTAGGCCATGCCTGTATGGTCAACGATCTCGTAACCTTGCTCAGCCAGTTCAGACTCCAGTCGCTCTAGAGACTTTTGCAGCGGCGTCAGTCCCTTGGTGTCTTCGGGAAGTGAGGCGAGACGTTTGCGCATCCGATGGATTTCATCGGCAAGCTTCAAAGGCAAGTGATGATCTGCCTCTGCTGGTTTTGCCTGACCATTGGCCACCGCGCTTATCTCCTGCACCTTCAACTTGTTCAGAATTTCAAACAACGAGTCCGCCAGTGCCGTGTCGGACTTCGCTATCTTCTCTTCCGTAGAGCGGACAGTATCAATGGCACTCTTTACTTGAGCGGACAACGATTGTTGACTGGCGTCATTACGACGACGCAGATACCAGTAGCACCCACCCAGCAACAGTAGAAGGGCAGCAATTGCAGCGCCATACCACTTCGAACGCGTTGTGATGGTTTCGTCGATGGTCTGGGTCTTTTGCTCAGTATCCCGACTCAACTGATCCAGCGATCCACCCAAGGCTGTCTGCTTGCCCTCAAGCGCGGCAATCTTTGAGCTCATCTCGTTCAACTTTTGCTGCTGGAGTTTTCCGCTGGCAGAGAGCTCGCCAAGTTGCTTCTTGAGCTCGACTGTTGCGTCTTGAGCCTGCTTCGCTCCTTTTTCGAGACCGTCAACACGCTTCTCAACTTTTTGAAGTTGTGCTTTGAACTGGTCTACTGCCTCATCGGCCCAAATCAAGCTGCTTGCAGCGGCAAGCATCAAGGCTATGGTCATTTTTTTATTCATATCGCTCCTTTTTATCCGCTGCACATCGACAACAGAAAGATGACTCCGACGATCCACACCCAGACCGGGATCTGTTCGAGGATGTTGCTTGAACTAGATGCGCGATTTGCTCTTACCGTTACAGCAGCGGTCACGCTGGTATTGATGCCTTCGATTGTTTCAAGGTTTTTGTTCACTCGTACTCTGGTTTCCCCATCAAGATCCAAAAGCAATAGCTTCCTGGTCAGTCCCGTTGCCTGTCCAATCGTCGACTGAAGATCCGTCAAGTTCTTTCTCGAGCTGAACGAGTCTTGTGCCTCGTTTACTGTATCAATCAAGAAGCCAAGGATTCGGTGTGCGCATGCAGATGAAATCGTGATGTATCGCTTATCCGTTGAGCCGACCTTTGCCTTGATCTTCGCCAGCTCACGCTTCATGTCTTCCAACATGTTGCTGGCCTGGGTCATGGTGTACACGTCCACCTTGAGCTTCTTAACAAGCTCGCCAAAAAGCTCGTCTTCTTCGTCTTCTTCAACCCAGCCCTGAATAATTTCGAGGTTCTCTCCAATGCGAGACTTCACACGCGAGAACGAGGGAAGACTGTCCGCCCATTGAATAAGGGACATGGCCAACTTTGGGTCTTTGAAATTATTGAGTGCCTTGACTGCGCAGGCGCACACCTCGTCGGCATAAGCATTTGCGATTGTTTGAAAGCGAATGTCTTCTTCACCTAAGACTTCCTCGAGGTCTTCGATGATCTTTTCAACTTTACCCAGCTGGTTCTTGGCTTTAAGTTCCTCGAGGTCCTCTTCGGCACGAAGTCCCTCACTGACTTTGATCGCCTCTTGGACCTCTTCAATCAGTGGGTTGACGATCTTTGATGAGGCGTAATCACGCGCCTCGGCGGGAAACGACCAGAAAGATTCAACGATCTTTAATGCGTTCTTCCCGTAGGGGGTGCCTGCAGAAGACTGCACCAAGCCAACCACCTCATCGACAACACGTCTCCACAGGCTCTCACGATCCAAACCGGACTCATTGCCCGAAAGGACGTCTTGGATTGAGTTATCTAGATCGTCATCGATGACGAAGCCCAAGTCCTCCAAGGCTTCATCCATTTCGTCTTTGTCCAGCATCCCACCATTAGCTCTAACAAGACGAAGTACGCCGCGATTGAGTCGCCAGGTGTATTTTTTGGTGCCTTTCTTGCCAAGCTGCTTGTCCCATAGTTCAACCGCCTCATCGACGTTACCAGCTGCCAAGCTGTCGAGCGCCAGTTCATCGACGCTGTCGCCCGCACGGAACCAGAAGAAGGAGTGGAAGAGTCGCCCCTCGGTCTGTTCAATCTTTCTGGCTGCATCCTTGATCGCTTCAAGGCTTCGATCTAGTGCACCAAGACTAGGTAAATCGAGCGGATACGTCTTTAGCTTACCTAGTTCGGCAAACGTCTCAAGGTCTGAAATTCGTTTGGTGATGTCCCGCGTGCTTGCTGTAGCAGGCAAACCCAACACTCGAAATGGATTATTTAGAACGAGATCCACGCATCAACCCTCTTAGAACGGCCACCACTTGCTTTTTTCTTCTCTGGAGCTGGCGCCCCACCGCCCAACAACCGCCCAACGGGTGTTTTTCGGACGTTTTCCAGTTGCTTCAACAGGTCTTGTCGAGATTTCTCATCGAGGTGCGGAGGCTTACCCTCTGCAACCGACGATCCCATTTGCTTCATGGTAGCCACGTCAAAGTAGTGATCGGTCATTGCCAACGAAAGCACCAGCTCCTCATCGGTGACTGGCCTTCCCCCGCAATGAGGGCAGTCAGTGAAGGCTCCATGCTTCATTTCGCCGCACTTGAAACAAACCGCTTGAGTCATCTTCTATCCCCTCGCCGCCAGCAAGACAACAATCACCACCACAGCTGCAAAAAACAGCCACTTCCAAATCCCAGCCCCACCAGTTTCGGTTTGAACACGCTGTTCGGGTTGTGCGGAATCCTGCTCGGTGACGGTCGTTGGATTGCCCGTGATCTTTTCTCGATAAGAGAGCCCCGTACCGGGTATGCCGATGTTGCCCGTTGCTCCATCCTTACCGAGGTTTACAGACAGACCGTTCTTGCCTACGGTGAGGCTTGCGCCGGACTTGCTCAAATTGAGCCGAATCCCGGGAAGCAAGCTGATACGCTTTTGAAATCGAAATCCCATCGTCTTTACGCTGCGCGCCCCATCTTGTGTATGGGCTGGAGTCCCGCATAGTTCGTCACCAGCGGATAGCCTCGGTAAAGTGTCCCGCCTTCGGAGATGGTCTGCATGCAAGCCACAGAGACGGAGGCGAAGTTGCCACGCTTACTCATTCGCGAGCAGCTATCTGCAACACTGCGCCAGTTGACTGGCAGATCGGCGTCTTTGTGAGGATAACGGGCGGTTCTCACAATCACCCACTCCGGGCCATCGTTGCCAACAAACCAAAGCGAGGGGTCCACACCCGGGTTCGCCTGCCATGACATCAGCTCATGACCTTCTTTTTCAATTTGCTCACGGACTACCTGAACGGCAAAGTCCTGCAACTCCCAGTCTGTCATCTCAATCTTCTGGTCGCTGATTTCAGCCGGGGGCTCGATGAGCTTCTTGGTTCTCGCGTCTTGCAAGCCCCAACCAGGAAGAGCGGGCTCCCATTTGCCACCACGCTTGCGCATAGGCATCAGGCAGGCGTGCCCTTTGCACCCGTCGGCAACGCTCAGTAGCCCCTGCAAGCTTCCAGGCCCCTCTATCTGGCCCTCTTCGTCCTCGACCCTCAAGAAGAACAGCTGGTTTCCCAGACGAAAAGACAAATGCTCGAGGAAGGGAGGGTTCAAATGCGCCCTCAACCAAGCGTTGAGCTGACCACCCGCCACGTGCTCGATGTGCACACCAGCGGCTTGCCAGCAACGGGCAAACTCTGGTGTCACTTCGGACATGGGGATGTCATGCATCTGTACTCCTCAAATCATTAGATAAAGAAACTCTTTTTAATCTTATAAGATGTTATCAGAGTTGTTATCATTACGATACAGTGGTATCGTGCCCATAACAATATTTTTTAGAAAAATGCTCAAAACATGACCCGAATCGAGAAAGAGCTGGCCCAAGCGCCCCGCTCCCAAGTGGAGCGGCTCGCCTTCATTGAGGCGAGGCTGTACTTTCTCGGCGAGTTGCAACGCCAAGATGTAGCTCAAAGGTTTTCTGTTGCGTCGGTTCAAGCAAGTCGTGACCTTTCGCTTTACAAGCAGTTGGCCCCAAAGAATCTGGACTACGACTATCGGGCACGAACTTATCAGCCATCTGACAAATTCAAGCGAATATTTGAACTCTCAACAGAAAATGTTCTTTGGTGGCTTAAGTCAGGTTTGGGCGACGGCTTACCCAATCCCCCAGGACTGCCCACAGAGACAGTAAATACTCTTTGTATCCCCGATGCGGAAATGTTGGCGCAGGTAACCCGAGCAATTTACCGGCGCAAAGTCTTAGAGATTAAATACTTGTCCTTGTCCAGCGGATACAAAACCAGACAAATCGCGCCTCATGCACTGGTAGATAGCGGCAAGAGGTGGCACGTCCGAGCATTTGATAGGGAGAACAACAGGTTCTCTGACTTTGTGATCAACCGCATCCAGTTCGCGCGTGCGCTCGAAGAAGACATTGCAGAGCGTGAACAGGCAGCCGCCGATGACCAGTGGTCGCAGGTTGTCCACCTGTCCCTGATCCCTCATCCCAAGATCACTCATCAGGCGGCCATCGAAGCCGACTACCGAATGAAGGGACGTCGCATCGAAGCGTCCTGTCGAGCGGCTGTCGCCGGGTACATGTTGAGGCGCTGGGGAGTCGACTGCTCTGCAGACAGCTCCCTTAATCCTGAGGAGTACCACCTCGCGCTCCAAAATATCGAATCTCTGGCCAAAGCAGAGAGTGCTGACTTAGCCCCGGGCTACAAAAGAACAAAAGGACTAGCATGAGCGACAGTGCATCTCCACTCACCTCCGCTCTCGAGCAGTTACGCCTGAAACTGCTCGATCTGACAGGGCGAAACCGCCTCATCAATTTCAAGCACACCGCAGGCAAATCACTGCAGTTTGTAGAAGGCCATCCTGCCGCCATCTATCAAAAGCTGGTTGAAGTGAACAACAAGGCCAACATCAGCGTTATTGGGCTGCCTGAACCAGCTCGTAGAGACTGGGTTGAACGCAATGGGCGACTACAGCGACCTGAACCTCGAGAGTGGGCCAAGTCTGCAGGAGTTTCAACGGGCTACGACATTTCAGGCGCAGGGGAGGACTCTGACGAGTCGAATGTCAGAGCGCTGATGTACCCCGACGATCTGGCTAAGCACTGCCGGAAGATCGAACGCGAAGCCACACTAGCGATTGAAGAAACCGGCGCGAACATGTTGTTCTTGGTGCTCGGCTTCTTAGAGTTTCCTGATCAGCGAGACAGTGACAAGACGTTCACGGCTCCGTTGATTAGCGTCCCAGTGTCCTTGCAAAAAAAGGAAGTTGCGGGCATCCAGCAGTTCTCATTGCAGTACACCGGTGACGACATCTCGGAAAACCTCTCACTGCGCGAAAAGCTACGTAACGACTTCGGACTGGTTTTACCGGAGCTCGCCGAAGAGCAGATTGATGTCAACGGCTACTTCGCCGAAATTCAGGCGATCATCAAAAAGCAACCTGGATTCGCACTGAAGCATCGCGTTTCCCTGTGCTTACTCAGTTTCAGCAACATGCTGCTGGTTCGAGACTTGGATCCGACCAAATGGCCATCAAACGGTGATGAAAACTCCCTCATCGACCACCCAATCGTTCGGGAAGTATTCGAAGGCAGAGCCGATGACGGCGGAGCAGGTTTCAGCCTAGCGGAAGAACATCTGGTGGAAGAAGGCCCCGGAGCGAGCATTCCGCTCGTTTACGACGCCGACAGCTCCCAACACAGCGCCCTCATTGATGTCTTGTCACTCAAAAAGAACCTGGTCATTGAAGGCCCTCCGGGCACAGGCAAGTCCCAAACCATCACGAACTTGATTGCCGCTTGCCTTGCCGAGGGCAAGAAAGTACTGTTTGTCGCTGAAAAGCTGGCCGCTCTTGAGGTCGTAAAAAACCGCCTATCACTCGCTGGTCTTGATCCGTTCGTGCTTGAGTTGCACAGCAACAAGACCAATAAAAAACGAGTCCTGGAGGAAATCGCCAAGCGAACGACCTTCAGACCAAACCACCCCAATGATCTTCCTCGTCTGCAACAGCAACTGGAAGCACACCGCAAAGATCTCAAAGCCTATACGGACTTGATTAACTCCATCGCTCACAACGCGTTTGGATTGACGCTCCACCAAATCATGTGGCGTGCCGAAAAGCACCGCCAAGGTCTCAGCAACGAAGAGAGCATGCTGAGCCAGATCAACATCAGTGACGCGACTCAAATCTCCGAATTTGAGTTCGGTCGCCGCATGGACTGTCTCGGGTATCTTGGCTCTCAATACAAGTCAGTTGGTGGCTTCGATGCGAGCTGCACTTTCTGGGGCTTTTACCCTGAGCGGCTGATTCCAGGCGACGAGGTCAAGCTCACACAGTTATTCGAAGCAGCCGATGGCTGGGGACAGGCTTTGGTGGATGCCTCAAAGCACTTCTCACAGGTTCTCGGAGGCCGCGTCCATAACCTTTCATTGTCTTTCAGCGGGGAGCAGCTGGCCATGCTCAAGCACTTGCTTGAGACCGCGAATCAACAACTGCCCCTACACCTGATCCCTGGCTTCTTCGAAGACGACGAGACAGGCGCAGCAGCTGCAAAAACAATCGAAGCGTTTGCGAAACAGGTTGAACAGTTCCACAGCTTAGAGGGTGCCGTCAAGGCAGCTCTCAAATTGGAATCGAGCGTCACCAAATCTGGTGCAGACGATTTGAAGAGTCTGAAACGTCAAGCCGATAGCCTGGGCGCAGAGCTGGGCACGCTCAACGAACTGCGAAGTCTTCATCAACAACTTGTTGAGACGGCGGGCAAGCTCTCGGCAGCCAATATGGCCGTCATAAGCTTTCTCGGCGGAAAAAATATCCCCTATGACGGTTCGAAACAGAAACTGGAGCAATTGCTCAGCTTCACAGATCTCATACTGGATGCACCTGAAGAGCACTTCCATCTTCAAACCCCCGGTCTGACTCGTGATGGCGCTGTCCAAGCCATCGATCAATTGCTTGCACTTCAAGCTGAGTGGACTGGACTCGAAAAGGAACTGGGTGACTCACTATATGTGGACACCTTGCCGCATGAAGGAGACATCAAGCAAGCAATCCTGACTCTGCGCGAAGGCGATGCTTGGTATCGAATCTTCCAAGGGCGCTGGCGCAAAGCCGTGGGACTGCACAAAGCATTGCAGCGCACCAAGCTAAAGATGCCTGGCCAAAAGCGACTGGAACAGCTCGAGAAAATCATCAAATTACTGGGCCTCAAGGAACAGTGGAAGTCATCTCCGACCTGGACACAGTTCATTGGCTTGCCTGCGCCAGCGACACCGTCACCCTTAGAGGGATACCTCGCCTTAGCAAAGTGGAATCGCGGAATAAAAGTCGCGTCCGAGGACATCCAAGCCGTACTGATCGATCCAATCAGCTTCACGGCCGACCAGGCACGTGCCCTGCGCCGCGAATTCTCAGCAGTCAAACTGGAAATCACAACAGCAATCTCAGCCTTCAAGAGCATCAACGAAAAGCTCAAGCGACTCTCTGAGTTCAGTGGAAGCCATCTGATTGAGAAAGTGACGGAGAAGACTGGGGAATTTACCGAAGCTCTTGAGGACCGATTCGAGTGGCTCGAGTTGGAGGCAAGAAGCCAAGCCACCTTCAATCAGGTGGTGACGGGCTGCGATGCGGCCTTGGAGCGTTCTGCTTTGAAGTCACAGATACAAGCAAACGCTCGCGTCAAAACGCTCCTCGGCGAACTCTATTTGGGAGTGGACACCGACTGCGCAACAGCCATCGAAGCACTTTCATTTGGTCAAAGCATTGACGGCCTCAACTTGTCCCCTCAGGTCAAGTACAAGCTGCGCTCGGGACATCCCATTGAGACTTGTCGCACGCTGATTGCCGCGCTGGAGGATGTGCATACGGGCCTGCAGCACGTTGAAAACTTGATCGGCACTTTGTCCCAATTCGGCACGTTTGAAATGGACACATGGACAGGAGCGCCAGCAGACGAAGACTTGGAGCTTTTTGTCAGTGCTCTGCATGGTGCAGTTCAAAAGGCAGTTCAGGATCAGGATCTTCTGATTCCTTGGTCGCTGTATATCACCCGCCGCAAGGAAGCAAGTGAGCTGACCTTGAACGAATTCGTGGATCTCCTGGAGAAGAAACGTATCAAGCCCGACGAGTTGACCGACGCTTACGCTTACTGCACCTACAGCACGATCACACGCGAAGCCTTCCGAAACATTCCTGAGCTGGGTCGTTTCACTGGACTCAAGCACAACCAGATCCGTGACGAATTCAAACGACTGGACAGGGAAATCATCTCACTACGTGGCAAGGCAATCGCCTACGAGTGCTCTCGCAAGGCTTCGCCTCCACCCGGCAGAAGTGGAGCCCGTGTAGATGACCGCACGGAAATGGTTCTTCTGAACTACCTCATGCCTCAGCAGCGTCCACGCATGCCCGTTCGGAAAATCCTCACCCGTGCAGGTGGATCAATCCAGGCATTGAAACCTTGTTTCATGATGGGCCCACAAGCTGTGGCTCAATACTTAGCCCCAGGCGTCATCAAGTTTGACCTCGTCATCATGGATGAAGCGTCACAGTTGAAGCCCGAGGAGGCGATCGGTTCGGTTGCCCGTGGCGGTCAGTTGGTGGTGGTTGGCGATCCGAAACAGCTTCCCCCAACCTCGTTCTTCTCGCGAATGACACAGGATGGTGATGGCGGGGATGATCACTTCACCACCACCGATGCAGAGAGCATTTTGGACGTCTGCTCGTCACATTTCAGGCCGACACGCTCGCTGCGTTGGCATTACCGCTCGCAACATCATTCTCTGATCGCATTCTCGAACCACAGTTTCTACCGTGGAAACCTGATCATCTTCCCGTCGCCATATGGACAAGGGGGCAAGCTGGGTGTGCGGGCGGTTTACTTAGCCGATGCCATCTACGAGAACCAGACCAACCTGCGTGAGGCCAAACGGGTCGTGGAAGCGGTTGTCGAGCACATTGCAACCCGCCCCAACGAATCCCTGGGCATTGTGACGCTCAACATCAAACAGCGTGACCTAATTGCCGAGCTTTTGGAAGAACGTCTCAAGTCAGTTCGTGGGGCAGACTCCTATCGTGATCACTGGGCAGTCGAGGGGCAGCCTCTTTTCATCAAAAATCTTGAAAACGTCCAAGGCGATGAGCGCGACGCCATCGTCATCTCTACGACCTTTGGCAAACCAGCAGGCTCAAGTGCAGTCAGGCAAAACTTCGGCCCTATTAGCCGTCAAGGTGGCTGGCGACGTCTCAACGTGCTGTTCACGCGTGCCAAGAAATCCATCGCCATCTACACCTCTCTGCGGCCCGAAGACATCGTGATGGATGGAACCACACCAGATGGCACCAAGGCACTGCGCAACTACCTTGAGTATGCACGTACAGGTTCACTGACCACCTACGAAGAAACAGACCGCGAACCAGACAGCGACTTCGAGATCTCAGTCATGGACATGCTCAAGCTGCGTGGCTATGAAGTTACGCCTCAATTAGGCGTGGCGGGTTATCGCATCGACATCGCCGTCAAACATCCAGACGCACCTGGTTCATATCTGGCCGCCATCGAATGTGATGGGGCGTCCTACCACTCTGCCCTGTCTGTACGTGACCGCGATCGCATTCGCCAAGAGATCCTTGAATCACTTGGTTGGCGTGGCCGCATTTGGCGCATCTGGTCTACAGACTGGTTCCGCACGCCAAGACAAGAGACCGAGAAGCTCATCAGTTTCCTTGAAGATCAGCGCGCAAGCTGGAAACCTGAGCACGCCTCCGGCGAGTCTTGGATCGAAGAAGGCCAAGGAGCGGGACAATCGACAGCCCGCGTAATTCAAGAAGTGGAACAGGTTGAAAACACTGCGCAAGCCGAGATTGAGCGCGAGGCAGTTAGCTCGGTTCTGATCGACACAGAGGATGATCTGGAGATCGAAGTTGGCGATGTGATTCGCTACGTTGATCTAGCCAATCCGAACGATGTGCTGACTGTTCAAATCACCCATGGAAAAGACGACTTTGCAAATGGCATCGTCAATGAAAGTCGTCCTCTAGCTCAAGCATTACTTGGAGCCGTTGTTGGGGATGAAGTTGCACTTCACTTAGCGGGCAGCGCCTCCAAGACCTTCCAAGTCATAGAAATCAAAAGAACAGAAATCTGATGGTCATATCTCTAACTACTCTTGAGTCTCATCTCTGGGAGTCCGCAAATATTCTGCGCGGCCCGGTCGATGCTGCAGACTTCAAGACTTACATTTTTCCGCTGCTGTTTTTCAAGCGCATCTGCGATGTCTGGGATGAGGAATATCAGGAAATAGTCGATGAAACTGGAGACGAGCAGCTTGCATGCTTCCCCGAATCACACCGATTCCAGATCCCGGACGACTGTCACTGGGTGGACGTGCGAGCCAAAGCAACCAATGTGGGTGCAGCTCTTCAGCACGCAATGCGTGGAATTGAAAAGGCCAACCCTGAAACCCTTTATGGAGTGTTTGGTGACGCGCAATGGACGAACAAGGAACGTCTTTCTGACGCATTGCTCAAGGACTTGATCGAGCATTTTTCTGCGCTCCCCTTGGGCAACCAAAACGTTGCCTCTGACTTGGTCGGTGACGCCTACGAATACCTGATCAAGAAGTTTGCCGACGCCACCAATAAAAAGGCTGGTGAGTTCTATACCCCGCGCAGCGTGGTGCGGCTGATGATTGATATGCTTGATCCAAAGGAAGCCGAAACCATCTACGACCCCGCCTGCGGTACTGGTGGAATGTTGCTCGCCGCTGTACAGCACGTCAAAGAAAAGCATGGAGACGTCAAGCGCCTTTGGGGCAAGCTGTACGGGCAGGAGAAGAACCTCACTACATCGTCCATTGCCCGGATGAACCTGTTCCTCCACGGCATCGAGGACTTCCAGGTGGTACGAGGTGACACCTTGCGCAATCCAGCCTTCTTTGAAGGTGACAAGCTGGCCAGCTTTGATTGCGTACTCGCCAATCCGCCGTTCTCACTGGAAAAGTGGGGAGAGGACTTGTGGCTGAACGACCCCTTTGGTCGCAACTTTGCAGGACTGCCGCCATCAAGTAGTGGTGACTTTGCCTGGGTGCAACACATGGTCAAATCGATGGCCGATGGCGCTGGTCGAATGGCCGTGGTGCTCCCCCAGGGCGCTTTGTTCCGTAAAGGTGCGGAAGGAGACATCCGCCAGAAGCTGTTGGAGATGGATCTGGTCGAAGCCGTGATCGGCCTAGCTCCAAACCTGTTTTATGGCACCGGTTTGGCAGCATGCATTCTGGTACTGCGCAAGCGCAAATCTGCCAAGCATAAGAAGAAGCTACTGGTCGCTGATGCGTCGCGCTTGTTCCGCCGAGGCCGGGCGCAGAACTTCTTAGAGCCTGAGCACGCCGCTCAAATCCTGGGCTGGTATAGCAGCTTTGCCGATGTGCAAGACGCAGTTCGCGTGGTCACCCTCGATGAGATCAAAGCTGAGGACTGGACGCTGAACATCTCGCGCTACGTCCTGCCTCCGCTTCAAGAAGACATTCCGCCACTACCTGATGCCATCGCTGCATTCAAGGATGCGCTCACCCGCTGCCGAGAAGCCGAGGAACAGCTCGCCCACGTCATGACCGAAGGAGGATGGCTGAAATGATCCAATCAGTGCCAAATTTGAAGTGGGCTTTTTTGATCGAGCCTTCATATTCCTGGTTTGAAAGCTTTGCAGATCACTTCAGCAGCCCCGACTTGGCGTTCATCGTTGATACGGAAGACGACAAACCCAATGCCTACGCCCTTTCCAGCCAGCATTTCAATGAGCTAACCAACGCAGCCGAAGTTATCGAGCGTGCAATTTCGCTGAAGGCTGTTTTGGATGGCGCACTATATCTACAGCATGGGAAAGACTTTCGACCCTTTCAACTCTTAGACCTAGTCAATCTAGAAAATGATCTTCGCCATGGCATGCCCAGAGGCGACTACGAGGTTATCGCTGCTCCTTTTAGCTCCAATTCAGCCAACTTAATAACAAAGTGGCGCAGCGCTTCAAATCCATTTGGAAATTTCGTTACAACGATGCTTTGGCTTGCTCGCGAAGACGAATCCAGTAGGGGATTACTGCAGTTCTTAGGGCTTCAAGGATGTACCTGGATATCGCTTTATGCGTTGCTCGATTTCATGAAAACTGACGGACTATCCGCAAAGGAAATTGCCACGTTTTCGAATACATCTGAAGCAGAGATCAAGAGATTTACCCATACAGCGAATAATTTCTCAGCGATTGGCCCCCTTTGCAGGCACGGAGATCTTGGTCAACACCCACCGAGAAATCCAATGCGACTTGGCGAGGCTTCGGAAATATTGCTTCCAGCTGCCCAGAAGTTTTTGCTGAAAAAGATTTCAGATTTGGGTTTGCAGAAGCGTTGGCAGGAAAGCAATAGATGAGACGTATTACCCAACAAGAACTCGAAAGCTACCTCTGGGGCGCAGCCGTTTTGCTGCGCGGACTGATCGATGCAGGCGATTACAAGCAGTTCATCTTTCCGTTGCTGTTCTACAAGCGGGCGTCGGATGTCTGGGATGAGGAATACCGGTCCGTTGTGACCGACTCCGATGGTGACCTGTCTTACGCACAGTTCGCCGAAAACCATCGTTTTCAGATTCCCGAAGGGGCGCATTGGAACGATGTGCGGCAGACTTCGAAGAATGTGGGCGCAGCCATCCAGAAAGCGATGCGCGCCATCGAGTCGGCCAACCCCGACATGCTCAACGGCATTTTCGGCGACGCTCCTTGGACAAACCGTGAGCGCTTGCCCGACGAAACGCTGAAAAATCTGATCGAGCACTTCTCGACGCAGTTACTTTCGGTGGCGAACGTACCCGAGGACGAATTGGGCAACGCCTACGAATACCTGATCAAGAAGTTCGCGGACGACTCCGGCCACACAGCCGCCGAGTTTTACACCAACCGCACTGTCGTTCACCTGATGACGCAACTCTTGGCACCACAGGCGGGCGAGTCGATCTACGACCCCACTTGCGGTACCGGCGGCATGCTGATCTCGGCACTGGACGAAGTGAAGCGCTCCGGCGGCGAATACCGCACGCTCAAGCTCTATGGGCAGGAGCGCAACCTGATCACCTCGTCCATTGCTAGCATGAACCTGTTCCTGCACGGCGTGGAGGACTTCGAGATCATCCGGGGTGACACCCTGGCCGAACCCAAGCACATCGAAGGCGATCGCCTGCGCCAGTTCGATGTGATCCTGGCCAACCCGCCGTACTCCATCAAACAGTGGAATCGCGAGGCCTGGAGCAGTGACAAGTGGGGCCGAAACTCCCTGGGTACGCCGCCGCAAGGCCGCGCCGATTACGCCTTCCAGCAGCACATCCTGACCAGCCTCACCGCCAAGGGACGTAGTGCCGTGCTTTGGCCCCACGGCGTGCTGTTCCGTAACGAAGAACAGGCCATGCGCGCGAAGATGGTCGAGTATGACTGGGTCGAGGCAGTCATTGGCTTAGGTCCTAACCTGTTCTACAACTCCCCGATGGAGTCGTGCATCGTCATCTGTAACCGCAAGAAGGTCGCCGCTCGCAAGGGCAAGGTGATTTTCATCGACGCGGTGAACGAGGTCACCAGGGAACGGGCGCAGAGCTTCCTGAAGCCCGAGCACCAGCTGCACATCCTGACCGCCTACAAGACCTTTGCGGATATACCTGGTTTTGCCAAGGTCGCCACCCTGGCCGAAATCGGCGCCAATGCGGGCAACCTCTCGATCCCGCTGTACGTGAAGCGCATTGCCGCCGCCAACGCCACCGACAGCAATGGTGACGCGGTATCGCTGCGCTCTACCTGGGAGCAATGGCAAACCGATGGCCGCGCGTTCTGGCAACAGATGGACGCGCTGGTGGAAACGCTGGATGGACTGATTACGGAGGACATCGAGCGTGTCTGACAAGAACAATAAAACCTTGAGGCCCGGCTGGCGCCGGGTGAAATTCGGCGACGTGGTGCGCCTCTCGAAAGCGCGCAGCCAAGATCCGCTGGCCGATGGCATAGAACGCTACGTCGGTCTGGAACATCTCGAACCAGGTGACTTGCGCATCCGCAGTTGGGGCAGCGTTGCAGACGGCGTGACCTTCACCAGCGTGTTTCAACCTGGACAGGTGCTGTTCGGCAAGCGACGCGCATACCAGCGTAAGGTGGCTGTGGCAAATTTCTCTGGGGTGTGTTCCGGGGACATCTATGTGTTGGAGACCAAGGATGCGCAGGTTTTACTGCCGCAGCTGCTGCCCTTCATTTGCCAGACCGACGCCTTTTTTGATCACGCGGTGGGTACGTCGGCAGGCTCGCTGAGCCCTCGTACGAATTGGACGAGTTTGGCCGATTTCGAGTTCGCCTTACCGCCGCAGGATGAGCAGGAGTCACTTGTAAGGCTGCTTCGCAATGCGACTGATGCCGCTCAAGCTCAAGAGAACTGCATCAAAGCAGCGAAGGGTTTACTCCAGTCATTCAAGAACGAGGCGATTGGAAATAACAATGCGGGCATCGCCAAAGATGTCCTTCTTGGAGATGTACTGCTGGGGTCCCCTGATAGCGGTTGCAGTGCTCCACCGAGAGACGCCGACACTGGCTATTTCGTCTTGGGGCTTGCTGCGCTATCGCGGCATGGTTACGTGACGGGCGACTTCAAACCTGTCGAGCCGACCAGCAAAATGCTTTCAGCAAAACTGTCAAAAGGTGATTTGCTCATTTCGCGTTCCAACACACCGGACAGAGTTGGCTATGTCGGAATTTTCGATGATGAACGAGATGATGTGTCGTTTCCAGACACGATGATGAGGATGAAACCGAGTCCGGCCGTGATTGATCCGATCTACCTAGAGGCCGTTCTTCAGACCACTTCCGCCCGCGAATTTCTGATGCGAATTGCGGCAGGGACAAGTGCAAGCATGAAGAAAATCAACCGTGCCAATTTGCTGAAAATGCCCTTCAGGCTTCCGAGTCTTGAGGCTCAGCGTGCTGCACTTGAGCAACTACACAGCCTAAGAGCAACGGTGCTCCTGCAGCGCGGACGACTGGCTGCAACACGCTCGCTCATCACACAAATTTCTGCGGCAGCGTTGGCTGGGGGGCAAAAAAATGTTTAACGAGGCCAACACCGTCGAAGCCTACGTCCGCGATCTGCTCGCAGGTCCCATCAAGGCTGTACCGGCCAACACCGCCCAGGAACCTCAAGCCAGCTACGGCCCCAGCCCCAAAGGCATCGGCTGGCGCTACGCTGCTTCGTCTGAGGTGCCGCGCCAGATCCAGGAAGTGCTGGTCGAACCCTGGCTGCGCGATGCACTGATCCGCCTGAACCCCGAGATTGCCGCCCAGCCGGATCGGGGCGACGAGGTGCTCTACAAGCTGCGCGCCATCGTGCTGTCGGTGCGATCGGATGGCCTGATCCGCGCCAACGAGGAAATGACCGCCTGGATGCGCGGTGAGCGCTCGATGCCCTTCGGCCACAACAATGAGCATGTGCCGGTGCGGTTGATCGACTTGGATGACCTGGCGCAGAACCAGTACATCGTCACCCAACAGTACACCTACCGAGCAGGCCCCACAGAGCGCCGGGCTGATCTGGTGCTGCTTGTCAACGGTCTTCCGCTGGTGTTGATCGAGGCCAAGACGCCTGTCAAAAAATGTATCAGCTGGGTCGATGGCGCGGTGCAGGTGCACGACGACTATGAGAAGTTCGTGCCGGAGCTATTCGTTTGCAACGTGTTCTCCGTAGCCACCGAGGGCAAGGCCTACCACTATGGTTCCATCGGCCTGCCCGTCAAGGACTGGGGACCATGGCATTTGGATGGTGATGGCGACGATTGCCAGCACCACCCACTGAAATCTCTCAAGTTGTCCACCGAGAGCATGCTGCGCCCGCATGTGGTGCTGGACATCCTCGGCAGCTTCACCCTGTTCGCAACCAACAAGAAAAAGCAGCGTATCAAGGTCATTTGCCGCTACCAACAGTTTGAAGCGGCCAATAAGATTGTCGAGCGCGTGCTGGCGGGTTACCCCAGGAAAGGCCTGATTTGGCACTTCCAGGGTTCAGGCAAGTCACTGCTGATGGTGTTTGCCGCGCAGAAGCTGCGCATGCACGCTGGACTGAAGAACCCCACAGTGCTGATAGTCGTGGATCGTATCGATCTCGACAGCCAGATCACCGGTACCTTCACCGGGGCGGACATTCCCAATCTGGATAAGGCCGACAGCCGCGAGAAGCTGCAGCAGCTGCTGGCCCAAGATGTGCGCAAGATCATCATCACGACGATCTTCAAGTTCGGCGAGGCCACTGGCAGTCTGAACGACCGCAGCAACATCATCGCCTTGGTCGACGAGGCCCACCGCACCCAGGAAGGCAATCTGGGCCGCAAGATGCGTGAAGCTCTGCCAAACGCGTTTCTCTTCGGCCTGACCGGCACCCCGATCAACCGTGCTGACCGCAACACCTTCTATGCCTTCGGTGCCGAGGAAGATGAAAAAGGCTACATGAGCCGTTACGGATTCGAGGAGTCGATCCGCGACGGCGCCACGCTGAAGCTGCACTTCGAACCCCGGCTGATTGACCTGCACATCGACAAGGCAGCACTGGATGCCGCGTATAAAGACCTGACCGGAGAGCTGTCAGATCTGGACAAGGACAACCTTGCCAAGACCGCCGCCAAGATGGCAGTGCTGGTAAAGACGCCGGAACGAATCCGCAAGGTGTGCGAAGACATCGTCCAGCATTACCAGAGCAAGGTAGAACCCAACGGCTTCAAGGGGCAGATCGTCACCTTCGACCGGGAGTCCTGCTTACTGTTTAAGGCAGAGTTGGACAAGCTCCTACCGCCCGAGGCTACGGACATCGTGATGTCGGTGCAGGCGGCGGACAAAAAGGAACACCCTGAATACTCGCTCTACGACCGAAGTCGCGATGAAGAAGAGCGACTGCTGGACCGTTTCCGCGACCCGGCGGATCCACTGAAGCTGATCATAGTCACGGCCAAGCTGTTGACGGGTTTTGACGCACCAATCTTGCAGGCGATGTACCTGGATAAGCCGCTGCGCGACCACACGCTGCTGCAGGCCATCTGTCGGGTCAATCGCACCTACTCCGAACAGAAGACCCACGGCTTGATCGTGGATTACCTGGGCATCTTCGACGACGTGGCGGCTGCACTGGAGTTTGACGATCAAAGCGTCAAACAAGTGGTCAGCAACATCGAGGAGCTGAAGGACAAGCTGCCCGAGGCGATGCAGAAGTGTCTGGCCTTCTTCAACGGGTGTGATCGCACCCTGCAGGGCTACGAAGGCTTGATTGCCGCGCAGCAGTGTCTGCCGAACAACGAGGTGCGCGACAATTTTGCCGCCGAGTACACGGTGCTGGCACGCATCTGGGAGGCGCTGTCACCTGACAGCGTGTTGAGCCCCTTCGAGAAAGACTACAAGTGGCTGTCGCAGGTGTACCAATCAGTTCAGCCCTCCAGTGGCCACGGAAAGTTGATCTGGCATTCCTTGGGCGCCAAGACCATCGAACTCATTCACCAAAACGTGCACGTCGACACGGTGCGAGATGACCTCGACACCCTAGTGCTCGATGCCGACCTATTGGAGGCGGTACTCTCGAACCCTGATCCGAAGAAAGCCAAAGAAATCGAGATCAAGCTCAAGCGGCGTTTGCGCGGGCACGACGGCAATCCGAAGTTCAAGCAACTGTCGGAACGTCTCGATGCCTTGAAGGATCGATTTGAGTCGGGGCAAATCAACAGCGTTGAGTTCCTGAAGCAACTGCTCGAGATCGCCAAGGAAACCCTGCAGGCTGAAAAAGAAATCCCCCCCGAAGAGGACGAGGATCGTGGCAAGGCGGCGCTTACCGAATTGTTCAACGAGGTCAAGACAGCAGAGACCCCGATCCTCGTGGAACGCGTGGTGGCGGACATCGACGAGATCGTCCGCCTGGTGCGCTTTCCAGGATGGCAAGAAACCCAGGCCGGGGAGCGTGAGGTCAAGAAAGCGCTGCGCAAGGCCCTCTTCAAATACAAGTTGCACGCGGATGAGGATTTATTCGAGAAGGCCTATAGCTATATCAAACAATACTATTGAGAGGCACTATGAAAGCACACCTAACGACTCATGCGATTCTCGACACGATTCCTTTGCGAGTCGGCGTTGTGCTTTCGGATAGAAAAGTCTTTCTTGAGAATCTAGTCTATGACGAAACAGGGACCGATCAACAAAACCGACGCGAACTAATTGACAAGCGATATCACGTCATAGCGAACCTTGTCACTCTCTACCCCGTGAGGAAGGACCTAGGGCGGTGGCGATTGGTCATTAAGGACAGCCAGGACACTCAAAAGCTTCCACCTGTTTTCACCGTTCTCCCTGCTGAATCAGACATCCGCACAGAAGCCAATCTGACTAAGGCACTCTCCGACGCACGCCAATCTGGTGACTCGCGGATCACTCCAGAATTTATCCGCGATGTCCTTCACCCTCTTTACAAGAACGGGCAACTCCGCAATCAGCAAGACCTATCCGATCTTTTGAACAAGGGCGAAGTTGAAGGACTTGTCTCTGCGCTCGAGGAGGCCAACGAAGACCGGAAAGTGCTCCTTGCCCGCATCTCTGAACTCGAAGCCAAAGAGGCCGTCCAGGATCAAGAGATGTCCAAGGTCAACTACGAGAACCAAGTCATTGATGTGACCGATGGAGCTATTCTCGAAGACGCGAAAGTTGTCACGATAGATCGACAACGAGGCCCGACCCAATACACGCAAATTGAGCTCAGCAACGGACTCAAGCTGCTCAAAAAGTGGGATATCCCCAAAACGCTCGCCAAGGCAATCGCTCTCAAGGGCAAGTATGTTCGAACAACTGTTTGGAACAAAGTCGGGAGCAAGCCAACCGACAGGGACTACTGGAAGCCTACCGCTTGGTTTGAAGACATTTACGAAATCAAAGACATTGCAGCTGAGGAGTCGCGATGATCAATCACACGATGGTTCTCACCATCAATGGCACTCGACGCTCTGAAAAAGCTGGTGGCCTAGACGATGGGGAAGTGTCCACATTTGAAAACAAGCCTGGCGAGTACCGTGAGGACCTAAGCACAGTTGAAGATCTCATCGAGAACATCAATCACTCGGCATACATGCGAGGCGAATGGATTTCCTCAATGAAGCTAGATGGGCGCGATATTGTTGAAGAACACGCCATAAAAATTTTGCAGGAAAACATGCTCAACATCGGTGAGTCTGCAGTCGAACTCTCGCAAGCAGGAATGTTTGCTGCGGCAGATTTAGAGGACCTGATTACCTTTCTGCAATCGATCAAGGCCAAACATTTCGACGACAACTTGGAGGACGACCATGAATAAGTATCTGATTTCCACTCTGCTCCTTCTTGGAATGGCCGGAAGTGCAGGTGCATGCAACACAGAGTACAACATCACGCTGCAAACGTTTGGGGAGGGTGTTCTTGTGGAGCTGCGATCTGGTAGCCCTGGGAATTCGCGGGTTGTCCAATCCAGAAGGAGTAACGGCGGCGCGGTCAATTTCGGGAACCTCTGCCCAGGCAGCTACTTTCTTGCGATTGGCAATGACGACTCCGTCAACGTGACTCAGACTCGATATTTCGAGGCCGATGCCATCTACACAGGGAGCATCGTCATGCAACGAGGAAGCGGCAACGTTTCGAACAAATCAAGAAAGAGCCTCTAATCATGTCTGCGTCCGAACCTAGCGATCCTCAGCAACAGTTTTTGAACTGTGAAATGACGTTTGAGTGCCCAAAAAATTGGTTCGAAATTACTAAGACTGAACAAGCAGCCGTAAAGCATTGCTCGACATGCCAGAAAAACGTGTACCTCTGCATCACTCAGAACGAGTTAGATGCTTTTGCAAACCAAGGCGAGTGCATTGCGTTCTTTTCGAACCCCGATCTACCTACCCGTTTCAATTTATCCCGTGAACGAGCTGAAGCCAGTCTTAGAGACCCAAATTTCCAACCAGAGCGAATCACGCTCGGTCTCCCAAGAAGCGCCCATCGAGGAGAACTTAAAAGCTTTCTTGATGGAATGGACATAGACAACAAGAGAAAAATGGAGGCTCAATGAGCGAGGCTTTTGATCAAGATTTCGAAGATGATCCACTGGATTTATCAAATTTTCTGTACCTTGAAGCGCCAGACGCACTTGTCATCGCCGCTAGCGACGGGAACGGAAGACTAGTGGACTACCTTCTTGAATCAGGTCACGACATCAACATTCGTGATGACGAAGGACGCACAGCCTTGTTTGTAGCAGTTGATGCAACTTACTATGGGCTAGCCGTTCACTTGCTTGAACGTGGTGCAGATGCAAATATCCCAGACAAAGAGGGAGATTTCCCTCTGGACATTGCCAAGTACTCACATCTCTTCCGGCACAGTAAAAACTCAGAAATGGTCGATGCATTAACGAAGGCAGGAGCAAAGTGCAAAGATGGTCCATCAGCCAGAGAACTGCTCGATGACAAAATCCATAAGGGATTTGCTCATGCCAGCGCAATGAAAAACCTTTTGGCTCTGATCAGCACCACACGAGAGAATTAGCTACTAATGAATCCAAAAACACATTCAACCTAATTTATCAAGGTCTGTCCTCGTCATCAAACGCACCCTAGGATCCACGAGCTTATTCGTAAAGAAAATTGTTGTTGTGTCTAGTTTGTCTGGATCATTTCTTAGGCCATGAACTATCGACCTCCCTCCAAGATCGAGCAAATTTGATATAGGTCCATCAAAAATCAATTCGTGACTTTCTTCGTCTCCCTCATCAGTTCGCATGAATATCAATGCCTGATCAACAGGCTGTTCGAGGTTTCGAGGAAGCTTCAGGTTCTCTTTTTTATTCAGTACCGTTATATATACAAAAACTCGGGTTCTATCATTTCGTAGACCTACCGCCTTAATAGGTAAGAACTCAGTAGTAACAGGTACTAAGAAATGCGTTGCTGCCAAATCTCGAGCGGCGATGGGCCAATCGACAAGTGTTGAATTTTTCTCCGTTAATCTGATCAGATGAGTCTTACGAATAATCTTTTTAGCGAGATTCTGTGCTTTTATCTGCGGCCCTTCACTTTCTAACCAGCAATTTAACTGCTCCCGAATCCAGCGAACTAAATTTTTTTCATCGTTTATATCTAAAAGATAGATCAATTGCTCCCAATTTTTCACTGAGACTTCTTGCGAAATAGCATTGAAATGGGGCATCACTAGAGTGTCAACCGTAAGTTCAGGTAGCTTAGGATGGCCAAGATTTTCCGTCAATCGCAACCATTTCTCAGTAGCCATTCGCATGATCGAAATGCGACCCACTCCATCGTATGAGAAATAGATTGCAACGTATTTTTGCAAGCTGGAGCCACCTCGGAATTCCTTTTCTGTCTTGACTTGCGCCAGGTACTTCACTTTAAAGCCAAGTTCTTCCAAGGCGTTCAAGTCCTCAAGATTCCTGCACAAATTGGATTGCATCAGACATGGAGCAAATCCGTGCTCATTTAACCCGAGCGCCCTCCCTAGAGCTATAGCGCTCTCTTCTGGGAGGTCTCTTCGGTTGTTCAGCACTCGTGCATAAACATCACGATCGATGCCGACTGATTCAGCAAGTGGTCTCGCCCCAATGGCTGAAAGTTTTGACCAAGCGACCACGTTCTTTTTGAAGTGCTCCATGCTTATCTCCTAATTTTCTCGACACGTCTTTGGATTTCGTATTATGATCCATAAAAACGCGCTTTCTTTTTTTGTGCGTTTGTGCTCTACAAGGAGGGATCATGAGCAACCACTTCTCGCTGACCGAAGAACAACTTGCAAATCTGCGCAAAGAGCTGTCAGGGCCTCCACCACGGTCATCTATGTCCGCATGGTCCATGGTTCGTGCAATGCATGACTCGTTAAAAGCTGCCCGCGAACAAGGCAAAACTCTCGAAGAGATGCACGCTGATGTAGTTCGCTGCGGCGTGGATATCAAGTTAGGGACCTTTCGGAAATATGCATCCGACTTGCTGTCAGACGAAGTGAGGCCGAAATCCAATACGGCATCAACGCCAATCACAAAACCCGCCGATAGCCCCAGCCTACGTAGCTTGCGTACGACCAAAGCTCCAGGACTCTGATCACAGCATCGCATCCAGACAGACATATCAATAAGGATTTTTATGACCGCAAAGAAGACAACATCACAACGAGTCACAACGCATCACCGCCCCCTACTTGTTTGGATTTTCGGCAAAGGGGGAGTAGGAAAAACGATGACTGCGCAAATCGCACGAATTGCGATTCAAAGCCTTGATCGTGATGTGATCGCACTGGATGCCGATGCGTCTAATAGCAGCCTCAAACGCCAAGTTCCGGATGCGTTGCTAGTTTCAGGCAGCAATGCCTCTGAAATGGTAGGCAACATTGAGCAAGAGATTGTTGAACATGCTTTAACTCTGGGACGCTCAATAGTTATCGATACAGGGAACGGGACAGATCGATTGTCTAGGAAATGGTTTCTAAGTGAATCAATGGACAAGCTCCTGATTGAGCGCGGTATGCAAGTTGTGGCAATCACTGTCGTTGATAGCTCTCTTGACAGCGCGGCCCATGTAATGGAAACGATTGATTCGCTGACAGCTGCTCAACACATCTTGATTAAAAACCTGGGGCACACACCCGGGGGTGTAGGAGAAAAAGCATTTGCACCACTTTTTGAAAATGAAGAATTCAAGCGCTATGCAGATCTTGTGCAAGTCATTGAAATGCCACCGCTAGCTGATGTAGTCACTTTAGATGGTCTTGGTGCGCGTTTGCACGACATTGCAAACAACACATGCCCCGTGCAACTCAACCCGTTTGTTGAAACTCGTACACGCTCGTGGTTATCACTTGTCATCGCTAAATTTCAAGAGACTTTGACAAAGTGAAATTTCAGAAAGCTCACCAAAACATCAACAAGATGTCAGTGCGGGCTTTCTGAAATATTCAATAGATCTTCATACGCAAATGAACTCTTCTGTTGTATTAAGTCCGGAGGAAATCCAGTCAATTACTGGCTATACCTCTGCGACTAAGCAACTCCAAGTCTTGCATGATCGAGGATTTGTAAGGGCATATCGCGCGCGTGAAGGCAAGATCATCTTAGAACGAAGGCACTTTGAAAGTGTTTGTGATGGCGTGTTTTCAAATAACGCAAACTCGCAAAAAAGCACTAAGCAGGTACCAAATCTTTCAATTTTTTAATTTCATATATATGAATAATCGACGCATAAACCACACGGGTCTTCTCTACCGCATTTATGAGCGTTATGGCATACGCACTTACAGCATTGGTTTTAAACAATCCAATGGCAAATGGGCCTTTCGCTACTCATGTCCAGTCATTGATAAGGCTTCAATTTTGGCATTGCGGTCGAAAGCAATTAACGAAACGGCTCTACTACAAAGTAACGTAAGGCCTTCTGGAGTGACAAAAGAGTTGATTGAAGCTTGGTTGAAATGGCAAAACTCTTTGCCTTTAAATAATTTAAACCGTAGGGCCAACTCTACGCTATCGGAAAACAAACGTGAGGCGGACAATTTAATCAAAGCTTTTGGTCACATGGATCCGAACTCGATTGAAAAAGAACATTTATACGGTTACTTAGACTCATGTGTAGTTGCGAATAGGCCGTCAAAAGGTAACAAAGAAATCTCTCTTTTTCAAGTCATTCTTGAATATGGAATTCGAATAGGTCGTGTTTCAACTAACCCAGCAAATGGATTGCGAAAAAATAAAACTGTAGTGTCAAGGCGTTATGTCACCGACGATGAGATTGATTTGGCCTTAGAAATGGGGCGCAAAGCTGGTGGCTCTCGTCACATCGTTGCACTCGCATTAAAAACCGCTTGGCTTTGCCTTCGTCGTTCAGTCGAGATTCGGGGTGTTGAGCGTACTGCGGTCACAGAAGCGGGCATCATCTGGCAAGACGGCAAAAGCAAATCAAAAGCACCGATTTTGATGCAGTGGACCCCTGAACTCAAAGAAACGATTAACGAAGTTCTCGCGCTTAAGCGAAACAAAGATGCAGGAACACAATATCTGTTTGGAAATTTGAGCGGTGCGGTGTACTCAAAGGGGGGCTGGAAATCGATTTTGAAAGATCTGATGAGCGATTGTGCGGAAGAGGCGAAAAAACGTGGAATTCAATTCGAACAATTTAGTCTGCAAGACTGCCGACCCAAAGGCGTGAGTGACAAACTCGAATCCGGTCAAACGGACACTCAAGATGCAACTGGACACACAAACGAGCGCATGATTCGAAAGGTTTACGACCGTCGCCAACTCAAAAAAGCCACCCCGGTAAAGTAAGTGGAATTCCAAAGTTTGGAATTTGATCCTGAAAAACCAAAAAGGGCTACAAGCCTAAGCTTGTAACCCTTTGATTTCATTACGAAATTTTGGCGGAGTGGACGGGACTCGAACCCGCGACCCCCGGCGTGACAGGCCGGTATTCTAACCAACTGAACTACCACTCCTGGTAGCTGTAACTTTTGCTCTGCTGCTTTCGCAACCTAGCCAAGTGCTACAAAACTTGGCGACCCTACGGGGATTCGAACCCCGGTACTCACCGTGAAAGGGTGATGTCCTAGGCCTCTAGACGATAGGGTCATAACCTGTGGACTTAACCAACTCGACATCTCTCTGGTGGAGGTAAGCGGGATCGAACCGCTGACCTCTTGCATGCCATGCAAGCGCTCTCCCAGCTGAGCTATACCCCCGATGTCTGTCGAGAACGTTAGTATATCGCAGTTTTTAGCGTTTGGTCAAACGGCCCAAAACTTTTTCTCTTTCGCACAAAGAAAGTACGGCATCCAGCGATGGCGTCTGGGGCGTGCCCATGACCAACACGCGCACAGGCATGGCGAGTTGTGGCATTTTCAGACCCGTCGCGGCCAAGACTTCTTTGATCGCGGCACTCACCGCCTCTTTGGTCCAAGCGGATGACGTCAGCTTCTCAGCCAACATCGCCAATGCAGGCTCAACAGCCGCAGTCACGTGTTGTGCCAAGTCTTCGGCTTTGGGCGTCACGTCGCCGTAGAACGCCGCGGCCCAATCCGCCAAGACCACCGTGGTGTCGCAGCGGTCTTTGAACAAACCACAAATGGCGGGCAAGCGCTCATCCGTGACCACGCCACGTTTGGCCAACTGCGCTTGCACCAACGGCGCCAAAGCGTCGTCGGCCATGGCCTTCATGTGCTGGGCGTTGACCCACTTGAGCTTGGCTTCGTCAAACTGCGCGGCGCTGCGGCCGAGGTGGTCGAGGTTGAACCACGCTAAGAACTGTGCGCGGCTGAAAATCTCGTCATCGCCGTGGCTCCAGCCCAAGCGTGCGAGGTAGTTCACCATCGCGTCGGGCAAATAGCCTTCGTCGCGGTATTGCGTGACAGCCTTCGCGCCGTTGCGCTTGCTCATCTTCTCGCCTTGCTCATTGAGAACGGTGGGCAAGTGCGCGTAGACCGGCGTGTCTTTGCCCAGTGCTTTGAAGATGTTGATTTGGCGCGGTGTGTTGTTCACATGGTCGTCACCACGGATGACGTGGGTGATGGCCATGTCGATGTCGTCCACCACCACGCAGAAGTTGTAGGTGGGCGTGCCGTCGGGACGCGCAATGACCAAATCGTCCAGCTCGTCGTTGCTGATTTCGATGCGGCCTTTGACTTTGTCTTCCCACACGACCGAGCCGCCTTGTGGGTTTTTAAAGCGCAACACGGGCTTCACGCCTTCGAGAATCGCAGGCAAGGTCTTGCCGAGCTCTGGGCGCCATGTGCCGTTGTAGCGTGGCTTTTCTTTGTTCGCCATTTGCTGTTCGCGCAGGGCGTCGAGCTCTTCCATGCTCATGTAGCAGGGGTACACATGGCCACCGGCTTTGAGCTCTTCCAGTACGGCCTTGTAGCGGTCCATGCGCTGCATTTGGTAGAACGGGCCTTCGTCGTGGTCGAGGCCCAACCACTTCATGCCTTCGATGATGACGTCCACCGAGGCTTGGTTCGAGCGCTCAAGGTCGGTGTCTTCAATGCGCAAAATAAAGTCGCCGCCGGTGGAGCGTGCAAACGCCCATGGGTACAAGGCCGAACGAATGTTGCCCAGGTGAATAAAGCCAGTGGGAGATGGCGCGAAACGGGTACGAATTTTGGTCATGCGGAAAGAAAAATCAAAGGGTGTCGAGGCCGCGCAATAGATCGGCCTTCATGTCGTCTAAATGCTCAAGGCCAGCGGCCAAGCGAATCATGCCTTGGCCAATGCCTGCGGCTTGACGCTGGTCTTCCGACAGCTTGCCGTGTGACGTGCTGGCGGGGTGTGTGAGCAAAGTTTTGGTGTCGCCCAAGTTGGTACAAAGGGACAGAACGCGCAGGCTATCGAGCACATGGAAAGCGCGCGTGCGCGCTTGCTGCGGGTCAGCCGCCTTCACATCAAACGACAACACCGCACCGCCCATGCCCGACATTTGCTTCATCGACAAGGCATGTTGCGGGTGCGACGCCAAGCCAGGGTAATAAACGCGCGAAACCGCAGGATGCTGCTCCAGCCACTGCGCCAGCGCGTGGGCTTGGGCGCTTTGCGCGCGCATGCGAATGTCGAGTGTTTCCAAGCCTTTGAGCACCACCCATGCATTGAAGGGTGACAGCACCATGCCGCTGTTTTTCATGACAGGCAGCAATTTTTCTTTGATGAGTTTTTCGCTGGCACACAAAGCGCCCGCCATCACACGGCCTTGGCCATCCAAATACTTGGTGCCCGAGTGCATGACGATGTCTGCCCCCATGCCCATGGGACGCTGCAGTACAGGGGTAGCGAAACAGTTGTCCACCGCCAGCAAAGCGCCCGCGTTGTGCGCCATGTCGGCCAAGGCGGCGATGTCGCACACTTCGGTCAAGGGGTTGGTCGGCGTCTCGGCAAACAAGATTTTGGTGTTGGGGCGAATGGCCGCTTTCCAAGCGGCCAAATCGGTTTGCGGCACCACGGTCGACTCCACGCCAAAGCGTGCGAACTCGGAGCCAATCAGCTTCAAGGTCGAGCCAAACATCGACTGCGAATACACCACATGGTCACCCGCTTTGAGCAAGCTGAACAACATCAGCATCACGGCCGACATGCCAGACGACGTGGCCAAGCAAGCCTCGCTGCCTTCCAAGGCAGCCAAGCGCATTTCAAAGCTGCTCACCGTGGGGTTACCCGAACGGCCGTAGGTGTAGCCGTCTTCTTCGCCGGCAAAGCGACGGGCCGAGGCTTCGGCTGAAGGCTGCACATAGCCGCTGGTCAGGTACAGGGCTTCTGAGTTTTCACCGTACTGGCTGCGGTCCGCTGCCAAGCGCACGGCCAGCGTTTCCAAATGCAGATCGTCGGGCAAAGGGTGTTGGCTCATACCTGGGTCACTCCGATGGGTTGGGTAAAGCGAGGCGCGAGTTGTCTTCGGCGCCCTCTTCTGTGCCCACACGTTTTTCGTTCAGGCGCACGATGTCGCCCGCAGACACATCGCCGGTCACATACACGCCGTCAAAGCACGACGCATCAAAGCCATCAAGCGCAGGCGCATCGCTGGCCATGGCCGCACGCACGGCTTGCTTCATGGCGTCGACGTCTTGGTAAATCAAGGCGTCGCAGCCAATGAGTTGACGCACTTCGTCGATGGTGCGGTTATGCGCCACCAGCTCTTCGGGCGTGGGCATGTCGATGCCATACACGTTGGGGAAGCGCACAGGCGGCGCCGCGCTGGCCATGTAGACCTTGCGTGCACCGGCGTCGCGGGCCATTTGCACAATCTCTTTGCTGGTGGTGCCGCGCACGATGGAGTCGTCCACCAACAGCACATTGCGGCCTTTGAATTCGCTGGCAATCACGTTGAGCTTTTGGCGCACTGATTTTTTGCGCACACCTTGGCCCGGCATGATGAAGGTGCGGCCCACGTAACGGTTTTTCACAAACCCTTCGCGGTAAGGCACGCCCAACAAATGCGCCAGCTGTGTGGCGCTGGGGCGGCTGGACTCAGGAATGGGAATGATCACATCAATGTCTGTCGGCGGCACCACGGACACCACGCGCTTGGCCAAGGTTTCGCCCAAGTTCAAACGGGCTTGGTAGACCGAAATACCGTCCATCGTCGAGTCAGGGCGCGCCAAATACACGTATTCAAAAATGCAAGGCTTGAGCTGTGGCGCTTCGGCACATTGCATGAAGTGCGCTTGGCCTGCGAGGTCAATGAACACGGCTTCGCCCGGCGCAATGTCGCGCTCAAACACATGGCCTGTGCCTTCCAAAGCCACCGACTCGCTGGCCACCATGTAAGTGCCATCCGCACCGCGACCAATACACAAAGGGCGAATGCCAAAGGGGTCGCGGAAAGCCAACAAGCCGTGGCCTGCAATCATCGAGATCACAGCGTAAGAGCCTTTGATGCGGCGGTGCACACGACGCACAGCATCAAACACATCAGCAGGCTTCAAAGGCAAACCGCGTGTGGCTTTGTCAATCTCGTGAGCCAACACGTTGAGCAGCACTTCAGAGTCGCTCTCGGTGTTGATGTGGCGGTGGTCTTCGGAGAACAACTCGGCCTTCAGCGCATGCGCGTTGGTCAAGTTGCCGTTGTGCACCAACACCAAACCAAACGGCGCGTTCACGTAAAAAGGCTGGGCCTCTTCTTCGCTGAACGCGTTGCCTGCTGTGGGGTAACGCACTTGGCCCAAGCCGTTGTTGCCTGGCAAGGCGCGCATGTTGCGGGTGCGAAACACATCACGCACCATGCCTTTGGCTTTGTGCATGAAGAATTTACGGTCCAGCTGGGTGACGATGCCCGCGGCATCTTGGCCGCGGTGCTGCAAGAGCAACAAGGCGTCATAAATCAACTGGTTCACAGGTGCGTTGCTTGCAACGCCGACGATGCCACACATTAGGGGAGGTACTTTCCAAAATCAGCCGGTAGCACCGGCTTCAACACATGCAAAAACTGTTGCAACAACGGCGCGCCTTGCGCCTGCTGCCAAGCCTGCGACGCATGCAGGGGCGTCATGCCCACCACCACCGTCGCCGCCAGCAAAATCACCAATCCGCGCAGCAGGCCAAACACGGCGCCCAGCAAACGGTCTAAAGGCCCTAGCCCCACCGCGGACACCATTTTTCGAATGAGCCAGCTCAGAAAAACAGTCGCCACCAGCACGGCCACAAACACCGTCACAAACCCAGCGGCGTAACGCAACATTTGACTGCTGCCCTCCATGGGCAACCACGCTGCGGCTTGAGGGGCATACATCTGAGACACAAAAAATGCCACCACCCAACCGGCCAACGACAACACCTCGTGCACCAAACCGCGCCAAATACCCAACAAGAAAGACAGGCCCAAGACGGCCAGCAGAATCCAATCTACCGCCGTGAGGTTCAACATCACAGCGCCAATACAGCGGGCTGCAACTGCAGCTGCTTGATTTTGTGAGCCACTTTGTCGGCTTCGTCACGGCTGGTGAAAGGCCCAACGCGCACACGCGTGCGCGGCCCTTCTTTGGTCGTGGCCACATGGGTGTAGGTTTTGTAACCCGCTTTTTCTAGCTTGGCACGCACCTCACGGGCTTTGGAATCTTCAGAAAAAGAACCGACTTGCACGATGAATCGGGGCGCGTTGTCTTTGCTGTCAGAAGCGGCAGATTTGTCGTCTGCGGGCTTCACATCAGTTTTGGCAACCTCTGTTTTAGCGGGGTCCGCTTTAGGCTTCACGTCAGCTTTGGGCTCGACTTTGGGTTCGGCCTTGGCTTCAACCTTGGGGTCAGATTTGGGGGCTGATTTACCGGAAACCATCACCTCTTCTTTGGGGTCCAAACCGGCACCCGTCGCCAAGGGTTTGGTGGTCGACGAGGCCGAGACCAAAGGTTTGCTGTTGGCACGATCTGGAATGTCAACCGCGATGTCCACCGACACGGGCCGCGGCTGGGTGTCAAACACCAGCGGAAAGCCCACCACGCCCAAAACGACCAACACCGAAGCGCCAATCAAACGATGACGGGCGCGACGACGCAAAACCTCGACGCTTTCGGTCGGTGAATTGCTGAAATTACCTGCGTGCTCACCAGCGGCGCGACCGGGCAATCGAAACTTAAAAAAGGCCATGAATGGGGTCTCAGGAGCTCAAATGTGGGGCATCTAAACGGGGGACACCCTCCGCCAATACACCCCCGACCGTGAAGAACGATCCGAAGACCACAATTCTATCAGTGGGGTCCGCCGCCGCCACCGCCGCTTGCAGTGCCGCTTGCGGGTTGGCGTGGGTACTGGCCTGCACGTCTTTGCGGGTTTGGGTGGCTTGCCACTGCGCCTGCAATTGCTCGGCACTGGCGGCACGCGGGGTGGGTAAATCACAGAAATACCAACGGTCGACCAAGGGGCCTAAGCGCGCCAGCATGGGCGCCAAGTCTTTGTCAGCCATGGCCCCAAACACGGCGTGGGTGGTGGGGTAAAAGCCCATCGCATCCAAATTGGCCGTCAAAGCAGCCACCGCATGGGGGTTGTGCGCCACATCCAGCACCAAGGCAGGTTGGCCGGGCACGATTTGAAAACGACCGGGTAACTCGACCATCGCCAGCCCATTGCGAATGGCCTGCGCCGTCACGGGAATGCGGGTGCGCAAGGCCTCTAAGGCCGCCAACACGCCACTGGCATTCACCAATTGGTTGGCACCGCGCAGCGCTGGGTAAGCCAAACCGCTGTAGCGACGGCCCCGCCCTGCCCAACCCCACTGCTGCTTGTCGCCGGTGAAGTTGAAATCTTTGCCAAATTGCCACAGATCAGCGCCAATTTCTAAAGCGTGGTCCAACACGCTTTGGGGCGGCACAGGATCGCTCACGATCACGGGGCGGCCGGTGCGCATGATGCCCGCCTTCTCGCGACCAATCGTTTCGCGGTCGTTGCCCAAAAACTCCATGTGATCGAGGTCAATGCTGGTGATCACCGCGCAATCGGCATCGATGACGTTGACGGCGTCCAAACGCCCGCCCAGCCCGACCTCCAAAATTGCCACCTCTAACTGAGACGAGGCCATCAAACTCAAAATGGCCAAGGTCGTGAACTCGAAGTAAGTGAGCGACACCTCATCACCGTCTTGAACCCGCGCTGCCTCGACACGCGCGAAGTGCGGCAACAAATCGTCGGGCTGCACGGTTTCGCCGTGAATGCGGCAGCGCTCTTGAAAATGCACCAAATGCGGCGAGGTGTACACCCCCGTGCGATAACCCGCCTGCAACAAACACGCCTCCAACATCGCGCAGGTCGAACCTTTGCCGTTGGTGCCCGCCACCGTGATCACGGGTCCGTCAAAGTGCAAATTCAGGCGCTCGGCCACCACGCGCACACGGTCCAAGCCCATGTCGATGTTTTTGGGATGCAAACGCTCGCAGTGCGCGAGCCAACTGTCTAATGAATTCATGGTCTGGATTGTCGCCCACCTGCCGTCTTGCGGCATGATGTCGCCCCATGAACACAGCATCCATCACCGTTTACGGCATTCCCAACTGCGACAGCGTCAAAAAAGCACGCGTGTGGCTCAGCGAGCATGGCATTGACTACACCTTCCACGACTTCAAAAAGCAAGGCGTGCCAACTGTCGCCGTTGATCTTTGGCTGTCTCAGGTGAGCTGGGAGGTCTTGGTCAACCGCAAAGGCACCACCTGGCGCAAGCTCGACCCCGCCCTGCAAGCCAGTGTGACCGACGCCGCCAGCGCACGCGCCTTGATGCTGGAACACGCCAGCGTGATCAAGCGCCCCGTGGTGGTCAAAGGCCAAACGACCATCGTCGGCGTCAACCCTGAAGCTTGGCAGCGCGTTGTTGCCTAAAGTCTGAGCGCGGTTTTACCCCTGCTTTACAGACGCCAAGCCGTACACAAATCACGCGAAGACTACACTTAGTCTAGGTTCAGAAAAAGGTAAGTACCATGAAAAAATTCATCACGCACAGCAGTTTGACAGTCGTCGTTTTGGCCGCTTTGTCAGGCGTGAGCCTCGGTGCTCAGGCCCAAGAAGTGGGTCGCGTCATCTCCAGCACGCCCATCATTCAACAAGTGGCCGTGCCGCGTCAGGTGTGCAACAACGAACAAGTCGTGAGCCAAGGCTCGAAGTCAGGCGCGGGTGCCGCTATGGGTGCCATTGCGGGTGGCGCCATTGGAAACAGCATGGGCCAAGGCTCTGGCCGTGCTGCAGCCACCATGCTCGGTCTGTTCGGCGGCGCGATCTTGGGAGACAAGGTCGAAGGCCCCGGAACACCCGAAGTGCGCAACGTGCAAAACTGCACCCAGCAGATGTTCTACGAGAACCGCACCATGTCTTACAACGTGGTGTACGAATTCGCAGGCAAGCAATACACCGTGCAAATGCCACAAGACCCAGGCCCCACCGTGCGCTTGCAAATCACGCCGATGGCCAACCCACCTAGCCAAAACTACAACTCGGCCCCCCACTCAAGCTACCCCGTGCCCCCCGCAGGCTCGGCCCCCCGCTACTGACACGCTGCGACGGACACGCTGCTTCGAAAATAGCCAGCTTTGCCAGCAAAAGCCGCCTTGTGCGGCTTTTGTCGTTTTCGGTCCCCTAAAATCTAGGGTTTTGCAAACCAACCCCTTTTCGCACCATGACCACAGAAAAAATTGACGGCGCCAGTGTCACCACCAAAGCCAATGTGTACTTTGACGGCAAATGTGTGAGCCACGGCCTGACTTTGGCTGACGGCACCAAGCTGTCGGTGGGCGTCATCCTGCCCGCCACCCTGACATTCAACACGGGCGCTCCTGAGATCATGGAATGCGTGGGCGGCTTTTGTGAATACAAACTCGACGGCAGCCAAGACTGGGTCAAGTCCAGCGCAGGCGAAAAATTCAACGTGCCCGGCAACTCGAAGTTCGACATTCGCGTGACCGCGCCCTACCACTACATCTGCCACTTCGGTTAATCGACGGCGGACACACCACACCATGAGCACCATCCTCCAACACCTCCCCAAAGGCCAAAAAGTCGGCATCGCCTTCTCAGGTGGCCTCGACACTTCTGCTGCCCTCTTGTGGATGAAGCAAAAGGGCGCTGTGCCCTACGCCTACACCGCCAACCTCGGCCAGCCCGACGAGTCGGACTACAACGAAATCCCACGCAAAGCGATGGAATACGGCGCAGAAAAAGCCCGCCTCATCGACTGCCGCAAACAACTTGCCCACGAAGGCATTGCCGCTATTCAGTGCGGTGCGTTCCACATCAGCACCGGTGGCATCACCTACTTCAACACCACGCCTTTGGGCCGTGCCGTCACCGGCACCATGCTCGTGGCTGCAATGAAAGAAGACGACGTCAACATCTGGGGCGATGGCAGCACCTTCAAGGGCAACGACATCGAGCGCTTCTACCGCTACGGTTTGTTGACCAACCCCAGCTTGAAAATCTACAAGCCTTGGTTGGACCAGTTGTTCATCGACGAACTCGGTGGCCGCGCTGAAATGTCAGCCTTCATGACCGCCAACGGTTTTGGCTACAAGATGAGCGCCGAAAAGGCCTATTCGACCGACAGCAACATGCTGGGTGCGACCCACGAAGCCAAAGATTTGGAAAGCCTCCAAAGCGGCATGAAGATCGTCATGCCCCTAATGGGTGTGCCCTTCTGGCGCGACGACTGCGTGGTGAAAGCCGAAGAAATCAGCATCCGTTTTGAAGAAGGCCAACCCGTCGCCTTGAACGGTGTGGAATACGCTGACCCTGTGGAGCTGTTCCTCAAAGCCAACGAAATCGGTGGCCGCCACGGTTTGGGCATGAGCGACCAAATCGAAAACCGCATCATCGAAGCCAAGAGCCGCGGCATCTACGAAGCCCCGGGCATGGCGCTGTTGCACATCGCTTACGAGCGTTTGGTGACGGGCATTCACAACGAAGACACCATCGAGCAGTACCGCATCAACGGCCTGCGCTTGGGCCGTTTGTTGTACCAAGGCCGCTGGTTCGACCCACAGTCCATCATGCTGCGCGAAACCGCCCAACGCTGGGTGGCTCGCGCCGTGACCGGCACTGTGACCCTAGAGCTGCGCCGTGGCAACGACTACTCAATCCTCAACACCGAGTCGCCCAATCTGACTTACGCGCCAGAGCGTTTGAGCATGGAAAAAGTGGAAGACGCGCCGTTCAGCCCGCTGGACCGCATTGGCCAATTGACCATGCGCAACTTGGACATCGTGGACACACGCGCCAAGCTGGGCATCTACGCACACACCGGCTTGCTGTCGTTGGGCGAAGGTGCTGACATGATCAAGTTGGATGGCGGGTCTAAGAAGTAAGCGACTTCTTTCTTCCATTGAAAAAGCGACCTTTTGAGGTCGCTTTTTTTATGGCAAGTTGTTCGCGGAAGCCGCATGGCGATGTGCGCTGCAAAGCGAAGTCAAGGGGGAGGCTAACGGCCCTAGGCCGAAGCCGGAGGACATTCGCTTTGCAGCGCACATCGCCATGCGGCTTCACCTTACACCACCACCGGCTCAGGCTCCAATCGAATGCCAAACCGTTCATACACGCTGGTTTGAATGGCTTTGGCCAAGGTCATGACTTCGCCGCCTGTACACGGGTTGTCGCGGCCGCCTTTGTTGACCAAAACCAAGGCTTGTTTTTCGTAGACGGCTGCGTTGCCCACGGTTTTACCTTTCCAGCCGCAGGCGTCAATCAGCCAACCGGCGGCGAGTTTGATGCGGCCATCGTCCAACACGTAGTGCACCACTTTCGGGTCGCGGGCGATGATGTCGTCGCATTGGTCTTGGGTGACGGTGGGGTTTTTGAAGAAGCTACCAGCGTTGCCAATGACCGCGGGGTCGGGCAACTTGGCTTTGCGAATGGCGCAGACCCATTCAAAAATTTGCATGGCCGTGGGTTGGCTGATGCCGGTTTCGGTCATTTTGCGTTCGAGGTCGAGGTAGCCCAGCACGGGCTTCCAGTCTTTGCGCAGCAAGAACCGCACGCGGGTGATGAGGGCTCTGCCTGCCAACCCTAAGCCCCTGCTCTCCCCGTCCCGGCCACTGCTTTCGTGCTTGAACACCGAGTCGCGGTAGCCAAAGGCACATTGCGCCGAATTGAGGCTGAAGGTCTGGCCCGTGGTCAGGTCGATGGCGTCTAAGGACTCAAACCGGTCTTGCAACTCCACGCCATATGCGCCGATGTTTTGCACAGGAGAGGCGCCCACGCAGCCTGGGATGAGCGCCATGTTCTCTAGGCCCGGCCAGCCGTTGTCCAAGGTCCAGCGCACCAAGTCGTGCCAGCTTTCACCGGCGGCGGCTTCGACCACCCATGCCTTGTCGGTCTCTTGCACCAAGCGCATGCCTTTGAGCTCGACTTTAAGCACCAAGGGTTTGACGTCACCGGTCAGCACCATATTGCTGCCGCCGCCCAGCACCAGCTTCGGGCTCTCGCGCAACGCTGGGTCGGCAATGACGGCCTGCACATCGGCCTCAGATTGCACGCGCACCAACTGAAACGCCTTGGCGACGATGCCAAACGTGTTGTGTGCTTGAAGGGGGTAATTGGGCTCAACTAACATAGGACAATTGTCTCACTCTGATTTTGAAAGCTGACTGATATGCCCTCTTTTGACACCGTACTCGAGCCCAATTTGGTGGAAGTTAAAAATGCCGTTGAAAACACGGCCAAAGAAATCGCCACCCGTTTCGACTTCAAAGGCACGTCTGCCGCGGTTGAACTGAAAGACAAAGAAATCACCATGTTTGGCGATGCCGACTTTCAGCTGGTGCAAGTCGAAGACGTGTTGCGCAACAAACTGACCAAGCGCGAAGTCGACGTGCGTTTTCTCGACAAAGGCGATGTGCAAAAAATGGGCGGCGACAAGGTCAAACAAGTCATCAAAATCCGCAACGGCATCGAAACCGAAGTGTCCAAGAAGATTCAACGCTTGCTCAAAGACAGCAAGATCAAAGTGCAAGCCGCCATCCAAGGCGACGCTGTGCGCGTGAGCGGCACCAAGCGCGACGACCTGCAAGCCGCCATGGCGTTGATTCGTAAAGAAATGACCGACCTGCCCCTGTCGTTCAACAACTTCCGCGATTAAACCCAACGGGACACACTCCAGGGGCCACAGGGGCCAGAGCCCCATTCCTAAAGAGCGCCTCTCAATGCCATCTCAACTCAGACACCTCGTATTGATCTTGGGGGACCAGCTCGACGAAGACGCTTCGGCCCTGAGCGACTTCGATCCCCAACAAGACGCCATTTGGATGGCCGAGGTTACTGAAGAGTCCACGCACATCACGTCGGCCAAACAACGCACCACCGTTTTTCTAAGTGCCATGCGTCACTTCGCGGCCAGGCTGGAAGCACGCGGCTGGACCGTGCTCTACACCCCGTTGGATGCGCCTGACAACTCGGGCACCTTGGCGGGCGAATTGGACAAAGCCATTCTTCGCACCCAGCCCCAGAAGTTGGTGATGACGGCGCCAGGCGAATGGCGCGTGCTGCAAAGCCTGCGATCGGTCGCCTGCACCCATGCCTTGTCCCTTGAAATTCGGGACGATACGCACTTTTTCAGCACCGTGCGTGATTTCGCCGAACATGCCCGAGGCCGCAAGCAACTGCGCCTAGAGTTTTTCTACCGCGAGATGCGCCAAAAAACTGGCATCTTGATGGACGGTAAAAAACCCGTGGGCGACCAATGGAACTTCGACGCAGACAACCGAGGCAGCTTTGGCAAACAAGGCCCCGGGCTGTTGCCACAACCCAGCCGGTTTGAACCCGATGCCATCACCCAAGACGTCATTCAATTGGTGAACCAACGCTTCGCGCACCACCCTGGCTCGGTGGCGAGCTTTGGCTGGCCCGTCACGCGCGAGCAAGCGCTGTCGGCCTTGGCGGACTTCATTGCGCACCGACTGCCCAGCTTTGGCCTTTACCAAGATGCAATGTGGGAAGGCGACGTTTGGCTGTACCACTCGCACTTGTCGTGTGCCTTGAATTTGAAACTGCTCAACCCACGCGAAGTCGTGGCCGCGGCAGAAGATGCGCTTCGCCGAGGGCATGCCCCCCTAGAAGCGGTGGAAGGTTTTGTGCGTCAAATCTTGGGCTGGCGTGAATACGTGCGCGGCATTTACTGGACGCACATGCCAGACTACCTAGAGCGCAATGCCATGCAGGCCCACGAACCGCTGCCCGAGTTTTACTGGACCGGTGAAACCGAAATGGCTTGCCTGCGCGACGCCATTCAACAAACCTTGGCGCATGGCTACGCACACCACATTCAACGCCTGATGGTGACGGGCCTCTACGCCTTGCTGCTGGGCGTCGAGCCCAAAGCTGTGCACCAGTGGTACTTGGGCGTGTATGTCGACGCCGTGGAATGGGTCGAGCTGCCCAACACCTTGGGCATGAGCCAATTTGCCGACGGTGGCCTCATGGCCAGCAAGCCCTATGTGGCCAGTGGCAAATACATAGACCGCATGAGCAACCACTGCAAAGGCTGCCGCTTCAACCCCGCCCAATCCACAGGCGAGACGGCCTGCCCCTTCACCACCCTGTATTGGGACTACCTCATTCGGCATGCAGACACGCTGGCCAAAAACCCGCGCATGCTCATGCAGCTCAAAAATGCAAATCGCCTCACGTCCGAAGAGCGTGAGGCGATTGCTTTGCAAGCGCAGTCACATCGACACATCGGCCACCCAGTGGCCTAAGCGTCTTTTAACCGCAGCGCTGTAACGCTCACTTTTTCTTATTCACGGCCGTCTTAAACACGGCACCCGCAGAAAACTTAGGCACCGTGGCCGCCGCAATTTTCAGGGGCTCGCCGGTGCGAGGGTTCTTGCCCGTGCGCGCTGCACGCTTGGCCGCTTTGAAAGTGCCAAAGCCAATCAACTGCACATCTTGCTTTTTGGCCACCGTTTTGACGATGGTGTCGATCACGGCATTGAGCGCGCGCGAAGCATCGGCCTTGGACAGCTCGGTTTCCTTCACGATGGCTTCAATCAATTCAGACTTATTCAATGGTTTCTCCTTGGTCATAAAAATACTTCATCAACGGCGATCAACGCCCTGCGCTGCAAGCACCGGTTACCGTTGGGTCGCAAGTTACCGTCACACCGCCCTGAGGCGCTGCAACCGAGGCCTTGACCTGCGTGACCACCGCCATTTGCTCTGGCGACAGCGCCTGCAGCTGAACCGGTGTCAGAGCGCCCATCTGTTCGGTCGTCAAACCGCCCAGGTGAGCCGTCGTCAAACTGGCAATCTGCTTAGGCTCCATCACCGACAACTGTAACGGCGTGATGCCCTGCACCTGCGAAGCACTCAGCCCCGTCACTTGCGCGGGCGTCAGGCTGGCCGACTGGCTGGGCGCCAACACCGTCACCACAGCAGCCACTGAGGGCGCCACAGGCACCACGTTAGGTTGGGCTGCAGGACTCACGGCAGACGTGAAGCTACCGCCTTGGGTGTTGGCGTTACCGCCAGCAGCGCTCTTGAGCGACAACAGCGCTTGCTGGCTAACCGACAAGTTGCTCAACTGTGCCTGCGTCAACGCCGCCACCTGTGCGGCCCCCATGCCACCGAGCTGATTCACGCTCAACGCGCCCAACTGCGTAGCCGACAAAGCAGCAACCGCCGATGCGGGCAAGGCCGCCACTTGCGAAGGCGTGAAGCCGCCGAGTTGCTCGCGGGTCAAGGCCGTCAATTGCGTTGGCGTCAAAGCGGCCACATCCGCATTCGACAGCGCTTGAATCTGCGCTGGCGTTGTCGAGGTGCTCACAGTTGCGGTCGCGTTGCTTGTGCTACCTGTGCTACCTGTGCTGCTTGAGGTGTTGGTGTTGCTACTTGAGCTACCTGTACCACCTGCACTGGTTGAACTGCCTGTGGTGCTAGTGCTACCTGTGCTGCTTGAACCACTTCCAATAGCCGTTTGAATGGTTGACTGTTGTGCCGATGTCACGGGTGGTTTTGTGCCTGACGTGTATGTGATTGACCTGAATCTTCCCGACGAAGACGGCCTGAGCCTCACACGGCGCCTGCGTGCGTCGCACCCCAATGTGGGCATCGTGATCACCACCGCACGCTCACAAATTGGTGACAAGGTGGTGGGTTACGAAAGTGGCGCCGACCTGTACCTGACCAAACCCGTGCACCCGCAAGAGCTGATGGCGGGTGTGGCGGCTTTGGGTAAGCGCATGAGAAATGCCACCTCATTGAGCCATACGTTGGTGCTGCAGCTCTCGCGTCTGTCACTCAGAGGCCCCGATCGCATGGTGACCCTGACGACGAGCGATGTGCAGATTTTGTGCGCACTCGCGCGGGCACCCGGCCAAAGCTTTGAATCGCCCCGCATTTCGAGGAGGCCAGTTGGTTTAAGTTAACACTTCGGTGTTGGCCTTCTCAGCGAGTTGCCGATAGTAGTTGGCCTCAGCCTCGGCAGGTGGAATATACCCAATCG
>NZ_PTQX01000022.1:0-81879 GCF_002943475.1 Limnohabitans sp. TS-CS-82 | reverse complement strand
CCAGGACAGTCCACGTGTGCGTAGTGACGAGCTTCTGTCTCGTACTCAACGTGGGCAGTGTTGATCGTGATACCGCGTGCTTTTTCTTCGGGAGCCGCGTCAATTTGGTCGTAAGCCTTCGCTTCGCCGCCAAACTTGGCCGACAGGATCGTGGTGATCGCTGCAGTCAAGGTTGTTTTGCCGTGGTCAACGTGGCCAATCGTGCCGACGTTCACGTGCGGCTTGGTACGTTCAAATTTTCCTTTTGCCATTTCTTTTCTCCAAAGAGCAGTGCCCGTGTACAGGTTTTATGTCTGCACGATGCTGCTGATTCGCCCCGCACGGGTGACAGGGCGGCGCATCGTCGCAGACAGGGGCCGCTTGACGCAGCCCCATGGGGTTTATTTACTTGGCACGTGCCGCAACAATGGCTTCAGCAACGTTACGAGGCGCTTCAGCGTAGTGCTTGAATTCCATCGTGTAAGTTGCACGGCCTTGCGACATCGAACGCAGCGTGGTTGAGTAGCCGAACATTTCAGACAATGGCACTTCAGCTTTAATTGCTTTACCGCCACCGACCATGTCGTCCATACCTTGCACCATGCCGCGACGTGAGGACAAGTCGCCCATCACGCTACCAGCGTAGTCTTCAGGTGTCTCAACTTCCACAGCCATCATGGGCTCCAGAATCACGGGGCCAGCTTTACGGCAACCTTCTTTGAAACCAAAGATGGCAGCCATTTTGAAAGCCATTTCGTTCGAGTCCACATCGTGGTACGAACCGAAGTGCAAGGTGACCTTGACGTCAACGACTGGATAGCCAGCCAACACGCCTTGACCCAACGCTTCGATCACGCCTTTTTCAACCGCAGGGATGTATTCGCGAGGAACCACACCACCCTTGATCGCGTCCACGAACTCGAAGCCTTTGCCAGCTTCTTGAGGCTCAACCTTGAGCACCACGTGACCGTACTGGCCTTTACCGCCAGACTGACGCACGAACTTGCCTTCAGCATCTTCAACGGTCTTGCGGATGGTCTCGCGGTAAGCCACTTGAGGCTTGCCCACGTTGGCTTCCACGCCGAATTCGCGCTTCATGCGGTCGACAATAATTTCCAAGTGCAATTCGCCCTGACCACCAATGATGGTCTGGCCAGATTCTTCGTCGGTTTGCACGCGGAAAGAAGGATCTTCTGCAGCCAAACGCGACAAAGCCATGCCCATTTTTTCTTGGTCAGCTTTTGTCTTTGGCTCAACAGCTTGGCGAATCACGGAGTCAGGGAACACCATGCGCTCCAAGGTGATCACGGCTGCTGGATCGCACAAAGTCTCACCCGTGGTCACGTCTTTCAAACCCACGCAAGCAGCGATGTCGCCGGCACGGATTTCGTCGACTTCTTCACGGTTGTTGGCGTGCATCTGCACGATACGACCGATACGCTCTTTCTTGCCACGCACAGGGTTGTAGACGGTGTCGCCCTTTTTCAGGACGCCCGAGTAAACGCGCACGAATGTCAACTGACCCACAAATGGATCGGTCATCAATTTGAATGCCAAGGCGGAGAACTTCTCGTTGTCATCCGCTTTACGGATCACTTCTTTTTCGTCTTCGTCAAAGCCCTTGATAGCTTTCACGTCCAACGGAGAAGGCATCAATTCAAGCACTGCATCCAACATACGTTGAACGCCTTTGTTCTTGAACGCTGTACCGCACAACATGGGCTGAATTTCGCTGTTGATGGTACGAACGCGCAGACCGTGTGTGATCTCTTCTTCGGTCAAGTCACCCTCTTCGAGGTACTTGTTCATCAACTCTTCAGAGGCTTCAGCCGCAGCTTCCACCATCTTTTCGCGCCACTCTTTAGCCAATTCCACCAAGTCAGCGGGAATCTCTTCGAAAGTGAACTTCATACCTTGAGACGCTTCGTCCCAAATGATGGCTTTCATTTTGCGGAGGTCAACCACGCCGGTGAAGTTTTCTTCAGCGCCGATTGGGATCACGATTGGCACTGGATTGGCCTTCAGGCGCAATTTCATTTGCTCAACAACTTTGAAGAAATTGGCACCGGTACGGTCCATCTTGTTCACAAAGGCCAAACGTGGCACTTTGTACTTGTTAGCTTGACGCCACACGGTTTCGGATTGGGGCTGAACGCCACCCACCGCACAGTAAACCATGCAAGCACCGTCGAGCACGCGCATGGAACGCTCAACTTCAATCGTGAAGTCAACGTGGCCAGGGGTGTCAATGATGTTGATGCGGTGGTCAGCGAAAGAGCCATCCATGCCCTTCCAGAAACAAGTGGTGGCAGCAGAAGTGATCGTGATGCCACGCTCTTGCTCTTGCTCCATCCAGTCCATGGTGGCAGCGCCATCATGCACTTCACCGATCTTGTGGTTCACACCGGTGTAAAAAAGAATACGCTCTGTCGTGGTGGTCTTACCAGCGTCAATGTGCGCTGAAATACCAATATTGCGATAGCGCTCAATGGGGGTATTGCGAGCCATTTTTTACCTTTGAATTTAGAAGCGGAAGTGGCTAAACGCCTTGTTGGCTTCAGCCATGCGGTGAACTTCGTCACGCTTTTTCATAGCACCGCCACGGCCTTCAGAGGCTTCCAGCAACTCGTTAGCCAAGCGCAAAGCCATAGACTTTTCACCGCGCTTGCGAGCGGCTTCTTTGAGCCAACGCATGGACAAAGCCAAGCGACGCACAGGACGCACCTCAACAGGCACTTGGTAGTTAGCGCCACCCACACGGCGGGACTTAACTTCCACCATAGGCTTGACGTTGTTGATAGCAACGGAGAACAACTCGACGGGGTCTTTGCCCGACTTTTGCTCGATTTGCTCCAGAGCACCGTAAATGATGCGCTCAGCAACCGCTTTTTTGCCGCCTTCCATGATCACGTTCATGAATTTAGACAGCTCGACATTGCCGTACTTTGGATCCGGCAGGATTTCACGTTTAGGGACTTCGCGACGACGTGGCATATTTCACCTCTTATTTGCTTCAGTTGGCATCTTCTTAAGACACCGCAAAAACCATTTTGGTTTTCACTTACTCGACCCACAGCGGGTCACTACGCCGATTCACCGCGCCACGCGGGAAACAGCACCTGTTTGGTCAAAGACCAGTTGCTTACTTAGCCTTAGGCTTTTTAGCGCCGTACTTAGAACGCGATTGCTTGCGATCTTTCACGCCTTGCAAATCGAGCGAACCGCGCACGATGTGGTAACGCACACCTGGCAAGTCTTTCACACGACCACCGCGCACGAGCACAACGCTATGTTCTTGCAAGTTGTGGCCTTCACCGCCGATGTACGAAATGACTTCGAAACCGTTGGTCAAGCGAACTTTAGCAACTTTACGCAGCGCAGAGTTAGGCTTTTTAGGTGTCGTTGTGTAGACACGGGTACAGACGCCGCGGCGTTGCGGCGAGTTTTGCATCGCAGGGCTTTTGGACTTAGTCGTTTCGACTTCGCGCCCCTGACGCACCAGTTGATTGATGGTTGGCATTGAAAAACGTCCCTAAACGTTTGAATTAAAAAAGAAAACGTGAATCCCTTCGGAAATTCCGAAAAGCCTTCTAGTGTATCAGCATCCGACGAGACAGGTTATTTCACCCAAAGTCGTACCGAATCCCAGGCGCGGCCGACCAATCCGGCCTGCTCGACAGCCTCCAACGCGACCAAAGGCACATCGACCAAAGGCTTCTGATCGAGCGTGACTTTGAGGCTACCCACCACTTGGCCGCGATTGAACGGCGCCAGCAAAGGCTCGGGGCGCGCCACTTGGGTTTGCAGTCGCCCACCCGCACCCGCAGGCACTGCCACAACGATGGGCGAGAAACGACCCAGCTTGAGCGAACTACCACGCCCTTTCCAGACCGCAGGCGTCACCACCGCTTGACCGCCCTCAAACAATTTCACAGCATCAAACGCGGTGTAACCCCAGTTCAGCAGCTTTTGCGATTCCGTGGCACGCGCGTTCTCGCTAGACGCACCCAACACAATCGACAACAAACGACGCGGCCCAACACCGGGCGCATCACGCTTGGCCGTGGCGATCAAGCAAAAACCTGCCGCATCGGTGTGGCCTGTTTTCAGGCCGTCCACGCTCGGATCACGGAACAATAACAAATTGCGGTTGCTTTCGTTCGACGCGGGCGTCCCGGCATAGCGGTATTTTTTGATGGCGTAATAGCCCACGTACTCTGGGAAGTCTTGCATCAGACGACTGGCCAACACGCCCAAATCACGCGCCGTGGTGGTGTGGCCGGGCTCGGTCAACCCTTCGGGATTTTTGTAACCCGTGGCATTCATGCCCAACGCTTTGGCTTGTGCATTCATCATTTGCACAAAATGCTCCGCCGTGCCGCCGACGCCTTCGGCCAATGCCATCGTGGCGTCGTTGCCCGACTGAACAATCATGCCTTTGATCAAATCTTCAACGGGCACTTTCATCTTGGGGTCAATGAACATGCGCGAACCCGGCATCTTCCAAGCGCGCTCGCTCACGGGCATGGTTTGTTGCAGGTTGATCTTTTTAGATTTCAACGCATCAAACACCAAATAAGCGCTCATCAATTTGGTCAGCGACGCTTGCTCAATCGGCTTATCGGCATCCAACTCGGCCAGCACTTGCTGCGCGGTGACGTCAATCAACAAATAAGAGCGGGCAGCAATTTCAGGCGGCTGAAGCACTTGAGCCTGCACGCTGAAAACGGCCCCAAAGCCGATCAAACAGACAAAAAAGAAGGTGCGCAAAGTGCGTGTCATGGAAATTCCGAGTTGATTGAGGCCGCAACACACCGGTTTGCAGCAATGAGAAAGTCTGTATTGGGCGCCAAATCAAGGCAACTTGGCGCTTGTTGAGGTCATCAAATGCGCTTGACGCGCTCAAGCCTGCAAGTGGCGAACGACCAAATTCTTGAGAAGCGGCAATTGTCCATGAAAGAAATGACCGCCGCCGGGCACCACCGTGACGGGCAAGCTCTGCGGACGGGCCCAATCCATCACCGAAGCCAAAGACACGGTGTCGTCTAGCTCGCCGTGCACCACCAAGGTTTTGTCATGCAAATCAGGATGCACAGGCGCCACCGTGAAACGCTGAGCCGCCGTGCCAACCAACACCACCTTGTCGATCGTGCGATGGGCACATAGCACCGCCAAGGCATGGCTGGCCACGAACGAGCCGAACGAAAACCCTGCAATCGCCAACGCCCCCTCGGGTGCCACTTGGGCCACCACGCGCAACATGTCACGCGCTTCACCAGCGCCTGCATCGTGCTCACCGGCGGACGCGCCTACACCTCGAAAGTTAAAGCGCACCACGGTCCAACCGCATTGCACAAACGCGCGTGCCAAGGTTTGCACCACCTTGTTGTCCATGGTGCCGCCGAACAAAGGGTGCGGATGCGCCACGATGGCAACGCCACGCGACACACCCGCGGGCTCGTCACGCAAAGCCTCGATCGCCCCAGCTTCGCCGTCTAGCGTGATTTTTTGTGTTTGAGCGTTCATAGCGCGACCTCAGCGGCCCACGTTGGCAGGCACCAACAAGCGCTCTACCACTTGGCCGTTCTTCAGGTGGCTTTCCACGATCTCGGCCACATCGGTTTTGTCCACAAAGCTGTACCAAACGCCCTCGGGGTACACCACCGCGACAGGGCCGCCCGCGCAGCGGTCCAAACAGCCCGCTTTGTTCACGCGTACGCCGCCGGGCCCAGCCAGACCAGCGGCTTTGACTTCCGATTTGCATTGCTCAAACGCGGCTTGTGCGCCTTGCTGACCACAGCAAGACTCCCCGTTCTCGCGTTGGTTGAGGCAGAAAAAAATGTGATGCTTGTAATAAGAGGCTTGTGTCATACCGTGATTCTAGATTTCCCCATGACGCTCTCGGCTGACGCGCGCCAATGCCCACACCAAAACCGCATAAGGCCACAACCAACCAAACCACTGCACCAAGCCATGAAAACGGATGAAACGCCCCAACTCCCACGTGTGTAAAACCTGCGCAAAGTAAGCACTCTCAGGCGATTGGTTCAACACACTTTGCTGCACCACCAAGATCAGCAACAAAAAGGCCGCGCAGGTGCGGGCGGGCAAAGTGGCAAACACCAGCGCCAGCACAAACCCCAAGCCCCAGCCCAGCACCACCGGCAAGCTCAGCCACGTCCAAGCGTTCACGGGGCCATACGTCAAGGCAGCGGACAAAGCACTCATGACCAAGCCCACCACGACCACCCACATGGCGTAGACGATCCGTTGCCCAGCGTGACGAATCACACCGAACCCCAGCAAACAAGGAATCAGCAAGCCCAGCATCACGCACAGCAACTCAGCGCCGGGCAGCAAAGGCTCCAACTCGAAGGCGCGTAGGGGAATCCAGTCGGCAAACGGTGTGGCATCAAATGCGCTGGTCAGCGCGTCTTCCACACGCTCCCAGACCTGTCCAAGCCCCAAAGGCACAGCGACAGGAAAGAGCAACGCCACCGGCCACATGGCCATCAGCACCAAGGCCATGTGGGCGTCGCGCACAAACCAGCGCGAGCGAAATTGGCTCCAACGGTGCAACAGCCCCATCTGCTCCAGCCCACTCGCCAACACCGCCCCCATCCAGCCGCCCGCTATGTTGAGCAGCAAATCCACTTGTGACGGCACGCGCGCAGGCAAATAGCTCTGCAAGCCCTCCATCGTCAAAGACAACAAAGCCGCCGCCAAAGTCGCGGGCCACACCACGGCACCACGCCACCCCATGCGCATGCCGCTCAGGGTCAAGAAAAAGCCTAAAGGCGCGTAGCCCAACACGTTGGAGGCCACATCAAACCAGGTCCAGTATTTCGGCCACGGCGCGCCCAGAAATGCCCAAGGCGCAATCCCTTGGTCGCGCCACTGGTCAAACGGATACAGACTGGCGTAGACGATCAACGCCACGCACAGCTGCGACAAAGGCCATGCTGAAGTCTTACGCATGGGCCCGCTTTCCCTTTAAAAGGGTTTGACCACCACCAAGATCACCGCCACGGTCAACAGCACCACGGGGACCTCGTTGAACCAGCGGTACCAAACGTGACCGCGCGTGTTGGCATGCGCCTCAAATTTACGCAACAACAGCCCGCAGCCGTGGTGGTAGCCCAGCGCCAGCAACACCACCGTCAACTTGGCGTGCATCCAACCGTTGCCAGGCCCTTTGCCAATGCCATAGCCCAACCAAAGCACGAGGCCCAAGCCCACCGCGGGCACCATCAACAAGGTGGTGAAGCGCATCAACTTACGCGCCATCAACAGCAAGCGCGCCTCTTCGGCCACCGACTCGACAGGCACCTGCGCCAAATTGACAAAAATTCGGGGCAAATAAAACAAACCGGCGAACCAGCTGGCCACGAAAACGATGTGAAAGGTTTTGATCCAAAGCATGACGGCAGTTTAGCCGTGCTCACAGAAGACAGTGATACACCAAGGCTTAAGGCACAATTTTGGGCATGCAACACCCATTCGCCTCCTTCCCCGCCAATCGCCCTCGCCGTCTGCGCCGTGACGACTTCACCCGCCGCTTGGTGCGCGAACACGCCTTGAGCGTGAACGACTTGATCTACCCCGTCTTCGTGCTCGAAGGCGAAAAGCGCCGCGAGGCCGTGGGTTCCATGCCCGGCGTCGAGCGCCTGAGCTTGGACTTGCTGCTGCCTGTGGCCGAAGAGTGTGTGAAGCTGGGCATCCCCGTGATGGCCTTGTTCCCCGTCATCAGCGGGCACCTCAAAACACCCGATGGCATTGAGGCCACCAACCCCGACGGCCTCGTGCCGCATGTGGTGCGTGAGCTCAAAAAACGTTTCCCCGAACTCGGCGTGATGACCGATGTGGCGCTCGACCCCTTCACCAGCCACGGCCAAGACGGCTTGCTGGACGAAACCGGCTACATCTTGAACGACGTCACCACCGAGATGCTGGTCAAACAAGCCCTGACCCAAGCCGACGCAGGCGTGGACATCGTGGCGCCCAGCGACATGATGGATGGCCGCATCGCGGCCATTCGCCAAGCCCTCGAAGCGAAGGGCCACATTCACACCCGCATCATGGCCTACAGCGCCAAATACGCCAGCGCGTTTTACGGCCCCTTCCGCGATGCGGTCGGCTCAGCCGCCAACTTGGGCAAGAGCGACAAGAAGTCCTACCAAATGGACCCCGGCAACACCGACGAAGCCCTGCGCGAAGTGGCACTGGACATCGCTGAAGGCGCCGACATGGTGATGGTCAAACCCGGCATGCCCTACCTCGATGTGGTGCGCCGCGTGAAAGACGAATTCAAAGTGCCCACCTTCGCCTACCAAGTCAGCGGCGAATACGCCATGCTCAAGGCAGCCGCACAAAACGGCTGGCTCGACCACGACGCAGTGATGATGGAAAGCTTGCTCGCCTTCAAACGCGCAGGCGCAGACGGCGTGTTGACTTACTTTGCCATCGACGCAGCCAAGAAAATTCGCCAAGGCTGATCGCTGGGCGCTCGCCCAGCGAAATTTTGTGGCGAGGTCTTGCGTCTAGACCTCGCCAACACCCATCAAGCCCCCAAGTGCTTCTCAAAAAACGCCAAGGTACGCGTCAGCGCCAGCTTGGCTGACGCCTCTTGGTACGCATCGCGGTGGTTGCAATTGAAGCCGTGGTGCGCGTCGTAGGTGTGCACTTCCACCTTCGGCTGAGCTTGGATGAAGGCCTGCACCGTGTCCATCGGAATCCAACCGTCTTGCTCGGCGAAATGCGCCAGCACTGGACAATGCGGTTGACGCACGCGCTCCGCCTCAGAGGTCGAGCCGCCACCGTAGTAGGGCACCGCCGCGCTCAAGCCTTTGACTTGCGCGGCCGCACGCCACGTCAGCAAACCGCCCCAGCAATAGCCCACGATGCCGACTTTGCCGCCTGACGTTTTGGCGGCGTAATCGACCGCCGCTTGAATGTCGGCCAACACACCGGGCTCTGGCAACGCTTCAACGGCGGCCTTGAGCGCCATGCCCGCTTGCATGTCGTCTGCGGTGTAGCCCAGTTCCACGCCCGTTTTGGCGCGATGAAACGTCGCGGGGGCCACCGCCAAGTAACCGGCCGCCGCATAGCCATCGGCCACTTCGCGGATGTGCGCATTCACGCCAAAAATCTCTTGCACCACCACGACAGCGCCTTTGGGTTGACCTGTCGGCGTGGCCACGTAGGCGGGAAATTCAAAGCCGTCGGCGGCTGTCAATGAAACGTTCATGAATGAGCTCTCTGAAAATGAAATGAAACAGGTGTCCACGAGGTTACTCGCTCTGTGGTGCGTGACTGCTATGGTGTGAAAGTAAGCCTTTCCATTCCAGCACTTAGGAGACACAACATGAGCCCCGTTCTTTTGATCACTGGCGCCAGCCGAGGCATTGGTGCCGCCACCGCGCTCTTGGCCGCGAAAAACGGCTGGTCGGTGGCCGTCAACTACACCGCCAATGCCTTGGCGGCTGACGAAGTGGTTCGCCAAATTCGCCAAGCGGGCGGCCACGCCATGAGCGTGCAAGCCGATGTGGGCGACGAAGCCCAAATCTTGCGCATGTTTGAGCAAATCGACGCCAAGATGGGCCGTCTCTTCGGCTTGGTCAACAACGCCGGTGTAGTCGACGCCACCGCCCGCGTTGATGAGATGAGCTGGAGCCGGTTGGAACGCATGATGCGCATCAACGTGCTCGGCTCCATCGCCTGCGCCCGCGAAGCCGTGCGCCGCATGAGCACCGTCCACGGCGGCACGGGCGGCAGCATCGTCAACGTCTCCAGCGCCGCGTCGCGCTTGGGCGCACCCAGCCAATACGTCGACTACGCGGCAGCCAAGGGCGCGATTGACGCCTTCACCATCGGTTTGGCCAAAGAAGTGGCGGGCGAAGGCATTCGTGTCAACGCCGTGCGTCCCGGCTTGATTGACACCGACATCCACGCCTCGGGCGGCCTACCCAACCGCGTGAAAGACTTGCAACACTTGGTCCCCGCCAAGCGCGGCGGCACCGCCGAAGAAGTGGCGCAAGCCATTGTTTGGCTGCTGTCCGACAAGGCCGAATACACCACCATGAGCTTTTTAGACGTCTCTGGAGGTCGCTAATGTCCAAAACCATCAAACATTATTGGGAAGACTTCGCCGTCGGCCAAGTGCGCGACTTGGGCACCATCTCCCCCACACGCGAAGAAATCATCACCTTTGCCAGCCAGTTCGACCCACAGCCCTTTCACCTCGACGACGAAGCCGCCAAAGCCTCGGTCTTCGGGGGACTGTGCGCCAGCGGCTGGCACACCTGCGCCATGGCTATGCGCCTGATGGTGACCAACTTTTTGCATGAAACCTCCAGCCTCGGCTCGCCCGGGCTCGAAGGCATTCAGTGGCTCAAACCTGTCTTTCCAGGCGATACGCTGCGCCTGCAAACCACCGTGCTAGAAACCAAGCCCATGGGCAAACGACCCGACGTTGGCATGACACGTAACCGCTGGGAAATGTTCAACCAAAACGGCGACAAAGTGCTGAACATGGAAGGCTGGGGGATGTTCAGGCGGCGAACGCCGGCAACAGCTTGAGGTGCGCAAAGGCACAATAGCGGCATGCCAATTGACGCCCTCATTGCCCAGCTCAAACAACGCCTGCCCGCGCTGCTGGCCATCTATGCGTTCGGCAGTCGCATTCAAGACCAAGGCAAGGCGGCGCGCCCCGACAGCGATTTGGATCTGGCGGTGCTGCTTGAGGGCTATGCCGACCCAATCGCCCTCTTTGACCTATCGGGCGAACTGGCCGACATCACCGATTGCCCCGTTGATTTGCTGGACATGCGCGCTGCCTCCACCGTCATTCAATATCAAATATTGACCCACGGCACCGCTTGGTGGCGCAGAGATGTGCGGGCTGGTTTGTTCGAAGCAGCGATGTTGAGTGAAAAAATGATGCTCAACGAAGCCCGTGCAGAACTCATTCAAAACGTCAGTTCACGAGGGCGCGTGTATGGCCGATGATGTCTTGCTCAACAAAGCGGCAGCCATCGAGCGTTGCGTTGCCAGAGCACGAGAAGAATATGCCTGCGACCCTGCCACGTTTGCAACCAACTTCACACGGCAAGACGCCGCGATTCTGAACATCCAACGGGCCTGCGAAGCTGCACTGGACATGGGCCACCACATCATTCGCAGAGAAAACCTAGGGTTACCCCAAAGCTCACGCGATGTCTTTACCCTGCTGGCTAACGCGCACTGGCTGACGACCGAAGTGGCCGAGCCTATGAAACGGATGGTTGGGTTCAGAAACATCGCAGTGCACGAATACCAAACGCTGCAATTACCCATCACCGTCAACATCATCCAATCGCATCTAGACGACTTTTTGGCTTATAGCCGTCAGATGCTGCAATGCGACGGCACTCCGCGCTAAGTCGCAAACCCCTCCGCCAACCCAGCCCGCAAATGCGCCACCAACGCCGCCACCGCTCTAGGCACATGCGGTGCATACGGGCGAATGGCGTAAATCTCTTCGGCAAACGCCCCCACCGAGCGCCACGCGGGTAGCACGGGCACCAGCTTGCCTTGGCGCAGGGCGTCTTGGGCGCTGAAGTCGGGCATGAGGGCAATGCCTGCACCGGACAGCGCAGCTTCGCGCAGGGCTTCGCTGTTGTTGGCGGCGAAGTTGCCTGACACTGGCACGGTCACGCGCTCTTGGGCTAAGCGCTCTTGGCCGCCATTCGGGTTGTCGCTCGACTCGTCTAGGAGGCGAGGCTCAAAGGTCCAAGCGGGAGTGTCTTGTGAGCGGGGGTAGTGCAGGCAGTTGTGTGCATGCAAATCAGCGGGGGTTTGCGGCTCACCGCGTCGGCGCAAGTAAGCGCGCGTGGCCACCAACACGGTCTCGGTGCGACACAAGGCCCACGCCACATGGGTGTCGGGTGGGCGCGCGGTGTGGCGAATGGCCAAGTCAAAACCTTCAGTAGCCAAAGCGGTCAACCGATCTGACAGGTCCAATTCCAAGCGCACGTCAGGATAGTTCTTTAAGAAGTCTGCCAGCAGCGGCACCAGCTGCTGCCGCGCAAAGGCAACAGGCGCGGTCACGCGCAGCAAGCCACTGGGCTGGCCTGCCAAGTCTTGCACCTGCGCAAAGCTTTGGGCAATTTGCGCAAACGAGGCGCGGGTGTCGTCCACCAGCCGTTGCCCCGCCTCGGTCAGGCGCACGCTGCGGGTGGTGCGCTGCACCAGGGTCACACGGGCGGCGCGCTCCAGCTCGGCAATGCGTTGGCTCATGGCCGCCTTGCTCACGCCCAAACGTTCGGCGGCCGCAGTGAAGCTGCCTTGCTGGGCCAGCACGCTCAGCCAGTGCAAATGGCTCCAAAGCTCGTTGATTTTTTGCTCATCCATGCATAGATTGTTCACCATATTGAACAATCAATTCAAGTTTTGGCGCTTGTTCGCGTGAACAAGCCTGCCTACACTGCCCCATCTTTTCTATTTTTAGAGACATCTCATGACCCAACCTACTCACATCGCGCATTACATCAACGGCGCCGTTGCCAACGGCAGCAGCACCCGCACGCAGCCCGTGTTCAACCCAGCCACCGGCGCCGTCACCGGCAACGTGAGCTTGGCCAATGTGGCCGATGTCAACGCCGCCGTCGCCGCTGCGCAAAAAGCCTTCCCCGCTTGGGCCGACACCCCGCCCCTGCGCCGCGCCCGCGTGATGTTCAAGTTCTTGGAGCTGATGAACCAGCATAAAGACGACTTGGCCCGCATCATCACCGCGGAGCACGGCAAGGTGTTCACCGACGCGCAAGGCGAAGTGAGCCGCGGCATCGACATCGTCGAGTTCGCCACCGGCATTCCCCAGTTGCTCAAGGGCGACTTCACCGAGCAAGTGTCCACCGGCATCGACAACTGGACCATGCGCCAGCCCCTCGGCGTGGTGGCGGGCGTGACGCCTTTCAACTTCCCCGTCATGGTGCCCGCTTGGATGTTCCCCGTGGCCATCGCCGCAGGCAACACCTTTGTGCTGAAGCCCAGCCCCATCGACCCCACAGCCGCGCTGTTCATCGCCGATTTGCTGAAAAAAGCCGGCTTGCCTGATGGTGTGTTCAACGTGGTGCAAGGCGACAAAGAAGCGGTCGACGCGCTCTTGGTTCACCCCGATGTCAAGGCGGTCAGCTTTGTGGGCTCCACGCCCATCGCCAACTACATCTATGAAACCGGCGCACACCACGGCAAGCGCGTGCAAGCCTTGGGTGGCGCGAAGAACCACATGGTTGTCATGCCCGATGCCGACATCGACCAAGCGGTGGACGCCTTGATTGGTGCCGCCTACGGCTCCGCTGGCGAGCGTTGCATGGCCATCAGCGTGGCCGTGTTGGTGGGCGATGTGGCTGAGCGCCTGATGCCCAAACTGATTGAGCGCACCAAAACTTTGAAGGTCTTGAACGGCACCAACCTCGCCGCCGAAATGGGCCCCATCGTGACCGACGTGGCACACAAGCGCATCACCGGCTACATCGAGCAAGGCGTGAAAGAAGGCGCGCGCTTGTTGGTCGACGGCCGCAACTTTGACGGCGCAAGCGCTGGCGAAGGCTGCAAAGACGGCTTCTGGATGGGCGGCACGCTGTTTGACAACGTCACCCCCGACATGCGCATCTACAAAGAAGAAATCTTTGGCCCCGTGTTGAGCTGCGTGCAAGTGGCCGACTTGGCCCAAGCCGTGGACCTGATCAACGCGCACGAGTTCGGCAACGGCGTGAGCTGCTTCACCCGCGACGGCAACGTGGCCCGCGAGTTCTCGCGCCACATCCAAGTGGGCATGGTCGGCATCAACGTGCCAATTCCTGTGCCCATGGCATGGCACGGCTTTGGCGGCTGGAAGAAGAGCTTGTTTGGCGATATGCACGCCTACGGCGAAGAAGGCGTGCGTTTCTATACGAAGCAAAAGAGCGTCATGCAGCGTTGGCCTGAGAGCATTGGCAAAGGTGCTGAGTTTGTGATGCCAACATCCAAATAATCGTTCCATCGACAACAGGGCGGGCAGGGGCACAACATGGCCCTGCCCGCCTTTTTGCCATCCACCGCAATGCCCCGCGCTACCATGGCGATTCATAACAACAAGCATTTAAGACAACCGTATGAGCGACACCCAGTTTGACTACATCATCGTTGGCGCCGGCACCGCTGGCTGCCTCTTGGCCAATCGCCTCAGCGCCAACGCCAGCAAGCGCGTATTGCTCATCGAAGCAGGACGTAAAGACGATTACCACTGGATTCACATTCCCGTCGGTTACCTGTATTGCATCGGCAACCCGCGCACCGACTGGCTGTTCAACACCGCCCCCGACGCGGGCTTGAACGGCCGCAGCTTGCGCTACCCCCGCGGCAAGGTGTTGGGCGGCTGCTCCAGCATCAACGGCATGATTTACATGCGCGGCCAAGCGCGTGACTACGACCAATGGGCCGACATCACCGGCGACGCCCGCTGGCGCTGGGACAACAGCCTGCCGTATTTCAAACTGCATGAAGACCACCACGCCGGTGCCAACGCCCTTCACGGTGCCAAAGGCGCACGCAGCGACATCTTGGTGGGCGACACCACGGTCTACGGTGAAACCTTGCGCCATCACATTGCAGGCGGCGAATGGCGGGTCGAGAAACAACGCCTGCGTTGGGACGTGCTTGATGCATTCGCCCAGGCCGCCGTGCAAGCTGGCATTCCTGCGACCGACGACTTCAACCGTGGTAGCAACGAAGGCGTGGGCTACTTTGAGGTCAACCAAAAGAGCGGCTGGCGCTGGAACACCGCCAAAGCCTTTTTACGACCCATGTGCTACGCACGCCCCAACTTCGAGCTGTGGACCAGCGCCCAAGTTGCCCACTTGCTGATGACCACCGAAGCCGACGGCACCCAGCGCTGCACCGGTGCCAAGGTGTGGACTGGCCAAGAGTTCGTGAACGTCACCGCCAAAGAATCGGTGGTGTTGAGCGCTGGCGCAATTGGCACGCCGCAAATTTTGCAGCTCTCAGGTCTAGGCCCAGCCGAGTTGCTCAAACAACACGGCATTGAACCTGTCATCGACCTGCCCGGCGTGGGCGCGAACCTGCAAGACCATTTGCAAATCCGCTCGGTGTTCAAGGTGCAAGACGTGAAAACACTCAACACCTTGGCCAACAGCTGGTGGGGCAAAGCCATGATCGGCATGGAATACGCGTTCAAGCGCAGCGGGCCCATGAGCATGGCGCCCTCGCAACTGGGCGCCTTCACCCGCAGCAGCCCCGACCAACCGTATCCCAACATCGAGTACCACGTTCAACCGCTCAGCCTCGATGCCTTTGGCGAGCCGCTGCACAGCTTCCCAGCGTTCACCGCCAGCGTGTGCAACCTGAACCCGACCAGCCGAGGCACGGTCAACATCACCAGTGCCAACTTCGCCGACGCGCCCAAAATTGCGCCAAACTACTTGAGCACCCCTGAAGACCGCAAGGTGGCCGCTGACTCGCTGCGCGTAACCCGCCGCATCGCCGCCCAACCCGCGCTCGCCAAGTACAAGCCCGAAGAGTTCAAGCCCGGCGTGCAATACCAAAGCGACGACGACTTGGCGCGTTTGGCGGGCGACATTGCCACCACCATCTTCCACCCCGTGGGCACGGCGCGCATGGGCCGCTTGGACGATGTGATGGCCGTGGTCGATCCCGAGCTGCGTGTGCGTGACGGACGCGGCGGCGTGGTGCGCGGTCTGCGCGTGGTCGACGCCAGCGTGATGCCCACCATCACCAGCGGTAACACCAACAGCCCTACGTTGATGTTGGCCGAAAAAGCGGCGCAATGGCTGGCCCACGACGCGTTGCTGTCAAACTGAACTTAGGCTGACGTTTGCCCGCTGAAATCGGGTTATTGCGCAAGGGAAACTCCTAGGGAATTCGAGGGCGAGTGGCCCTTACAGTAGTGGCACTCGGAGCCGCCAAAGCGCAGCTCAACGAGGGCTCGAGGAGACAGACTACAGACCCTTTTAAGGGTCGTTTTAGAGAAGGCACCGGCAAACACCGGTGCCTTTTGCTTTGTGGCTTTGACTTTGCAGTCTCGTCACGGCGACTTTCAAATCACAATCCCCTGCATGGAACTCCTTTTCGTCACCTTCGCTTCAGCTTTGGCTGGGTTTGTAGACGCCATCGTGGGTGGCGGCGGTCTGATTTTGTTGCCCGCCTTGTTTGCTGTCTATCCTTCTGGTTCGCCAGCAACGCTGCTGGGCACCAACAAAAGCGCCTCGGTCTGGGGCACCAGCTTTGCGGCTTGGCAGTACAGCCGTCGCGTGCAGATGCCTTGGCGCGTCATGCTGCCTGCGGCCGCCTTGGCGATGGCAGGCTCGTTCGCTGGGGCTTGGCTGGTGACGCGTGTGTCGCCTGAGTTTTTGCGCCAGTTATTGCCCTTCGTGCTGCTGGCCGTGCTGGGCTACACCTTGGTCCGCAAGGACATGGGGCAGCACCACGCGCCACGCTTTCGAGGTCGCGCGGAGTTGCTGGCGGCTTGCACGGTGGGCGTGGGCATTGGTTTTTACGATGGGTTCTTTGGGCCAGGCACGGGCAGTTTCTTTGTGTTTTTATTGGTGCGCTGGTTGGGCTACGACTTCTTGAACGCGTCGGTGGCCGCCAAGCTGCTCAACTTGTCCAGCAACGCCGCGGCCTTGGTGTTGTTCGCCCTCAAAGGTCATGTGTGGTGGCATTTGGCTTTGCCCATGGCGGTCGCCAATGTGGCGGGCAGCTTGTTGGGCACACGCATGGCGCTCAAACATGGCGCTGGCTTTGTGCGCGTGATGTTCATCGTGGTGGTCAGCGCGCTGATTTGCAAAACCAGCTGGGACGCATTTTTGCGCTGAAGCCATGTATCAAGCGATGGCGGGGCTAAGCCGCCTAACGCCATGAGCGCTTTCAGCGCCGGTCAGCGCCGATTCTTAGCTTCGGCTTTGGCGTCGATCTTGGCGTCTACTTTTGCATCGGCTTTGGCCGACGCTTTGGCATCGGCGGCGGCTTCTTGCTCTGACGTGTCTGAACTCTTGGGTGGCCACGGCACACTGGCCACAGGACGCGCTTTGCCAATCGGGCGTGTGGCTTGACCTTTTTGCACCGCCTCAATGTCTTCTTGCGAGGGGTATTGGCCCATCAACACAAAGTCAAAGACACGTCGCGCGATGGGGGCTGCATTTTGAGCGCCAAAGCCCGCGTTTTCCACCACCATCGCCAGCGCGACCTTGGGGTTATCCGCGGGTGCAAACGCCACAAACAGCGCATGGTCGCGCATGCGTTCATCAATGGTGGCAGCGTTGTATTTTTCGTTTTGCTTCACGGTGTAAACCTGTGCCGTGCCGGTCTTGCCCGCACTCACATAAGAGGCACCCACAAAGCTGGTCGCAGACGTCCCCTCAATATTCACGCCAATCATGCCGCGCTTGATGATCTCAAGATTCTCAGGCGAAAACGACAATTGCCCGACCGGCTCTTTGGCCACAGGGGTGGCGGTCCTCGTCTCGACATCCAACACCTCACGCACCAGATGCGGCTTCATTTTTAAGCCATTGTTGGCGACAGTGCCCATGGCGTGCGCAATTTGCAACATGGTGAAGCTGTTGTAGCCCTGGCCAATGCCCAGTGAAATGGTCTCGCCCGCGTACCAACGCTGTTGATCAGCGCGCTTGTAGGTCGTGCGCTTCCACTCCGTTGAAGGCAAGACACCACGCGATTCACCCAAAATGTCAATGCCCGTGAGTTGTCCAAAACCCAAGGGTTTCATCTGCTCGTACATCAAGTCCACGCCCATATCGCGAGCGAGTGTGTAGTAGTAGGTATCACAGGACTCGACGATGGATTTGTACATGTCCACCATGCCGTGCCCGCCTTCTTTGTCATCGCGGAAACGGTGGTTGCCGAACATGAAATAGCCAGGGTCAGGAATGAGTGTTTTTTCTGAGCGCTTGCCCGTTTGCAAAGCCGCCAACGCCATGAACGGTTTGTAAGTCGACCCTGGCGGGTAGGTGCCGCGCAAGGCACGGTTGAGCAAGGGCTTGTCGATGGACTCGTTGAGCGCTTGCCAGTTTTCAAAGTCGATGCCGTCGACAAACAAGTTGGGGTCGAACGTGGGCTTGCTGACAAACGCCAAAATTTCGCCGGTCTTCGGATCAAGCGCCACCAAAGCCCCACGGCGCTTGCCGTACAAGTCTTCCACCAGCTTTTGCAACTTGATGTCAATGGACAAGACCACACTGTTGCCGGGCACAGCTTGGCTGCTGTTGAGGCGGCGCACCGCGCGTCCGCCCGCCGAGGTTTCCATCTCTTGCACGCCTGTGGTGCCGTGCAATTGCACTTCGTAACTTTGCTCGATCCCGAGTTTGCCGATGTAGTCGGTGCCGCGGTAATTGCCCGCATCTTCGGACTCTTCAATCTTGGCTTTTTCAGCCGTGTTGATACGCCCGATGTAACCAATCACATGGCTGGCCAATTGGTTGTAGGGGTAGTTGCGAAACAAACGCGCACGAATTTCAACGCCCGGAAAGCGGAACCGTTGAGCGGCAAAACGCGCCACCTCTTCGTCGCTCAGTCGGGTGCGGATCGGCACCGACTCAAAGCTCTTGGACTCGGTCATGAGCTTTTTGAAACGCCGTTTGTCGCGGCTCTGAATGTCGATCACACTGGCAAGCTGCTCGATCACTTCTTCCAAAGGCGCGACCACTTTGGAAGGGGTGATCTCTAAGGTGTAGGCCGAGTAGTTGGTGGCCAACACAACGCCGTTGCGGTCCATGATGACGCCACGGTTGGGCACGATAGGCACGATGGCTGTGCGGTTGTTTTCGGCTTGCTCGTTCAAGTCCTCGTAACGAATGACCTGCAAATAAAACAGACGAATGACCAGCAACAAAAACGCCAGCAAGATAAAGCCAGAAACCACCATCACCCGCGACCTGAAGCGCTGCAGGTCGAACTCGATGTTACGAATCACCCTCATAGCGGACGGTTAGCGTCAGGGTTTGGCGCGCGCCGTTGCGGGGCGAGCAACATCACGCTCACCACGGGCCACATCACAGCTTCTAGGAAGGGGGCCAAGAAAATGGTCCAGCCCGGAAACAAAGCGCCCGACATCATGCGCACGACCAACTCCATCGCATGCGCAGCAGCGAAGATCGGCAGCACCTGCATGGCTTGCGAGGGCACCGTGAACCACAGCAAACGGCGATGAATCAAGGTCGCCATAAAGCTCAAGGCGGTGTAGGTCAGCGCATGTTGACCGAGCAAAGCCGACTGATGCACATCGGTTGCCACACCAAAGAAAAAGGCCACACCCACACCCACCATGCGCGGCTGATGCACGCACCAAAACACCAAAACCAAGGCTAAGAAATCAGGCATCCAAGCGGCATGGCTGATCAAACTCATGTGCACCAACATGTTGACCAACAGCGCCATCAACAGGGTGAACAAAATGAACAAGGGATTGGCAGGCAGCAGCAGCTGGTGGCCACGCGGCATGATCATCGGCGGCCCCCTTTGGGATTCACAATGGGCTGAGGTTTATCAATCTGTGGACGCGCCGGCATTTGCGTGTTCAAGGGCTCCAACACCATCACATGACGCGCGCCCTGCACACGCCCGACAGGCTCGCACAAGATGCGGGCAAAAGTGGTTTCCGCACGGCGCTCCACCTTGGTCACTTTGGCCACCATCACGCCAGCAGGATAAATGCCGTCCACACCACTGGTTGACAACATATCGCCCACTTCAATGTCGGCGTTGGTCGCCATAAAGCGCAACTCCAACAAAGGCGCACCGCCGGTTTCGCCATACGCCACACCCCGCGCACCCGTGCGCGTGTTGAGCACGGGAATGGAATGTTCGCGGTCAATCACCAAGGTCACCTCGCTCACCAGTGGCAACACACGGGTCACTTGGCCCAAGATGCCGTGCGCATCCATCACCGGCGAGCCGATTTTGATGCCGTGGGTCAGGCCACGGTCAATGATGAGTTTGCGGGTGTAGGGGTCGGCGGCGTCGTACAACACCTCGGCGGCAACGCCGGTGGTGGTGAACCGCTCGCGCAAGGCCAAAAGCTGGCGCAACTGGTTGTTTTCAAGGGTGAGTTGATCCACCTGCCCCGAGCGCTGCGCTTGCACCAACAACTGCTGGCGCAGATCGCGCTCGGCGGCCTGTGCCGCGTCGCGCGCCTCAAAGTAGCTGCTGCCGTACTCGGCCATCGCTTGTGGACGCAACGCCAACCATTGCACGGGGTACAGCACGACAGACAACGCCGCCCGCAAGGGCTGCGTCACACCAAAGCGCACATCAGCCACCATCAACAGCACCGACAAAGCGCTGAACAACAGCAATTTAGAGACCGCAGAGGGCCCCTGTTTGAAAAAGGCGGGAGGCGGGCTGCCCAGAGTGCCAAGTGGCACGGACTTACTCGCTTGTGAAGATGGAGCCTAAGCGCTCCATGCGCTCAAGCGCCAGACCGCAACCGCGCACGACGCACGTCAGCGGGTCTTCGGCCACCAAAACAGGCAAGCCGGTTTCTTCGGCCAACAAGCGGTCGAGGTCACGCAACAAGGCGCCACCGCCGGTGAGCATCATGCCGCGCTCGGCAATGTCTGCGCCCAACTCGGGAGGCGTTTGCTCCAACGCGTTTTTCACGGCGGAGACGATGTTGTTCAGCGGGTCGGTCAAGGCTTCCAAGATTTCGTTGGACGAGATCGTGAACGAGCGTGGCACACCTTCGGAAAGGTTGCGGCCCTTGACTTCCATTTCCTTGACTTCAGAGCCAGGGAACGCGGAACCAATTTTTTTCTTGATGGCTTCAGCGGTAGGCTCGCCGATCAACATGCCGTAGTTGCGACGGATGTAGTTGATGATGGCTTCGTCAAACTTGTCGCCACCCACGCGCACGCTGCCTTTGTAGACCATGCCGCCCAAAGAGATGACGCCCACTTCGGTGGTACCGCCACCGATGTCGACCACCATCGAGCCGGACGCTTCCGACACGGGCAAGCCCGCACCGATCGCAGCGGCCATGGGCTCTTCGATCAAAAACACTTCCGAGGCGCCAGCGCCCAAAGCCGACTCGCGAATCGCGCGACGCTCCACTTGGGTCGAACCGCAAGGCACGCAAATGATGATGCGGGGGCTGGGCTTCAAGACCGAGCGGGGGTGCACCATCTTGATGAACTGCTTGAGCATTTGCTCAGTCACGGTGAAGTCGGCAATCACGCCGTCTTTCATCGGGCGAATGGCTTCGATGTTGCCGGGCACTTTGCCCAACATGGCCTTGGCTTCATGGCCCACGGCTTGGATGGTTTTTTTGCCTTGGGGGCCACCTTCGTGGCGAATCGACACCACAGAAGGCTCGTCCAACACGATGCCTTTGTCGCGCACGTATATCAGGGTGTTGGCGGTACCTAAGTCAATCGCCAAGTCGGTGGAGAAATACCGACGAAAAGATCCAAACATCACTGTCCTCTCTGGCCCTGGCGGAATCGCCAAAGCACCATATTGCGGGGTGGTCGCGAGCGCGAGCACAAAGGCGGGATAATACCGCATCGCCCGTAAATCACGGGTTTTTTGCTTAAGTTACCGCCCCACCACCTATGTCCCTGAACGACCAAGACATCAGCCGCATCGCCAATTTGGCCCGGCTTGAGCTGCAGCCTGACGAACAAGCCCGCATGCTGAGCAAAATTAATGACTTTTTTGGCATCGTCGAACAGATCCGCGCTGTCGACACCACAGGCATCGTGCCCATGGCCCATCCTGTAGACGCCATGCAAGGCGCGCACATCGAGTTGCGCCTGCGCCCCGACGTGGCCAGCGAGCCCAACCAACGCGACCTGAACCAACGCAGCGCCCCCGCCGTGGAGCGTGGTTTGTTCTTGGTTCCCAAAGTGATTGAGTGAGGCCTTTCGCATGACAACTTTGCATGACATGAGCGTGGCCCAACTGGCCCAAGCCCTCCAAACCAAACAAGTGAGTGCGGTCGAAGTGGCCACCGCCTTTTTGGCGCGCACCGGCGGCAACCCGCACAACGCGTTTTTGGACATCGACAGCGAAATCACGCTGGCCCAAGCCCAAGCGAGCGATGCCCGCATTGCCGCTGGCACCGCAGGCACGTTGGAAGGCGTGCCGATTGCGCACAAAGACGTGTTCGTCACCCGCGATTTCGCCACCACCGCGGGCTCCAAAATTTTGAGCGGCTACCGCTCGCCCTTTGACGCCACCGTCGTGCAAAAACTCGGCGCCTCCGAATTGGGCGGCGCAGGCATGGTCACTTTGGGCAAGGTCAATTGCGACGAGTTCGCGATGGGCTCTGCCAACGAAAACTCCGCCTACGGCGCGGTCACCAACCCGTGGGACACCTCGCGTGTGCCCGGCGGCTCATCGGGCGGCAGTGCTGCCGCTGTGGCCGCACGCTTGGCACCCGCAGCGACCGGAACCGACACCGGTGGTTCGATTCGCCAACCCGCCAGTTTTTGCGGCATCACCGGCATCAAACCCACCTATGGCCGCGCCAGCCGTTACGGCATGATTGCCTACGCATCCAGCCTCGACCAAGCCGGCCCCATGGCCCGCAGCGCCGAAGACTGTGCGTTGCTGCTGTCTGCCATGTGCGGCCCCGACCTTGACCGCGATTCCACCTCGCTCGATGTGCCTGCTGAGAACTTCTCTGCCAAGCTGGGCGACAGCTTGGCTGGCCTGCGCATCGGTATTCCCAAAGAGTTTTTTGGTGAAGGCCTCGCCACCGACGTGCGCACCGCGATTGACGCTGCGTTGAAAGCCTTGGAAGCCCAAGGCGCCAAGCTTGTGCCCATCACGCTGCCGCGCACTGAGTTGGCCATTCCGGTGTACTACATCATTGCGCCCGCTGAAGCCAGCTCCAACCTGAGCCGCTTTGATGGCGTGAAGTTTGGCCACCGAGCCAAGGACTACACCGACCTCGTGAGCATGTACAAAAAGACCCGCGCCGAAGGCTTTGGCGAAGAGGTCAAACGCCGCATCATGACCGGCGCGTATGTGCTGAGCCACGGCTACTACGACGCGTACTACCTGCAAGCCCAAAAAATTCGCCGCATGATCGCGGACGATTTCCAACGCGCCTTTGCCGAATGCGATGTGATCGCCGGCCCCGTCGCCCCAACCGTGGCATGGAAGCTGGGCAACAACGCCAGCGATCCGTTGGCGGACTACTTGGCCGACATCTTCACTCTGCCTGCTTCACTGGCTGGCTTGCCCGGCATGAGCGTGCCTGTGGGTTTTGGCGCTGACAAAATGCCCGTGGGCCTGCAGCTCATTGGCAACTATCTCCAAGAAGCACGTTTGCTTAACGTGGCGCACCAGTACCAACTGAACACCGATTTCCATAACGCCAAGCCGGAGGGCGTTTAAATGACTGCACCCAAATTAGTCCAAGGCTACGAAGTCGTCATCGGCTTCGAAACACACGCCCAGCTCTCCACCAAGAGCAAAATTTTCAGCCGCGCCTCGGTGGCGTTTGGTGCTGAGCCCAACACACAAGCCTGCGCGGTGGACATGGCCCTGCCCGGCACCTTGCCCGTGATGAACATCGGCGCGGTGGAACGCGCCATTGAGTTTGGCTTGGGTGTCAACGCGCACATTGCCGAGCGCAGCATCTTTGCGCGCAAAAACTACTTCTACCCCGACCTGCCCAAGGGCTACCAAATCAGTCAGTTTGAAATTCCGGTGGTGCAAGGTGGCGAGGTGTCGTTCTTCTTGGAAGTTGGCAAAGAAACCGTACACAAAACCGTACGCTTGGAGCGTGCCCACCTCGAAGAAGACGCCGGCAAATCGCTGCACGAAGACTCAGCATTAGGAGGTGGGGGCCAATCAGGCATCGACTTGAACCGCGCAGGCACCCCACTGCTCGAAATCGTCACCCAGCCCGACATGCGCAGCAGCGAAGAAGCCGTGGCCTATGCCAAAGAGCTGCACAAAATCGTGACCTGGATTGGCATTTGCGACGGCAACATGCAAGAAGGCTCATTCCGTTGCGACGCCAACGTGTCGGTGCGTAAACCCGGCGCACCTTTGGGCACACGCCGCGAAATCAAAAACTTGAACAGCTTCAAGTTCATGCAACAAGCCATCGACTACGAAGTGCGCTGGCAAATCGACCAAATCGAAGACGGCCACACCATCCAGCAAGCCACGGTTTTGTTTGACCCCGACACCGGCGAAACCCGTGCCATGCGCACCAAGGAAGACGCCGCCGACTACCGCTACTTCCCTGACCCCGACCTGCCACCTTTGGTAATTGGTCGCGACTGGGTCGAGCGCGTGAAAAGCGAAATGGCCGAGCTGCCACGCGTCATGGCCGAGCGCTTTGTGCGCGACTACGCGCTGCCTGAATACGATGCCACACAGCTGACGCAAAGCAAGGGCATCGCCGCCTACTTTGAAGCCACGGCCAAAGCCTGCGGCCAAGCCAAACTGGCCAGCAACTGGATCATGGGCGAAGTCTCACGCCGCCTGAATGCCAGCGAGATGGCCATCGAGCAAGCCCCCGTCAGCGCCGCCCAATTGGCCGCCCTGATCGGCCGCATCAGCGACAACACCATCAGCAACAACGCAGCGCGTCAGGTGTTTGACCATTTATGGCAACCCAAGCTCGCAGAACTTGTAATTGGCGACACGTTGGAAGAGGTGACGGCAGGTGTTATTACGCTCAACGCGTTAAAACAAATTGATGCAATCATCGAAGCCAAAGGCCTCAAACAGATGAACGACACCGGCGAGCTGGAAAAGATCATCGACGACGTGCTAGCCGCCAACCCCAAGAACGTGGAAGAGTTCAAAGCAGGCAACGCCAAGGCGCTGAACGGTTTGGTGGGTCCGATCATGAAGGCCAGCAAGGGCAAGGCCAACCCCGCCCAAGTCAACGCGCTGTTGATGAAAAAACTGGGGTAACCCATCTCCGACGAACTGCTCACGCCCACCCCAGCACCCGCCCCGCACAGCCTGCTGGAAGACATCCAGGGCCTGCTCACCGGCTGCCTGTTTGTCGCGTTGGGCGTGTGCATGTTCCGCGAAGCAGGGCTGTTCACGGGTGGCACGACCGGCGTGGCGTTTTTGACGCACTACCTGCTGGGCTACCCGTTGGGTGCGGTGTTGTTTGTCATCAACCTGCCGTTTTATGTGTTCGGTTGGCGCAAGCTCGGCCACCTCTTCACCTTCAAAACATTTGCCGCCGTGGGCCTGCTGTCCGCCTATGTTGAGTTGTTGCCGCAGTGGGTCGGGTTCGAGCACCTCAACCCCGTCTTTGCCGCCGTCATGGCGGGCTTGCTAGCGGGCACGGGCATTTTGATTTTGATTCGCCACGGCGCCAGCCTCGGCGGCGTGACCATCATGGCCATCTACTTTCAAAAAACGCGCGGCTGGCGTGCAGGCAACGTGCAAATGGCCGTCGACTTTGTGATTTTGCTCACGGCCTTTGCCGTCTCTGATGTTCAAAAAGCGCTGCTCTCGATGCTTGGCGCCGTGGCCTTGAACGTGGTGATTGGCGTCAACCACCGCACCGACCGTTACTACGGGGTTTAAACACCACCGACGACTGGTGGCGATGGTAGGAAGCCACAAAGCGCCTCGCCATCCCTACCTCTCAGATCTACGACAACGGTTCAAGCTTGTACCGCGTCCCTCGCCCCGTCCCCGTCTGCACCAGCACCCCCATCTCGCACAGCGCCGTGAGTTCGCGGTAGGCCGTAGCACGCGACACGCGGCAAAGGTTCACGTATTTCTCTGTGCTGATGCCGTTGACAAACCCTTCAGGTCCAACGTCATACAGCTTGTTGATCGCCTTGGTTTGCGTGGGCGTGAGTTGCGGGTGTTGCTCGCGCAGTTCGGCCCAAAAGCGGGTTTTCTGCATAGCCGTTTGCATGTGCGCCCAAGTGGCATCGGCAGCTTTGTGTATGCATCCTGCGAACCATTGCACCCAGTGCGTGACATCCATGTTCGCTTGACCCGTGGCCGCTTGCAGTTGGGCGTAGTAGCCCACCCTGTCCAACCACATCTGCTGCGACAAACTCCACAAACGTTTGTCAGTTTTCAGGTCTTGGGCCAAGGCCATTTCGACCAGCGCCCGCCCTACGCGACCATTGCCATCTTCAAACGGGTGAATGGCCTCCAGCCACAGGTGTGCCAACGCAGCACGCACCAAACCATCGGTTTTGCCTAGGCTGCTGTTGAACCAGTCAATCAACCGTGTCATCTGCGCATGCACATCGACTGAATCTGGCGCCTGATAGTGCACGGTGTCGGGCTTGCCCAAGCGCAGCGTGACGATCTGCATGGGCTCGGCATGATCGCGATAGGCGCCCGTGCGTATTTTTTGAATGCCGCTGCGCCCATTAGGAAACAAGGCGGCTTGCCAGCCATGCAGGGTTTCGTGACACAAAGGCTGATGGCTTTGCGCAATGGCTGCTTGCAGCACATCCAGCGTGGCTTCAGTGCGCGCATCGCGCTCCATGGCCTTCGCATCGGCCAACCCCAGCCGCCGAGCGGCTGAGGCACGCACCGAGTTGATTTGTAGGATCTCCCCCTCAATCTGGGCAGTGGCCATGGCCTCGTCGGCCCATCCTTGCAATTGCAAGTCCCCGAAGTCCATCAATTGCAGATGGCTGGCCAAGCCCATGGCTCGCCCTTGTGCATAGCGTGCGGCGGCCAAGACCGGTTGCAGCGCGGCCAGATCAAATTGAAATTCGGGCCATTGGGGGGATTGCCAGATGTACATGAAGCGTATTTTATGGATTTACGCTCCATTTGTGAAGCGCAAATTATGTCCTTGCGCATCTCGCCACGGTCACGGCCAGCTGGGTGACTTGCTACACATGGACTTCGTAGACACTTCACCTTTGAACTGCCAAATGCATTCGCCGTCGCTCTCTTTCGGTCTTTCAACTAGAAGCAAACCATGACTCAAACCACCTTGATCCTTGTGCCCGGCCTGATGTGCGACGACGCCTCATGGGGCGCTGTGCTTCCCGCCTTGTCGGCCCACATGCCTTGCCACGTGGTGTCGCACGGCAACGCCGACTCGCTGGTGACGATGGCGCAGCAAATCCTAGACAACGCGCCTGCACAATTCAACTTAGCTGGCCACTCCATGGGCGGACGCGTGGCCTTGGAAGTGCTGCGTTTGGCGCCCGAGCGCGTGTTGCGTTTGGGCTTGCTGGGCACGGGCTTTCGCCCCAAAGAAGCGGGTGCAGCGGGCAAAGAAGAAGTCAAAAAACGCCAAGCGTTGCTTGACATCGCGCACCACCAAGGCGTGCGTCACATGGCACAGACTTGGGTACAAAACATGGTCGCGCCCTCGCGCCTACAAGATGCGGCTTTGATTGAAGACATCGTGCACATGTTCGAGCGCAAATCGGAAGACGTTTTCAAACGCCAAATCAAAGCCCTGCTAGAACGCCCCGATGCCAGCGATGTGCTGGCACAAACGCAAGTGCCCACGCTGGTGATGGCCGGTGAGTTCGACGCGTGGGCCAGCCCACAACAACACCAACAGATCGCAGACTTAGTGCCAGCGCGCCCCACCGTGGATGTGGTGGCGGGCGCGGGGCACATGATGATGATGGAAAAGCCAGAGGCGGTGACGGCTCGCTTTTTGAGTTGGCTGTCCTAACGGCCACACACGGGGACGTTCTCGCCCCAGCCGTTTGCGTTACTTCACCCCATACCGCTCGCGATAAGCCTGCGTGCGCGCCAAGTGCTCGCCCATGGCGTTGCCGTCTTGCGCATTGAGGTACGTCAGCAAATCGCTCAGCTCGGCAATCGCGCACACCTGCAAGCCCACTTGCTCGCGCACGTATTGCACGGCGCTGTAGGGCACATCTTGGGTGGTGCCATCGGCTTGTTTTTCGGTGGCCATTTCTTGGCGGTCGAGGGCGATCGCCACGGCATGGGGCGTAGCGCCTGCGGCTTTGATGAGGGCGATGGATTCACGGGCAGCGGTGCCTGCGCTCATCACATCGTCGACGATCAAGACGCGGCCTTTGAGCGGCGCGCCCACCAAGCTGCCGCCTTCGCCATGGTCTTTGGCTTCTTTGCGGTTGTAGGCAAAGGGCACGTTTTTGCCCAAACGGGCCAACTCAATCGCCACGGCTGCGCCCAAGGGAATGCCTTTGTAGGCGGGGCCAAAAATCATGTCGAACTCGATGCCGCTTTGCATCAAGCGCTGTGCGTAAAAGCTGGCGAGCTTGCCCAGCTTGGCGCCATCGTCGAACAAGCCGGCGTTGAAAAAGTAAGGGCTCATGCGGCCCGCTTTGGTTTTGAACTCGCCAAATTTCAACACGCCGCAATCCAGCGAAAATTGCACAAACTCTTGCGCCAACGCGTCGTTGGCTGCGGCACTCTTACTCATGGGGAAATTCCTTGTTCAAACTAACCAGCCTCAACCTCAACGGCATTCGTTCGGCCGCCCGCAAGGGCGTGGAAGCTTGGCTCGAAAAAGCCAGCCCTGATTGTATTTGCGTGCAAGAAATCAAAGCCCAAGCGCCAGATGTCGAAGGCGCCTTCGACACCTTGGCGGGCTTGAAAGGCCACTTTCACTACGCCGAGAAAAAAGGCTACTCCGGCGTGGGCGTGTACACCAAGCATGAGCCCAGCGACGTGATCGTGGGCTTTGATGGCGACGAGTTCGATGCCGAAGGCCGCTACGTCGAGCTGCGTTTTGACACGCCGACCCAAAAGCTGTCCATCATCAGCAGCTACTTTCCCAGCGGTTCGTCCGGCCCTGAGCGCCAAGACGCAAAATTTCGTTTCTTGGCCGCCATGTACCCGCACCTCAACGCCTTGAAGCAAGCGCGCGAGTTTGTGCTGTGCGGTGACATCAACATCGCGCACAACGAGGCCGATTTGAAAAACTGGAAAGGCAACAAAAAGAACAGCGGCTTCTTGCCCGAAGAGCGCGCGTGGATGACGCAGCTCACCACAGAAGGCGGCATCGTCGACGTGTACCGCCAGCTGCAGCCCGACACCACCGACGCTTGCTACACCTGGTGGAGCAACCGCGGCCAAGCCTATGCCAACAACGTGGGTTGGCGTTTGGACTACCACTTGGCCACACCCGCCGTGGCGGCCAAGGCGCTTGCGGAGCACATCTACAAAGACGAAAAGTTCTCAGACCACGCGCCCATCACCATCCAGTACAACGGTTTGATGTGATGGCTGCAGCGACAATCGCTGCAATGACTGACTCCACCCAACCCCAAGTCGCCATCATTGGCGCAGGCCCAGCCGGCCTCATGGCTGCTGAAGTTTTAAGCGCTGCAGGCGCCAACGTGCATGTGTATGACGCCATGCCCTCTGTCGGACGCAAGTTTTTGCTAGCCGGTTTGGGGGGCTTGAACCTCACCCACGCCGAGCCGCTGGACTACTTTGTGCAGCGCTACGCCGAACGCAGTGAAGCTTGTGCCGCGTGGCTCAACGCCTTCGGTCCACAAGCTGTACGCGATTGGGCGCAAGGCTTGGGGCTTGACACTTTTGTGGGCAGCTCGCAGCGCGTGTTTCCCACCGACATGAAAGCCGCACCGCTGCTGCGCGCGTGGCTGCACCGCTTGCGCCACCCCACGCAAGGCACGCCCGTCACATTTCACATGCGTCACCGCTGGAATGGCGCCTTGACCCAAACGACAGCGGCCACCGCGCCATCGACGACTGGGTTTGAACTGAGTTTTGACACGCCCAACGGCCTACAAACCACACAAGCCCACGCCGTGGTGTTGGCGCTGGGCGGCGGCAGCTGGGCCAAGCTGGGCTCTGACGGCGCGTGGCAACCGTGGCTGAAAGCCGTTGGCGTGGATGTGGCGCCGCTGCGCCCCGCCAACTGCGGCTTTGACGTGCAAGGTCGCGCCAGCGCAGATGGCAGCGCCACCACCGGCTGGAGCCAGCATTTGGCCAGCCAATTTGCAGGCATGCCCTTGAAGTCGGTGGCGCTGTCGTTCACCGACACGCAAGGCCGCAGCTTCGAACGCAAAGGCGAGTTTGTGGTGACCGCCACAGGCATTGAAGGCAACTTGGTTTACGCCGCGGCGGCCTTGCTGCGCGACGAGATCGAGGGCCACGGCCACGCCACGCTGCACCTCAACCTCAAGCCCGACTTCACGCCAGAGCGTCTGTTGACCGAGGTGAAGCACCCACGCGGCTCACGCTCGCTCAGCAGCCATTTGAAAAGCCGCCTCAACCTCACGGCCTTGCATTTGGCACTGCTGCACGAAGTGCTGAGCAAAGACGCGATGAACGACCCTGCCCAACTCGCAGCGGCCATCAAACACCTGCCCATCACCTTGACCGCGGCACGCCCGATCGACGAGGCCATCAGCAGCGCAGGCGGTGTGCGCTTGGAAGCCTTAAACGACACGCTGATGAGTACCGCCCTACCCGGCGTATTTGTGGCCGGTGAAATGCTGGACTGGGAAGCGCCCACAGGGGGCTACTTGCTCACCGCCTGTTTGGCCAGCGGCCGCTTGGCAGGTCAAGGCGCGAGCGCGTTTTTGTCGAAATAAGCGGGGTGAAAGCGCGCTAGAACCGCGCCTCAAACGCTCAGCACCGGAGGCTTAGACCCGCTTTAAGTAGGCCGTTTAGCCAGCAACTCTGCATTCACCGCTTCGTAAGCGGCAGCCACTTGCAGCAACGCCGCATCGCCTTGCGGGCGGCCCATCAGTTGCAAGCCCATAGGCCACGGCTGCGTGGCATGAAAACCGGCCGGCACGCTGATGGCCGGTAAGCCGCCCAAGGTGGCGTAAATGGTGGACTCCATCCAGCGGTGGTAGGTGTCCATCGTGCGCTCACCAATCTGTTGGGGCCAACGCTGCGCCAGCGCAAACGGCCATACCTGAGCGACGGGTAAAGCGATCACGTCCACGTTGTCAAACAAGCTGAGCAGGTGGTGGTAGAAGCTGGTGCGGGTTTGGCTGGCTTTGGAGAAATCGGTGTAGCTCAAGGTCAGCGAGTGGTCGTACTCCCACAAGGCCTCGGGCTTGATGTGCGCACGCGCATTGGGCAAGGCCATCAGCGCGCCGACACGCGGGCCCACCAAGGCGCGTCGCCACGCGAGCCAGCATTGCCACAAACGGTCCGTGTCAAACCCCAACGACAGCGGCGTGACGATGGCACCTTGGGCTTGCATGCGCTGCAAGGCTTGCTCGCACACCGCCAAAATGCCGGGCTCCGTCGCCAAATAGCCATTCAAGTCCCCCAGCCAACCAATGCGCACGCCTTTCATGCGCGACGCATCGCACACCAACCCGTCGGCACTGAACGACGACGAGAGCGACAACGGCACCCGCGTGTCGTGGCCCGCTTGCACTTGCAGCAAATTGGCCAAGTCGGTGACGGTACGAGCCATCGGGCCTTCGGTGCCGAGTTGGTCCAGCCACACATCGGCGCTGGGGCCAAACGGCACGCGGCCTTGGCTGGGCCGCATGCCGAAAATGTGGTTCCAACCGGCGGGGTTGCGCAGCGAGCCCATGAAGTCTGAGCCATCGGCCACGGGCAACATGCGCTGCGCCAACGCCACGGCGGCACCGCCACTGCTGCCGCCCGCAGTCACTTGGCGGTCCCACGCGTTGGGGGTTGCGCCAAACAAAGTGTTGAAGGTGTGCGAGCCCAAAGCCAATTCGGGAATATTGGTTTTACCCACCACGATGCAACCGGCAGCCTTCATGCGAGCGGACATCACACTGTCTTTTTGCGCCACCGCCCCTTTCAACAATGGACTACCCAAAGTGGTCGGAAAGCCCTGCGTCGCGCCCGTGTCTTTGATGGCTTGGGGCATACCGTGCATCCAGCCGCGTGAGTGGCCCGCTGCCAACTCTGCATCGCACGCATCGGCCTGCGCCAACAACGCCTCATCAGGCGCCATGTTGACGATGGCGTTGTAAATGGGGTTGAGCCGGTGGATGCGCTGCAAATACGCCTGCATCACCTCGCGACACGACACCTGTCGCGCATGAATGGCTTGCGAGAGTGCGTCCGCAGAGAGATCGGTGATGGCGTCGTGTGGGGTCATGAACATTTAAACCTGTGAATGATTCGCACATCGTAGAGGGCAGACCGGCCTTTGCCTGTCACTTCTGAACCAGCGCATCACCCCCGAGGGCGCACTATGATGGCGGTATTGCTTAGTTTCAAACTGTTTTTGCCATGTTTCGTACCCTGCTCAAATCCAAAATTCACCGCGTAGCCACCACCCAGTGCGAATTGCACTATGAAGGCTCCTGCGCCATCGACGAAAACCTGCTGGACGCCGCCAACATTTGTGAGAACGAACAAGTCCACATCTGGAACATCAACAACGGCGAACGCTTCATCACCTATGCCATCAAAGGCGAGCGTGGCTCGGGCATGATTTCGGTCAACGGCTCTGCCGCACGCCGCGCCAGCGTGGGTGACTTGTTGATCATTGCGTCATTTGCGCAAGTGCATGAAGATCAAGTGGCCGGTCATGAGCCGCAACTGGTGTTTGTGGACGAGCACAACCAACAAGTGGGCTTACGCCACCATGTGCCTACGCAAGCGGCACCTGGTCATGGGACGGATGAGTGTTGAACTGAATTAACTCTCTCCCACATAAAAACGCACGATTACAAGATCGTGCGTTTTGCTTTGTGGGCTGCGTAAAAGCTAGTTTGCAAACTAGTTTTGACTGGCGCTGGGTCTAAACTCGCAATTTTGGTAAGCGTAGATTAAATTTACGCTTACTATATTGAGATGAAAACATCTCGTTCATTTTCACTAGCCTTGGTAATCTTGTCCTTGCGCTATCTGGACTTACCGCGGAAGCCAAAGGTGACAGAATTTGCAGCAGACTCCAAGATGACGGGAGTAAACATTCGTCTAGTCACGATGGTCATTACCAAGGTGGCTCTGGAAGAGCTCAGATGGTGCGATGTACGATTTTCCGATGCACGGCTGACTAGCAATAGTTGCAGAATACAAGCTTGATTGCGAGATATAAATGAATATTTTTCTTACTGAATTAAATCTGTGGATTGCATTGATACTAATAACCCCCATAGCATCATTCCTAAACCATCACGGCACAGTAAGACTTTTTTATGGCAAAGCTATAGCCAGTGAGGAAATGCTGGCGATTACGCCAAGAGGACTACAAGATACTCTTTCTGACCCCAATTACAACTGGTTATTTTTTCTTATCCAAATAACTAGGGCTCTTGTAATCTTTGGCCTTTTTTATATTGGAACCATTACACAAGGATTGTTAGCGCTTTTTATAGTATTTATAGTGGCGTTAATTCTTCAAAAGAAAGTACTTCCATCTCCTAACAGTAGGTTTTGGGCATATGGACTGCTAAGAACTATTTCAAATAGAGAGGCCAATTACAAGCTTAAAGGAGATTCGATGCGGAGCGAAGAAATGAAAGCAGCTAAAGAAGCGTTAATTGATTATTTGGAGCGATCTAAACCATAACGATATTTTCCGAAGGAAATGCATCGCATGCGAAAATATAATTGGAACTTTTCTTAGAATACCATATATAAATTTCACCGAAATAACTTCTAAAAATAGCTGATAAATCAGCATCATTCAACTGTTTATCACAGGATCAAAAAATCTAGTTTAGAAGCTGTATTTCTATTGCAAAGATTACCCTAGAAGTTTTCTTTTATGCAATTAAGTTCATTCAACGAAAATCCACTATTGCATGGCAAGAGCTAATTTTCTTATTTAAGAACTACCCCTGCTCGTACTGTTTCGCCTTGGCAAAAAATCAATGGCTTCATCTTCAAACTATAGCCGCTCTTTAAATGATCATTTATCTCAGCAACGGACCATGTACGAAAAACTCCATCACTCATCAGACAGCGCTCCCCGTTGGTTTTATTGATACGTACAGTAACGAAATCGTCGGAAATGAATTGATATTCAGGCTTCGTTCTACTAATAAAGGCAGCAATCAGTATAGAAAATGCGATGACCATACTGGCTTTGAAAATCTCACTAGACATAAAGGCATCCTCATTTCAAAAATTTTTGCTCGAAGAATCTATGGAAATTATTTTATTCGAAGCCAGTATAGGATTTCCGATATTTAACATTTCACATGACACATTTTTTTCTTCCCCAAAATCTAGTGTACTTTTTACCAAGGCTACTACTGTTAATCATGATGGCGCTTGGTAGCGCAGCACAGGCTGAATACAAACCCGCGTTCACCACAGTACAAAACCTCACTCACTTTCATGTGTATTCCAATGGCAGTACCAGCCAAACGATGGAAAGTGCCATCCGCATTGAAACCGAACTTGGCGTCCGCCTCCATTCAGAGCGCGGAATTTACTACAACAGTACTTATGAAACCGTCGATGTCATTGAGGCGTATACGTTGCAGCCAGATGGAATCAAAGTACATCTAGAAGCTGACAAAATTCGTACCCAAGACGAGTCAGCGGATGGCAGCAAGGTTTTAACCGACGAAAAAGTCAAGTTGATGATTTACCCGAAGGTACAAGTTGGCAGCGTGCTTTATTACAAAATAAAGTCACATCAACACACACCAAATTTCCCCAACCACTTTGCTTGGTCAGAAACATACTCCCCTTTTTACGGTCATGAAAACGTTGAAATCGTTATTACCCACGATCCAGCAATAGCACTTCGATTTGCCCACCGAGGCATGCAGGGCGGCGGCGAAGCACTACAGCCAAGTGATATTCCCGGCAGCATTCGGCATCGCTACACCTATCGCCAAACCAATTTTGTGCCGACTGAGAGTGGCGTGGTTGCATTGGATGACTTTGCACCACAATTTTCAGTTAGCAGTTTCAAAAATTATGCCGAGGTGGCGCAGGCGTACCAATCGCGGGCAAAACCTAAAACGGAGATGACACCTGCAATTGAGGCATTAGCCCGAAGCCTGACTCATACGGATCAGACAACAGAGCAAAAAAGCCGACGGCTATACAACTGGGTAAGCAAAAACATTCGTTACTTGGGCGTGTATGTAGGCGCAGGTGGGTATGTACCTCACAGTGCTCAAAGCATCCTTGACAACCGTTACGGTGACTGCAAAGACCACGTAGTGCTTTTAGAAGCTCTGCTGCGGGCTGTCGGCATCGAAAGCAGCCCCGTTCTGATCAACGCAGGTAATTCACATCGTTTGCCTGACTTGGCTACACCTTATGCGTTTAATCACGTTATTACCTTTATTCCTGAACTGAACTTATACCTAGATACGACAGCTGAATTTGCACCATTTGGCATGCTGCCAGAAGCGGTGATGCAACAACCTGCCTTAATCACGGCCACAGGCAATGTAAGCGAAACACCAGCTGTTAATTCGCACCATCAATATTCAGAAACGCATACCCGTTTCGATTTACAAAACGATGGCTCAATCATCGGTACATCCGTAACGCAAACTTTCGGGCATTTGCAAGTTCGCTCACGGGCAACTCAATCAAGGCAAAAAGATAAAGACCCTAATGCAGTTGTTAATCTTCTGCTAAACCGATACCTAGAATCTGGCAGCGGAAAAATGACTGTCCCTGACCCCAAAGACCTAGATGCCCCGTGGGTAATTACAAGTAGCTTTGTACTCGCCCCCATGATCAACTTACCTGGCCCGAGTGCACTAGTCATTCCGGTAGGGCTAGCCCCAGGCAACATTAAGGGCATATCTATGGCCCCCGCTAATCTGAATCGCAAGTTTCCAGAAACTTGCATAACTACACGTCTTGTTGAGCACGCGACCCTCGTTATTCCACGCGGCATTACTATCCGCGCCATTCCTCAAAACGTGAACTTCAAACTTGGTGAAGTGCACTATTCAGCCCACTACAAGCGCATAAGCAATTCTGTCAATGTACGCAGGGAGTTGTATGTGCAGCGAACAAAGCGATTTTGTCAACCTAACAACGAAAAAGAGTGGCAGGCTCTCACCGATGTGATGAAACGAGACTTGCGGGGACAAGTGCTCTTGCGGTGAGGGCGATTGATAACCATAAACACGATCATGTATTGCAGGTCTGCCCTGCTGATAATTATTTTTCACGGCCATCTTGACTTCACCCTCGGTCATCGTGCGCAGCACCGTGAACTAGCCCATGAATTTGCTGTTGTTTTTCTACGCTGTTAAAGCCAACTTTGTCGCGGCGCTGACCATCTGCGACTGTGCTCAAAAAGTCGTGGGAGCATTGACGGAACAGTCACGATATGGTGTCGGAAAGTTCTAAAAATAGCGTCAATCCCCAATGTGAGCTCCATTACGAAGGCTCCTGCGCCATCGACGAAAACCTACTGGACGCCGCCAACATTTGTGAGAACGAACAAGTCCACATCTGGAACATCAACAACGGCGAACGCTTCATCACCTACGCCATCAAAGGCGAGCGTGGCTCGGGCATGATTTCGGTGAATGGTTCAGCGGCTCGTCGCGCGAGTGTGGGTGACTTGTTGATCATTGCGTCATTTGCGCAAGTGCATGAAGATCAAGTGGCCAAGCATGAGCCACAACTGGTGTTTGTGGATGAGAAGAACCAACAAGTGGGCTTGCGCCACCATGTGCCCACGCAGGCTGCGCCGGGGCATGGGACGGATGAGTGTTGAGCTGATTTAGCTCTATTTCTCAACAGCGCACGATTTAATCCATCGTGCGTTTTGCTTTGTGGGGGTAAATAGTCTTGGTGCCTAAATAATTTTCAACGCGTGGCACCCCAAGCCAACTTAGCCGCTAACGCCATCAGCACCACGCCCACCGCGCGGTCTAGCCACACCAGCTTGCCCTTGATCCATGCCAGCACACGGGTGGATGAAAACACCAGAGCCACCAAGCCAAACCACAGCAAAGATTCGCACACCAGCAGCAGCCAAATGGTGGCTGTGTCTGTGGTGCTGAGCTCTGGCGTGAGCACTTGTGACAACACCGAGCTGAAATACAGCATGGCTTTAGGATTGAGCAAGTTGGTGAGCAAACCTGTGACGAACGATTTCGCACTGGGCGCTGTTTGCGTCGCTTCTGGCAGTGCGCCCGTCGAACGTAAGCATTGGATACCCAGCCACGCTAAATATGCGGCACCCACATAGGTCAGCACGTGCGACAAATGAGGCAACGCCGTGATGACGAGTGACAAACCAAATGCGCACACCAGCACGTAAATGCCAATTGAAGCAGCCACACCCGCTGCCGCCCACAAACCCGCGCGTCGACCTGAAACCAACGACATACGCGTGACCACAGCAAAGTCAGGGCCGGGTGAAATCAAGGCCACCGCATGGATGGCCAAGACTATGGCCAATGATTCCAACGTCATGCACATCTCCTAAATGAAGACATGCACTGTGCCACAAAATAGTTACTGAGCCACGGCTTCGATGGCGATGTCGATGCGCACGGTCTAACCCATCGTGCGTTTTTTGTGGGCGATGTAAAAAGCTAGTTTCCAAACTATTTTTGTTTGGCGCATTGGGCGAGTGTCGATTTAATCTACGCTCATAAACCTTAACTTAAGGCTTTGTGCGGGGTTAAAACTGAGCGTTACTGCGGTAACGTTTCTTATCGCGCCTCAGTCTTGAGACTTCTTGCTCAACAGCAAGGTGGCCGTATGAAACAACGAAACCACAACAAAGCAGCCAAGAAAATCACCCAAGGCCATGGCAGCACTGTTGCCCCACTGCGCGTCAATGGCGGTCACGCCCTCCATCAAGTAGGCCACGTTATGCACGATGCCGTTCAGCACACTAGCAACCAATGACAACACCACGATGTGCCAATAGCGCAAGTTGTACAGATCACGGTTAATGCCCAGCAACTTCATCACGCAATAGGAGGCCGTGGCGTAACTGAGCACGCTAGCGATGGCAAAGAAGTACAGCGATACAGTTTGCAGCTCCGTCCACAAACCTATTGATGTGTAAATGCTGGCGATGAACAAGCCCACAATGGCGGGCAAGCGCCCCACCAAAATCGCCAACAATTTGAAGCCCGCGGGTATGAAGATCAAGCTGACACCTGGCGCATACAGCATGTAGCTGTCCAAGTGCTGGTTGAGCTGAAACGAACCCACAAACATCAAAAATGCCACGCCCACCATGGCTAGGTCTGATGGAAGGGGCTTGGGTAGGTTTGGCATAAGTTATTGCTTTTGACAATTTTCCGTCAAAAACAATTCCTTCTTGTAATGACCCCTGTTTTTGTTTGTGTGCAGATGTTCAAAATGACCTGACCTCTGTCAGCCGTACCAAGGCAATGGCAGTAAGTCCGCAAATTTTGGAGAATTTCGGATATGAAGACCACACGATTTACCGATGAGTAAATCATCGTTTTCCTCAAGCAAGCAGAAGCCGGCATGTCTATCAAGGAGCTTTGCTGGTGCAGTCATGGCAGGGTCGCAGCAAGTTAAAGAATTAGCGTCAAATCCAGTGCGAGGGCTCGTGCGCCATCGACGAAAACCTGCTGGACGCCGCCCACATTTGTGAGAACGAACAAGTCCACATCTGACACATCAACAACGGCGAACGCTTCATCACCTACGCCATCAAAGGCTAGCGTGGGCATGGGACGGATGAGTGCTGAGCTGATTTAGCTCTATTTCTCAACAACGCACGATCTAACACATCGTGCGTTTTGCTTCATAGACTGCGCTGCGTGGCCGTCATCAGCTTCGCCATTCCCATCTGTGACGCAGCCGCTGTTCGCTCTTTCACGATGCCAACTCTGCCAACGCCGTAAACCCATTCAAGACATTTGAATGCATGGAAGATATTCTTGCCTTGAATAAGCGCCTTGACTTTGACACCCGTACAAAGCGTCACCTCAGAGGTATAAATTCTTTGGTCGTCCATAGGTCAACTCAACAAGACATAGCCTTTGAGGATCAAGCAATGTCTCAAGTCTGTGATGGCGTTGTTGGACACATACCTATCCCCGTATTGCTTGATGATTTGCTTTTGACAAAGCGCAACATCTGCATGGTATTGACGCAGTTCATCGCCTTCAAGGCGAACATCTGGCATGTAGTTGCCGTTTTGAATAGGCATGCTTGGCTGCCAAGCGTGGCTGCAAGCGGTCAACGTGATGACCAAACCCACGATGACGAGGACCAATGGTTTATGAAATGTGCGCATACAAATTATCAGTTTGATCAAATCATATCATTAAAGTTGTTTATTTGATAACTCGATAAACTTGTCATTTCGGCCTAAGTATTTGGCTTTTCGGTTCGTCACTTAGCATAGCCATGACAGCCTCAGATTTAATTTAACGACTCGCCGCGCATGCATCTTGATACACAGACCACCATCTTCATGATCTGCTTCGTGTACTTGATGCTGCACGGTGCCATTTGGCTTGCGCTCTTGGAGTACCGAAGCTTCCAAGTCAAGCTGTGGTGCGCCTCTGGTTTGATCAGTGGCGTGGCGGTGATCTTGCTGGCCTTGCGTGGCACCGTGCCAGAAGTTATCTTTTTTTATGTTGCGCAGTTTTTGATGTTGATTGGCAACTGGGGGCGCATGGTGGCTTTGCGCTTGTACTTGCGGCCGGCCTCACAAAGTAAACCGTTTCTGGCTTACACCTTGGCGAATGCAACTTACTTTGCCGTCTTTTGCTATCTGATTTATTTCCACCAAGCCGAGTGGGAAGCTTTGCTTTTGTTCAACGGTTTTTACGCGGTGTTGTGCTTTGACTATTTCCGCATAGGCCAAAAGCTCAATGAACGTCAAGCATCACTCGGCTCCAAATTATTAATGTGGGCAGGCCTGAGCTTCACGGTCACGCTGGCCACTCGCACCTTTGGCGTTGCCTTGATTGGTGACATGCACGATATTTATGCGCCGAGTTGGGACCAAGGTGTCATGGTCGCAGGCCAGTTCACCGCCATCACCTTGAGCAACATCGCGTTCTTGCGAATCTTTTTAGAGATTGCAGAGCGCCAAAAGATTGCCATGACGCATGAATTGGCGGTCACCAATGAAAGGGCCGACGCCATCCGACGCACCAGCTTGGAATTGCAAAACCTGCTGCAGGAGCGAGAAGAGATCATTCGGCAACTCGCCATCTTCAACAAAACGGCGGGCATGGGCGCCTTGGTGGCCAGTTTGGCGCATGAGCTGAACCAGCCGCTCACGGCGATGCAAATTAATGCAGAGTTAATTGACTCCGCCTTTTTGAGCACTCAGACTGCGGCCAATTCTGACCATGCGATCAAAGAAGCGATGAGCGACTTGTTGAAGGACAACCAGCGCGCGGCAACCATCATCAAAACGCTGCGAAATATGTTCGGCAATGGCCGCAAGTCTGTGACGACGTTCGACATGAATGAGCTCGTGAACGATGTGTTGCTGATCTGCAAATCTAGACTGCTCAACCAAAACATTGCATTGAAGATTGAATCGCATCCGGATGCAATAAATATCACCGCTGATAAATCTCAACTGCAACAGGTTTTTCTTAATCTCATTAACAATGCGGCGGATGCGTTTGCCAACAAATTATCAAAGCAAAAACACATCACCGTACGCACAGAACTACAAGACAACCAAGCACGCCTGACCGTGGCAGACAATGGCTCAGGCATCAGTCCCGAAATCGTCGAATCGATTTTTGTATTGCTGCGCACCAACAAAGATGAAGGCATGGGCATCGGTTTATGGCTCAGTAAAACCATTGTGGAATCGCATCAGGGCACGATTGATTTTGAAACCAGCGCCAGCACAGGCACCACGTTTACGGTCACGCTCCCCTTCAGCCAAGAGACCTTGATTTATTAACGATTGGCTCGCGCCTCATAGCCAACTTGTCTTCGATGAAATTTGAAGATGTTGGGTATTTTTCGCGAATTCAGTAACTTAGTAAATACACTGACTGGCGTATGAAGCACACGCAGATTCAAGCCGACTAAGCACAGATCAACAGGTACGCCATCGTTTAGCGTTAACACCAACTCAAAAAAACACCCACATCAATTAAATTAATCAGATTAAATTTTTGATGAATGGATGGCACATGACCGCGCCTCAGATACAAAACCTTCTGATCGTGTTACTTCTCATAAGTTACGCCGGCATGGAGTACTTCAGCGGTCGATACAAAGCCACCGTCAAGGCCACGGCCAACGACACCAAGTTGGAACTCTTCATGTTCTTGAGCTTGCTGGCCATCACACAGCCCTTGGCTATTTTGGTCACCAACAAATTGGGCACTTGGCTAGCCCCCGACCTCAAAGGCGCGCTGACAGACTGGCCTTGGTGGGCCATGGTTGGTTTGCTTTTGTTGGTGGACGACATGACCCAATATTGGTGGCATCGCTTGTCGCATTCGCCACTGTTTTGGCCTTTGCACCGTGCGCACCATTCGGCCGAGTACATGAGCATTCGGGTCACTTTCCGGAATAACTTTTTCTATTACCTGATGATGCCGGGTCTGTGGTTTGCCGGCGCCTTGCTGTACTTGGGCGTGGGCGGCTTGGTGTATGCCTTGTACATCGTCGTCAAACTCACAGTGATTGTGGGCGCGCACTGCGCATGGCGCTGGGATGAAGCGCTGTACCGCATACCAGCCATGCGTCCCGTGATGTGGGTCCTTGAGCGAACCATCTCGACACCCGCCACACACTGGGCGCATCACGCCATCACCAACGAAGACGGTGTGGGGCATTACAAAGGCAACTTTGGTAATTTGCTGTTCATTTGGGACATGATTTTTGGTACCGCCAAGATCACACGCCAATACCCTGCACAGGTGGGGTTGATCGATGACAAATTGTTTGGTCAAGAGCGTTGGCAAGAACAGATGTTCTACCCCGTGATGCAGTCTCAGCGCGAGCACTCGGCCTTGAAATTTGGGGGCACCATTTACGAAGAAAACAAGACGCCATCGACGAAGCCCAAAGCAAGGCAATGATCGCCCTGATAATGTTTGCGTACTTGCGGCCCGACCGACCGTGAATCAGCGGCAAGCGTCAGTCGCTGAGATTTCGAAACTTTGTGATCAACCCCTTCTACGCCCCGACATGCTCCATTACGAAACCGTCCCCGTCACGCCCTTCCAACAAAACTGCTCCATCGTCTGGGACGACGAGACGATGCAAGGCGCCATCATCGACCCCGGTGGTGACTTAGAGTTGCTGCTCGGTGCGTGCAAGCAGCTCGGCGTCACGCTTGAGCAAATTTGGATCACCCACGCACACATCGATCACGCGGGTGGCACTGCCGACTTGGCCGAGCACCTGAAGCTGCCCATCGTCGGCCCCCATGTGGGCGACCAGTTTTGGATTGATGGCTTGGCACAAGCCGCTGCCAACTACGGCTTCCCGCCCTCACGCGCCTTCATGCCCACACGCTGGTTGCAAGACGGCGACACGGTGACCTTGGGCCAACACACCCTGCAAGTGCGCCACTGCCCCGGCCACACGCCTGGCCATGTGGTGTTTTACTCACCCGAGATCAAACGCGCATTTGTGGGCGATGTGCTGTTTGCAGGCAGCATTGGCCGCACCGACTTTCCGCAAGGCAACCACGACGACTTGATCAACAGCATCACCCAGCGCCTGTGGCCCATGGGCGACGACACCGTGTTCATCCCCGGCCACGGCCCTGAAAGCACCTTTGGGCGCGAGCGTCGCAGCAATCCCTATGTGGGTGGGACCTGAAGAAGCCACGGCGTGGCCTCAAAAACTTACTTGCTACCTTTACCCCGCTCATACAGCGGCATGACCTTGGGCAAGTTGGTTTGAATCTCTTGAATTCGTGAAGTACCCGATGGGTGGGTGCTGAGCCACTGGGGCGGCGCACCTTTGTTGGCGTCGCTCATTTTTTGCCACAGCGTCACGCCTGCGCGCGGGTCGTAACCAGCACGGGCCGCCAACTCCATGCCCACCAAGTCGGCCTCGGTTTCATCGTCACGGCTGAACTTCAGGTTCAACAAACCGGCGCCTTGCTTGGCCACCAAATCGGTGAGTTGCGGGTTGACGCCAAAAAACACCGAGGCCACCGTGCTGCCAATGGCCGCGAGTCCATTGGTGGCCGTGGCCTTGCCCATGCGCTCACGGGCGTGCTCGCGCAAGGCGTGGGCAATTTCATGACCCATCACCATCGCCACCTCATCGTCGGTGAGTTTGAGCTGGTTCAAGATGCCGGTGTAGAACGCGATCTTGCCGCCGGGCATGCAAAACGCGTTGATCTGGTTCGAGCCGATCAGGTTCACCTCCCACTTCCACTCGCGGGCGCGGGGATTCCATTCGTAGCTGTGCGGAATGATCTCTTTGGCAATGCGGCGCAAGCGCTGCACTTGCGGATGGTCATCGGGGCCGAGTGCATTTTTGCCAGCCGCCTCTTTCAGCATCTGGCCATATTGCTGACGCGCCGATTGCTCCACTTCACCCGCAGGCACCAAACTGGCAAACGCCGATTCTTTGCCCACCTCCACGCCGTCACGCGCCAACAACGCGCCCGAACCGAGGCCGCAGGCGCAGCCAACACAACCATAAAGAAACGCACGTTTGGTGAGCATGAAAAGTCTCTGCTTGAAAGCCTGAAAATAGAGACATGAACGATACAACAAGTCAGCTCGCTGACACGTCCGCGCCCGATAAATCAACACCGCAAACACCCAGTTGGCTGGCTGCGTTCAAGGTGTACTTGGAACCTGCGTCTTGGCGCATGTTGTGTTTGGGGTTTTCGGCAGGTTTACCACTTTTGTTGGTTTTGGGAACACTCAGTTTTCGACTGCGCGAAGCCGGCATCGACCGCAGCACGATTGGCTTTTTAAGCTGGGTCGGTTTGGCCTACGGCTTCAAGTGGGTGTGGTCGCCCTTGGTCGACCGCTTGCCGCTGCCGCTGCTCACGCGGTGGTTAGGACGGCGTCGCAGCTGGTTGCTGTTGGCGCAAGCGTGGGTGGTGAGTGGCTTGGTGGGCATGGCGCTGCTGGACCCGCAACAAGCGCTGGAGCCCGTGGTCTGGTGCGCGCTGCTGGTGGCCTTTGGCTCAGCCACGCAAGACATTGCGCTCGACGCCTTTCGCATTGAATCTGCCGATGCGCAGCACCAAGCCGCGCTCGCCGCCACCTACCAAACCGGTTACCGCCTCGCCATGATTTGGGCCGGTGCTGGCGTGTTGTGGATCGCCGCCCGTGCCGCCACCGGCCCCGAAGCCGACACAGCCTACCAACACGCAGCGTGGCAAGCCGCGTATTTGACGATGGCCGCGTCCATGAGTTTGGGCGTGTTGACCGTGCTGCTGTCGCCCGAACCTGTGCAACGGCCCATGGCCCCCGCACGCAACGCCCGCGAGTGGTTGCAAAGCGCCTTGGTCGCACCGTTTGCCGACTTCATTGGCCGCTACCGCTGGCAAGCCGCCATCATCTTGGGGCTGATCGCCATCTACCGCATCAGCGACGTGGTGATGGGCATCATGGCCAACCCGTTTTACGTGGACATGGGTTACACCAAAGACGAAGTGGCCGCCGTGACCAAAGTGTTTGGCGTGATCATGACTTTGCTGGGCGCGTTCATTGGTGGCGTGTTGTCCATGCGTTTGGGCGTCATGCGCATCTTGATGCTCGGCGCGGTGTTGAGCGCGCTGACCAACCTGTTGTTCGCTTGGCTGGCCACACGGGGGCACGATTTGACGGCCTTGGTGTGGGTCATCTCCGCTGACAACTTGGCCAGCGGCATTGCCTCGGCCGCATTCATCGCGTATTTGTCCAGCCTGACCAACGTCAATTACTCGGCCACGCAATACGCGCTGTTTAGCTCCATGATGCTGCTCGCGCCCAAATGGCTGGCCGGGTTTTCGGGCGTGTATGTGGATGCACACGGCTACGAAGCCTTCTTCACCCACACCGCGTGGTTGGGTGCGCCGGTGTTGCTGCTGGTGTGGCTAGCGTCACGGGTGTTGCCGGTGCAAGAACGTCCGCACTAACGGCACTAACGGCACTAACGGCATGAACGGCATGGGTGCCAGCGCTGAAGCCCCGTATTTACACCGTCTTTACGCAGCAGATAAGTTCAGGCCTAAGTTCACCCCGCATGATCGAAACACCATGAACACACTCTTATTGATTGAAGACGACCACCGCTTAGCCCACATGGTGGGCGAATACTTGCGGCAGTCAGGCTTTGACGTGCAACACGCCGCCAACGGGCTGACCGGACTGCGCATGTTGCAAGAGGCAGACAGCCAAAATCAAGCCATGTCGTTGGTGCTGCTCGACTTGATGCTGCCCGACATCGACGGCTTGGAAGTCTGCCGCCGCATCCGCGCCCTGCCCAGCCACTTGGCACAAACCCCCGTTCTGATGCTGACCGCCAAAGGCGACCCGATGGACCGCATCGTGGGCCTAGAAATCGGCGCAGACGATTACCTGCCCAAGCCCTTTGAGCCCCGCGAGTTGTTGGCTCGCATCCGTGCGGTGCTGCGTCGCCACGGGCCCAACGAATCACCAAGCGGTGTATCGGGCTCAGTGCATCAACAGCTCAAATTCGGCTCGCTGGAGCTGGACCGCGATGCCCGTCTTGTCACCGTTCACGGCAAAGCCTGCGAACTCACGTCTTACCAATTTGACTTGCTGTGGGTCTTGGCCGAACGCGCGGGCCGCGTGCTCAGCCGCGATCAAATCATGGAGGCGGTGCGCGGGCGCGAACTCGAAGCGTTTGACCGCTCCATCGACGTGCACATGGGCCGCATCCGTGCCGCCATTGAAGACGACGCAAAAACCCCCAAACGCATCTTGACCGTGCGTGGCGTGGGCTACGTATTTGCCAAGCAACAAGACTGACACCATGCCCTTTTCTTCCACGAACAGCCGTGCGCTACGCCTGCCTTTGTACGTCCGCCTTTGGCTCGCTGTGGTGTTGGCCGTGGCCACGCTCACGCTGCTGGCCGGTTGGATCATGCGCATGACCGCCGAACCTCCTTTGCGAGAGGTGGTGGTGCGCAACGTAGCAGGCGACATGGTGGGTAGAGGCCAAGCGCGACTGCGCCCACACGATGGTTTGCCCATCGAAGCGCCACCACTACCGCCGCCCGGCATGCCGCACCCGCCAGGGCACTTTGGCACAGGCCCAGAATTCATGGTGCACATGCACAACGGCGAGTTGATGCACATCCATTTGCCGCGTCCACCGCGCAGCTTTTGGAGCCGTCCGCCCTACGGCTTTTTCTGGACCCTCGGGCTCGTGGGCCTGGCGGTGGCGCTGGGCACCTACCCCATCGTGCGACGACTCACGCGGCGCTTGGAACATTTGCAAAAAGGCGTGGAGCAATGGGGCACGGGCAACTTGTCAGCGCGCGTGGCCGAAGAGGGCAACGACGAAGTGAGTTACCTCGCCCAACGCTTCAACCATGCAGCGGCGCACGTGGAGCAACTGGTGACCTCGCACAAATCGTTGCTGGCCAATGCCTCGCACGAGTTGCGCTCACCACTGACACGCATCCGCATGGGCTTGGAGTTGATGGGCGACACGCCCTCGCCCGCCATGAAGGCCGAAATCTCGCGCAGCGTGGGCGAGCTCGACCAATTGATTGACGAAATTTTGTTGGCCAGCCGCCTTGACGCCAAAGAGGTGGACGTGGGCACCATCGAACAGGTCGACCTCACCGGCTTGGCCAGCGAAGAGTGCGCCCGCTTCAACGCCTCGCTGGATTTGGGCGACAACCCCCAATGTCTGAGCGTGCCGGGCGTGGCCAAGCTGCTGCGCCGCATGCTGCGCAATTTGCTCGAAAACGCGCGGCGCTACGGCACCTCAGACATTCAGGTGGGGCTCGCACATGTCACCCGTGACGGCCAAGCTTGGCTGCGACTGAACGTGGCCGACCGTGGCCCCGGTGTGCCGGTGGATTTGCGCGAACGCATTTTTGAACCGTTTTACCGCCTGCCCGGCGCCAGCGAACGCGAGGGTGGCGTGGGCTTAGGCTTGGCGCTGGTGCGCTCTATCGTGCAACGCCATGGTGGTGAGGTTCACTGCGAAGACCGTGCAGGTGGCGGCGCTAACTTTGTGGTGATGCTGCCGGCTTAAAGCATTGGCACATCGGTTGGCGCAAGCTCAGAGCAGTTTGTAAACGCGCTCGGCGGACACGTCTTCCAAGCAGCGCATGTGGCCTAACGGGCAGGTGCGCTCGTAGCAAGGCGCACAGGCCAACGGCGGCTGATAGTTCGCGTCCACGCGCAGCCACACCACGCGGGCACGGTCGTTCAACGGCGGGGTGTGTTCTGGGCTGGACGAGCCATACACCGCCACTTGCGGCACGCCGAAGGCGGCAGCCACATGCATCAAACCGGAGTCGTTGCTGACCACGCGGTGCGCATTGGCGATCAAGGCAAAGGCCTGTACCAAGTTGGTGTTGCCTGCCAAGTTGTGGCAATGACCGGGCTGCTGCGCGTTGGCGATGCGGGTGATTTCTTCGGCGATGTCGTGCTCTTTGGCGGAGCCCAACACCAACACGGGACGGTCAATTTTGAGGGCCAATTCGGCAAAGTGCTTGGCGGGCCAGCGCTTGGCAGGACCGTACTCGGCACCTGGCGCAAACACCACATAGCTGTTGCGCGCCAACACCGGCAAGCTGGGGATGCGGCTCAGCTCCTCCAGCGCTTGGTCCATCAACTGCGGTGGCATTTTGAGGACGGGGCGCAAATCGCCGGTCAGCTGCATGGGCTGCTCGGGCTGCGCATGGGTCTGGCCGACCAAGCTCAGCGCGGCATACCACTCCACCATGGGCGGGCGCTCTTCAAGTTGGGGGTTGTCCAGCCGGTCGGTCAACAAACCAAAGCGCATTTCGCCGGTGTAGCCCATGCGCTTGGGGATGCGGGCTAACCAAGGAATCAGCGCGCTTTTGAGCGAGTTGGGGCACACATAGGCCGCCTCAAAGCGACCGCGCAGTTGGCGAGCCAACTTCCAGCGGCCCTTGAGCTGCAAGCCGCCGTGTTGGAACGGCATCTCAATCACTTCCGCCACACCGGGCATGGCGCGGTAGACCGGTGCAATCCAAGGCAAAGCGGCGACGGTGAGGCGCTCACCGCGCGCTGCCAAGCGGCGCAGCAAAGGCTCTGTCATCACGGCATCCCCAATCCATTGGGGGGCGATGATCAGGGCGTTTTTGGCCAGTGCTTTTTTAATGGTGCCCGCCAACGTGTTCGCCGGCTTTGAGTTTGTACACGGTGCCGCAATACGGGCACTTGGCTTCACCGGTTGAGGCCACATCCAAGTAGACCTTGGGGTGGCTGTTCCAGAGCTTCATGTCGGCTTTGGGGCTGGGGCAAAACACGCCGCCTTGACCGTTGAGGTCGCTGGCCAAGAGTTCAATGGGTTGGCTCATTGTCTGATCCTGAAAAATTTCAATCCGCGGCTTAAACCAAGGTCAACCAGTGGGCGTACTTGGGGTTGCGGCCGTTGACGATGTCAAAGAACGCGGCTTGGATTTTCTCGGTGATCGGGCCACGGCTGCCTTCGCCCAACTGGATGCGGTCGAGTTCGCGGATAGGCGTCACTTCAGCGGCGGTGCCGGTGAAGAAGGCTTCATCGGCGATGTAGATTTCGTCGCGGGTGATGCGCTTTTGCACGATCTCCAGGCCCAAATCTTTGGCGATGTGGAACACCGTGTTGCGGGTGATGCCGTTTAAAGCGCCAGCCGACAAGTCGGGGGTGTAGATCACACCGTCTTTGACGACAAAGATGTTTTCGCCAGCGCCTTCGGACACAAAGCCCGAGGTGTCGAGCAACAGGGCTTCGTCGTAACCCTCGTCGGTCACTTCCATGTTGGCCAAGATGGAATTGGTGTAGTTGCTCACCGCTTTGGCTTGCGTCATGGTGATGTTGACGTGGTGGCGTGTGTAGCTAGAGGTCTTCACGCGGATGCCGCGCTTCATGCCTTCTTCGCCGAGGTAGGCACCCCAAGTCCAAGCCGCGACCATCAAGTGGATGGTGTTGCCTTTGGGCGAAACGCCCAATTTCTTGTCGCCAATCCAAGTCAAGGGGCGGATGTAGCCGCTTTCCAGCTTGTTCTCACGCACCACATCGCGTTGCGCTTGGTTGACTTGGTCTTTGGTGAAGGGGATCGCCATGCGCAAGATCTTGGCGCTGTTGAACAGGCGGTCGGTGTGCTCTTGCAGGCGGAAGATGGCGGTGCCTTGCTCGGTTTTGTAAGCGCGCACGCCTTCAAAAGCGCCGCAACCGTAGTGCAGGGTGTGGCTCAGCACATGGATCTTGGCGTCGCGCCAATCGACCATCTGGCCGTCCATCCAGATTTTGCCGTCACGGTCAGACATGGAAGAGGGAATCACGACGCTCATGGGGTTTCCTTTGGACTTGTAAGTTAGGTCGCCAATTTGGCTGATCGACACATTTTAGCGAGCCAGCCAAGGGGTTTGGCTGACGGTCAATCGTTGGCGGACACGGTGGTGGGTTCCACGTCTTCGGCTTGGAACGGGCGATCCAGCGTCCAGCTTTGCAGCTTGCCACTCACCAAGGTGCAGCGCACCACCGATTGGCTGCCATCGCGCCAGCTGAAAATTTCGGGTTGCGCATCTTTTTCGGTCTCTGGCTGCCCCAGAGCGCGCGTCATCGCCACGATGTGCATGAGGCTCATGCCCGGTTTGAGCTTGGCGTTGAGCATGACCGCGCTGTCCACAAAGCCAATCGGGCGGTTGTTGGCGCGCTTCAAGATTTGCACCAAACGGGTGAAATACATCAGCAGCCACATGACGCCGCCGGTGAAGACCATGATGACGCCCATCCAACCCCAGCTTTGCCACGCCCAAGCGGTCAGGCCCACGGCGCCAATGGGCACCAAATATCTTTGAAAGTTCATGGGCCTTATTGTCTCAGGCTCTGCACACGATCTTCAGCGGTGTGGGTAACGCAAGGTCACCTGCAAGCCGCCCAAGTCAGCCGATCGACCCACTTGCACATCGATGTGCTGCAGGGCCGCGATGTGGCGCACGATGGACCAGCCCAAGCCACTTCCGGTGGCGACGGTACCCAACACGCGGAAAAATCGCTCGCCCAAGCGTGCGGTGTCTGCGGGGGAGAGGCCTGGCCCACTGTCTTGAACTGTCACCGTCACTTGACCCCTCGTCATGCGCTCGATTTGGATACGCACCACAGCGCCATCGGGGCTGTAACGCAAGGCGTTGTCAACGAGGTTGCGCAGCAAGATGTGCCACAAAGTGCTTTGACCGTTGACTTGCAAGGCATCAGGCGCCAGCAGCTCTAAAGTTTGGCCGCGCCGCAGGGCCTCGGGGGCAAGGTCGGCCAAGATGTGTTGTGCCAACTGGTCCAAACGAAACGGCTCAGAAGCCACATCTTGCGGACCGTCCACACGCGCCAAGGTGAGCAGCTGCTCAACCACGCGGGAGGCACGGTCACAGCCCAGCAGGGTGTCTTGCAAGGCGTGTTGGCGAACTTGATCGTTGCTGGCCGATGTGAGCGCCACTTGAGCTTGGGCGCGAATGGCGGCAATGGGTGTGCGCAGCTCGTGCGCGGCATCGGCGGTGAAGCGCCGCTCGGTTTCCATGCGCTGAGCCAAGCGTTGCAGCAAATCGTTGAGCGCATCCAACATGGGCTGCACCTCTTGCGGCGTGTCGGGCAGGCTGACGGGCGTGAGGGTTTGGGTGTCGCGCTTCAACAGCGCTTGGCGCAAGCGCTGCAAAGGCTGCAGGCCTGAGCGCACGTTCCACCACAAACCCAACAACAAAAGAGGCAGCGCAACAGTGAGCGGCGGCAAAAAGCCGCGCAGCACCGCCCGCAAAATTTCGTCACGGCTGTCTACTCGCTCGGCCACATAAATTTGCACATCGCGAGCGCGGCCCGGTGCCGCAAAGATGCGCCACGATTGGCCATCGGCCAAAGTCAGGGTGTCAAAGCCTTGCGTGTGCTTCGCCATAGGTGTGTGCGCCACATTGGGCGAATGCATGACCAAACGGTCTTCGTCAAACACTTGGTAGGCCACGCGGTGTGCGTATTTGTGCAGCGTAGGCGCTTCGAGCAAGGGCTCGTCATCGTCGGGCGTGGCGTTTTGTTGCACCACCAGCAAAGCGGCCGATTGGGCCAAGTGGGCGTCTAGCAGCTCATCTACTTCGTGTTGGGCTTCAAACCACACATACGCAGCGGTGATGACCCAGACCACCAATACCGCGCCCAAGGTGCGTGTGAGTAGGCGTTGTTGTAATGAAAATTTGGGGGGCATGGTGCTCAAACGGTTGATGTTGGCATCACGATGTAACCCACACCGCGCACGGTGTCGATCAAGCCAGCGCCCATCTTGCGACGCAGGTGGTGAATGTGAACTTCAATGGTGTTGCTCTCAACCTCGTGGCCCCACCGGTACAGATGCTGCTCCAGTTGCTCGCGCGAGAGGACGCGACCTGCGTTGAGCAACAAAGCTTGCAGCAAATCAAATTCGCGGGTGGAAAGGCTGATGGCTTCGCCCGCGCGGGTGACTTGCCGCGCGCTGGAGTCCATGATCACCTCACGCACTTGCAGCAGCGTTTGTGTTTTGCCATGGGCGCGGCGCACCAGAGCATGCAGGCGGGCAGCAAGCTCGTCCAAGTCCACAGGTTTGACCACGTAGTCGTCGGCGCCGAGGTTGAGGCCCTCGATGCGTTGGGCCACGGCATCGCGTGCCGTCAACACCAACACAGGTGTGTCGATGCCGCGCGCACGCACGGTCTTTAAGACCGCCAAACCGTCTTGGCGCGGCAAGCCGATGTCCAGCACAGCGGCTTGGTGTTGTGCGCTGAGCAACTCGCGCTCGGCAGCTATGCCATCGCGCACCCAATCGACTTGGAAGCCGCGCTGGTCTAAGCCCGCACGCAGCCCGCTGCCTAGCAGCTCATCATCTTCGGCCAGAAGTATTCGCATAACCTCGCCACATAGGTCGCAGGGCTTGTGGGCCGCGCCACACGCGCAACATCACCACCAACCCCACATGCACGCACACCACAGCCATGGCCGCGTTGCCCAAGCCTTCGTGCAATTCTTGCAGGGCATCGTTCAACCAACCATCGCCTAACAGTTCATTGTAGGTAGCCCACCCGCTGGCGATGGCCACCGCACAAAACGCATAGATGCACAGCACCGCAACGCTCAATACCCAACTGCTAGCACCCACCCAAAAGTTGCGACTCAGCCATTCGCCCTGTTTGAGTTTGTTCAGCCACACGCGCCACATCGCCACGCGTCGCAATAGCAGACCCCAGCGTGCCGAAGCCGGCCCTACCCAACCCCACACCCAACGAAATGCCAACACAGCTGCCAAGCTGTAGCCGCTGTACACATGCACCAAACGCCAATACTCTGACTCAGACGTGACATACGAAATCAAAAACGCCAACGCCATGCTGGCGTGCGCCATGCGCGTGCCCAAGTCGACCACGGGCTTCATTTTGGAATCCTCACGCGGTCTTCTTCAAAGTCGCCTTGCGCGGCATCGCGGTGGCATGCCGTGCAGTTAGCGGGGCTTTTGATGGACACACGTTTGAACGTGGCTGCACTCACCTCGCGGTGCTTGCGCTCGAACCAAGCTGAGCGGGTGATGCGGTCTTGCGGCGGTTCTTCGCGGGCGCGTTTGCCTTGCCCACCGTAGGTTTGTAGCCAGGTGTTGATTTGCTTTTGTGTGGCGGCGTCTAACGAGGCATCACTGCCGTAATGTTTGTCCAGCCCATTCATCACGCGTTGCCACGACGCCTTGGGCAACAAGTTAGGTGAGAAGGCCAAGTGGCAGCCGCCGCACTCTTGGGTGTACACCGCAGGCGGTGTGGGGCCTTTATAGCTGTCGGCCCAGACGGGTACAGCCACCCACAAGCTGGCGGCGACCGCACAGCGTATGAGGGGTGTGAAACGTGAATGCATATGAACTCCCATCAGCGTAAAGAAATGAGCCACGCCAACACATCGGCTTTTTCAGCCGCCGTGCACTCACGCGCCAGCACATCTTTGCAATTGCGGCGAAACCACTTTTCGGATTTGGCGCTGTCGGTGAAACGTTTGGCGTTGGCCGCAGGCGCGAGGGGCTCAATCGCCTTGTCGGTGCTGGCATGACGCCCACCCGACATGGGCGCTTTGCCGTGACAACTGGTGCACTCCCACTCTTGGCCGTGGCTGGCTTTGAACAACGACTCACCTTTGGCAGCATTGGCTGGCTGGCCGGCTTGGGCGGTGTAGCCCGCCAGCAACTCGGCAGGTGTGGCGGCCATCGCGTGGAGCGATGCAAAGAGCAAGAGCGCGAAGAACTTGTGAAGCATGGGTTTGTGCCTTTCAAAACCGATGCTAGTGAGCGCGTCTTAGGGTTTTCTTAAGACTGCTTCGCTTTGTCTTAAGGCTGTCTTAATGTGAGGCAGCCACACTTTCACCATCCTTTATGAATGGAGCTCGTATGTCACATGTCATCTTTAAACCCAAATTACTTGCATGGCTCATGGCTGCAACAGGTCTGTTGTCAGCCTGTGGGGGCGGCGGCACAAGCGCCAGCATCACACCCAATACAGCCGCGCTCAGCGCCGGCACCATCAGCGGACTGGGCTCCATCATCGTGAATGGCGTGCGTTACGAAACTGTGGGCTCGCAGGTGTTAGATGCAGACGATGACAGCACAGCCATCACCACCCCACTGCGCATTGGCATGACGGTGAGCGTTGAACAAAATGGCATCGACAGCGTGACCCTGCGTCCTATTGCAGGAAAAATCTGGGTGCAAAGCGGCATCCAAGGCGTGGCGAGTTACGCAGGCTCAGCGCTGACCGTGGCAGGCATGCCCATCACCACCGACACGTCCACCATCTTGCTGGACACCACCGGTGCGTTGACCAGCTTGGCTGCGCTGAACAACCAAGCTGTGGAGGTTTACGGTTTGCCGCAAGCGGATGGTTCATTCTTAGCCACCTTGGTTGAGGTCGAAACTGGCGCAACGAATGTGCAAATCGTCGGCACCGTGCAAAGCATGGACAACACCGCCAAAACGTTGGTGCTAGGCACTGCAGCCGTGCCCATTACGGTGAACTACGCGAGCATCACCCCTCCCCTCGGATTAGCAACTGGGTCTGTGATTGTTGTGAAGGCCGCCACCAGCAGCACGGCCAACGCTTACACCGTCAGCAGCCTGCAAATTCGCAGCGGGACGGCCAGCACTTACACCAGCTATGCCAGCAACTACAGTGGCACCACCCGCGTCCACAACGAACGCAATGAGTTATACGGTGCAGTGTCGGAAAAATCCTTAATTTCTAACGGCGGCAACGTCACCGGTTGCACACTGAAAGTGCAAGGCATTCAAGTGCAAGCCACCAGCGCAGCCCTGTGCGCCAGCATCATCAACGGCACCTACGTAGAAGCCAAGGGCACGCTGACCAACGGTGTATTGAACGCAACAAAAATTGAATTTGAGGGCAGCCAAGCCAATGGCTATTCAGACGATTGGAACGACAACGATTCGGACGGTTTGCACCACCGCAGCCTGTCCACCCTCAGCACGCCCACAGAGCTTCAAGTCTCTCGCAGTTTTGAAATGTATGGCGCACTCAGTTGCTCTGCTGTGAATGTGGGTTGCACGCTCACACGCGGCGCCATCACTTACAGCGCTGACATGTCGACTGCACGTTGGGATGAACATCAAGCCATCACCAACGGCTATGTAGAAGCCAAAGGCTACTTGACGGGCAACACGTTCAAAGTCATCAAGATCGAATCCAAAGACCGTCGCTACGGCGCCGGCCATGGGGACGACGACTGATCGCGATCGCGATTGCGAGAACGTTAAAGACCGCGCACCAAGTTGATGGCCTCATCCACGCGCTCCACGGCATGCACGGTCATGCCCTCAATCGGTTTTTTGGGCGCGTTGGCTTTGGGGATCAAGGCCACGGTGAAGCCCAGCTTGGCGGCCTCTTTCAAGCGCTCTTGCCCGCGCGGTGCAGGCCGCACCTCGCCCGCCAAGCCCACTTCACCAAAGGCGATGAAGCCTTGGGGCAGCGGCTTGCCGCGCAAGCTGCTTTGGATGGCCAGCAGCACGGCCAAGTCAGCGGCCGGCTCACTGATGCGCACACCGCCCACGGCATTCACAAACACGTCTTGGTCCATGCACGCCACGCCTGCGTGACGGTGCAACACGGCCAACAACATGGCCAAACGGTCGCGGTCCAAGCCCACGCTCAAACGACGGGGCGACGGGCCACCACTGTCCACCAGCGCTTGAATTTCGACCAGCATCGGGCGCGTGCCTTCAAGCGTCACCAGCACGCAGCTGCCGGGCACGGGCTCGGAATGTTGGCTCAAAAAGATGGCGCTGGGGTTGGTCACGCCCTTCAGGCCTTTTTCGGTCATGGCAAACACGCCAATTTCGTTGACGGCACCAAAGCGGTTTTTGATGGCGCGCACCAGTCGGTAAGTGGAATGCGTGTCGCCTTCAAAGTACAGCACGGTGTCGACCATGTGCTCTAACACACGCGGCCCCGCCAACGCGCCTTCTTTGGTGACGTGGCCCACCAACACCACCGCTGTGCCGGTGGACTTGGCCATGCGCGTGAGGTGGGCCGCGCATTCGCGCACCTGCGCCACAGAGCCCGGTGCGCTGGTGAGTTGGTCGGAATACACGGTTTGGATGGAGTCCATCACCACGATGGAGGGTTGCAGTTTGTCCACCGTGGCCAGCACTTTTTCGAGCAAGGTTTCGGCCAGCACCTGCACTTGGCTGTGGTCCAGCCCCAAGCGACGCGAACGCAGTGCCACTTGCGCGGCCGACTCTTCGCCCGTCACATACAAGGTGCGCATGCCGCTGCGCTGCAAACCGTCCATCGCCTGCAACAACAAGGTGGATTTGCCAATGCCGGGGTCGCCACCGATCAGCACCACACCCCCTTCAACCATGCCGCCGCCCAGCACGCGGTCTAACTCTTCTTGACCCGTGGGCGTGCGTGGCACTTCGGCTGCTTCAATGTCCGACAGCGTGGCCACTTCGGCACTGGGCGCGAGGGCCGCCATGCCTGCGTAGCGGTTTTTGGTGGGGCCGGTGGCGTCCACCACGCTCTCGACCAAGGTGTTCCAAGCGTTGCAACTCGGGCATTTACCCAGCCATTTGGGGCTGGTGCCGCCGCATTCGGTGCAGATGTAATGTGTTTTTTCTTTGGCCATAGGGGCTCAAGTGTGCCTGATTGCCACAACTTTTCCCCTCTCCCTTAGGCGCCGCTGTTCCCCTCAGAAACCAGATCCAAGGCCGAGGCCTGAGGCACGGGCTTGGCATTGGGCTCAGGCGTCATGACGCCTTGAATTTCCAGTCTGAGCGCGTCAAACGAAATGGGCTTGGACACATAGCCATCGACGCCCGACGCCATGTAATGTTCGCGGTCGCCTTTGAGCGCATTCGCCGTCACGGCAATGATGGCTGTGCGGGGTATCTGACGTTCCGTCTCCACATCACGAATGATCTGCGCGGCCTCCAAGCCACCCATTTCTGGCATCTGAATGTCCATCAAAATCAAATCAAACTCACCGCCTCGAAAGGCCTCAACCGCCTCCAAACCGTTGTTGGCAATGGTGACTTCGTAGCCCATGCGGTTGAGCAAAATGGTTTGCAAGGTTTGGTTGATCGGCGTGTCTTCTGCCAGCAAAACGCGCTTGGTGTCCATCTGCCCAGACTCATCGGGCGCACCTGCCGACGTCAGCGCAGGCGTCGCCTCAGTCACGCTGGGCAATTCGTTGGACTGACTCAACACCGCCACCAACTCTTGCGAATCCACCGGCTTGACCAAAAAGCCTTGGATGTCCAAACGATCTAGTTCGTCTTGTCCCAGCTGCTCGCTCAAAGCCCCCAACATGATGATCTGCAACTGCTCCGCCGTTCGCGTCTGGCGCAATTGGGCGGCAAACGCATAGCCATCAATGTCGGGCATGTTCACATCCACCATCACAAACCGCGCTTGGGCCAGTTGCGGGCTGTGCAAAGCCTGGGACGCGCTGTCGCAAGCGACGGCATGCATGCCCGCACACGTCAATCGTTTGGTCAACACCAAACGGCTGCTGGCGTTGTCATCGACCACCAAAACCGTCTGTCCGGCCAAACGCGCAGGCACCTGAGCTTGCGGTGTCTGTGAACTTCTCACACCTTGCAATTGAATGTCGAAGCTGAAGTTGCTGCCCTGCCCCAACTTGCTGGTCACCGAAATATCGCCGCCCATGAGTTGCACCAAATTGCGACTGATGGCCAAGCCCAAGCCTGAGCCACCAAAACGACGTGCCGTGCTCGAATCGGCTTGGGTGAACACGTCAAAAATCAGGGCTTGTTTGTCATCGGGAATACCGATGCCCGTGTCTTTGATCTGAATCGCCAACAAAACGCCCTCGTCGTTCGGTGGGTTTTTCATGCAAGCCACCTTGAGCATGATTTCGCCCTTGGCCGTGAACTTGATGGCGTTGCCCAGCAAATTGGTCAGCACTTGTTGCAAGCGCAAAGGATCGCCCACCACTTGGTCGGGCACATCGGGTGCCAAATCGCACACCAGCTCCAACTCTTTTTCGGTGGCCCGCAACGACAAGGTGCGCGTGGCCTGACGCAGCAAGGCATGCAACGAAAACTCATGCGGGTCTAAATGAAGTTTTTGCGCCTCGATCTTGGAGAAATCCAAAATGTCGTTGATCACTGCCAGCAAGGAGTTAGCCGACAACGACACCATTTCTAAGTAGCTGCGTTGTTCGACCGTCATTTGGGTCTGCAAACACAGCTCGGTCATGCCCAAGATGCCGTTCATGGGCGTGCGAATTTCATGGCTCATGTTGGCCAAGAAATGGCCCTTAGACGTGTTGGCCGCTTGCGCGGCATCGCGGGCCAGCAGCAGCTCGCTTTCGGCATGAATTCGGGCATCCACAAATTCATTAAAAGCCAGCACCACCGTCTTGATTTCTTTGCCCCCCACCTCCGGAATGGGCGCTACCACTTGGCCCGCCTTCATGCGTGTCGCTGTGTCCAGCATGGCGTTGGCGAGTTGTCCCAAAGGCCAAATTAACCGAGAAATAAAGCCCCACATCAAAGGCGCGAGGGTCATCATCAGCAACACGGTGACCAAGGCCATTTTTTGGTACAGATCAGTAATCGGGGCAAACGCTTCAGCGGATGGGATGACCGACGCCATGATCCAGCCCGTGGTTTCAAGCTGTTTGAAAGTGAACAGCCCCTTCAGCCCGCGCGCCGTCACACCCTCTTGCGTCCCCTCAAAACCAGCTAACGCGTTTTCAAGCGGTCGGTTGGCGCTGGCTGGGGGAATGACCTTCAAAATCAAACTCGGATCAGGATGCGAAATGCGAACACGGTCTTTCGTCACCAAGTAGAAATACCCGTTTTGGCCATTTTTCTGATTGGCAATAGCGCCCAGCAGATTGGCTTTGAACAGATTCAACACCCCGCCCATGATGCCCACCAGCTGGTTGTTTTGGTCAAAGATGGGGGCGGCCACAACCACAATCGGTTGTTTGGTCGCTTTGCCCAGAATAGGGCTTGAGATCACGGCTTCGCGGGTATCAATCACACCCTTGATGTAATCGCGCGACGACATATCCAACGTGCGACGTCCCGGCTTCATGGGCCAATCGACCTGCAACACGCCGTTGGCGTCAAAGATATACAGGTCGTCAAACACCGTGAGCAAGGCATGCTCGCGCTGCAAAAAGCCCTCTAACTTCGCCAGATCACCCATGTCTTTCACGGGTGCATTCAACGCGACCGTCGACAGCATGCCCATGCTTTCTTGCAGTTTGTCGTCCAAGTGCGCGGCATATTTGGACAATTGCGCGAACTCATGCTTTTCAATGCGTTGAACAATGTCACTGCGCAGCACGTAGAACTGCAGCCCCAATTGCGCCAGCAAGAGCACAAACCCCATGGCCAGGGCGGTCAGTGACAACTGCAGCTTGATACTCAAATTTTTCATGGGAGGGGCGGTCTACGCGGCAAAGCCCATGCACCGAAAGGTGGCGTATCCAAAACGTCAAAAAGAACGATATGGTAAACCTTTTTACTAAATATATGAATACTTAGATATTCACTTTACTTAGTAATTACGGGAAAGTGATGTAGTACTCAAAAGGGTAAACCCCGAAAAATCTGGCGTTGCAAGCATTTAACATGTTAAATAAATGAGCGCCAATACCCCCTTCATTCACCGCAATTTGCCGCGTCTGTTGCTTCAAGCCCGTGAAGCAGTGATGGCGCACACCCGCCCCAGCCTGCGCGATCAAGGCTTGAGCGACCAGCAATGGCGCGTGCTGCGCGTGTTGGGCGAAGACCACGGCAACGGTGGCACGGGGGTCGAGACCGGCCGCATCGCCCGCGAAGCCTTCATCATCGGCCCCAGCCTGAGTGGGGTGTTGACACGCATGGAGCGCGATGGCTTGATTCAACGTGCGCGCGCTGCCACCGACCAGCGCCGCACCGTGGTGCAAGCCACCGAACTCGGCCTCGCACGCGTCGCCACACTGTCCGCCACCATCGAAGCGCATTACCAGTGGATGGAACAGCACTTGGGCAAAGCCAAGCTGCAAGCCCTTTACGAACTGCTCGACGGCGTGATTGCGCTAGAAGCCCCTGCTGACAGCACCGCCACCGCCCTCACCGAATAACTCACCCGCCCGCCTATGACCACTCACGAACTCCCCATTCACGGCACCGTCTATGGCGTGCTGTTGAATTCAAACGCCGAATGGCAAAGCGCCAGCCCACACATGCACGAGGCGCCCTACAAAGCCCCGCCCGCCGCGCCCGTGCTGTACGTCAAAACCGCCAACACCTGGTCGATCAACGACAGCACCATCCCCGTCCCCGCGGACGTGCCCGAGGTCGAAATCGGGGCCACCTTGGGCGTGGTGATGGGCGCGCCCAATGCCGCAGGCACCCCGCATCTGCGTGGGTTTGTGTTGCTCAACGATGTTTCGGTGCCGCACAGCGTGCAAGGCCAAGGCTTTTACCGCCCCCCCGTCAAATACAAATGTTTAGACGGCTTCTTGGGCGTCGGCCCCGCGCTGGTGCCCGCCAGCGATGTGGCGCACCCCAACGCCTTGCAACTCGAAGTGCGCATCAATGGCGTGCTGCGCCAAACCGTTCACCTCGCCGACATGCGCCGCCTGCTGCCCGACTTGCTGGCCGATGTGAACGACTTCATGACCCTGCAAGCCGGTGACGTGTTGATGCTGGGCCTGGGCATTTGCCAAGACGGCCCCGAGGCTGGCCACCGCCCTCTCGCCCGCGTGGGCGATGTGATCGACATTCAAGCGCAAGGCCTACCCGGTTTGGGTGTCTTACGCCACGCGCTGGTGACCGCCCCCGCTTTGGAGATGCCCGCATGACCCGCCCAGCCGCCAACACACCCACAGCCACGCAAAAACCCACGCGCCACGCCCGCGTGCAGTTTGAAGGCCACACCTTCGACGCCACCGAACACGACGGCCAACTGCTGCTGGCCGATGGCCGCTTGGTCGCCTTTGACCGCGTGCAATGGCTGCCCCCCTTGGCCCCCGTCGCGCGGCCTCGCACCGTCATTGCTTTGGGCCTGAACTACGCCGACCATGCCAAAGAACTGGCCTTCAAAGAGCCGCCCAAAGAGCCTTTGGCGTTTGTCAAAGGCGAAGCGTCATTCATCGGTCATCAACAGCTCACGGTGCGCCCCGCCGACGTGGCCTACATGCACTACGAATGCGAGTTGGCGGTGGTCATCGGTCGCACAGCACGCCGCGTGAACAAAGAAGACGCCTACGACTACGTGCGCGGCTACACCGTGGCCAACGACTACGCCATCCGCGACTATTTAGAGAACTGGTACCGCCCCAACCTCCGCGTGAAAAACCGCGACACCTGCACCCCCATCGGCCCTTGGCTGGTGGACGCCGTTGACGTGCACGCCCAATACGGCGGCCCCATGAACTTGGCGCTGCAAACCACCGTCAACGGCAAAGTCACCCAAAGCGGCAACACCCGCGACATGATTTTTGACGTGCCCACCCTCATCGCCTACTTCAGCCGCTTCATGACCCTGAACCCCGGCGACGTCATCTTGACCGGCACCCCCGACGGCGTGGTGGACTGCCAGCCCGGCGACGTCATCGTCACCGAGATCGAAGGCCTTGGCGCGCTGACCAACACCATCACGCTGGCCCCCCGCTAAGCAGTACGGCCACCCTACACCGACATCCCACAAACACGACCACCTCAGACGGACACACCGCCATGTCACACATTCAACACCTCATCAACGGCCAACACGTCAGCAGCAGCCAGACGTTTGAGACCATCAACCCCGCCACCCAAGAAGTGCTGGCCAACGTGGCCGCGGGCGGCACGGACGAGGTCAACGCAGCCGTGGCTGCGGCCAAAGCAGCGTTTCCAAAATGGGCCAACACCCCTGCGCCCGAACGCGCCAAACTGATGCACAAACTCGGCGACTTGATTGCCCAGCATGTGCCCGAGATCGCGCAAACCGAAACCAACGACTGCGGCCAAACCATCTCGCAAACGGGCAAGCAACTCGTCCCCCGTGCGGCCGACAACTTCCATTACTTCGCCGAAATGTGCACCCGCGTGGACGGCCACACCTACCCCACGCCCACGCACCTGAACTACACGCTGTTTCATCCCGTGGGCGTGTGCGCGCTGATCAGCCCGTGGAACGTGCCGTTCATGACCGCCACGTGGAAAGTGGCCCCCTGCTTGGCCTTTGGCAACACCGCCGTGCTCAAGATGAGCGAGCTGTCGCCCCTCAGCGCCGCCCGTTTGGGCGAGTTGGCGTTGGAAGCCGGCATTCCCGCCGGCGTGCTCAACCTCGTGCACGGCTACGGCCAAGACACGGGCGAGCCGCTGGTGGCACACCCCGATGTGCGCGCCATTTCGTTCACCGGCTCCACGGCCACGGGCAACCGCATTGTCAAAACCGCAGGCTTGAAAAAGTTCAGCATGGAGTTAGGCGGCAAATCGCCCTTCGTAATTTTTGAAGACGCCGATTTGGACCGCGCCTTGGACGCCGCCATCTTCATGATCTTCAGCAACAACGGCGAACGCTGCACCGCGGGCAGCCGCATCTTGGTGCAACAAAGCATCTACGCCGACTTCGTGGCCAAGTTCACCGAACGCGCCAAACGCATCACCGTGGGCGACCCGTTGGACGAAAAAACCATCGTCGGCCCCATGATCTCCAAAGCGCATTTGGCCAAAGTCAAAAGCTACATCGAGCTCGGCCCCAAAGAAGGCGCCACCTTGCTGTGCGGCGGCTTGGACCGCCCCAGCTACGCACCCGAGTTGTCAGCCCGCGTCAAAAACGGCAACTTCGTGTGGCCCACCGTGTTTGCCGATGTGGACAACCGCATGAAGATCGCGCAAGACGAAATCTTCGGCCCCGTCGCCTGCCTGATTCCGTTCAAAGACGAAGCCCACGCCATTGAATTGGCCAACGACATTGCCTACGGTTTGAGCAGCTACGTGTGGACCGAAAACATTGGCAAAGCCCACCGCGTGGCCGCCGCGGTCGAGGCGGGCATGTGCTTTGTGAACAGCCAAAACGTGCGCGACCTGCGCCAGCCCTTCGGCGGCACCAAGGCCAGCGGCACCGGCCGTGAAGGCGGTACGTGGAGCTACGAGGTATTTTGCGAACCCAAGAACGTCGCGGTCAGCTTGGGCGACCACCACATTCCACACTGGGGAGTTTGAACATGGGCCACGTTGCACTCGCCGCCAAAATCACCCACGTTCCGTCGATGTACCTCAGCGAGTTGCCGGGGCCGCGCTTTGGGTCACGCCAAGACGCGATTGACGGCCACCACGAAATCAGCCGTCGCTGCCGCGCACTGGGCGTCGACACTCTGGTGGTGTTTGACACGCATTGGTTGGTGAACGCGAGTTACCACATCAACTGCGCGCCCCACTTCAAAGGCACGTACACCAGCAACGAGCTGCCGCACTTCATCAGCAACCTCGGCTACGAATCACCGGGCAACCCCGCGTTGGGCAAGTTACTGGCCAAAACCTGCAACGACTTTGGCGTAGACACCTTGGCCCACGACGCCACCACGCTCGCGCCCGAATACGGCACGCTGGTGCCGCTGCGATACATGAACGCCGACCAGCACTTCAAAGTGGTGTCGGTGTCGGCCTTGTGCCAAGCGCATTACTTGAACGACAGCGCGCGTTTGGGCTGGGCCATGCGGCAAGCGGTGGAGCAGCATTACGACGGCACGGTGGCGTTTTTGGCCAGCGGCTCTTTGAGCCACCGCTTCGCCCAAAACGGCTTGGCGCCTGAATTTGCCTTCAAGGTGTGGAGCCCGTTTTTAGAACAGCTCGACCGACGCGTTTTAGAAATCTGGGAACGCGGCGACTGGGCCACCTTCTGCGAGATGCTGCCCGAGTACACCAGCAAAGGCCACGGCGAAGGCTTCATGCACGACACGGCCATGCTCCTGGGCGCTTTGGGCTGGAAGGGTTACGACGCGCCCGCCGAAATCATCACGCCGTACTTTGGCGCGTCGGGCACGGGGCAACTCAATGCGGTGTTTCCGGTCACGCCACAAAGCGGCGAACACATTCCGGCGGCGCAAGCCAGCGCGGCCCAAGGTTTTCAAGCGGTGAACCGCCTTTAACAAGGAGACGCACATGCCGCACTTGGTCATTCTCTACACCGGTCAACTCGACCGCGAAACCGACATGGGCCTGCTGTGTCGCCGCTTGGCCGACGCCATGCTCACCATCAAAGACGAGGCGGGCAAGCCCGTATTTCCCACCGGCGGCACACGCGTGCTGGCCTACCCTGCCGCGCACTACGCCGTGGCCGATGGGGGTACAGCGGGACGGGAAGCCGCGCAGTTCAACAGCAACCCACACAGCGGCCCCAACGGGTCGGGCGACTCCAGCGACTACGCCTTTGTGTACCTCAACCTGCGCGTGGGCCGAGGCCGCACAGAAGCCACGCTGCAGCGCGCAGGCCAAACGCTGGCCGACGTTGCCCATGCGCACTTGGCCGACGTGTTTGGCCAACGCCACATCGGCATCACCTTCCAAGTGGACGTGGGCAACGAGGTGTTCGACAACAAGCACAGCAACCTGCACCCGCTGTTCAACAAGTCCTGATTCCTTCTTTGCAAAGGCTTTCCATGTTTGCTGATTCCTTGATCCAACAACTCGCCGCTGAGTTGAACCAGTCCGAAAAATCGGGCGTACAAATTGAGCACTTCTCCAAGCGTTTTCCTGGCATGACCATCGAAGACGGCTACCGCATCAACCGCGCGTGGATGGAGCTGAAGCTGGCCGAAGGCCACCAAGTGATGGGCCACAAAATAGGCCTGACCAGCCGCGCCATGCAGCAGGCCAGTCAGATTGACGAGCCCGACTACGGAACCTTGCTGGAGCACATGCGCTACACCTGCACGCCCGGTCAAGTGCTGAACATTCCGGTGAAAAACTTCATCGCCCCACGCGTGGAAGTGGAGCTGGCCTTTGTGCTCAAACACGAACTGCGCGGCCCCAACGTCACCGTGGCCCAAGTGCTGGCCGCCACCGACTACGTGACGCCCGCGATCGAGATCATCGACTCGCGCATTGAGCAATTCGACCGCCACACGAAAGTGATGCGCAAAGTGTTCGACACCATCAGCGACAACGCGGCCAACGCGGGCATCGTGCTGGGCGGCGCGCATGTCGACCCCAACACCACCGACCTGCCGTGGTGCGGCGCGGTGCTGCGCCAAAACGGCGTGGTGGAAGAAACCGGACTCGCCGCAGGCGTGCAAGGCGACCCCGCCATTGGCGTGGCCTGGCTGGCCAACAAACTCGCGCCCTGGGGTGAACACCTGCAAGCCGGCGAGGTGGTGCTGGCAGGCTCGTTCACGCGTCCCGTGGGTGCCAAAGTCGGCGACCTCTTTGAGGCAGACTACGGCCCCTTGGGCTGCTTGCAATTTCGCTTTGTTTAATCCCTCTTCAACCCTCTTTTATTCAAACGGTCACACCATGCAAACACCTGTCAACGCTTTCAAACAAGCCCTTCACAACAAGCAAGCCCAAATCGGTTTATGGATGGGCTTGGGCAACGCCGTCGCCGCCGAAATTTGCGCCGGCGCTGGCTTTGATTGGCTGGTGCTCGACGGCGAGCACGGCCCCAACGACCTGACCACCTTGCTCTCGCAGCTACAAACCGTGGCTGCCTACCCCGGCGCCAACCCCGTGGTGCGCGTGCCGCACGACCACCCCGCGTTGCTGAAACAAATCTTGGACATTGGCGCGCCCACCGTGTTGGTGCCCATGGTCGACACGGCCGAGCAAGCTGCGGCCATCGTCAAAGCCTGCCGCTATCCGCAAGACGACGGCAAAGGTGGCATCCGCGGCATGGCGGGCACACGCGCCGCACGCTGGGGCCGTTACCCCAACTACGGCAAAGAAGCCAACGCACAGGTGTGCGTGCTGGTGCAAGCCGAAACCCGTGAAGCCCTGAAAAACCTCGACGCCATCGCCGCCACCGAAGGCGTGGACGGCGTGTTCATCGGCCCTGCCGATTTGTCGGCCTCCATGGGCCACATCGGCAACCCCATGCACCCCGAAGTGCAAGCGGCCATTGAAGACGCGATTTCGCGCATCCGCAAAGCGGGCAAAGCCCCCGGCATCTTGATGGGCGACGAAACCTTGGCTCGCCATTACCTCTCGCTCGGCGCTTTGTTTGTCGCCGTGGGCGTGGACGCGGTGATCTTGGCGCGTCAAACCTCGGCGCTGGCCGCCAAGTTCAAAGACAGCTTGCCAACGGCCAACCCCGCCAACGACAAAGGCCGTGTGTACTGATTGCACGGCACACCACGCATTGCATCGCTAGGAGTTCGCCATGACACAACACCGCTTTCACCCTGACGAGTGGGCTGCCCGCGTGCAGCTCGCGGCCTGCTACCGCATCTTTGCCATGCTGGGCTGGACCGAGATGATCTACAACCACATCACGGTGCGCGTGCCGCACAGCGTGAGCGGCGATGACAAGCAGTTTTTGATCAACCCGTTTGGTTTGCATTACAGCGAAGTGACCGCCAGCAACTTGGTGAAGATCAACCTCCAAGGCGAGGTGCTTGACGGCTCCACCCACCGCGTGAACCCTGCGGGCTTTGTGGTGCACGCCACCTTACACGCGGGCCTCGACGGCGCGCACTGCGTGATGCACACCCACACCACCGCGGGTGTGGCGGTGGCCTGCTTGCAAGGCGGCTTGTCGCAGAGCAACTTTTACTCGGCGCAGCTGCACAACATGGTGGCGTACCACGACTTCGAGGGCATCACCATCCACGCCGACGAGGGTCCGCGCGTGCTGCAAAGCATTGGCCGCAAACAAGCCGTGATCTTGCGCAACCACGGCCTGTTGGCGTGGGGCAGCACCGTGCCCGAAACCTTCGCCATTTTGTGGACCCTACAACGGGCCTGCGAAATTCAACTGGCGACCTTGAGCATGGGCGCGCCTATTGCGGTGCCCGAGCCCGTGGCTGCCAAATGCACCCGCGACTCGCTGCAATTCGACAACCAACACGGCGGCGCAGGCGTGGACGTGTTTGACGCGCTCGTGCGTCAAGTCAACCGCATCGACGCGAGCTACCAACAATGACGTTTTCCAAAGTTTGTATTTACGGCGCAGGCGCCATTGGCGGCTGGATCGGTGCCCGACTGGCGCAGCAGCCTGGTGTGAAACTCTCGGTGGTCGCACGCGGCGCGACGCTGGCAGCGTTGCAGCAGCATGGGCTGCGCTTGCACATGGCGACACCCAATGCGGCGGGTGCTGTTGGTGCAGCTGGCAACGCTTCAGCATCGCCAGCAAACACGCTTCCCCTCTGCGTGCCCGTCAAAGCCAGCGCGCAGCCTGCCGATTTGGGCGTGCAAGACCTCGTGGTCATTGCCGTCAAAGCGCCCGCGTTGGCCGAGGTCGCGCAACACATCGCACCGCTGATTGGCCCGCACACCGTGGTGCTGACGGCGATGAACGGCGTGCCGTGGTGGTTCTTGCAAGGCTTTGGTGGCGCCTATGCCAACACGCCCCTCGCCAGCGTGGACCCGCAAGGGCGCATCGCCCAAAACATTCCCGCACAACACATCATCGGCTGTGTGGTGCACGCCAGTTGTTCGCTGCGTGGCCCCGCCGAGGTGCAGCATCACTTTGGCAACGGCCTGATCGTGGGTGAGCCTTCGGGTGAGGTCAGCCCACGCGTGCAAGCGCTGCATGCCCTGCTGCAAAGCGCAGGCTTTGACGCCACGCTGTCGCCGCAGATTCAAAAAGACACTTGGTACAAGCTGTGGGGCAACATGACGGTCAACCCCGTCAGCGCTTTAACCGGCGCCACCACCGACAAGATTTTGAATGACCCGCTGGTACGCGGCTTCATCTCGCAGGTGATGTTGGAGGCCAAGGCGATTGGCGCGGCCATCGGCATTCCCATCGACCAGCAACCGGAAGACCGCCACGCCGTCACCCGCAAGCTGGGCGCGTTCAAAACCTCGATGCTGCAAGACGTGGAAGCCAAGCGTGCTGTTGAGCTGGATGCGTTGGTGGGGGCGGTGCGGGAGTTGGGGCAGATCGTGGGGGTGGCAACGCCTTTTACCGATGCTCTGCTGGGGTTGGCTAGGTTGCAGGCACAGGAGCTGGGGCTTTATCCGGCTGCTTGATTCTTTGCGCTGGCCTTGGCCCCGCGAAGGGGCGCAGCCGGCGCTCGCTGCGATGTTTGAGTGGCTGACTGTTCGTGTGACGGAGTGTTCCGTTTTCTTGCTTGCTTGTTCGCGTGTTGGTGCACTTGCGCTGTTTAACGTGCGTCAATTTTTGACGGCTTGGCGTTCTTGCCAATGCGGCCACAACACGTTCAGCGCCAAGCCGGTCATGACCAAGCCTGCGGCGATGAGTTTCCAGGCGGGCAAGGGTTCGGCGAGCAACAGGGCTGAGGCGCCCATGCCAAAAACGGGCACGAGCAAGGCCATGGGGGTGATGGTGGAGGCGGGGTTACGGGCGAGTAACCAGCCCCAAGCGGCGTAGCCAAAGAGGGTGTTGCCAAAGGACTGCCAAGCCACGGCCAGCCAAGTGCCCCAGGTGGCGCGGGCGAGTCCGGCTTGCATGGCGGGGGCGCCTTCGACCAGCCACGACAAGACGAACAAGGGCAGCACGGCAAAGCCGCTGGACCAGACCACATAGGCCAGCATGTTCACTTGGCCGGCTTGCTTGCCCACCATGTTGCCGATGGACCAACCCAAGGCAGCGAGGAGCACGAGGCCCAAGCCAAGAACGGTGGTGCTGGCGTCGGTGTGCGCGCCAATGACGGCAATGCCTGACACCGCCAACGCCAACGCCACCCACTGAAAACGGCGCAAGCGCTCTTTGGCCACATACATGGCCAAGCCAATGGTGAAAAACACCTGCGTTTGCACCACCAGCGACGCCAAGCCAGGCGCGATGTGCCCATTGATGGCCATGTACAGCGAACCAAACTGCACCAAGCCAATCAGCAAGCCATAGGCGGCCAAATTGCGCCACGGCACATTGGGTTTGGGCAAAAAGAAAGCGGCGGGCACGAAGGCCAACGAAAACCGCAAGGCCGCAAACAGCAGAGGCGGCAAATCGGCCAAGGCATTTTTGATGACTACAAAGTTGCTGCCCCACACCGCCACCACGGCAAGCGCCAGCAGACCGTGACGCAGGGGCAGGTGTTGACTCATGGTCTCAAGCTTTCGACTCGGTTTCAGCAACAAAGCCCACGCGGGCAGACACGGCACACATCAGCTCGTAGCCCACGGTGCCTGCGGCTTGAGCCACCTCGTCGATGGGCAACACGGCGCCGTTGGCAGCGCGGCCCCACAGGGTGACCTCGCTGCCAAAGTCAGCGTCGGGGCACGGGGTCAAGTCGACGGCGATCATGTCCATGCTGACGCGGCCCAAGGTGCGGGTGCGCACGCCGTTCACCAACACAGGCGTACCCGTCGGGCAGTGGCGGGGGTAGCCGTCGGCGTATCCGCAGGCCACCACGCCCAAACGCAGCGCAGATTCCGCTTTGAAAGAAGAGCCGTAACCCACGGTGTCGCCCGCTTGCAGCTGCTGCACTGCGATGATGCGGCTGCTCAAGGTGAGCGTGGGCTGCAAGTCCCAATGCATGATGTCGTGTTCAGGAAAATCGGGCGAGCTGCCGTACAACGCAATGCCGGGGCGCACCCAATCTGCGGCGACGACGGGGTCGGTGGCGTGACGCAGCAATGCCGCGCTGTTGCAGGTGCTGCGCTCGCCAGGTAAATCTTGGGTGGTGCGGGCAAACACAGCCATTTGCTCGGCCAAGCCTTTGGGGCCATCGGCGTCGCTGAAATGGGTGATGAGCGAAATTTCGTCAACTTGGGGCAACAGGTTCAGCCGCGTCCACGCCGATCGGAAGCGCACGGGTGTGAACCCCAAGCGGTTCATACCACTGTTCATTTTGAGAAACACCCGGTGGGGCACTTGGGTCTTGTGACGGCTGAGCATGTCAATTTGCGCGTCGCAATGCACGGTGTGCCACAGGTCGAGACGCGAGCACAGCTCCAAGTCACGGGGCTCAAACACGCCCTCTAGCAAAAGGATGGGGCCGCGCCAGCCCAAGGCCCGCAGGCGCTGTGCCTCGTCAAGGTCAAGCAAGGCAAAGCCATCGGCAGCCCGCAAGCCCTCAAACACCCGCTCAATGCCGTGGCCATAGGCATTGGCTTTGACGACGGCCCACATGCGTGCATCGGGTGCTGCAGCGTGCATGCGCTGCAGGTTGTGACGCAGAGCGTCGGTATGGACATGGGCTTGAATCGGGCGGGGCATGGCCAATATTGTGGCACCCGCGTGATATAACCTTGGCCGTTATCACTAGAAAGAAGTCACGGCAACGCTACTCCGCACATTCATGTGCGCGTCTTGCTCCACTCCCCCCATGAAGCGCGGTTTCTACACCATCATGTCGGCTCAATTTTTCAGTTCGTTGGCCGACAACGCACTGTTTGTCACAGCCGTCGAATTACTCAAATCAGACGGCGCTGCCGAATGGCAACGCGCGGCTCTGGTGCCCATGTTTGCCTTGTTTTACGTGGTTTTGGCCCCGTTTGTTGGCGCCTTCGCCGACTCGCGCCCCAAAGGCGAGGTGATGTTCATGAGCAACTCCATCAAAGTGGTGGGCTGCTTGATGATGCTGTTTGGCGTGCACCCTTTGGCGGCTTATGCCGTGGTGGGCTTGGGTGCTGCGGCGTATTCGCCAGCCAAATACGGCATCTTGACCGAGCTGCTGCCCTCCTCTCAGCTGGTCAAGGCCAACGGTTGGATCGAAGGCTTGACCATTGCCTCCATCATCTTGGGCGTTTTGCTCGGCGGCCAACTGGTGGGTCACAACCTCTCCGCTTGGCTGCTGTCGTTTGACTTGCCTTTTGTGACCACAGGCATCGACTCTTCGGCTGAAGCCGCCATCTGTTTGCTGATCCCCTTGTATGCCTTGGCCGCGTGGTTCAACACCCGCATCCCCAACACCGGCGCTACCTTGACGCCCATGCAAGCCGATCCCGAGAAAAGCATGGCGCACAACCTGTTGGCCTTGGTCCCCGACTTTTGGGATTGCAACAAGCGACTGTGGCAAGACAAATTGGGCCAAATCTCGTTGGCCACGACCACCTTGTTCTGGGGCGTGAGCGGCAACTTGCGCTACATCGTGCTCGCGTGGAGCGCCGCAGCTTTGGGCTACAGCACCACCCAAGCCTCAAGCTTGGTGGGCGTGGTGGCCATTGGCACAGCGGTCGGCGCCGTGGTGGCATCGATGAAGATGAAGCTCGACCACGCCACCCGCTTGATGCCCTTGGGCATCGCCATGGGCGTGTTTGTGGTGGGCATGAACTTCATTGACAACCTGTGGCTGGCCGTGCCTTTCTTGATCGTTTTAGGTGGCTTGGGTGGTTTCTTGGTTGTCCCTATGAACGCGTTGCTGCAACACCGTGGCCACAACCTGATGGGCGCGGGCCGCTCCATCGCCGTGCAAAACCTGAACGAACAGCTGTGTATTTTGGGACTGGGTGGCCTCTACACCTTCTCCACCAGCATCGGCCTGAGCGCATTTGGCGCCATCACCGCCTTTGGCGTGCTGGTGGGCTATGTGATGTGGCTGATCAAACTCTGGCATGCCCACAACCATGTGCACCACCGCGAAGAACTCGCGCGCTTGATGCACATCGCCCGCAACGACGACTTGCACGGCTAAGGTGAACAAGCCTTTGCTACCTGCGTTGGGCTTGGTGCTCAATGCCTTGGTGTGGGGCTTGTCTTGGTGGCCTTTGCGCCAACTTCAGATCGAAGGGTTACACCCTTTGTGGGCCACCGCCGCGGTCTTTGCCGTGGCTTGGATGGGCCTCATGGTGGCCTACCCGCGCGCTTGGCAACACCTCCGAACACACCCCGAACTTTGGTGGCTGATGGCGGCCTCGGGCCTGACCAACGTGGGCTTCAACTGGGCCGTCACCACCGGCGATGTGGTGCGCGTGGTGTTGCTGTTTTATTTGATGCCCACTTGGGCGCTGTTGTTGGCGTGGTGGCTGCTCAAAGAACGCCCCACCCGCGGCGCTTTGGCGCGCATGGGTTTGGCATTGGCGGGCGTGGTGCTCGTGCTCAAAACCCCCGACACGCCGTGGCCCATTCCGCAAGACTTGCCTGACATGTTGGCCCTGCTGGCGGGCATGTGCTTCGCGTTAACCAATATTTTGTTGCTGCGTTTGCAGCACACGCCAGACGCGACACGCATGGTGGCCATGTTTGGCGGCGGGGCCTTGATGGCTGTTGTATGCGCCACATTGGCAACGGTCACGGGCATCGTGCCTGCGTTAACGATGCCCTTGGCGCACGCGCCGCAATGGGCCCCTTGGGTGCTGGGCTTGAGCGTGGCGTTTTTGGTGTCGAACTTCGCCTTGCAATATGGTGCAGCCCGTTTGAGCGCGCACACCACCGCCATGCTGATGATGTCGGAGGTGGTGTTTGCCAGCGTGTCCTCGGTCGCAGCAGGGGCATCGGTGCTGACGTGGCGCTTGGGGCTGGGTGGGGGCATGATTGTGTTGGCTGCGTTGCTGGCATCACAAGTGCACACGGACAAGCCCCCCGCTTGATGAACTTTGACGTGCCAAGCATTCACACGTTGGCACATGCTTTGAAAGACACCCCCCATGACCACGTTGACCGACTTCACCGCCACCCGCATCGACGGCACGCCCTTGGCCTTGGCCGACCTGAAGGGCAAAGTTTTGCTCATCGTCAACACCGCCAGTGCCTGCGGCTTCACGCCGCAATTTGAAGGCTTAGAGGCGCTGCACAAAACCTACGGCCCGCAAGGCTTGGTGGTGATGGGCTTTCCGTGCAACCAATTCGGTGCGCAAGACGCGGGGACAAACGCCGAGATTGGCGCGTTTTGCCAAAAAAACTACGGCGTGAGCTTCACGATGATGGAAAAAGTGAACGTCAATGGCGCAGACGCCCACCCGTTGTTTCAGTGGCTCAAAGCAGAAGCACCGGGGCTGCTGGGCAGTGAAGGCATCAAATGGAACTTCACCAAGTTCTTGGTCGGCAAAGACGGACGCGTGATCAAACGCTATGCGTCGATGGATGCGCCAGCCAAACTGGCGGGGGATATTGAGGCGGCATTGGGAGCTTGAGATTGACGACTTAAAAGCTGCACACAAAGTCGCATTTAATCTCGCAAAAAATCTCTCAAAAATTGAAAAATCCTTTGCGTGACATAGCGTTATGCCAATCTTCAATCTCGCACAATTTTCAGTTCAACGCCGCGTCCAACACCTCCACCCAATGCTTCACCGGCACATCGGTGCCGCTTTGCAAGTGGGTGATGCAGCCGACGTTGGCGCTCAGGATGGCTTTGGGTTGCAGCGCATCTAAGTGGCCCAATTTACGGTCGCGCAAGGTGGTGCTGATCTCAGGGTTCAACACGCTGTAGGTGCCCGCCGACCCGCAACACAAATGCGCTTCGGTGTTGGCCACTTGAATGGCAAAGCCCAATTCGGCCAGGTGCTTTTCAACGCCGCCCTTGAGTTGCTGGCCATGCTGCAAGGTGCAGGGCGGGTGGAAAGCTTGCATGCCCGCGTTGGCCAAGGCTGCAGGATTGAGTTTGGGTTTGAGCACGGGCACCAAGTCGGGCAAGAGCTCGCTCAGGTCTTGGGTGAGTTCGCTGATGCGCTTGGCTTTGGCGGCGTAGGCAGCATCGTCTTTCAGCACATGGCCGTAGTCTTTGACCATCACGCCGCAGCCTGAGGCGTTCATCACGATGGCCTCAACTTCATTAGGACTACCTTGTTCGACAAAAGGCCACCACGCGTCGATGTTGGCGCGCATGTGGGCCATGCCGCCGTCTTGGTCGTTCAAGTGGAATTTCACCGCACCGCAACAACCCGCTTTGGGGGCGACCACGGTTTGAATGCCTGCGGCATTCAACACGCGTGCGGTGGCGGTGTTGATGTTGGGCAACATGGCGGGCTGCACGCAACCAGCCAGCATCAACACTTTGCGGGCGTGCGTTTGCGTCGGCCAGGCGCCAGCAGCTTGCGGCGCAGGCACTTTGGCTTTGAGCTTGGCCGGCAGAACGCCGCGCACGGCTTGGCCCAACTTCATGGCAGGGGCAAACAGCGGCGAGGGCAAGCCTTCTTTCAGGGCCCAACGCAGCACGCGTTCGCCCAAGGGGCGCGGCACTTGCGCATCGACCACTTTGCGGCCGACATCCACCAAGTGGCCGTATTGCACGCCGCTGGGGCAGGTGCTTTCGCAGTTGCGGCAGGTGAGGCAGCGGTCCAAGTGCTGTTGCGTGGCGCGTGTGGGCGTGGCACCTTCAAACACTTGCTTCATCAAATAGATGCGCCCGCGTGGGCCGTCTAACTCGTCGCCCAAGAGTTGGTAGGTGGGACACGTCGCGGTGCAAAAACCGCAGTGCACGCACTTGCGCAAGATGGCTTCGGCTGCTTCACCTTCGGGCGTGCCGACGTATTGGGGGGCCAGGTTGGTTTGCATGTGTGGCTCTGAGGTTTGGTCTGGGTATTAAGCGCGACCGGGGTTGAAGATGCCCGCTGGGTCAAACTGTTTTTTGAGTTCGTTTTGAATGCGTTGTTGCACGGCATTGAGCGGGGTGTAGACGCCCACTTGCTTGTCGACATCGCCCAAAGTTTGTCGGCTCGCAGCGCTGGTGCGGAACAAGGTGGCATGGCCGCCCGCCTTTAGCGCAGCCTCGCGCACGGAATTCACAGCGGATGCCGGTGCCCACAACCACCGCTGCGCGCCGTGCCATTCGATGTATTGCGCGCAGGTTGTGCCGTTCACACGCACGTCGAGCACAGGGGCGGTTTGCGGCACGCTCAAGCGCCACAAGCAATCTTGCTCGGTGGGGGCTTTGAAAAAGTCCAAGGTTTGCTCGCCACTGGCATGCCAGTCGGCGGTGACTTGTGCGCTGTCCATGCGCGTGACGTGCGCGCCCAAGGCTTGCACCTCAGCGCTCATCTTGGTCACCGCCGCGTCGACGGCAGCAACAGCACCGCGCAGGCGCACAAAGAAAAAGTCTTGCGCGGGGTTGGCCGTGGTGTCGTGTACCCACGCGCTGGCATTCAAGGGCAGGGGCTGACCGCCCCATTGGTTGATCAGCTTCAAGGCTTGCGCTTGGCTCACACCTGCGCACACCAAAGTGGCTTCGCCGGGCGCCACAGGCAACACCTTCAAAGACACTTCGGTGATGAGGCCCAGCTGGCCCCAACTGCCCGCGAGCAAACGCGACACGTCGTAGCCCGCCACGTTTTTCATCACCTGACCGCCGAAGGTGAGGTGCTCGCCTTTGCCGTTGATCACGCGGGCGCCCAGCACAAAATCGCGCACCGTGCCCACACTGGCACGGGCGGGGCCGCTCAAACCCGCGGCAACCATGCCGCCAATCGTCGCGCCAGCACCAAAATGCGGTGGCTCAAAGGCAAAGCTCTGACCTTTTTCTGCCAAGGCGGCTTCCACCGCAGCCAAGGGCGTGCCGCAGCGCACGGTGATCACCAGCTCACTCGGCTCGTAACTCAAGATGCCGCTGTAGGCCGTGGTGTCCAACACCTCGCCTTGCAGGCTTTGGCCTAAAAAGTCTTTGGTGCCACCGCCGCGCAAGCGCAAAGGCTGGCCGGTTTGGGAGGCTTGAAGAATGCGATCGGTGAAATCTTGGAGGGTGTGTTGCAGGGTGTCTTGCATGGGGTTCATGGTAGCCGCTGCCTTGAGGTCCTCATTTGAATTTTTTGAACAACCCCGTCAAAAATCGCTGCGCGTGCGACACCTGCCGCCGACGCACAGACGAAAAAAAGCCCGCCGTGAGGCGGGCTAAAAGTCCAAGGAAAACTTGAAATAAACCTTGATTTTTAACGGTGGTAGGCGGTTTCGCCGTGTGAGCTGATGTCCAAGCCTTCGCGCTCTTCTTCTTCCGTCACACGCAGACCGATCACCAGATCAACCAACTTGTAAGCGATGAAGGAGACCACTGCCGACCACACGATGGTGGTGGCGATCGCTTGGAACTGGATCCAAACTTGGCCAGAAATCGAGTACTCAGGGTTCACAGCGTTGGCCACGTAGTCATACACGCCAGTGCCGCCCAACGATGGCGCAGCAAACACGCCGGTCAACAAAGCACCCAAGATACCGCCCACGCCGTGGACACCGAAGACGTCCAAGGAATCGTCAGCACCCAACATGCGCTTGAGACCATTCACGCCCCACAAGCAGATGAAGCCTGCCAACAAACCGATCACGATGGCACCCATGGGGCCGACGAATCCGCACGCTGGGGTGATGGCCACCAAACCAGCAACCGCACCGGACGCAGCGCCCAACATCGAGGCCTTGCCTTTGGAGAGGCCTTCGCCAGCAATCCAGCTCAAGGTCGCGGCAGCGGTCGCCACCAAGGTGTTCATGAAGGCCAGTGCCGTCACGCCGTTGGCTTCGAGGTTAGAGCCAGCGTTGAAGCCGAACCAACCCACCCACAGCAAGGCAGCGCCCACCATGGTCAATGTCAAGCTGTGAGGGGCCATCGATTCTTTGCCGTAGCCTGTGCGTTTGCCGATCACGTAAGCGCCGACCAAACCTGCCACAGCAGCGTTGATGTGCACCACAGTACCGCCTGCGAAGTCGAGCGCACCTTTGGCCCACAACCAGCCAGCAGCGGCCGTCACAGCGTCAAGGGAAGCAGCGTCGGTGATCGCATCTGGGCCGTCCCAGTACCAAACCATGTGCGCGACTGGCATGTAGCTGAAGGTGAACCACAGAGCGCAGAACAACAACACAGCCGAGAAGCGAGCGCGTTCAGCGAAAGCACCCACGATCAAGGTGCAAGTGATGGCCGCGAACGTGGCTTGGAAGGCCGCAAAGGTCAACTCAGGAATCACAACGCCTTTGCTGAACGTGGCAGCAATGGAGTCAGGCGTGATGCCTTTGAAGAACAGCTTGTCCATGCCACCAATGAATGGTGAGCCGCCCGTGAAGGTGAAGGAGTAGCCGTAGATGACCCACAAGACGTAAATCAGCGCGGTGACCACGAAGACTTGCATCAAGACAGAGAGCATGTTCTTGCTGCGGACCAAACCGCCGTAGAACAAGGCCAGACCAGGGATGGTCATCAAGATCACCAAGATGGTGGAGATGGTCATCCAAGCGGTGTCGCCCTTGTTAGGGACGGCGACCGGTGCGGCAGCAGCGGGGGCTTCAGCAGCGGCTGCGGGGGCAGCCACTTTGGCTTCGGCGACGGGCGCCGCAGGGGCAGCGGTCTGCGCCATGACGGCCGCGCCGCCAAACAGCAGACCCAAGCCTAGGGCAAGGGAAGCGAGCAGTTTTTTCATGATGGATCTTCTTTCGAAAGGACGATGGGGCGCTGCGATCAGAGGGCTTCCGGACCGGTTTCACCGGTGCGGATGCGAACCACTTGTTCGAGGTCGTAAACAAAAATCTTGCCGTCGCCGATCTTGCCGGTGCGGGCTGCGCCCTCAATGGCTTCGATGGCACGGTCCACATGCTCGGCGTCAACCGCAGCTTCGATCTTGACCTTAGGCAAGAAGTCAACCACGTACTCAGCACCGCGATACAACTCGGTGTGACCTTTTTGACGACCAAAGCCTTTGACTTCGGTCACGGTGATGCCCTGCACCCCAATTTGCGACAAGGCCTCGCGGACCTCGTCCAACTTGAAGGGTTTGATGATGGCGGTGATGAGTTTCATGGTTGCTCCAATAAAAGACGTTGCGCTTGGGGCTTAGAAGCTGTACTTCACGCCGACGACAACGATGCTCTTGCCACCGTTGTAGCCATTAACGGCGTTGGTGTAAGCCGATTTGACGTTGGTGCTGATGGCGGAAACGCTGGCAGACAAACCATCACCCAAATCTTTCGCAGCGGTCAAAGATACGTCTGTGTAGCTATAGATGGTGTTGTTTTTGACGGCTTGACGACCGGCATGTGGTGTGAGTGTGTAACCGTTGCCCAAGTCAAATGTGGCGCTTGCTTCCAAATAGCTGCTGCCTTTGGAGTTGATATTGCCGAACAAGTCGCTCAAGCTGTATGAATACTTCACAGTAGCAGGACCTGCCGTCACAGCAGCGTAAGCCTCATTGGTGTTGGCATTGGTAAAACCAGACACATTTTTGAGTTTGTTGCCCACGTATTCGTAACGCAAGAAACCCACGTCATAAGCCAAACCAGCGGCTTCAAATTTGTAACCGCCATAGAGGTCCAGCTCGGTCGAACCGTCTGTTGCGCCTGCGTCTTTGATCCACTTGATGGTCGAACCCCACGCACCTGCATAGAAACCATTGCTGTGTGCGTAATCGACACCGCCTTGCAAAGCTGGCTCACCGCGTGATTGGCCAATGGCACGGTAACGGTACTCAGAAGCCACACCCACGTTGTAGCCCAGTGTCGACTCAGGTGCAGCAGGTGCGGTTTGAGCGAAAGCTGCCGAAGAAGTGGCCAACAGGGCCAAGAGCAATTTGGACTTGAGTTTCATAGTGTTCTCCATTGAAAAATTAAAAAGGGATACACCTACTTAGCAGGGTCCGTGCCAGCGCAGAAGTCCACAAAAGTGGCCCCAACACCTGCCCTAAGACCCAAAGTGATGCAGTAGCCTGAACGGCGCCTCATTTTGATGCACTCAACTGGTGCGCGAATACCTCTAAATCGCCCCGCAATGGGGATAAATCATCAGAAAGCGAAGTTTTATGGCCCTCGCCTTGATTCACAGCCGCGCACTTTTGGGTTTACAGGCTCCTGCCGTGACCGTTGAGGTGCATTTGGCAAACGGTTTGCCCAGTTTCACCTTGGTCGGGTTGGCAGATACCGAGGTGAAAGAAGCACGTGAACGGGTGCGCTGCGCCATTCAAAACGCGGGTTTGGACTTTCCAAGCAACAAACGCATCACGGTCAACCTCGCCCCTGCCGATCTGCCCAAAGATTCGGGGCGGTTTGACTTGCCCATTGCCTTGGGCATCTTGGCCGCGCACGGTCAACTCGACGAAGCCGCGTTGGCCTTGCACGAGTTTGCGGGGGAGCTGTCGTTGTCGGGCGAGTTACGCCCAGTGCGCGGGGCTTTGGCCATGGGGCTGGCACTGCACAGCGCGGGTTTGCGAACACGTTTGGTCTTGCCGCCGGGCAGCGCCGAAGAAGCCGCATTGGTGCCCACGGCCGAGGTGTACCGCGCCCAGCATTTGAGCGATGTGGTGGCGCACTTTGCCAAGCCGGGGCTGACCACCGCCACACCACCGCTCAGCGATGCCAGCGGTTGGTGCCGCATTGCCTCGCCTGTTCACCAGAACACAGCGCATGTGCATGGCCTTGATTTGTCTGAGGTGAAGGGCCAAGCAGCCCCCCGACGTGCTTTAGAAATTGCAGCGGCGGGTGGCCACTCTCTGTTGTTGGTAGGACCACCCGGCACCGGCAAATCCATGCTGGCCCAACGCTTTGCCGCCCTGCTGCCGCCCATGACGCTGGACGAGGCACTGGAGAGTGCCGCCATCGCCAGCTTGGCAGGGCGCTTCGAGCTGAACCAATGGCAGCAACGGCCGACGCGGAGTCCGCATCACACCGCGACATCTGTCGCGTTAGTGGGCGGGGGCACGCCCCCGCGCCCGGGTGAGATCTCATTGGCGCACCACGGCGTGCTGTTTTTGGACGAACTGGCTGAAGTGAACCGCAGCGCGCTAGAAGCCTTGCGCGAACCGCTAGAGAACGGGCACATCACCATTTCACGGGCGGCACGGCAAGCGCGTTTTCCGGCCAAGTTTCAGAAGATTAGTTAGTTAGCATGAACCTATATTTTGTTCCCTTTGGTGCTTGCACATAGTACTTATTCATCATTTATTGGTTTACATCACAATTTATTAATGTTTCAATAACAGTTCGAAACCGTCAATGTAACAATTTACTATCAATAAATATACAATTTATTTAAATATATTACTCATATAAGTTTCAAATTTGACTTTTCTTAATTTGTACACTACAATATAGGTATAAAAATTAGCATTTAATGTGCTCATAACGGACCACTGGTTTATTCCAGCTTGGTCCTTTTTTACGCCTATTGAAACCTGAAGATTTATGTATATCCAATTTAACGACAGAACAGTTGCAAACCTTGAGCAACTTAAAACAATTACAGGCATGGGGGTCATGCACTTGCTAAACATCGCGGTGCAAGAACTACTAACTAACCAACTCAAGAACAGGGAGAAAGAATTTGCCCAAACAGAAAGAATCACTAACCTACATTAGTAACTCCAATAATTACTTAAAGTGTCCATATTGTAATGCTAATTTTGTAGGTAATAACTACAAACAAATCTACTGCTCTAGAGAACACAAGGATAAGCAGCAAGCATCTGATAGGAAAATTCTACGTAGAAGAAAAACTAAAAGCAGAAAAGATAGATTAACCAAGAAATTTAACCAGCTAAAGAAATCGTCTTACGGATTGTATCTATTTAACCAAATTAGACGTTCTGGCACAGTTGAAATTCTTAGAGGGTTTACGTCTGAAATGCTGCACGAACTAAATCGAATTAAACGCAAAGCTACCAGATACAGTGCCGTTAAAGAAGGTACACCCCAAGAGGACTACCATTTAAGTCACGTATTTTCAGCAAAAGGTAATGAGACTTCAATTGGTACGATTCATCCTGAAAATCTAGTAATTACACCTGCAAAATGGAATCTGAAACATAAGTCTATTGCAACTGAAGGTACAGGCAGGCACATACTTAAAAGCAGCTTATCTCCTAAATGGACTGTAAAGACTAACGATAGCCCAGCTGAAATACTTGGTAAAGCTAGAGCCTACTTAGGTGATGAATTCAATAAATTCCTTAGTGCTGTCCAGCTAACAAATCAAAGAGAACAATTGCTTAAGAAGCTAACAGGGCTCACGAGCATACCTGCTACAGCCACCTTAAGTATGATTAAAGAAATTGCCGTACATCATGGTATTTCGACATTTAATAAAACATCAAGTGCAGCAACTGTGACTGAAGTCTTAAAGCATGAAATAGAACGCTTAAATAAAACGGACCATTGGACTTATTGGCTTATCAATCAACTGCATTATGAATGCTACTTTGGAATTAAGATATACGCGCTAAAAGAATTAGATACACCTAGCGGCTACGAAGACTTCATAGTTGAGCAAGCATTAAACTGGCTCCACGACTGCAAAGTTGACATTGTCTTCGAAGGTAAACCAGCGCCTGATTACTATGCTGTTCCTATTGAATGTAAAGAAAAGATTACTCTTTTAGAAAATGAACTAACACCGCTAGATTCATTCTGTATGTCAATGCATCGATATCAAAGCAGCGCTAATTTAAAGTGCCAAGAATTTGCTTCGTTCTAAAGCTATGGCTAACAAGCTGTAACTTTCTTGCCAACGGCTATCAAATGGCTATTGACCATCTTTTTATCTAGCTATAAAATCACCCTATCTTTATAGCTCACTTAAAAAATGTCTAAACACTTCGCCTACTTCAGAGTCAGTACCAATTCCCAAACTATTGAAGCTCAACGCCAAGCCATTGGCAGCAACTTTGATGCGGAGTTCATTGATTCAGGAATAAGCGGCAGTGTTATGGCTAAGGATAGAAAAGGGTTATCAGAGCTGATGCTCGTTGCCAGAGCTGGAGACTTAGTCAGTTGTTATGCAATCGACCGCCTTGGTCGTGACTCAATCGACGTTCAGCTAACCGTCAAGCAACTGCTAGAAAAGGGGGTAGAACTGGATATCCACGGTATCGGCAGGATTCATGGCGATATCGGGAAAATGATAGTTGCCCTGTTAGCTCAAGTAGCAGAAATGGAAAGAAGCAAAATTAGAGAACGCACAGCCGCAGGTCGTGCAGTCGCTAAAGCTAGCTTCGAAGCTACTGGTAAGACCCATAAAGGCAAAATACGATTAGGTCGTCCTGAAGCCGCCAATCAAGTACAGGTTAAAGCATGGCGAGAGTTGAACAGCGCCAGCATTAGCCAAACGGCTAGACAATTCAAAATCAGCGAAGCTACTGTTAAGAACTACTGTCGAGCCTAATTGCCGCTACTGACGTACGTTTAGCAGCTTATCGGGCGTGTCCTAGATTTTGTGTAAACGGTCTAATGGCAGGAAACTGCCTTCATCTTCAAAGGAAGAGAAATGACCGTAAGCAACGAACTGATAGACCGCCTGTTGGCGGATTACAAAAAGCCTGAAGACCTCATCGGAGAAAACGGGCTTCTCAAACAATTGACCAAACGCTTGGTCGAGCGAGCCCTTGAAGCCGAGATGGCTGAGCACCTTGGGCACGGCAAGAACGAACCCGTTGCCAATCCCAAGGGCAACACCCGAAACGGCAAGAGCCGCAAAACGCTCAAGGGCGAGTTTGGC